>JALHRR010000086.1 GCA_022841345.1 Saprospiraceae bacterium
TCTCAAAGTTCTCAGCTGACTCTTCAGCTGCACTTCGCATTTGATCTAACTCTTCAGCAGACTTACCTGCAGAATTAGCTAGTTCAGATAAAGCTTTTCTTAAAGCTTCAGCTTCTGAAGCAATTGCTTTACCGATATCTGCATTATCAACCGCTACTGATTGACCACCCTTACTGATGTTAACGCTGCCAGAACGTACTTGTTCACCAATATCTTTTGCAGTTAGAAAGTCTTCAGCAGACTTACCTGTTTGATTTAATTTTTCAAAACGAGAAAGAGGATCTGTACCAGTCTGACGTCTAGTCTTCATTGCAAGGTCGATACTAGCTAATTCCTTAGTTAAGGTATCGGCTTGATTAGCATTACCAGCAATTTGATTTGCAAGATCTTTTCGAACACCTCTATTTGTAAATAGAGAACCAGCTGCTTCAGCTGACTGTTGTCCTAATTGATTGATCTGTCCAGAGATCTGTTGACGTCTAGCACCAAGATCATCATAGGATTGGTTCATCATTGACAGAGCTCTGTTTTGAAACTCTGGTTTATCATACATCTGACGAGCTTGCGAATTGATCGCTGTCTCAGAGTATTCACGGCCAATTACATTGGCCGCTTGCATATTTGAACGTTCTAAACGAGATTCGACACTGCTTCGGATACGAGACTCTGCCGACATCAAAGTGTTCGGTGCAGTCTGCGCAACTCTTGTCATCGCCTTACTGCCTAAGATTACGCTCTCAGGAAGTTCAGATAGAGCTTCCATCTGAGTACGAGCAGTCGTTGCTCTTGCTCGTTGTTCTAATTCAGATTTAGGAATAGAGTAAGCAGACTGACCGATCTTCTCGATTTCAGACTGACCGAAGCCATTCATTGGCCCTTTGTTACTCTTGTTCTGATCGTTTGCCATCTACCTTACCCGTTGAAGTCGTCTTCTATATCTTCACCGAAGTCTTCACCGTAGACCTGCTTAGCTTCTTGGATTTGTTTCTCCATCCAAGCAACGTTAGCAGGATCTTTAGTTGGATCTTCGGCAGGTTTACTAGACTCAGCTCCAGACTTACGCATTTCTGCTTCCATCTCTTCGCGCTCCATGCGCTCTGCCCAGTCTTCGTTACGCTTATCCTTATCCTCTTCTATCTTAACATCTTCTTGCTCAAGTCGCTCTTCTTCAGCCTTAGCTCGCTCAATACGATCATAGAACTCATAGAGTAATTCCTCTAGAGTGTAATTTAATAGAAGGGGATCTTTTAGGGGTCTATTGTAGGTTCGAGACCACCAGGACTGCAGAAATAGCAATAGCTGCTCTTCAGTGTGAAGATCAGCCCTGGCATTATGAGCACATATCTTTTTTACGGCGTCGACGATTGAGAGTTCTGATCCGGAATCTTTTCCGTCTTCTTTTTTAACTCTTCTTTCCATAAAACCTCAGCTTCCGTAATCTTACGATATAGAACTACTAAGGCATCTTCGTCATCGATATTTGCCCCAGCACCAGACTGGTTCCACCATTCGGGGGCACTAATAATCTTAGCTCGCAGGTTGGCAAGGATGACAGCAAATCCAGCAAGGTCATCTGTTGGATTCATGTAGTTACCCATTAAACGGGTCTTTTCAAGAGCCATAGCATGTTTTTGGCCCACGTTTAGAACGCAGAGAACTGTGAATTGTCCATCGTATTTCTTACCTGTCGTTTCACCAACGTGCTCGAAACTGAATGTCTTTTCTTTACTTGGTAGGTCCATAATGCTCCTTAATAAGGCTCATTATACCTATTAAATAGTAGGGTGCTTAGAAACCAAAGTTTCTTAATCTGTTAGCTATGCCGCCAGTAACTTCTTGAAGGCGACTTTGAGGTTTCTTATCTTCTGGTCCAGTACTTGTAGCACCTTGAGCTAACTCAGGTTTACGCTCATCTTGGAAGCCGATAGCTCTAAATGATAGTTGAACATTAGATAAAGAGTCAACTCTGATATCTTCAGAACGTGAAGTTATCATAGCTTTATTAGTGTAGAACAATAGTTGATCTGTAGTATCTCTCACTTCGATAGTGATGTACTGTTGAAATAGAAAGTTAATAGCGTCTGGCTGCCACATTTCTGTTCCTGCAGATTGGCCAGGAATATGAAGTGCAGATAATGTTCCTTCTACGGTTACTCTTTGTGGAGCAATCTCGTGAGGAAAGTAGTCATCGATAGTGTTGATCTCGGTAACCTGTGTATTGATCTTCCAAGAAACACCGAAGCAAAAAGCAGCGATCTTTCCATTGATCTTTAGAATAGTGCGAGCACCAGAGGCATATCTAGCAGATGGCTTAGTAGAAAATACACCAGAAACGTTGCTTGCAACGTTGTTAGCTACATTTTCTGCAAAACCTGGTTTGTTATTAAAACCTGCCATTTATTACCCTTGGAATTGCTGGCCTTGACCAGAGAAATCCGCGACAAAACTATCTTCGTCTACGTATAAAGCTACGAAATTAAAGCGTTGCTGAGCAGCACCCTTTTTCGTCATTGAGAAGTCAGCTTGTGTGATTCTAACGTTGCGAATGTTAGCAACACCAATTTCACCAGATGGAGTCTTTTGATACACCTGGACATCGAATGTCACACTGTTTGCAAATTTGCTAGGATCTAAAGCTTCGTTAGCACGACCATCATTTCCTACACCATTACGTGCAAAGAAACTACCTAGTCCGCCGCCCCATGCTGAACCCCAGTTACCAACGCCGTTACCAGCATCATTTCCTGCGGCCCCGTTCGGAGCTACTCCAATATTAGCCTTGGCATCTTTAGCGTATCTGATAACAGTGAAGCTACCAGAAACAGTATAGCCGAGAGGCTCAACTGATGAGCCTTCGTACATTCCAAGAACTTTAGGAGTTTGAGTGAGAATAGAAACTGAATATGATAAATCAGTGCAGAAAGCAAGCGTCTTATCGTTTACTTTAACTTTCGCGTTAGCGCCAGTAATGAAGAACGGTTTAACACCAGACATCTACACTGATCTCCAGTTTTTAATTAGGCTAAATCTTGATCGCCAGAGAAAGAAGCATCGAAAGACTCGTCGTCTGCGATAATTCCAACAAAGGCCAAACGATCAACTAAAATTCCACGTTTATTCAACGCAGAGCTCTTACGTGTGAAGCGGCAATCTTTGATTGTAATGAATTCAACAGAATCCGTTACAGTTGCAGTTCCACCGGCTGCAGTTGCAGCAAGTTGCTCTTTTTGGAACACAGAAAGGTCCCAAGTTTGTGAGAACAAGATATTCCCAGGGTTGATTTCGTTAGCGCCGTTTCCACCAGTTGTGTAATCGACTTTACCGAGACCGTTACCACCTGTGTTTGTTCCAGGCATACCGTTGGTTTTAGCGATACCAGTGTATCGGACTACAGATAGCTCACCAGCTACAGAGTAGTTTACCGGTTCATTGGTAACTGCTTCGTAACGTCCCATAGTTTCGATAGGGATAGTGTCTACTGCGACTTGATATGATACGTCTGCTGCATAAGCGAAGGTTTTGCCTCCGACTTTAATTTTAGCATTCGCACCTGTAATAAATGAGGGCTTCTTACCTGCCATGTTCTTTCCTTTTGGTCTTGCGGCTGACCATTACCATTCGTTTTTTTAAGTTACACCTTGTAACTCATAAAGCTAATATACCCTGTTTTAAGTTAAGCACCGTATAATGGGCCTAACCCGCCATAAGGCGGCTATAACAAAGGAGAGGCCCTATGAGCCAGACCACTAAGTATCCGAAGCTTACAATTCGGAATAAGAAACCAGGAAGTGTTAGCGTCGGTGCTAATACAGAAGTAGAACTTGACGGAAAGAAGTTAGGAAACTTATCATTCCTTAAGCTTGAATTCCATTCACGTAAAGTAACAAAAGTTACCATGGAGATGTTTGTCGACGTTGATGTCGAAATTGAACCAGGTGATGCTACAGTTACTATCAAAAAGGTACAAGGCTGGCACCAAATCCTTGGATCTTACGTATCTCAATTCTTTAAGTAATCAGAAAAAGAAAGGGCCTGCTTTTTGAGCAGGCCCCATTAGAAACTCAGGATGACTAGTCCGGATTAAGCAGTTTGGCTTGCGCGTTGTAGCGTAATATCTGCCAACACGAAGTCGATACCTTCAACAAGCTTAACAACTACTGATACGTTCACGGTATTACCGTTGATTTGAACAACCAGCTGTTTGAAGCCGTTTTTAGCATCTGACGTACTTACAGTGATTCCTTGAGCTAAGTAGCTACCAAGAATCGCTTCGCAAGTAGACTTAATCTCTGCAGCACTTACTGTATTCTTCAATCCAACATAGATGTTCTCAAGTTGGTTTCTGAAGTCGTAAGCAAGAACGTCTGCAGCATAAAGGACGTGACCACGGTTATAAACCCAGTTGCCGTCTTTGTTGTAAGTTGTATTATCAACAACCAAGCGGAATCCACCAGTTTGTGGTGCTTCCCAGAATGTTACCGCGTTAGCGATAGCATCGTCATACATAGTATCTGGATCGAAATCCACTACGATGTCTTGTTCGGCAGTGCTCATTGGTTGAGCAGTTTGTCTGATTCCAGACATGTTGAAATACTTAAATGTCATTGGGTTACCGATTGGTGAACCGCCACGTGCTCCTGCAAGTAATGCAGCGCCAGCCCATGGTTGGAACCACTTGATGTTACCTTCAGAGTCCGTTTGACGAACGTCTTGGATAACCATCTGGATGCGTGCAGCAGCCATAGTAGCTACTTCAACTTTACAAGCAGCGTAAGAAGCTTTCATTGACAAGTAACCTTGTCTTTCAGATTTCTTCTTAGTTGTAGCCATCAAAGACAAGTGAGTCTTAACAGCTTGGTGGATACCAGCGATAGTGTATGTTGAAGCTGCATCTGTCAATTGATCTGCGATATCTTCAGAAGCATCGCGTGACATAAGAGGAACAACAGAGTTTACACGGAACTTTTCGAATTTGCTCAAAGCAGTAACGATGTCTGCAGATGCAGTAGCACCTTTAGCTCCACCGCTCAAGTAAAGAGCATTTGGAACACCTTGTTCGTCAGGAAGACCAAGCTTCTTAACTTCAGTTTGACCAACCAATGGGATCAGTTCAACTTGTGAAGACAAGCTGAAGAAATCAGCAACACGGTCAGCATCACGCTTGATACGTGCAGGTTTAGCACCAGCTACAGAGTAGAAAGCACCAGCCGCAGAAACACGGTCAAGAACGTTTGGAGACAATTGTCCCAACAAGATAGAAGATACTGAAGCACTCCATCCTGAAAGAGTGTTAACGTAGTCAACAACTGATTGGATAGAAGGGAAGTCAGCTTTAGCTAAAGTAATAGTAGCAGGAGTTGCACCGGCTTGTGCTAATACGATTGAAGACGCGTTGATTGTTACATCAGCAGACGTACAAGAACCAGAATTATCACGGCCAAGGCTCATCATGATTTCGCCACCAACCGTTGCTCCTTCTTCAAGAGTAGAAACAGGGTTACGGATGCTCAATGTTGCAAGGGGCTCAGAAGCTGGGTAAGCGATTTGAGCAAGAGTAGCGATATTAGTAATACCACCAGCACCAAGCAATGTTCCACCAACTAATTCCATCGCGCGACCAGAACCGTTGCGGTGCAAGTTAGCTACAACATCTTGAGAAAGCTCAAGAGTATTTGGAGCAGAACCTGCGGCACATGAAATGCCAGCGGCAGACATTGCAGAATCGATAGCGGCAGCAAGTGTAGTAGCACTTGCGTACACAGCAGCAGCAACAGTAGAAGTCACAAGTGGACCGCCGTTGATTCGGCTAGTAATAGTATCGTTAGTTGCAAGAGTAACTGTGAAAGGGAATGTGATTGTTCCAGAACTTACTTTTGCAGGAGTTTCTGCAGTGATAGTGTTCTTGAATGTGATCTGATTACCAGAAGTTCCCCACTGGCGAGCACGCAAACGACCGAAGTCAGTTGTTCCTGCTTCAACAGGATCCAACATCGCGCGAACAGACGCATTTGTTTTGTAGATGTAAAGGGCTTGTGCTCCACCTGGGATTGCACCGTCAGCACCTGGAGCAAACAAGAAGTTCGCTGCATCTACGATATTACCACGACCATATTTGTCGCGGATTTGTGTTAATTGATCTGGACCAAACACGTTATTAGCGATGTTTGTTTCCGCGGAGCCAGGAGCACCCGCATCTGCTTCTCCAAAGATAGCTACGATACCGGTCGGGCTAAGAGGAAATCCTCCGCCAAGATCGATTGTAGTCTTGGAGTAAGCACCTGGTTTAAAAATGGTTGCACCATTAAAGCTTACATTAATTGCCATGTGTCATGTCTCCTGAGTCAAGTTTCTGACCTAATTATAACATGGGTCCCAAGTTAGGTTAAACTAACTGAACCCCGTATTTTTTTAACGCTTCATCAAATTCAGCCATCGTAGCTACCATTGGAACCTTACGGCCCTTGAAGTCAGCTTTCAAGATTTCTTTCTTGTGGATAGCAGGGATGACACTGCTTCGTAAAGCATACCATCCGTCAAATTGAACCTTTGGCTCTTCAGCTTTAGCTGGTGCAGCCTCTTGTTCAGGAGCCGCTTCAGCTTCATCAGCCATTTCGGCCTCGTTCGCTGCAAGCTCCATATCTTTTGCTTGTCTATTCTTTTTTCCCATACGGTACTCCTTAAGTATATTTTAACCGGTTAGGACGCTTAAATGTTTAAGTCGTCATCTCCATCATCATCCCCGACTCTGCTAGCTATAAGGCCATCATTAGCTGTAGTATCTACATCTTCTATATCAACGTCTAGGCCTGTCGCTATATCTGAGGCAGGCTCTAAGCCAACCGCCGGTTCTGTATTAATTTCTTCAATATCAATGAACTTCTCTGAATCCCAGAAGTTCTGAGTAGTGCAGCGAAATCTAACCCAACGGGTCCAGATATTCTCTGTCATCTTATTACTATCCTTGTTATAGTCAGATGCGCTAAAGGTGTGTAATTTCAACCCTAAGCGATGAGCCATAAGCTTATGTTTGAACAGGATATAGGCAACAATATAGTATAGCCACAATACGTGGTCGCCAGCCTTGTTAGCATGGATACCAATATCAACCATAGCTGTAAAGACTCCAGTACCGGTTTCAACGTCATCACCAAAGTTTCCAGCATAGTCACCAATAGAGGCTTTAGCTTCATCTTCAGTCTCGTTGGCTAAGTGAACAGAGATACAAGGAATAACTTGGGCGTTAAATGACCAAGCCTTAACAACAGGGATCTTTGTAGTAGAGAACCATTTCCATAGTTCATCTAGATACTTAGGTCCATAGTCCTCATTAAGTTCATCTTGAGTGAATTGAGCAAAGAGGTCATAGAACTCGGCCTTGTTAGCACGGAGTTGCTTAATGCCATGAGCAAGCACTTTCTGTACTACAATTTCTGGCATTACGAATGACATTTAAAACCCCTCTTCATAAGATCTTATAATATCAAGTATAACGTTGTCGTAATCGTGTGAGAGCATATTATTGATCTCAGCTAGATCCTCAGTGAAGTCTTTTTTCTTCTCTGGCAGAACCCACTGGGTCTGACGATTCTGTTTACTTGTCGCCGTTCTAAAGTTAACTTTAGATTTCTTCGGCGCAACCTTATTATACTGAGCAACCGCATTTTCATAGCGTTCAGCTGAAATAGCTTTCTGTGCATCGAAGATGTTAGTATGAATAGGTGGCTTTTGTTGGTTGCTCTGTCCACCTACTGGTATAACTTTATAAACTCCAGATCCATCTTTCATTGGCTTAGCTCCTCTTGCAAGGAGATAATCTAACATTGGAAGTGGAGGATCAGAGAAGTCTGTAGATCCCGACTCAGTTTCAATAATGAAAGCGTCAGGTCTAGGTCTTAACTCGTTAATAAAATCTGCTGAATCTTTTTGAACACCTGATTGAACCGCTACTTCTAACGCAGAATCAAGTCTTTCTCTTAAGGCAAGTGTGATCTCAAGATTTGCTTTTTCAGCAATCTGTTCCACAAACTGTTCTTCTAAACCGCGACCTCTTAAGGTGGATTTTAATCTTTCAATTTCTAGGAAAAGATTAACCATTAGATTTCTCGCGCTTCACAGCTTTTGCTCGCATATCATGCAAGAAATTCTGTTTCTCAAGGTCGGTCCAGTCTGAACCAAATGTGATCTTAATAGCTCCGTTAGGAGAGATCTCTACTTGAGGGCGCGGAAGATAAGGGTAGTTCTCATCATGGATGCGAGCTGGATTAGTTTTAACTGAACTGTAAGCTGTTACAGTCTCAGGACCTTTTCCCATATCGTCAATCTTGCTTTGAAGCTCTCTCAATTTAGTTTCGAGGTCATCAATTTCAGATCCTGCCATTTGGGCAAGATGATTATGTTTATCAGATATGTCATGAACAACGTCTTCAAGTTTATCGAATAGTTTCATGATACGAGCTTCAACTTGCTGTAAATCTACAGCCATTCCATTACGAATTTGCTCGCGAATAGTTTCCATCTCCTGATATATATTGCCAATGTTGTGGCGCTTGTAGTTTTCAATCAGCGATTGAACTCCACCATGCAGAACATCGTCTTCAATCGAATCATCATGAAGGTCATTCATGAAATCTTCGTCTTCGGGCATATACCACTCAAATACAGACATTAAGGCTGCAGTGAGTTCAGGAAGTGATTTATTAGTCCATTGATAAACTACTTTGTGTCCGTCTTCAACGCGACCAGAATAGATATCATTCATGTGCTTACGGATCGAAACCTTATATGTATCGATATGAATATCTTTAAAGTCTTCATCGCCCATGTCTTTAACTTCTTCACGAAGTTTACGGAACATGCCGTTACCTATAAGTTTAAGGGCATCACCATGGGTGACTTCTAAAACGGCATCAGCTTTTTGACGAATGATATTCTTAGCAAGAGCTTCTAATGCAACCATTCCTTGGAGTGATTTACCAAGTTTAGTGCGGATGAATTCTTCTAAAGGTTTCTTGCAACAATCACGAAGATCGTCCCAAGGGATTTCAGAAGGTTCAAACCAGCGAGGCTCTTTAATTTCATCAGTTGATTTTGGTTCGCCTGTAAAGGAACCAACTAGATAGACTTCACATTCATTTCCGTTCAGTTTACCTGACCAGATCTTTTGAGGACTACGTCCTGTGATTCCCATCTCTTCTTTTAGTTCGCGCAGTGCAGTGATAGCTTTGTCGCCATCAGTTACATCGCAATGTCCACCAGCAAAGGCCATTCCGCCAGTACTGTGTCTACCTAAAAGGATACGATTGTTATCGTCCATGACGATACAAGCAGCAGCGTGTCCAGAGTAATGTTCTTCAAAGGCTTTCTTAAGTTCCTTCTTAGACTTCTTACGCTTGATACGTTCTTCTTTTACTTTATCTTTAGCTTTAGCGTGATGCTTTTCGCCCCACGTTCCACCACGGTCTTCGCCATGTTGTTCTGGAGCATCTTTACCGGGACTAGTATATTTGGAGGCTACAGATTTTGGAGGAGTGCCACGGCCCGAACTTTTAGACGAGTCCACCTTGCCATGTAAAATGGCTTGCATTAGGCGATACTGTTTGCGCGATACGGCTTGTGGCATAGTTCAATGAGCTCCCGTTAACTCGATAGGATCATTATAACTCATATCTACAGTTAACTTAGGGGACAACTGGATTAACAATCTTCTCACCTGAACCTACCATGAAATCACGTCTAACAAGTATCTGTTGTGGTAACCTACGGGCTGTTTTTACTCCGTTAACTAACTCCTGTGTGATTCTAAGTTCTCTGAGTGATTGCAAAACTACATATACTGGGTGAGCGTAATAGGCCCAACCTACAACTTCACCGCGTTCCAAACTAGCGTCATAGAATGGCTCTTTTCCAGGAATCCATTGAATAGTGCCTTCTGGTGTGACATTAAAATCAACCCCAGGCATGTAGATCTTCTGAACGCCATCGGTAATTGATGACGCATACTCTACTTTTTGAATTGGATAGCGGAGATCCTGGATGCCATCAGGACGTGGTTCATAACTTTTAAGTTCCCAAAGACGCACTGTAAAATCAGGCATTTCTAGTTTATCATAAGTATTAAAGTCAGCCTGAGTACCATCTGGATATTCAGTAGGAAAAGTTACAACAGCGGTACCAACTTCCCAAACACCATGTGCTTCGAAAGTCTTTTCAATACTGTTTCCTGAGAAAATTCCCCAGCATTCTTTTGTTTCGTAATAGATAATTCCACTGTCATCGCAGAAAGGACAATCTGGCTGATGAGCTTGAAAAGTAGTCGATTCAACGTTCATACAAGGGATTGCCTTGTGGTGAAGAAAGCGAATACCACGTTGATTTAATAGTTGATCAAAGCTCACTCCCTTAATTGACGGATCCGGAAGCCATTGAGGCATAGGCGAATTCGTCGACGTAATCGACGTTGGAGGAGGGTTCGGGTACTGTTTGTTCGGCTTATCCATACTCATGCATAACTATTATACCTGAACACCGATTGGACATTCTAAGTTGTTATCCCTGTATAATAAACTATAGGATCCGAAACAAATGGGGATTATGAACAGCATTCTGAAGAAAATCATCCAAGAAGAGGGAAGTTGTACACTCTGGGCCAGCCCAACCGTGTGCGCTCAATGCCCCATGTCTAAACTAAAACAAAAAGAAGATGGCCACTGGCTCAGTTGTGTTGAGGCTCTTGGAGTCTCAAATATGTCTGAAGAAGAGGCCGATGCTAGGTATAAAGAAGTAGCAACTCGTTTATTACTTGATGAAGCCATCGAAGAGATCTTAGGAGAACCTAATGTCTCTGAGTAAAAACGACGCAGATGTCCTAGAACAAATCGTTCAGCTAGACGGCAAATGCATGGACTCAAAGAGGTGTATGTTATGTCCTTTCAGAGGATTATGTCTACCGGAATTTATAAATCCAAATCCCCCAACTCAACATCAAAGAGCTCAAATGGCTCTAAATGTCCTTGCACATCATGCGCTTGTGGACGACGCGGATCTTCAAGCAGAAGAGTATCGCCAGGACAAAAGGTAACGGACGAATTGTTTCTTAAACAGAAGCAAGAAACCGCCAAGTACAATCTATTTGTATTCCTGATAAAACTTTTAGGCAGTCGCTACAAGATCTAAAACCTGTTATAATAAGGTAATGCCAACCTTGGCAACATAGGAGGAACTCATGGCTACACATAGTCCAATTCAATTGAGTCGCCCTCTTGCAATTTCAAACAAAGGAAGTATTTATGGAAAAGCGTTCAAAACGCCCAGTCCTAATTCGTTTCAACAGCTCAAAAGAGGCTATCGATCTGTATTACAGAATCGAGTTGAAGTACTTCCTGGCCAAGTTATTACCAACTCGACCTATAGTATAATGGCTCATGACATCACGGGAGATCCCACCACTACACGAGATAGCTAAGCTTGAACGCAAGTTCAAACTTCTATTCTTCTTACGGGATCTCGGTATAAAGTCTGCTAAAGAACCGTCCATAATTATCTGGGAGCGGTATATGTATATTATTGCTCAATTGTCGGTAGGCGGATGAAACCATTTGAATGTCTAACAGCAGATGAAGTAAATTCAGTACATCAGCTTTATCACTTCCTAAGGAAGCTAAAGGTGATTGGTATTGTTTACACAAGTACAAGCCAGATGAGAAACACTGGTGTAGGTCATCCTATTCGCTACAAACTATCATTTAGTAGTTATGATCCTTCAATGAAGAATAGAATGACGCCTGAAGAGCATTTAATGCAGATGGTTATCGAGGGCGAAAGACTTGGTCTTTATAATCAAGACTCAGAGTAGTATCACAGGCCCATGTTTGGCTATGACGAACTTCTTTAAGGCCAACACCAAGTTTCATTAATAATAAGAATAAGTGATACACTACTATAGCATCATCTTCTTGGGTGTTATCAAATTCGTAGTGATGGGTCATGGGATAGTCTCTGGCTCAC
>JALHRR010000087.1 GCA_022841345.1 Saprospiraceae bacterium
AAGGCTCCCAGGGGCAGATCAAAACCACCGTTTTGGCATTAAAGTTGGCTCAGTATGCTTATTTGCGCAATGCGTCCGGCAAGCAACCCATTCTCTTGCTGGATGATGTATTTGATAAGCTGGACCCATACCGAATCGAACAATTATTGCGCATCATTACAGCCGAAGATTTCGGACAAGTATTTATCTCCGACACTTTCAGCAATCGCCTGGAAGAAATTATTCAAAGCAAATTATCCCTGGAATATGGTAAATTTGTGATCGAAGATGGCCGAATCATCTCACAAAATATTTCTAATGATTCCCAAAAATGACAAGCCATTAAAAGATGTCCTCCAGGCCTGGCTGAAGGATGACAAGGTCAGGGAAAATTATTTCCAGGCCAAACTGGAAGTCAACTGGCATAAAATTACCAGTCAATCTATCCGCCAATACACGACAGACATTACCTTAAAAAACAAAGTCCTCTTCCTACGCATCAGTTCTGCCCCGCTCCGCAATGAACTCCACATGGGCCGAGAGCAGCTCCGCAAAAACCTGAATGAATTCCTGAATGAAAACTACATTAAAGAAATCCAGTTTTTGGTGTGATGGAATATACGTGGCTTATGTCCTCGCCCGGTGACATCTTGCGGCGCTGCGCTTGCAAGGTGACATCTTTTTGCTGTCGCAAAAAGGTGACGCCTCCGAAATAAATTAACTGCATTGCAGCCAATTTATTTAGGAGGTGACGGCTAGCGCAAAATACAGCCTGGCAGGTTACAGGTGTTATTTCTTATAATTCTTTTCGGATGTTCCCGGCTGTTGTAACCAGAGGCTAGAGGCAGAGACACTCATACTTCGGTATCTATCTTCGACCAGAAGCTAGAAGCGGCTGTTTTCTCGCAGCTCATAGCTCGAGGCTCGCAGCTTCTTCAGCGGCTGTTTCATTGGCTGTTAAAAATGACTGTTCGGCTGTTTCATTCATCAAATCGACAATCGCGAGGTTCGTTCCTCATTGCGCGATCTGCGATTCGGCAATTGGCTGTTTGGCTGTTAATTTTCATTTTTCAATTAAATTTGGCTGTTTCATTCACCAACTCACCAATTCACCAACTCATCCATTAATCTTCCGGCCAAAGCATATTATCAATCAACCTGATCTCTCCGGCAAAAGCTGCAATACAAATAGCCACTCTGTCATTTTCAGTTACTTTATCTAAAATGGAGAGCGTCTTCTGATCAGCAATACTGATGTACTCCGGTTTGAGCCCTGTGTTTTCCAGGTTTTCTTTTGATTGAGTCAGTATTTCAGAAACATTATTTGAAGGAAGTTGGGATTTGATTTCCAACAAGGTTTTGTAAATTGCTAATGCTTGTACCTTTTGCTCCTCTGTCAGTCTGCGGTTCCTGGAGCTGAGCGCAAGGCCACTTTCTGATCTGTAAGTTGGCACAGTATTCATTCTGATTTGTGGAAATTGCTGATCCAGCAACAATCGAAGAATGGCCTGTTGCTGGAAATCCTTTTGCCCAAGATACAGCACATCGGGTTCCACAATTTTTAAAAGTATGTAGACCACCTGTAACACGCCCTTAAAATGCCCTGGGCGAAAAGCACCCTCCATGACTTCATCCATTCCATTTAAATCTATCTCAGGAATGTGGTAAGGTTTTTCAGGATAGATTTCGGAAACGTATGGGATAAATACAGCATCACATCCGGCTTTACGCAACATTTCAGTATCCTCCACCTCTGTGCGGGGGTATTTTGCCAGATCCTCCTTATTATTAAACTGGGTGGGATTGACGAATATAGAACCAAGAGTAAAGTGATTTTCTTTTTTAGAAGCTTCGATCAGCGAGATATGACCTTCATGCAGTGCACCCATTGTAGGCACAAATCCGACAGTTCCGCCGGTCGCACGACACAAGTGCAGATAATGCCTTAAGGATGAAATAGTGTGGTATATATGCATAAAGGGCGCAAAGATAAGTTGTGGTCTGAATTATGCATTAATAATGGAGAATTATTCAGCTCTGAAAGCCAGAGGCAAAAATGACGGATCCGGACAATTAACCTTTTGAAATTCAATTTCTTCTTCACTACAAACACCGGGATAATCACCATGGTAACCATTCATGTCCAAAATCCACTGAAGGTGCAGGTGAGGAGGCCAGCCTCCATTTTCGGCTTTTGGTCCAAGTTGTGCTACTACATCACCTGCATAAAAATGCTGACCCACAGCCAGATTTTCTATGCTTTTCATAGATAAATGTCCCATTAGCAAATAAGATGGAGTATTCTTAAGCATGCATGAAAATACTATCGTTGCCCCATAATCCAGAATCTGATCATTATACGCAAAGCTGTGCACCTTGAGTGGGACAGGAACATATAAATCTGTTAAATCCGGAGCCCAGATATCCCAGCCCAAATGAATATTCCTGTTCTTAACCGGATTGGAGAAATGCGGACTATTCTGATACAAATGCCTGATTTCCAAATATCCTCCGTAGAGGACTTTAGCGTTTTTTAATTTCATTTGCCTCTGAATGTAATCGTCGAGTTGTTTATAGGTCCCTTCAGCAGAACTTTCACTGATGACGATGGATGCCGGACTTAAATCAACGGATTGAATTTCGGAGGAAGAAAACTGTTTATTCAATAATGGGAAATAGGTCATAGAGGATTATTGTTGGGCTGATCGGCATATTTAAGCTTTATAATCCACGAATTACACAAATAGACACAAAAAAACTACACTAAATAATTTTGAATTATTACTTAGATGACTTTCATGCAATGTGGTTAATTTAAATTATAAGACAAAAATCTACCATTTAATTGAAACGAATGTTGACAAGTGATCCTTAGAAATTATTCGTGTCCCTTAGTGCAATTAGTGGATGTATGGCTGTTTTGCAAAATCTGAAATCTGATCCCCAAAGCTTTGGGATCTGAAAACTGACATCTGAAATCTGTTCCCGCAATTCTTATCAAGCACTGGATGGAAACATCTATCGTTGCGGGAACTGAATTTGAAATTAAAGCTTATAATTTCCCGCTTAATTTCACAGTTTAAGGAGGTAATCTTATTATTGTAGCCGATTCATGTGAGTAAACTTCGAAAAGTCAGATCAGGAAATGCCCAGAATTAAAAATATTTATGTTGCTGCCAGTAGTCAGCATGTCGGCAAGACTACGTCTACACTGGGTCTTGTAGCCAGCTTTATGAAGATGGGATACAAGGTCGGATACTGTAAGCCGATCGGTCAGCAAGCTTTGAAAGTAGAGGGTTTTCCGGTGGACAAGGATACCGTATTGTTTGCAGATTTGATCAGTTTTGTGATTCAGCCAGATATACACAGTCCCGTTATCCTGGGTAAGGGAGCTACCACTTCGTTTCTGGAAAATCCCTCTGCATTTCATTATAAAGAGGCGATCATGAGTGCAGCTGCTGAACTCGAATCCAAGAACGAGCTCGTCATTTATGAAGGTACAGGTCATTCCGGAGTAGGTAGCGTGGTTGGATTGTCTAATGCTGCAGTAGCCAAAATGCTGGGCGCAGGTGTTATCTTTATAATTGAAGGTGGTATCGGAAGCTCGATTGATAAGCTAAATATGAATTTGGCTTTATTTCGGGAGCATAATGTGCCGATCATCGGCGTGATTGTGAATAAGGTTGTTCCGGAAAAAATGGAGAAGATTCGTCATTATCTTCAGATTTGGCTGGATCAGGCTAATCTGAAATTATTGGGCTTAATGCCTTATGATGAATCTCTTGCTTATCCCCAAATGTGGTCAGTGGTAGATGCCATACATGGTAAAGTGATTTACAATGAAGAGTTTCTGGATAATAAGGTAGAGTCTTTTCTGGCTGGTTCACTCATTGATGCCATTAAAATCAAGGAAAACCAAAATTTGCTTCTGGTCGTTTCAGCCCCTAAAGTCGATGAAGCTGTCACCACTGTCCGCTATCTTACAAGACGCTTTGGACTGCCCAAACCGCCATTGGCAGGAATCGTAGCCACTGGGCAGGGAGAGATCAAAAAGAATACCATTGAATTTGTGAAAGAGCATAAAATACCGCTGGTAACCACTCATCTGGATACCTATGGATCTGTGATAAAAATCTCCCGAATCGAAGTTAAAATTAACCGCGAAACCCCCTGGAAGGTTCAGAGAGCGATTGAATTAATCCAGCAAAACATTGATCTGGATTATATACTTCAATCTGTGAAGACTTAAATTAAAAAAAGCATTCCGACATGCGCCGGAATGCTTTTTCTTAATTTATTTTTTAGAAGTCTTACATCTGTGTAGGCAGGATTTTTACCCCTGATGCCAAAAACTTCAACTCCACCTTGGGTTCAGTAATAGCGTCGATCTCTTCTTTAGTTGCTTTCTTATCTTCAGCATAGTGCTTAAGGTCTTCTACAGAGGTAGTTTCATAATAAGCTTTTCCCTGAATAGCGACTTTTTGGCCTGCAAGATCTTTAGGCATAAAGAATCCATAATCCTTGAATTGAACAAATGCTTCTTCACCTCCCACAGTGCCATCAGTAATATTCATCCAGCAACCTTTTACCTGGCAAACTTCTCCTACTACCGCCACCACAGTTACATTCTCAATTTCCTTTTCCGTTTGTAGTCTTGTAAGCAATTCAGAATATTCGATAGCACCCTCTTCACTGATCATTTCACCATAATGAATACTGTCAGTTGTGCTTACTATCTGTTCTTCTCCATGCTCATGGTCTGCGTGTTCGCCATCCTCATGATCATGATCGTGAGCTTCATTGCTACCGCAAGCTGCTGCAAACATTAAAAGAAATGCCAATGATAAAAGATTGATGAGTTTCATACTTTTTGATTTTTAATTTTCTGATGATGCATCAAAGATAATACTTTTGGAAATAAGTGACGGTAGATATAAGGTATAAGATATGAGAGATGAGATGGGAACAGCCAGTTATGAATTATGGTTTATGAATTATGAGTGAACAGCCAGTTGAAAGTTGAAAATGAACAGCCGGGGTGAAGTGATGAGTTATGAATTATGAGTGAAACAGCCAATTGAGCAGCCGATTTAACAGCCATTTATGTCGCCCTTTCAGGGCTTGGTTGCGCTTTAGATCAGCAAGATAGGGTTGCGCCCTATCTTTATATATGTCGCCCCTTCAGGGCTGACGCGGATTTAAGCCCTGAAAGGGCGACATATATCAGCGAGGGTGTGCAACCCCTCGCGAAAAGCCGGTTCGATACATCCATCCAAATATTTTACGGCAAACCACTCCCGAAAATGCCGATTGAAGTATCCAGTCCAAATATTACGGCACCGCCCCTCGCGAAAATGCCACGTGAGTACGATAGTTATGAGTGAACAAGCCGGGAAGAAGTCACAAGATAATATATGAAACCTGCCCGCCGGTATTAAGCGCGAGCTGTCACCTCCTCAATAAATTGGCTGCATAGCAGTCAATTTATTGAGGGGATGTCACCTTTTGCCGAAGGCAAAGTATGTCACCTTGCGAGCGCAGCGATGCAAGATGTCACCCGTGCTGCAAACTAAAGCCCGTTGATTGTCGCAATTCATGCTCTAAAAATTGTACTCAGTCCAAACCACATCCGGAGTATAAAGGAAAGAAAATCATACTTTTATTTTTCAATTCAATACTTAAAGCTATCTTTGCGGGCCGAAATTCATTTTTTAATTAAATACGTAGAATTCATGCGTTCTTATGAAGTAACTTTCATCGTAGATCCGGTGCTGTCGGGCGATGAAATAAAATCGACAGCTCAGACATATGTAGAGCATCTCAAAAGCGAAGGCTGTGAGATCGTACATGTGGAAGATATGGGATTGGGCCAGTTGGCTTACCCAATTAACAAGCGCAGTTCAGGCGTTTACTTTTGTATCGAGTTTCAGTGTGATTCAGGTTCTCTGATCGCCAGACTAGAACTTGCTCTTAGAAGAGATGAGCGTATCATGCGGTTCCTTACAGCTTCACTTGACAAGTTTGGTGTGAAATACAATGCGGACAAAAGAGCAGGATTGATTGGAAAATCAAGAAAAGACAGAGTGAAATCTGACGAACCTGTTCCTACAGTGAGACCTGCAGCAGCTCCGGTTGCAACAGCTCCGGTTGAAGCAGTAGCTGCACCTAAACTTGCAGTAGTTCCTGAAGTTCCGGCAGCGATCGCTCCGATTGTCCAGGAAATTGAGGCCGAAATGCCTGAATTATTTGAAGAAGAATAATTGAATCACACAAAAGAGAAACATCATGGCTACTAAAGACGATATTAAATTTCTTAGCAATCCCAAAATCGGTCAAAACAAGAAAAAGTATTGCCGCTTCAAAAAATTCGGGATTAAATACATCGATTACAAAGATTCAGAGTTTTTGCTACAGTTCATCAATGAGCAAGGTAAAATCCTTCCAAGAAGAATTACCGGTAACTCACTGAAGTATCAACGCAAAATTTCAACTGCAATCAAAAGAGCAAGACACCTGGCTTTATTACCATATGTAGCTGACTTGCTTAAGTAACCTATTTTTTAAATTCTATTCAACTATTCAAGATGGACATTATTTTATTAGCAGATATAGATAAAGTAGGCGACAAGCATGACGTAGTTAAGGTCAAAGCCGGTTACGCCCGCAACTATCTGATCCCAAAAGGATTGGCTGCTGTAGCTAACAAAACCAATAAATCAATTTTGGCCGACTCAATCCGCCAGGAAGACGCCCGCCAGAATAAAATGTTGGATGCCTACAAAACTATGGCAGAACAACTACAATCGATTACACTGCAGATCGGAGCTAAAACCGGGACTACCGGTAAAATCTTCGGGTCAGTTACCAATGTTCAGATAGCTCAGGCACTGAAAGAACATCACGGTATCGAAATCGAGCGTAAGAAAATTCACATCACAGACGAAGTTAAAGAAGTGGGTTCTTACGAGGCTCAAATCGATCTTCACAGAGAAGTGAAAACTAAAGTTAAGTTTGAAGTGGTGGCTGAGTAAGCTTCCATTCCTAAATAAATATTAAAGCCCTGTCGATGCAAATCTTCAGGGCTTTATTGTTTTATTTGATTTCTGTAGTTGATGTTGATCAGCCTTGAAGGGAAGCTCAATTCTTTATAAGCTTCTCTACCTGAATGATACTGTCATTAGAAATATTTCTCACAACCACTACATACAGGCCTTGAGGTAATTCAGCAACTTGCAGTGTTCTGATTTCAGAATCTGCAGCAAAGAATCGGGTACTCATTTTAATTTTTCCAAGCATATCTAATACCTGAATTTCCATTTCATCCGGATTACCTGATAGCAATTCCAGCTTCAATTCATTATAAACAGGATTGGGGTACATTTTAAGTGATCCTTGTAGAAAGTCAACTGCTCTGATAGGAGATGAGGACGCATCCGTATTTTTTTCTATCCAATCCAACCTGTAATAATTTATTCCTCTTTTTGGGTTTTTATCTTCCAATCGGCCTACAGAATTAGAAGGATTTTCATTGGAAAAAATTACTTCCCAATCTACTGCATTTGCACTTTTCATCATTTTGTATGAAGCCAATTCGCTTATATCTTCGAATGCCCAGTTTAACTGCACCGCAGATTTATTTGCGCTTGCTTCAAATTTGATTAAAGAGACATCTAAAAACTGAAGTGCAGCCTGCACAGCAGCAAGGGCATTAATGATTCCATGACCATAGGTATTATTAGGAGAGGTTCCGGTTGGAATTCCTCCGCAATCATTGGTGCTCAAACGGGTCGTAGCCGTTTCCATTAATATATCCTCAATAGTTTCCACTTGTCCAGCCAATCCGGGATTAGCCGAAATGATCAAAGCAACAGCCCCTGCAACGTGGGGGCCAGCCATACTGGTTCCACTGGAGGTACCATATCCCTGATTTCTATGGGATGATCTGACTCCAACTCCGGGAGCTGACACTTCAGGCTTCAGATGCGTACCATTGTACAATGAAGGTCCTTTACTGCTGAAGTTTGCTATAATTTCATTGACATCTGTAGCACCCACAGAAAAACTTTCCTGAAATGTGGCAGGAGGGTAAACTGTTGTACTACAAATTCCTCCGTTGTTTCCATTGGAAACAACAACAACTACTCCTGCATTTTTAAGACTTATAACTGCTTGTCTTAAAGGCTCGATAGAGGCTGCTCCATCACATCCTTCTGAAGGAGGACAAGCCCAGCTGTTGTTGATTACATGAGGTGCTTTCGATGGATCAGGATTGTTGCCATTAATATTGGTAGGTGCTAAAAACCATTGAAAACAATCCAGATATGTTTCAGGAGTTCCATCTCCTCTGTCCATATTTCTGCAAGCCATCCACTTAGCACCCGGTGCTACGCCGATTTGATTTTCCCCGCCATCTGTTCCTACCATTGTTCCCATCGTATGAGTCCCATGATTATTATCATCACATGGGTATGGTGATGGAGTAGGACAAGGGTTTCCCACAGCAGTCAGAATTGCATCATGCCAGTTATAATTGTGATCAGCATTCATAGTTTCCGGGTTATAGCCCCGGTATTGATTGATAAGTGCCGGATGATCCCATTCATAGCCGGTATCCTGACCACCCACAACAACCCCCTGACCCGTAAATCCCAAAGCCCATACGTCGTCTGAATTTATATGCGTTACACCCCATTCAATTGCCCTGTTACTAAATTCAGCTTGCTCAATGACAGGTAAATCCATTTTTATTGGCTCATTAGGTACAATCTGCGACACAGACTTCTGCTCTGCTATGACTTCCATTTGAGTCTGAGTCAGTTCAGCTGCAATAATATTCGCGATAAAGTAGGATCTATACTCAACGTCAGGCATTTCATTTAAAACATTCCTTACTCCAGCCTGATTTGTTTCTGCAAAGCTTTTCAATGTTTCATAAACGAATTGCCCCTTCCTGGTTTTATTTTTGATGGCTTTAGCAGCACTAAGATCTGCTCGTTCGGAGAGTATAATCAGACATGGCTGAAGAATTTGAGAGTCTCTTGTATTTTTAACTAATAGCGGATGAATCTTCGAACTTTGAGCTTCCAGTGTAACCCCAAAACATATAAAAATTGAAAACAAGAAAACCTTAAATATGATTTTCTGCTTGAAAAATACCTTATCGTAGATCATCTTAAAATGACATTATTATGGTTGCTTAAAAAATGTTTATGGTCGCAAATTCTAAAAGTTATCCATGATTACTTCGAAAATGACTTTTAAAGATACGAGTCTTTTGTCTTTGCGGTAGTATTATAAACCACAGCATTCTGTTTTCAGTTTGCTGAGCATCTTTTTATTAATTAGTCCGCCGGTACTGTCTGTGATATATGCATCAAAATCTATTGCTTATTCATTAAATATTCAGGTTCCTGCCATGATCTTTCAGCCATTTCTCTTTAGATCTGTAGCTTGGATCTGCTCTTTCTACGATATCCCAGAACTTTGAAGAATGATTCATTTCAATCAAATGTGCCAGTTCATGAATGATGACATAGTCGATCACTTCAAGTGGTGCCAGTAACAATCGTGTTGAAAAATTTAAATTCTTTTGTCTGGAACAGGAACCCCAATTACTGGTATTGTATTTCAGTCGAAGCGCTTTGATATCTTTCTGAAAATGAAGGCGGTTTAACTGTATCACCCTGTCAATCATATCGCTGCGCATTCTCTTTGCAATCATTTTACGCAGCAATATACTGATACCCAATTGTTGTTCTTCTGCAGGCCAGGATTGGGGTACATAAATGTGAAATTTGTTGTCTTTTATATTTCCTTTTAAAATGGAATTATCATGGGTATTAAGATTGAGTTGAAAAGACTGGCCCATCAGTGTTAATTCATCTCCGTCTGTATAAACTTTACTTTCTGGTAGAGCAAGCGAGGGCTGTTTCTGATATTTTTTAATGATCCAATCTTTAGCCCATTGCAAGTATTCAGTCTGTTGTCTTGAACTGAGATATAAAGGCAGCCGCAGATTCGCATTGCCTTTTGATATGGAGATCCTGACATTTCTGCGGGGTTCTACATATATATATAATGGTAAAGGAATCTGTGGGTCCTCAATGATCTGAACGGGTAAACTGGATTTTGTTTTAGGCATACTGTTGTTCAAACGCTTTCATCACCTCAACAAGTGCATTCACACTTTCCAGGTCTAAGGCATTATAAATGGATGCTCTGAATCCTCCTACACTTCTGTGTCCTTTAAGACCATCTATACCCGCTGACTTCAGCATTTCCATGAAGGTTTTATCCAGTCCATCTTTAGTGGCTACAAAAGTTACATTCATTCTGGATCTGTCTTCTACAGCGGTGGTGCCTTTAAACAGGGTGTTTCTGTCTATTTCATTATATAAAGTACTTGCTTTCTCAGCGTTTCTCCTGTCCATGGCTTCAAGTCCGCCCAATTGCTTGATCCATCTCAATGTAAGCATAGAAACATAGATTGGAAATACAGGAGGGGTATTATACATGGAGCCTTTTGATTCATGGGTGCCATATTGCAGCATTGTAGGAATATAGCGATTAGCTCTTCCAATAATCGATTTACGCAGGATGACTATTGTTACGCCTGCAGGACCCAGGTTCTTTTGAGCGCCTGCATAAATAAGGTCAAATTTTTCAATATCAAAAGGCCTGCTCAGGAAATTAGAGGACATATCTGCTACAATCGGAACATGTACATCCGGAATATTTTGCCACTCTGTACCATATATAGTATTGTTGGTGGTAATGTGCAAATATCTGCTTTCCGGATGAATATCAAATTGCTTGGGGATATGGGTATAATTATCTTCTTTGGAAGAAGCTACTACTTCTATGTTTCCAAAAGCCTTGGCTTCTTTAATTGCGCCAGCTGCCCATGTTCCGGTATCCGTATAGGATGCAATTTCGTCTTCATTCAGAATATTCATCGGCACCATGAAGAATTGAGAACTGGCACCACCAGACAGAAATAAAACAGCAAATTCATCAGATAAACCTATAATATCCCGTATTAATTGCTCAGACTCTTCCATTACTGCTTCGAATGCCGGTGACCTGTGTGACATTTCTAACAGCGAGAGCCCAATACCGTTAAAATCAATGCATGCCTGAGCTGCTTCTTCCATGACAGATTTGGGAAGGATGGCAGGTCCGGCAGAAAAATTGTGGATTTTCATGATGTCTTATTTTTTTGATCCGGCAAAAATAAGTAAATTAAATAGTCGGGCACTGTTGTATGATTGAATTTAAAGTGAATTTAAAAATGGAATGTAAGTCCAAAAGGTATGTTCATATTTTAATTGGTAATAGGCGGCAATTCATGTATTTTATTCTGTCAATTGCCACCTAGGCAATAGTCACAATATTTTATATCCAACAGAAAGAAATAATAGTAGGAATCGCTGATTTGTTTCCATGGAATGAAGCAAGAACCTCAATGTTGAATGCTGACTTTTTTTCTAATAAAAATCACTTTTTTTTAATGTCATACTCATTTGAATATCAGTTCTATATCGGGCTTGGTCTTAATTGATGAAAAATTTATTGGTAAATATTAGCGCAGGTGCTTGCAGGTAATAAAACTCGTTATATCTTTGCAGTCGCTTATAAAGAAAGGCGTAGGAGAAAGAGAGAAAAGAGGGATTAGAGGAGGGATAAGGAGTTACACTTGGAGGGTTATTTAGGAAGAATAGATAGCTGGAGGTTCGAGTCCTTAATGTGATACAAAGCGGAATAGTACGAAGGTATTATTTTGGAGAAAATTGAAACTATGGGAGAGAAGATAGCACTAAAGAAAGGAAAGGAAA
>JALHRR010000088.1 GCA_022841345.1 Saprospiraceae bacterium
TAAAAAAGAGTAGTTTGGCAACAAATAAAAGAAGGGAAAATCAGTTAAAACCTATGAAAAACAAGCATTTAGAAAACAAAGGAAATATAATTACTTTCCAATACAAAAATCCCTAAAAATTGATTCCAAAAGATCTTCTGTACTGATCACCCCCGTGATAGTACCCAGATAATACAGTGCCTGTCTGATATCCATTGCAATCAAATCCTGCGAAAGTCCGGCCCTGATATTGTCCTCAGCTCGTTGCAGAGCTTCTGAAGTTTCACTTAAAGCAGACACATGGCGGGCATTATGAACGATGGTTTGATCCTGCTGAACTTGTCCGCCAAGTACAATCTCCAGCATTTTCTCTTTTAAGTATTCAATATTCATCTGGTGAATGGCAGATGTGGTGACAAGCTGATCTTTTTGAAGGATATCCGGATGCAGAAAATCTGCGGGTTCTGTGTATGGATTAAGATCCATTTTATTGGCAACAACTATGTAACTGAGTCCTTCCCTGATCAATTGCCTAAGATCTTCCCAAAGTTCTTCCGGGCTGAGTTCGGTGACATCAAATATGTAGATCAATAATGAAGATTCACTGATCTTGGCCATGGTGCGTTCGACTCCGATGGCCTCAATCTGATCGGTAGCTTCTCTGATCCCGGCTGTATCGATGAGTCTGAACTGAATTCCTCTGATAAATAAACTTTCTTCAATGGTGTCACGGGTAGTGCCGGCGATGGCGCTGACGATGGCACGTTCTTCATTCAGTAAAGCATTCAGCAACGTTGATTTTCCCGCGTTCGGTCTTCCTGCCAGAACAGTGATGATTCCGTGTTTAATGGCATTCCCGTAATGAAAGGAATCCATCAAAGGCCGGATGACGTTTTGAATTTGTGTGATTAAAGCCAATAAATCATCTCTGTTGGCAAACGCCACATCTTCTTCTCCAAAATCTAATTCCAACTCGATCAGACTGGCAAATTTGATCAGCCTCTCTCTAAGCTCATTGATCAGTTTTGAAAAACCCCCTCTCAGCTGTTGTATGGCCAAACTATGTGCCTGCTCTCCTGAAGAAGCTATTAAATCTGCCACTGCTTCCGCCTGTGTTAAATCCATCTTACCATTGAGAAATGCCCGCATCGTAAACTCTCCCGGATTTGCCATCCTGCAGCCCAGCCGCATAGCATATTCTATGACTTGCTGTAAAATAAAGGGAGAACCATGACAGGAAAATTCAACTGTATCTTCGCCCGTGAAAGAATGGGGGCCTTTGAATACTACAGATACGACTTCGTCCAGGACCTCACCTGACTCATTTTTAATTCGACCGAAATATGCCTTGTGACTTTGTGGATGCTTAAAAGATGGCCGGTGCATCATCTTTGCAAATATTTCAAAGCAATGAGGACCGCTGATCCGGATGACTCCCAGTGCACCGATTCCCGGTGGTGTCGCCAGCGCAACAATAGTATCTGACAAGACTATCGACATATTCTATCTTTAATAACAAAGGTACATGTATATTTTTCCATCTCCGGTATCGAAATTTCTCCAGCTCTTATCAATTCTATCAACTTCCTCAAACTCTTCCTCTCTTTTTGCTCACTCCAAAATACAGACTAATTAGTTCCCATGTGCTTTAGCGCGTGCACACTCTCTCCCCCCAACACCCATCACACAGACCACCCCAATCTCCCACGTTCACCCGGCTGTTAAATTGGCTGTTTCATTCACAAACTTACTAATTCACCTATTCACCAATTTGTTTTGTACACACATACCACCACTCTCTCATCAATCTTCCCACACCCTACACAAAAAACTTACACCCAAACGTCAATCTTATCAATCTTCCCTCACCCTCAACCTACACTCACAACACGCACATCAATCTCTCAATCTTCCCACACCCTGCACTCAACACACACTTCTCACACACCAATCTTGTCAATCTCTTCGTTTCTGTATCTTTTTCCCTTTTCATACGTTATGTTTCAATAGTGACCTTATGAATTTTGCCTGCAAACTGATTATTTTAAAATAATTATACATGTAAAATAATTATAATGTATAAAATATTATTTAGCTTTGAGCACAAATAACGGACATATGAAAATCTTAATGGTTTGCCTGGGAAACATCTGCAGATCTCCACTCGCTCAGGGCATCCTGGAAGCTCAGGTCAAACGCAACAGATTGGACTGGAAAATCGATTCAGCAGGAACCAGTGGATGGCATGCCGGAGAAAAACCCGATAGCCGCGCCATTGCCATGGCTAAGCAAAATAACATTAATATCAGCAATCAACGATCCAGAATGTTGACCCCTGAGGATTTTATCCATTTTGATTTTATTCTTGCTATGGATGAGAAAAATTACAGGGATATCCTGCGAGTCTGTCCATCTCAGGAGCTGGCATCCAAAGTCCACCTGATACTTGAATTTTCTGAAGACCGTGCAGTCCGGGAAGTTCCTGATCCATATTATGACGGAGGATTCCAGAGGGTGTACAATCTGCTGAATGAAGCCTGCAATGGTTTTATCTCAGGTATGGTCAGTGCCTAAGGAAGTGCAGGAGCTTTATAATGTACATACATATTGATCCAAACCGCTCTTGAAAGCCTGAAAATCAGACCGTACAACAGAAGTGTAATACCCAGCACTATTCCAAAAGCCAGCTTCAATTCCAAGTCAAAAAGAAAGAATAAAATTGCGAATCCGGAAAGCATAATTCCGGAACTGAGGGCGTATGCCACATACATAGATCCCCAATAAAATCCAGGCTCAATTATAAAATCCTGCTTGCAATTTGGGCATTTATCCGGCATTTGAAAAACCCCCTTCATACCACTCAGCTTATTTGAAAATAAATCTGCTTCGTGACAACGCGGACATTTTTGGTTTAGTATGGAATATGCTTTACTTCCCTTCTTAAATATGGACATTATTTGATTATTTATGGGTCAAATTTAAGCCAACTCTGAGCCGGCATGTGTAATATAAGTAACAAAAGAAATTACAAAAAGATTGATGAAAAAGACAAACGTAATCTATTGTACCTCTAGTTAAAATTATTGCCCTGAATTTACAAATCGCCATTCCATCAATGATACTGATCCATATAAATTAAAATTCTATTTTTTGATTGCTCAATTTTCCTCTTAATGCTATCAAAGAATTTATTGCGGGCTTTTTCATTTTGACCACTGATCAGACTGGATTTATTGATGATTGTTTTAAACCAGTTTTCAGAAAAATCTGCAATACGCTGATCATTTGACATGATGAAATTTGGGTTGCAGAATGTAGTAAATAAAGTCTTGCCATAAGGGTGATGGAACAACAAAGTGTTATTTGTATAAATCATTTCATTATGGTAAAGCTGGAGTTCAGAACCTGATTCTTTCGAACCGTTATTCCCGAATTTAGCAGAATGAGCAGCCATCTGTCTCATACTTTCCTGGATTTGCATCAAGCCATCACAAAGATCCAGTGCTATCTGACCGTCTTTGAACATATTCCCTTCAAAGTGATACTCAATTTGGCTGAGTGTATTGTCAAAAATATTGTAGCTCCAAAGCTCAAGGGTAGGAATCTGCTTATACAAGTTGAATAATTCTGGCACATGCAACCTTGTATCAACTGATATTATATCAGGTGAAAACAATACATTCTGGAAATAGTCCAGGTTCCACACAGTTCTTGCCCAAACATAAAGCTTGAATGCAAAAACATCCGGTACCAGACAATAATAAAAAATAGGGATTTCACAGGAAGCATAATATAGCTGGGATTTACCAAACTTTGAAAACTCCTTCAACAGATCAGAAAGATTTTCAACATAATCGTCTACCTCCCTGATGCTGTTTGAAAATGAATTGAAGGTGAATACAACGTCGTTTTTTGGGATATCCAGCAAATTATCTACGGAAATCCGGTGTGCTTTAGCGAGCACCATTAATTCATCCACACTGAGTATGGTTTCGCCCCGCATCCTTCTGTAGATTCCATCTTTCTTAATATGCAATAGCTCACTAAGCTTGTCAATGATTTCACCCTTTCTCGGATAAAACTCCTGTAGCCTTTCAAAAAATTTGATTTGATATGAAACTTCCATGTCACAGTATGTACTGGTGATTAAATTAGCTGTAGTATTGTAGAGGTTGTTTGAAGGCAGCTGATGTGGTAAATTTAGTAAATTTGTGAAGATATAATTGTTTTAAATGTTTTATTTACGATATACTATTGTTTGGCCCCTCTTTGGTTTAATATTATTTTTCTGTGTGTTACATACAGAAATGTCTGCTCAATTTTCCTCTAAAAACTGTGGAAGCAATTTGGATCATAGCAATGATCCCAGACCATTTTTTCCCTCTTATATAAATCTGGATGCTATTAAATTTGTAATTCCTGCATCTGCTGAATTGCTCCGTGATTACATCAGACATCCATCGGTGAGTGGATCCGAAGTTGAAGCAGTAGATTATTTTCAGGCTCTTTGTACAAAAAAAGGTTTATATATTTTTGAGATGAATGCTCCGGATGGTTCCCGGAATTTTATCGCGTCCATTTTCCCACTGAGTGACGGAAAGCCTAATTACATTTTTCTGAATCATGCAGATGTGGTTGATGTTCCCTCTCCCGAAGACTGGAAATATCCACCTTATGAGGGAGTGATAGCAGAGGGACAGGTGTGGGGCCGGGGAGCATATGACAATAAAGGTGCAGCAATCGTACAGTTAATGGCCATCCTTCAAATGGCAGAAAAAGCGCGGTCTGAAAATTGGAATGTCAATTTTTCACTTCTTTGCTTGTCCGGCGAGGAAGTATTTTCGTCCGGTGGAGCCCGCTTTGTTGCAGATCAATATATTGAAGTGCTGAATGCTGCAGCTTTTTTTGGAGAAGGTCCCGCAGGAGTGCAGGGGGTGGTGCCACGCAAACCGGAGGAAAAGATTTTTTCAGTAGCATTGGCGCACAAAAGGGCACTTTGGCTTAGGCTGAAACTAACCTACGAAAGTTCCGGTCATGGGTCTACTCCGCCTTTACATTATCCCAATAAAGATATGGTTGCGGCAGTCAACAGAGTGTTAAAATCCAGGGAGAAACTTCAATTTAATGAATTGAATACCACAATCCTGCATCTGCTGGGTGATATGGAAGGTGGCATAAAAGGTTTTTTTCTTAAAAATATTCATCTAATGACCCCGGTAGCCAGGTCCATTATCCGAAAGAATCCGCTCTATCTTTCATTTTTCGCCAACACGATCAGCCTTACCCGTATTCAAAACGAGGGATTGTCGCATAACTCAATTCCAAATGAAGTGGTCGCATTGCTGGACTGTCGCCTATTGCCGGGAATTAAAACGGAAGATTTTATCAACAAGATCAAAAAACAATTGAACAACAAGAATATCACAATAGAAGTAGTTTTGGAGACCCCGGATGCTTTACCTACCAGGCCGGATGTTTTCCTGTACACAAGTATTGAGAATTCAATTCATTCTGTCTATAGTGATGCAGTTGTCGCTCCTATGATGTTGCAGGCGACCATTGACAGCAATTTTTTCAGGGAAAAGGGATTCCCCGTCTATTGTTTTGTACCTATTTTATTAACGCCTCAGATTTTAAGAACAGTACATGCGAAAAATGAACGAGTTCCAATTGTAGCATTGGAAAATGCCATTCAAATCACGACTAAGCTAATTGAAAGTATTGCTGAGAGATCTGAATTAATTACAAAACCGCCCGAAGATTAAGTCCTTTTGCTTCAAGATGAAATTGACTACGCTTAATTTGTCTAAATAGATATTGGAGTATTCAGAACCGGAAGTGTCTACAATTCTGGACCTTAAACATATTTTTGTCAGCTAATTGTAATTTTTACTCAACCAAGCCCATTCATTAACTGTTAATAAAATAAAAAGTCATGATTTCAAATCAAATGCAAGATGCCCTGAATCAACAAATTGTGTTGGAGGGATATGCCTCATTTCTATATCTTTCAATGGCTTCCTGGTGCGATCACAAAGGTCTTCCGGGATGCGCTCAATTCATGCATCGTCAGTCTGAAGAAGAGCGTGTACACATGCTCAAAATTTTTCATTACATATCCGAGGTAGATGGATTTGCCCGTTCACCTGAAATCAAGCAACCTCCGCATGAATTTGCATCGATTGTGGAGTTGTTTGAAATGGTCTTCGCTCATGAACAAAAAGTCACTGCGGCTATCAACCATCTGGTAGATCTAAGTATCAAAGAAAATGACCACACTACCCAGAACTTTCTTCAATGGTATGTAATGGAACAAAGGGAAGAAGAGGCTCAAATGAGATTTATCCTTGATAGAATCAAGCTTATAGGAGACGGACCTCAATGTTTGTACTATATAGACAAAGAAGTAGAAGAAATTAATAAAAAAGCAGCTAAAGCGCCGGCACCAACTGTCTAATCGAACTAAAAGTCCTGTTTTATCAGGACTTTTTTTTATATTGTCATTTCGGCAAATCAGAATTGATTATGGCAAATCTTTTTTCTAAATCGGAGGATCGGGAGCAAACGATTGTCATCAGGCGGTTTATGATGGAATCTGAAGCTCAATTAATTTCAGTCTATCTGAGGAAAGCCGGAATTCCTAATTTTTTGTCAAATACTTATATGAATCAAATGATACCCTTCGGTCAGGGTGGTGTCGGTTTGCATATATACAAAAGAGATAGATCCACTGTCGAGAAATTGCTGACAGACTTGCTGGAGAGGCCTGATATTACCGAAGATGATTTGCTTCTTGATTTAGAAAATGGTCATATTTCACTGGATCCGGGTATTCAACAGGCAAAACAGCCATCGTATCATTGGTTTATTTATTTCACTATTATCCTTCTGATTCTGGGTTTCCTGATACATGCTCTTGTGTGGAGTGACAGCCCTTTCAAAATTTGGTAAGAGGATGTCTGTTCAAAAAGAAAAGCTTTACTATCTAAAATTGACATTCCTGAAAGTATGGTTATCATATGGTTTGTTTATACTGTTGTTTATTGTAATTACTGATTTGATCAGAAAAACTCCTCAGGGCGTTCAATATTATATTTTGATAGCGGTTATTGCAGGTCTCGTAATGGCTATTGTGGAAGGCCTTTTTTTTCGGGTGGTCATTAAAATTCCTAAAGACAGAGTTCCTGAATTGGAACGCCTGCTTCACTTGCTGTCGTACAAGCCACTGAGCAAAACAGAAAACAGAACTTTCTTCCAGCTCTCTGATAAAAGTTATTTTTTCAGAAAAATGGACTTGATGATCTCAGAAGAATTTGACTTTGTTTTGTTGAATATTAATGTATTTCATTCCCGATATTTCAAGAGACTGGCCTGCTAAGATTGATAAAGATTGATGGAGATTGATAAGATTGAAGAAGATTGAAAAGATCGATTTTAAACTGGCTGTTAACTAAACATCTCAACTCCTAAACTTCTACACCAGATGGGCGGAGGAGCCTCACTTAACAAATTGCACACCCCAGCTCTCAGTTCTCACGACATGTTCGCCCAAACCTGAAATCTAACAGCTAAACTCTAAGGCTTAATGGCTGTTCCTAAACCTAAAATCTGAAAACTGATAGCTCCTATATAACACTTTTGTACAATGCTGATTTTCCATGTCTTATATACAAGCGAAATGTAAGCATTTTGCATAATTATTTATAAAAACTCGGCGTCTCATGGCTGTTTCAAATCTGAAACTACTGAAATCTGAAAGCTGAAAACTGAAATCAGGCCCCGCGGTGTTATCTTCATCGAATGGTCCCCAAAGCTTTGGGGACGGGGACTGAAATCTGAAATTTACAGGTGTTCCACCGAGGTAATCCACCAGGTATTATTGCATGGATCCAATACTCCTCCGGTCCGTCCATACTCCTGGTCCGATAATTTGTTGATAATACTGGCTCCGGCATCCAGTGCTTTTTGAAAACAGGTATCTGCATCCTTAACATAAATAAATAGTCCCGCTGGCATAGACGGATAATCTCCCGTACTTTGACCCATCATGATGGTTGAGTCTCCAATAATGATTTCGGCGTGTCTTATTTCACCCTGATCATCAAGATGCCTTGATAACTCCTTCGCATTAAAAACTTCTGTAGCAAATTTAATGAAGGCTTCTGCATCCTGTAAAATGAGATAGGGCATGACCGTTTGATGCACAATTGGTTTTTCCATGATTTAAATATTTGATAGGATTAAATATCGATTCGATTAGACATATTGAATATAATAAAATTTCAATCCACCAGAATAATTACGGCAGTATTCAAATATTTTGATCTAAAAAATATCTAAAATATGTATTGATAATGCTATTTTGGAGACTAAATAAAAATGCAAAACAATGAAGAGAATTTCCTTATTAATTTTTACTATTCTCTTCGTATGCCTGCAATCCTGCCAAAAGGTTGATCCCATAACAAAAGAGCCTGTAGATCCACGTGACAAATTTCTTGGAACATGGAAAGCAACTGACAGTTTCACAGAGGCTAATGGTACAATTGTAACTCAAACCTATTCATTTATGGTGTTGAAATCTGATGAAGAAGATATGCTGACCCTGCTAGGATTTGCCAATCTGGGGAGCCCCGTTCTTCAGGCAAAAATTGATGGAAATAAATTTCAGATACCCAACAGTGCTGTCGTGATAAATAATATGCAGGGAAGTTTTCATGCCTCAGGCGATTTGATTAATGAAAAACTTACTTATCAATACTCAATAGTTACTCCAACTATCAATCGTACATATACCGGGACTGCTGTGAGATGAGATTACTGTCTCATTTTTTGAATGCCCATAAATAAGTTTTCTATAAGCATTCGAATAAAATTATATAACATCTTTCATAATTTTATAATGTGATTAACGTTTAAGGCTTTTAAAATTGAATGAGCTTGAACCTTCAATCTCATAGTTTACTTCACCTTAAATACGAACAAATGAAACGTTTATTAATGTTTATATTGCCTCTGGCTTTGATCACAATGAATTCATGTAAAAAAGAAATCACCAGGGATGATTTTGAAGGAACATGGAATGCAACTGATAGTTATGTCGATCTGAATGGTAGCACCATCACCCGAAACTACACATTTACCATCACTAAATCACCCAGTGCCGAAAATGAAATTCTAATGCAAGGATTTGGTGAATTGACAGGATCTCCTGTAAAAGCAACGGTGAGCGGAAACAACTTTACAGTACCGTCATTTAATGTAACCATAAATGGCCAGAATGGAACCTTTGCTGGTACCGGTTCCATAGATGATGATGAGCTTACTTATACGTATAGTATTGCTTCACCGGGGGTGAGTCTAACCTATAATGGTAAAGCGACTAAGTAGTAAATAATAGTGAACATTCAACAAAAAAGCCCGGTAGTAGTATCGGGCTTTTTTGTTTCACTGTTTTTTGATTTATAAAGTTCCTCTCAGCTCCTGTTCTCTCTCGATTGCTTCAAACAAAGCTTTGAAATTTCCTTTTCCAAATGATTTAGCACCTTTTCTTTGAATGATTTCATAGAAAACTGTTGGCCTGTCCTGAACAGGTTTAGTGAAAATCTGCAGTAAATACCCATCTTCATCTCTGTCAATCAGGATATTCATTTTCTTCAATTCTTCCAGATTTTCATCAATGGGACCTACTCTTTCAGGAACGGTCTCGTAATAATTCTCAGGAACATAAAGAAAGTCTACTCCATTTTCACGAAGTGTGGAGACAGTATGAAGTATATCATTGGTAGCCACTGCTATATGCTGGACACCCCCGCATTTGTAAAAATCAAGATACTCTTCGATCTGTGATTTCTTCAATCCTTTTGCAGGTTCGTTGATTGGAAATTTTACATATCCATTTCCATTGGAAACCACTTTACTCATCAGAGCAGTATATTCTGTGGAAATATCTTTATCATCAAATGTGATCAACAGTTTGAATCCCATGACATCCTGATAAAATTTTACCCACTTATTCATCTCTCCCAGTTCCACATTGCCTACGCAGTGATCTACAAACTGCAAACCTACCGGCGTTACCTTTCGGGTACTTTTTCTGGCGGCGAAACCCGGCATAAATGCACCATGATAATCTTTTCTTTCTATGAAAGTATGAATGGTCTCCCCATAAGTTTTGATCGAAGCTCTTCTGATGATGCCAAAATCATCTTCAATCTCTTCAAATGGTCTTGCAGACTCAGCACCTCTTTCCAAAGCTGTATTGTAAGCCTTTTCGGCATCATCTACCCACAGCGCAAGATCTTTCACACCATCTCCGTGATTTGCTACATGCAAGGCAATTTCATGATCAGAATGCAGCGCGCTGCTAAGGACCAGTCTGATTTTATTTTGTTGGAGAACATATGACACCACATTTCTGGAGCCCGTTTCCGGCCCTTTGTAAGCCACCAGCTCATAACCGAAGCATGCCTGATAATACAATGCAGATTGCTTCGCGTTTCCGACATAAAATTCGACATAATCTGTTCCATTTAATGGAAAAGTATCTGTGTTGGATTGAACCACAGGTTGAACAATAGTATCCATGAAAAATATTTTAAATTAATGAGTTAACCAGGATTTGTAATAATCAGGATCTTCGATTCCTGCAGCATATTCCGTCATCAGTAATGGCCTGAAAGTGTCTACCATCACCGCCAGTTCGTGTGTTTCTTTTTGCCCAATGCTTTTTTCGATTGTGCCTGGATGAGGCCCATGTGGAATACCGCCCGGATGAAGCGTAATCATTCCCTGTTCCACATTTTTGCGACTCATAAAATCACCATCTACATAGTATAACACTTCATCGCTGTCAATATTGCTGTGATGATACGGTGCAGGTATAGATAGGGGATGATAATCAAACAATCGCGGTACAAAGGAGCAAATAACAAATCCTCTTGTTTCAAATGTCTGATGGACCGGAGGTGGTTGGTGAACTCTTCCTGTAATAGGTTCAAAGTTATGTATCGAAAATGCATAAGGATACAAATACCCATCCCATCCAATCACATCAAAAGGGTGATTAAGGTACACATAAGGATAAATGCTGTCCTGCTTTTTGATATGTAATTGGAATTCTCCCTGCTTATCAATTGTTTCCAGGTCCTGTGGTTTTCTGATATCCCGCTCACAAAAAGGCGAATGCTCCGCAAGCTGACCAAATTGATTCCGGTATCTTTTTGGGGTTAATATGGGAGATGTCGATTCGACAATTAACAGCCGGTTATCTTTCCCGTGAAAATTGATTTGATATATTGTGCCCCTTGGTATCACGAGATAGTCACCATATTCAAAAGGTATCTGTCCATACATTGACTTGAGGACTCCGGTTCCTTTATGAATAAATATTACCTCATCGGCATCAGCATTTTTAAAAAATATTTCTCCTGTACCCGACTCCGGAGCTGCCAGACTGATATAGCAATCACTGTTGACTAATACAGGCTTGCGGCTGCTGAGATAATCCTTTTCCGGGCTCAGTTGAAATCCCTTCAAACATCGATGTTTGAGTTGCTTATCGTGAATTTTTTTGGGGGCAACAGATATTGGATCTCCTACCTGCACAATTTGTGTAGGAGGGTTGCTATGATATATAAGTGAATATAAATCACTGAATCCTTCTGTTGAAAACAATTGTTCCTGATACAAACCGCCATCAGATTTTCTGAACTGGGTATGTCTTTTTGCAGGTATCTGTCCTAATGAATAATAATGCATGAGTGCAGATCGGAAGAGC
>JALHRR010000089.1 GCA_022841345.1 Saprospiraceae bacterium
ACAAGCTGGTTGATGTTGTAGTTTTCATGGTTTGTTATATTTTTTTGTACAAATACATTATTTTACACAAATATAACATTTATTTATAATATATAATTAGATGTGTCCTAACCTCAGGCTTTTGGCCTTTAGCTGTTGGCGAACAGCCGGAAGAAGCTGCGAGCTACGAGCCTCGAGCCACGAGAAAACAGCCCTCTCACACCCGATGCTTTCCGTAGCTTTCAACTACGGCGCCCACACATAGGCTGGTTGCTGGTTGCTGGTTGCTGGTTGCTGGTTGAACAACCGGAAGAAGCTACACCGTGTCCCCAACACTTTGGGGAAGCCTCAAGCTTCAAGGGAACAGCCGGAAGAAGCTGCGAGCTACAAGCTTCAGTGGAAGAGCAAGCTTAAGACAGTTTTTGCCCCCCGAATTGGGGCCTTACCATTGAGTAGCCCGGGGTAAATACCCGGGGTTCAATGAGGTGCCCTAAATTCCAACCCTGAAGTGGTTGTCCAGAAAGATATTTGTTAGTTAAAAACCGAAAAACATAGAATTTCCCGTACGGTTTTTCGCACAACACTCCCTACCCATACTCACACATCGTGAGGGATCGCAGCGAGCACGAGCAGAGACGCATTACGATGCGGCTCTGCGAAGTAAAGCGGAGAGCCCGACCGTCCCCACATTGGGGACGGGCACGCCCAAAATATTCTTTTAAAAATTGTATTAATTATCCTGTGCTACAGCAGATCCTGATAACCACATCAGATTGGCTTTGAGGAAACCGTCTATGTCGCCATCGAGCACTCCATCAGTGTTTCCAGTCTGATAGCCGGTGCGATGATCTTTGACACGGCGATCGTCAAGAACGTAGCTACGAATCTGCGATCCCCATTCGTTTTTCATTTTGCCTGCCTCTGTTTTTTCTTTTGCGGCTAATTGCTTCTGGAGTTCCAGTTCGTACAATCTGGACTTGAGTAAGATGAGTGCCTTATCTCTGTTGGCATGCTGGGAGCGTTCCTGCTGACATTCTGCCACAAGGCCTGTGGGTAAGTGGCGTACACGAACGGCTGATTCTGTCTTGTTGACGTGCTGACCTCCTGCTCCACTTGCTCTGAATGTATCCCACTCGATGTCGGCAGGATTGATCTCTATCTCGATCCTGTCATCCACCATGGGATGCACGAATACAGAAGCGAAGGAAGTCATACGCTTGCCCTGTGAATTGAAGGGGCTCACACGCACCAGGCGGTGAACGCCGTTTTCACCCTTCAAAGTGCCAAAAGCGAAATCACCTGAAATCTCCATAGTGACGGATTTGATTCCGGCTACATCTCCATCCTGGAGGTTCAGCTCAGACAGTTTATAGCCAGCTCTGTCGGCCCACATTTTGTACATACGATAGAGCATGGATGCCCAGTCACAAGCTTCCGTACCACCGGCACCAGCATTGATTTCCAGGATGGCATTGAGCTCATCCTCGGGCTGATTGAGTGTAGAACGGAACTCTACATCATCTATAATTTCTGTTGTGGATTTCAATAATGCATCAATCTCTTCTTCTGATACATCGCCAGCTTTGTGGAATTCGAACATGACTTCCAGCTCATCTACAGACTCTTTCACTTTATTGAAAAAGGAGATCCAATTTTTGTGGGTTCTGATTTCCTGCATGATGGCTTCTGCCCGCTTGGCATCTGACCAGAAATTGGGGTCGAGGGTATGTTGTTCTTTGTCGTTGAGTTCTATAAGGCGTCTATCGACGTCAAAGATACCTCCTTAGCAAATCCAGCCTGTCTTTGAGGCCTTTCATTTGTTCGATAGTCATGGTGCATGCTTATCATAAGTGAAAAAAAAGCTGTTTTCAATGCCTCCATTTTTAAAATAGCCGGCATTAAAAACAGCTGTATTATATGCTTAAACGAAAGAATTCAACTTATTGTTGAATTGCTTTGTCGTATGGATCTACGCGAACGATTTCAAACAACAAAGTCTGGTCACCGGATTTCTCATTTCCTGAACTTCCTTTGTAGCCTAATTTCTCCGGAACTTTTGCCACAACGGTAGCTCCTACAGGAATAATCGTAAACAATTCATCAATTGCAGGGATATTAGTAGTAGTCCCCATTAATGTATTCAAAGGTTTGGTATTTCTAAAAGTGTTTTCCAAGATATTACCTTCCAGATCTCTGATAACATAATTGTATGATATCCATTCATTGGCTTTAGCAACAGGTTTATTTCCTCCTGAAATGATAAGGTATTCTATTCCTGAAGTTGTAACTTTAACCTCTCTGGATCCTGTGGCATCCTGCTGATCCCAGTTGGTAATGGTCTCATTTAACCTATTGGCTGCATTGATGGCAGTTTCTCCATAGGTACGTTTTGCAGCGATACTATCCATTTGCGCTTCAGTCAGATCGCGAAGTCCACCAGATTGAATGCCGGCGATGACAATATGATAGGTGATTTTATCTCCGCTTTTAGCGAAGATGGGCATTACTTCCAGTGAATCCGCTATAACAGTCATGGTTGCACTGTCTTTCTCTGCCATTTGCTTAAATGCATAGTAAAGAGGATTAACTTTATAAGAGGCTTCAGAATTCACAGGGATCTTCAATCTGTTTACAGAACCTTCCTCACTCGTCTGTACCAATGAATCTCCGACAAAAGCCTGGATTCGAAAGCTTACAAGATCACCATCGACCGGTTTGAATCCTTCATTTTTTATATGATGTTCAAAAGTGTAAAAAGGCTCATCCGCTGCTTTTTCATTTTTGCAGGCGATAAATACAACCAGAAAGCAAAGGCAAAGTGCTAGGGAAATACTGTTAAAACTATTCATGTTTAGTTCTTTTTGACTTTTCAGGGTAATACAATAAATGAGCTCTCAACATACCCGCAAATATTGTGCAGGCACATCAGGACTGAATGATTTTCAGGGAGCAAATGTATTAAATAATAAACATATATTATATGGGTTGTCACTTGTAAAAGAAATGACAACCCACATGATATGTTTACTGTGCTAAAATCTCAATAAAGTTGATATGAAATACCAATTCTGCATTAGCTGGAATTACAGGAGGCGCTCCATTTTCACCATATGCAAGATTAGAGGGAATAAACACTGTAAATCGGGTACCTGCCGGCAAAGTGCTCAATGCCTCATCCCATCCTGCAATTACCTGATTCTGTGCAACAGGGAAGTTAAACGGAGATCCGGTTTTGTAGGAATCATCAAATGGTGTTCCATCCAGCAACATTCCATAGTAGTTTACAGAGACGGTTTGTCCGGCAGCTGCTTTGGCTCCTGTTCCTTCTTCATGGATCACATACTTCAAACCTGAGGCTGTGGTGATGAGTTTGTTACCAAGTGTATTAGCTTTGTATGCTTCCGTTGTGGAAGTAATTTCGTCTTTTACGCCGGCAATTTTGGCATCAAATTCCTTTTGTTTTTCCATATCTGCAGCCATTTTATCTTCATCGCTCATGATATCTAAAAGGACCAGGTCAAATTTTAAAATATCACCCGGTTTAAGATCCTGCGGCTTTTGAGGAAGAGAATCAATAGGCACATACAGTGTCAGGCTATCGCCCTTTGACATTTTTGCCATTGCATCAAAAAAGAATTGAATATTAGGATCTTTAGCACTTGAATCTGGCATTTGTCTTAAAATTGCTTCTGCTCCTTCTTTCCATGGCTGGATCAAAGAGTCATTAACGCCATAGTCAAATTTAAAAGAGACCCAGTCACCTACCTGAGGTGTAGGACCGCCATTTTTAATATGGTGTTTGTATTCAAGGCCGCTGTCCGTTTTGGTAGTTGAGTCACAGGAAGTGAACATCATAGCTACGCATAGCATAAGTGCTATGGAAATAAACTGTAATTTCATGGTATTTGAATTTCGGATTTACTAAGTTGAGGGTAATTTTTTATAACATCTTTGACTTTTCTGATAGCTGCGTCCAGGCTGGAATGCATGAAGCCTCCGGAAGCATTTACGTGCCCACCACCTTTAAAATGTGCTGCTGCCATAGCTGCCACTGAAAAGTCTCCTTTTGAGCGGAATGAAAACTTGATAATATTTGGTTGTTCAGTAATGAACACTGCCAGTGTCACTTCATGCAATTTGAGAAGATAATTCACAATTCCTTCTGTATCACCTCTCTGAATATCGAAATCAGCATAATCTGCTTTCGTCAGGTGAATAATGCCGGTTTGACTTTCTTCCAGCAATTCCATTCTGTTGCTGAGACAATGCCCCAGCAACTTCAGATATTTAGCTGACCAGCTATTGAATATTTTGTCCTGCAGTTCTCTGTAATCTACACCAGCTTTTAGCAAGTCTGCTACTTTAACGAGGACTTCAGGACTGACACTATAGCTCAGAGACCCGGTATCAGTGAGTATACCACACATGATGCAGGTAGCTATTTGCGGGTCCATGAATCTCATGTAATCTCCTTCTTTCATCAGGTCATAAACCAATTCGGCTGTAGAGCTTGCGGAATCTCTCCAGAAAGCATATTCTGCGAAGGGTTCAGGATCTATATGATGATCAATCATCACTTTAGGACAAGTAAGACCGTGGATAAATTCTCCCATTCTGTCAATTCTGTCCAGTGCATTAAAGTCCAGTGCAAAAATGACATCTGCCATTTTCAACTTTGGCTTGATGGCATCGCTGTGCAGGTCATAGATCGAAACCTCCACATCTTCTATCAGAAACTGAAACAGCGGCGGATACTCTGAAGGGAAAATCACGTGAACGGTGTGGCCCTTTTTGCGAAGGAATAATGCGAGTGCCAATGAAGAGCCTATAGCATCACCATCAGGATTCCGGTGAGAAACGATTACCGAATACCTGGGGGTATCGATCAGATTTTTTATATGAGTTAAATCCTGAAGGTTCATTTTAGCGGCGCAAAGTTCTAAAAACAATTGATGTTATCCAAAAGAACTTACGTATCAGAGAGAATTATATTTGAGATAGTTATATTTAGTGTCATTCAAACGCTGCTGGATGGCTTTTGGCTATTTGCTTTTGGCTATTGGCAAACAGCCGAAATGAAGCTGCGAGCCTTGAGCTAAGTGCTGGGAGAAAATAGACTAGACAGCAGCTTTTAGCTTCTAGCTTCCGGCAAACAGCCGGGTCCGCAGGATCGCGAGTGGAACAAAGTGGAACCTCGCGATTGAGGTAGGCTGTGCCTTGGGAATCTGAGTAGAGAGAGTGTGTTGAGCTGCGCTCAGTGTGCACTGGCGCATACTGCACCGTGTGATGTGGTTCGCATAGCTAACGGAATGAATTGTGGGTGGTGAGTGTGAGTTTGGAGCAGCCGCTTTTGGCTTTTTGCCGTTAGCTGTTGGCAAACAGCCGATAACAGAGCTTTTAAAATGTGCTTTATTTGATCGTCAGAGACGATCAAAGGCTGTTACACATCACGTGATCGAAGTGAACCACATCCCGCTCAGCCATAGGCTGCAAGCTCACACGAGCCAGGCACAGCCTGAGCTCACACACATTGTGAAGAGTAATCTTCTACGCGCCCGAGGCGCGAAACACATTCAATCCTGAGATTCAATTTTAATAAAATGGAGATGAAATACCAGTTCGGCATTTGCAGGTATTACAGGAGGTGCGCCATTTTCACCATATGCTAAATGGGCAGGGATAAAAATAGTGAATCTGGTGCCTTCAGGCAGGAGCATTAATGCTTCATCAAATCCGGCAATTACCTGGTTATGCCCCAGAAGAAATCCGAAAGGGTATCCATTTTTGTATGAATCGTCAAAGCGCATACCATCCATGAGCATTCCGTAATAGTCCACCAAAACGTATTGTCCGGGTTTTGCTTTAGGGCCTGATCCTTCATGATGGACCACATATTTGAGACCCGAGGGGGTGGATATCAATTTGTCTCCAAGTGCGCTTGTTTTATAAGCATTTAGGGCAGTAGTGGCTTCCCGGCTTGCTATTTGGACTGGTGTAAATTCTTTGTCCGTCAAAGGCGGTGATTGTGCGCTGCACCCAAATGTGCTGAAACAAAATGTAAGAAATGTAACAGAGTGGAAAATTTGCTTCATTTTAATTATAATTTAAGAGCAGCTACGCTGTATTGTTTAGATTATCACACTTTTTTAGGAACTCTCGGTCTGATGATCAATCTCAGGGAGGGATCATAAGTCAGATAATTAATGATCCAGTTCAAAAATACGAGCAGTTTGTTCTTCACTCCTATGAGAGATAATAAATGCACTGCCAACCAGATTAGCCAGGCAAAGAAACCATTTAACTTCATAAATGGCAGATCTGCTACTGCTTTATTTTTACCAATGGTTGCCATTGAGCCTTTATCGACGTATTTAAATGGTTTTTCAGTCTGGCCATTAGACTTTCTGATCAAATTTTTTGCAAGCAACTGACCTTGCTGTAATGCTACCTGAGCCACCTGAGGATGGGCATTCGGATAAGCTTCAGAAACCATAGATGCAATATCTCCTATGGCATAAATATTATCAGATCCTTCTACTTTACAAAAAGTATCGACCTTGATCCGATTCCCTCTGACAATAACATCTGCGGGCAATCCGGAAATTTTATTCCCGCTTACACCTGCAGCCCAAATCAGTTTTCGTGATTGAATCACAGATCCATCCTTCATAGTAACTGTCTTCCCATCATAAGAAGTGACTTGTGTATTCTTTTTAACTAAAACGCCCATATCCAGCAGGAATTCTTCGGCTTTTTGACCACTTAATTCAGACATTCCGGCCAGCAAAGATGGACCAGCTTCAATCAGGTGAATATCTATTTCTTTGGGATTAAGCTCTTTATAATCCTTGGGAAGGATATACTTTCTCATTTCTGCCAATGCTCCTGCCACTTCCACACCTGTCGGTCCACCTCCAACTATGACAATATCTATCCAGGATTGCCGCTCCTCATAATCGCGAATATTCAGGGCAGATTCGAGATCTTCCAGGATTTTGTTGCGCAGGTACAATGCTTCGGAGACAGATTTCATAGGTAGCGCATGATCAGCTATCATTTGGTTTCCAAAGAAATTGGTATCTGCCCCAATGGCAATAATCAGATAATCATAAGCCAGCCAACCCCTGTCTGTCTGAACTTCATTAAGTCCTGAGTCAATTTTTATCACCTCAGCATTTCTGAAATAGAATTGTTTTTGTTTTTGAAAAGCTTTTCTCAGTGGAAAGACGATGGAACTCGGCTCCAATCCTGACATAGCCACCTGATAAAACAATGGCTGAAATTGATGATAATTATTTTTATCAATCAAAACAACCTGATAGGGAGCAGATCGCAGCGAACGGGCCATTTTGAGACCGGCAAATCCTCCACCGATAATTACGATTCTGGGAACCTCAGTGTCCGGAATTGAAAAATAATATTTTTCTGCCATGGTAATAGGGATCTGTTGAATTTATTACCAGATAAACAATCTCTGCAAAAGCTAAGTTGTTAAAATATTCACTTATCGGAGATTATTTCAGTATCAGGGCAAAGAAACAAGAACTGTGAAGGACACTAAAACGCACTAAAAGGCACTTAAAAAACAGGCATTTATAATGATTATTTGTGAGCAATATTGCAATCCGAAGTAGAAGAGTAATTCAGGAATGATATCCAATGAAATGACAACAGACTACAATATCAGTTGCATTTTATATTTGTGTAATTAGTGGATTGAATGGATAGTACCACTGCGACTATTTCCTCATAGCTTCCACCGGATCCATGGCAGCAGCCTGGCGAGCGGGCAAGAATCCTGATAATACCCCAATGGAAGCAGAAAGGACAAACCCCAGAATAATATTACTCATTGAAAGAAACATATCGAAATCAATTATAAGCGTGATGGCTTTCATGCAAAGGAACACCAAAACTAAACCCAATAATCCCCCAATGATACAGAGAATGACACTTTCTATCAAAAATTCAAGCAATATAACGCGCTGGGTAGCTCCGAGTGCTTTTTTGATACCGATGATCGGAGTTCTTTCCTTTACAGAAACGAACATAATGTTTGCTACACTGAACATACCAATAAAAATAGCGAAGATGCCTATGAGCCAACCTGCAATATTAAGCACTGCGAAAAATTGATCTAAGACCTTTGAGAGCATCGTCAATTCATTGATCGAAAAATTTTCATCTTCCACAGGTTTGAGTCTGCGATGCTTTCTCAAAACCTGAACTACATCATCTTTAAGCTCATCGACTGTAATTCCGGGGCCGGGCTTCACAGTTATGAATGAACCAAATGGTGATTTGTCCGATATATTTAGAAATTTTCTACCGCAATTAAGTGTAATGAGCATGGCTTCATCAAAGTCCATGATGTTGATTATGCTTTTTCCTTTGCGTTTTATGATACCTATCACCTGAAATTTCCTTCCTGAGAATTGAATGTATTGACCAATCGGATCAGTTATTCCAAAAAGAGATTCAGCCATAACTGCTCCAATTACTACTTTATCCACGCCAGAGCGAAATTCATCAGGTGTAAAATACCTTCCATTTTCAAATTGCAATCCCTGGATTTCAGCATAATGTTCGGAACCAACTGTCAAAAAGATATCCTCCGCTGTTTTGCCTCCATATTTTACAGTTTTAAGTCCCGGAAAGAATAAAATGGAAGCTAAATTACCATTCTTTAGATTTTGATCCAGTGCTCTAAAGTCTCTAAAACCCGGATCCGGTCTTCGGGTATATTTCCAGGCATTAACGCCGGGATCTTCCATCCAGGGTTGTTTAGTCACATAAATGACATCCTCGCCCAATTGCTTGAAACTGTTTCTGATATCATTTTCGAGAGAATCAACGGAAGACTTTACAGCGATAATGCAAAATATACCTATAGTAATTCCAAGCAGTGACAGAAATGAGCGCAGTTTATTGCCGGTAAGCTGGGCAATTGCCTGCCCGAAACTTTCAAAAATAATCCTCAATATGAAACCCATGGCAATAATATTATGTGACTCAGGGCATGAAAGTAGTCATTGCAAGAAAATATATGTAAATTATTCGATCAAAACAGTGTTTCAATCTGTTAATAGAACTATTACTAACTCGAAAGGCGCGAAAGTCCTCTGATTTCTGTTTATCCGGCAAATTTTCAACAATCAGAACTGGCCAATATTCATGCAATTATTCGATTAAGTGAATGATTATCTTGTACACTTCGATATACAATTGAATATCATTTACTATCTCGGGTGTATTGTTATTCGAATATTGTTATTTTTGCGCTCTTAAATAAAAAAGCCCTTCGAAGATGAGAGCAAAACTGTCGAAGTTTAATTTTGAATTGCCCAAAAAACTGGTTGCAAAATACCCTACTGACAATAGGGATGAGTCCAGATTGATGGTAATAAATCGTGCCACCGGCAAGATTGAACACAGAATTTTCAAAGATCTGTTGGAATACTATGAAGATGGTGATGTAATGATATTTAACAACACCAAAGTATTTCCTGCAAGAATGTATGGCCGAAAAGAAAAAACCGGCGCCAAGATTGAAGTATTCTTGTTGAGAGAACTGAATAAAGATCAAAAACTCTGGGATGTACTGGTAGATCCTGCCAGAAAAATCAGAGTTGGCAATAAACTATATTTCAAAGACAAGGACGGAAACGAAGTGCTTGTAGCAGAAGTAGTGGATAACACAACTTCCAGAGGCCGGACTATCAGATTCTTTTACGATGGAACGGATGATGAATTTCAGGCCATTCTGAATGATTTGGGCCAGACTCCCCTACCGAAATATATTGCCAGACCACCTGAAGATAGTGACAAGGAGCGTTATCAAACGATCTATGCCAAAGAAATTGGTGCTGTTGCAGCCCCCACTGCCGGCTTACATTTTAGCAGAGAGTTAATTAAAAAGCTTGAGCTCAAAGGTGTCAATCATGCTGAAGTAACACTTCACATTGGATTGGGCACATTCCGCAGCATTGACGTGGAAGATCTGTCCAAGCACAAAATGGAAGCTGAATATTTCAAAATCACTGAAGAAGCAGCCAGGATTGTAAATGCATCCCAAAGGGCGCATAAAAAAGTATGCGCAGTAGGTACCACCTCTATGCGTACCATAGAATCAGCCGTATCTGCAGAAGGATTGTTGAAGCCTATGGAGGGATGGACCAATAAATTTATCTATCCACCCTATGAATTTAGTATTGCAGATAGTATGATCACTAATTTCCATTTGCCCAAAACCAGCTTGCTAATAATGATCTGTGCATTTGCAGGATATGAATTAGCGATGGAAGCATATGAAAAAGCTGTGGAAGACAAATATAGATTTTTCAGTTACGGAGATGCAATGTTGATATTGTAAAATGTTTGTTTCTTCGTATCTACATGAGCGCAATGCTTATTATTTTGAACCTATTATTAACAGTTAAATTGAAAGGTGTATGTATTGGACTCTGGAATTAGCTTATCACCTGGAAGATGCACCATGGCCGGCTACAAAAGATGAATTGATTGATTATGCAATCAGATCAGGCGCTCCGCTTGAGGTTATTGAGAATTTGCAGGAATTGGATGACGAGGAGGAATTGTATGAAAGTATTGAAGACATCTGGCCTGATTATCCCCGAAAGGATGACTTTCTCTTTAATGAAGATGAATATTAATCATTAAATGATATATATGAGCCGGGTCATGCACCCGGCTTTTTTGTTTAATGGAATGATGCAAATTTGCTTGGGTTTTAAAACTTAGCTTTTCAAGTTTGGGTCATCCATACATTTGCAGTATCTTGCCCCCACACCTAACTCTGTTCATGAGCAAGCTCCCTCCAAAAATCATCATTGCCATTGATGGACATTCTGCATGTGGCAAAAGCACACTGGCCAAGGATTTAGCCTCTCATTTAAATTACGTGTATGTAGATTCCGGTGCGATGTACCGTGCCGTAACTTATTATCTTTTAGAGAATAATATAGCATTCCGGGAAGGACCAGAATTGGAAGCCGCATTGAGCCAGATCAACATTCTCCAGAGTGTCAGTCCCGATGGTCTTCAAACTACCTGGCTGAATGAAGAAATTGTTGAAGAAGCTATAAGAAGTATGAAGGTCTCTTCCCATGTCAGTGAAGTTGCAGCCCTTTCTTCGGTTCGCCACAAACTAGTCGAGGAGCAAAGAAAAATGGGTATCCATAAAGGTATAGTCATGGATGGACGCGATATTGGTACCGTAGTTTTTCCGGAAGCCGAACTAAAAATTTTCCTCACAGCATCAGAAAATGTCCGAGTCGAACGCCGGTTGCTCGAGCTAATGGACAAAGGTATCAATGCCACCTATGAAGAAATCAAATCCAATCTCAGACAACGTGACCATATCGACAGCACACGCAAGGATAGTCCGCTGACCAAAGCTATAGATGCCAGACTATTGGACAACTCAGATCTGACCCGTGAAGGACAATTGAATATAGTCCTCCATTGGGTGAAGGAACTGAGATCGGAAC
>JALHRR010000090.1 GCA_022841345.1 Saprospiraceae bacterium
AAAGAGTAAAACGAGAAGCCCATAATAAATGAGCTGCCTGCCATCCCGCTGCCGAAGGTTCCGTTCAACAGCGCTGTCATGGTTTGTGCTGCGCACACCACGAAAGCTTAGTTGTTAGCACCAGTTTTTCTTATTTCGTCTCTGGAAACCACCATCCTTCGTGTTTATGTTTATACTCTTTATTTCTGTCGTCAATGATTACTATTTCACAAGTGAATGGACTTTCCAAATAGTCTGAATTACTTTCATAAGGTCTTGTTTGTTGTAAATCAAATTCAATTGTCATTGTTGCTGAACTTACATAATCCAGTGTCGAACCGCTACTTTCAACTAAAGTTGGAAACCATTTTGTCCAATATTCAATTGAAGATTTTATTTGGTCGGTTAAAAGTTCTGTGGGTTCTGCTATATTTTTCAAAATGTCAACTGTTAGTTTGTTGCATTTTGTCTTACGAGCCTGTTTCAATAAGTGTCCCATAAAATAGTCGTCATTTATGTAGTTCATTAAACTAATAAATGAATGTCCAAAATTGTGAGAAACACTCTTTAAAGGTTTGTGGCTTGTCATTGGATAAACTTATATTTTGTAAACAATTCTCAATGTGTCGTTAATTCTGTCAGAAAGCATATCAACAAGTTCTTCGTTCATAAATTCATACTCGTCAGGGATATTTAAAACTTCAATGTCTGGTAATTCTAAATGTCTGTATAGTCCCCAAATTTTTCCTCGGTGTCCATTTTCCATTACAAAAACTAAGTCCGCCCAATTCAAATCATTTTCTGAAATTTTCCTGTCACTTTTAGGACTTAGTCCAGCAGAACGAATATTGAAACGGTCGTCATTTTTAAAAATGTGTTCCGCTGTCCTGCTACGCTTTTTATTTCGTCCACAAACTACTAATATGTTTGGTCTTTCTGTCATTCGGTTGCTGTCGTCCTAAAATTGGTGCTAACGTCCACGGCTTGGCGAAGCTGTGGAAATAGCATTCCGTCAGTTGGTTACAGGTGCTAAATTACTAATTAAAAGTTGAAGTTTAGTACAAAAGCTGGGCATTGTTCGTCGGCTTGAACTGTTGTTGAATAGCGAACAAAAAGCTGAAGTTTATTCCGTCGAGCCACAGTTTTGCCAAACCGCTTGTTGTATGCTGCCTTTCATTGTCGCATCATTAAAATTATAATAAAAAGTCCGCCACCAATTACTATTGTCGGGCTAAGCGTTGGTCTAGTTTTGAAACTCCAATAAATAAGTCCAGCAAACAATAAATAAAGTCCGGCCGGAACACCAAATTCAAGGTCGCTCTTGGCCTTATTGTTTGCTTGTTTAATATTTAAAAATTCTTGTCCATTTTTAGTTAGGGAATTTATTTCGGTATAACTATCAAATAGTGTTTCGTTGTCAACTTTATTAAACTCAGATTTGTCAGTCTTGATTGATATTGTGTCACCAAATTTGATGTTCCGAATTATGTTTCGTTTTATCGTCTCACTAAAGTCAAAGCCAGCAACTTGAAAGGGTTTGTCAATGCCCTTTATATGCAACAGCACTCTTTCACCACGTCTGCTCTTTACAACTTCGGGATCTTTGCTCAATACAATGTCGTTAACTGAAACCAATTTTGTTTCGTCAATGTCTCTTGAATTTTTGGGAATGAAATAAAAAACTATAGCAATTACTGCACCTACAATAGCAAGCAATAGATAAACGGGTCGTTCGTCTTTCCAGTCAGTTTTTTTGGATTTTGTCATAGAAGTAGGTTGTCGAATAAGGTAGCATACAACGTTTTGCCGCTTTGCGAAGGCGGGGATTTTCAGCACTAAACTTCATTAAATGCACAAAGCTTGAATTTAGCACTTCACTGTCATAGAAGCACAAAACCCCCGCTTTTGCAAAACGGCTGTTAGTGGCTGGCATTATCTTCATTTTGTCTTTTCGTTTCTAGTTGAATATAAAGTCCCATTCCATTAATTGCAAATTCTGGATATTCTTTCAAGTCAACATTTGGCAAGTATTCTCCAAAATATTTTTTGTCCGTTAAATGAAATTTTTCAATGCTATAACGCTTAATCTTCTTGTCTAGTGGGCTTACAAAGTTGTCAAGTTGTTTATTCACTTTTGATTTTAAAAGAAAGTCATTAAGTTTCTCGTAGCTAATGTTTTTCCTTCCGAATTGTTTTTCATATTCTGTTGAAAGCTCTTTCACTAAATCAAAATAATAAATTGGGTCTCTAAAATATAGTGAATTGAGTTTTGTCAAGTAGAAGTCTTCCTTAATTTGAGGTAAACATTCGTTTATTCTTGTCAATGCTGTTGTAAATATTATTGGTTTTTTATGATGTATGCTCAAATGTAGAGTGCTGTCTTTTTCATATTGTCTTGCGTTTACTGAAAAATCCAAAGTGTCATTACCTACAAGCCAATAATAAGAATACGATTTTGATAAAAATCCTACTTCATAAGATTTGTTTAAGTCGTTTTTATGTTTCACAATGATAGTGTCAGTCTTGTCGTTAGTTACGGCAGTCTGATTATTTGATTTTGTCTCTTGATTACAAGATATGAAACCAAGTGTCAATGAAAGTATCAATGTCAGATTTGTAAATATTACTTTCTTCATTTCTGTCTGTTTATTTTGGTCGGTCATATGCTTGCCACTAACTCTTTAATACACGCAGGTTTAAATCTTTAGCAAGTATAATGTTTATTTATAACATAATATGATAAAAATTTGCTGCTTAGTGCTTTAGTTCCTGATTGCTAGAATTTCTTAACTTGCGTTTTTTGTATAAATAATGTAGATTTGTAAAATTCCTCAATACAAAATGCGCAGTATGGAAGGGCTTGATTTTACAGGCTTTTCGTTTACCGAAGGGCAACATAATAATTCTAAAGTCATTTGGATCAGATTCGAATATGATCAGGATAAAATTGATCTGATTAAATCCCTGAAAGGAAGATGGAATCCACCCAACAAATCCTGGTATGTGCCGGACAACAGGAATTTCAGATCGCTGTTTGGACTTGAAATCACCCTGAGTGGCAAAGAAGCCGCTTTGGATTTAAGCCCCGCAAATGCACAGGCTTTACAACGAATGAAAGAGTTACTGCAGATGAAGGCATATAGTCCGGCAACTATCAAAACATATTTGTCTGAGTTTTCCCAAATGCTCTATTTTCTGAAGACTCAGGATGTAGAGAAAATCACTTATGATGAGCTGCGGGCTTACATTCTCTTTTGTATCAATACCTCGAAAATATCTGAAAACCAATTGCACAGCAGACTCAATGCTATCAAGTTTTACTTTGAACAAGTACTTCATAAAATGGATTTTGTAGATAAAATTCCACGTCCGAAAAAGCCATCAACATTACCCAAAGTATTAAGTCAAATGGAAATCCAAAGGATTTTTGATGCTGTACAAAATACCAAGCATCTTCTGATGCTTAAGCTTTGCTACGGTATGGGTTTGCGGGTCAGTGAAGTAGTAAATCTGAAAGTAAGTGATATAGACAGCAGCAGAATGCAGGTTTTGATTGAATCTTCTAAAGGTAAAAAGGATCGTTATGTTCCGCTCCCAGTCTCAGTACTTGAACTTTTGCGTTCTTACTACAAACAATACAAGCCTGTTATTTTTCTTTTCGAAGGGCAATACGGAGGACGATATTCTATCAGAAGCGTGCAGGCAGTCTTCAAAACTGCAATGAAAAATGCTAAAGTAAACAAACCCGTCGGAATACATGGTTTAAGGCATAGTTATGCTACTCATTTACTGGAGTATGGAACAGATATGGCTTTCATACAAAAACTCCTGGGTCATCAGGACATCAAAACAACCATGATCTACGCCAAAGTGGAAAATTCACACACAAAATCCATTCGCAGCCCACTCGACAGATTATTTGAAAATTGAATTGTATTGAATAAATTTTTACAATTTACAATTTACCATTTACCATTTACCATTTACCATTTACCATTTACCATTTACCATTTACCATTTACCTTTCACTTTCAACTTCTACCTTCTAATTTTCTCCACTTCACGGTCCATTACCCAAAACCACAAAGGCGGCACCAATGCCATCAACAAGGTAGCCGGATAACCAAATGGCAATTGCGGAGATTCATCCATATGTCTCAATATTGGATATTTACGATTCGCTTTATAATGATGATCGCTGTGTCTGCTCAATTCATACAGCAAAATTCGCCCAATCACATGATCCGAATTCCAGGAATGTTCAGGACTTACTTTTTCATACATTCCATCTGCTGTCTGTCTGCGCTGCAAGCCATAATGTTCTATGTAGTTGATGGTCTCCAATAACAGAAATCCAACAACTCCGGCAATAAAAATATAAGTCCATGCAAAAGATCCAAAGTAAATCCAGATCAGACTATTATATATAATGTGTATGAAAACAGCCTGAATCATCCTATGGGCCGGATGGAACATATGGCCATACTGAGTCTTAATTCTTTTATTTTCAATTTTCCATGCATTGATATAGCTCATGATCGTTGATCTCACCCAGAATGCAAATATATTTTCTCCTTTTCTGGCTGTAGCCGGATCACGGGGAGTAGCCACATATTTATGATGTCCAAAATTGTGCTCTATCGTAAAGTGCATATAGTGGGAGGGAAGCAGTAAAAATCCTGCCGCTATCTGACTCAGCAGATTTTGCCTGTGCCCCAATTCATGAGCCACATTGATCCCGGATGTTCCCAGCAATAATCCGCAGGATAAGACTCCTCCTAACAGTTCATTTGTATTGTAGGCACCCTGACTCAGCTGACATCCAAATATCATTACTCCTGCATATACAAATACAAGGTTGAGGTACAAAAGCACATCAAAGAATACATTCACTGATCTGTCAGTTTCTGACTCCGGGTCATGATTACTGGCATCTGCGGGGATGATCCATTCCAAAACAGGAATCAGTACAAACGTGAAAATTAAAGGCAGAAATATCCATGAACCTCCCGCCCAAAGCCCATATAATATCATACAGGGTATAATGTATGCTCCAAGGTATTTTAAGTCAGAATGTTTCATGCTATCAATTTACTTATTTCTCCATAATCTCCCCTCAAATATATATCCATTTGATTTTACTCAGCAATGACATGAATAAAATGATTTCATTTTACAAAAATTTATACTTTTACCATCCTTAAAGCCTTAACATATATTTTATGATACCATCCAAATGGTCAATTTTATTCTGTTTACTTCCAGTTTTACTCAATGCACAGAATGAATATCCTGATAACGCTGCGATCAACAAAAGACTGATGGCTATCGCGGCCCAAAATAAATCTTCTGCCAGCGTCCTTCAGATAGCTACTTCCAGAGGCGGGAAACCCATCCAGCAACTGACTATTGGAAAAGGTGATCTCAGCTTTAAGCCGGGCCTGGCTATAGTCGCAGGAGTGGAGGGCAATCACCCGGCCGGCATCGAACTGGCATTGAAAATAGCGGAAAAGTTATTGAATTCAAGTTCAGATACGCTCAAAAAGCTGCTGGATGAAACGGCCATTTACATCATCCCATGCGTCAATCCCGATGCTCATGAGCAATACACATCTGCGCTGAAATACGAACGTCTGGGAAATAATGCAAGTACAGATGATGACAGAGATGGATTGAAAGATGAAGACCCTATGGAAGACCTCAACAGGGATGGCTATTTATCTGTGATGAGAATCATGGACCCCGCCGGAGATCAACTCATGCATAAGGATGATCCCCGTGTGATGATAAAAAGAGACAAAAAGGAACCGGATCAGGTCTTATATCAATTGCTCACAGAAGGAATTGACAATGATAAAGATGGAAAATTCAATGAAGATGGTCCCGGAGGAATTCATATCAACAAGAATTTTTCCTACGATTATCAGCCCTTTAAACCCGGAACAGGAGAACACGCAGTATCAGAGCCGGAGAATATCGCTCTGCTCGATTCCCTGTTTGAAAAATGGAATGTTTTTGCAGTCCTGTCTTTTGCACTAGAAAATAATTTGTCTGAACCTGTAAAGTTTGACAAGCAAAAAACAGCAAAACGTATCATAACAGGTCCACTTGAATCGGATGGAAAAGTAAATGAGCATGTGTCCGGATTGTATAATAAAATCACGAAATCAAAGGATGCCCCTTCTATGCCTCAGGGTTCAGGCAGTTTTTCCGCCTGGGCATACTTTCACTACGGCAGATATAGTTTTGTGACTCCGGGATGGTGGGCGCCAAAGCTGGAAACAGCGGCAGCCACAGATAGTACAAAAACTGAAGAAGCTCCCAAAAAAGCACCGGGTGGGAGAGGAGGAGCCGGCGGACCCGCAGCTTCTGCTGACAATTATGATATCCGTTACAGCAAATGGGCTGATAGCCTTGGAGCGAAGGATTATTTTTTGCCCTGGTCCAAAATCGAACATCCGGATTTTCCGGGAATGACTGTAGAAGTCGGTGGGTTCAAGCCTTATGTTCGTCACAACCCTCCTGTTGCATACCTGAATGATGTGGCAGATACTCACTCCAAATTTGTCGAAGAATTATTGAAGCAAAGAGCTGCTCTCTCCTTTCAGCAAGTGAAAGTGGACAAACTGGATGGAGATGTTTTCAGAATTACAGGTAAAATTGTCAATACGGGATTATTGCCCACTCATACGGAGCTGGGTGATAAAACAAGATGGGTAAGAAAAATTAGAAACAGAATTCAAATCGGAGGACCTCAAACAATGCTAATAGGAACAGGGAAAAGTTTTCATAATAAACTGGAACCAGGTGAAAGTATTGAATTTCAATACCTTGTCTCCGGCAGAGGCAAAGTTATTCTGGAAGCCGGCAGCCCAATGGTAGGATTGATTAGTCAAACACTGGACCTTAAATAATACACACGATGAAATCAATATATATATACCTCATACTTTTTTTGAGTGCCTCAGTCTTCTCACAGGATCACTCAGCTGGATTGCGCGCCATCGGTACCCCTCATAATCCTAAGGTGAGCATGAGCTGGAACAGATATCATAATCTGGATGATATTGCAGATTTTTGTAACAGACTGGCAAAAGCTTATCCGGATCTGGTCACTGTAGAAGTCATTGGCAAGTCCTATGAAAAAAGAGATATTCTGGCCATTACAATTACAGATCGTAAAGCCGGAAAACCTGAGCACAAACCTGCTTTTTACATTCAGGCAAATATTCACTCCAATGAATTGCAGGGAACTGAATTCAGCATGTACACCGCCTGGTACCTTTGTGAGAATTATGGAAAGGTGGAATTTATTACTCAACTGGTAAAAGAAAAGACTTTCTATATTCTCCCAACTATCAATCCAGATGGAAGACATGATTTTATTACAAAAGCCAATAATGCAAATACTCCCCGTTCCGGAGTGATTCCAATGGATGATGACAATGACTGGGAAATCAATGAGGATATGATGGATGACCTGGATGGCGATGGTCATATTACCATGATGCGCAGAAAAAGTCCCAATGGAAGGTTTAATATTGATCCGGAGTATCCTGAACGTATGGTTCCGGTCAAGCCGGGAGAAACTGGAACTTATGAAATGCTGGGTCAGGAAGGTCTGGATAATGATGGAGATGCACGGGTGAATGAAGACAGAACCGGTTATTATGACCCCAACAGAGACTGGGGATGGAACTGGCAGCCGGATTATGTACAAGGGGGAGCTTATAAATATCCCTTTAGTACGCCTGAAATCAGAGCTGTCAAGACTTTCATTATGAATCATCCAAATATCGGTGGTGGACAGAGCTATCACAATTATGGAGGAATGTTCCTGAGAGGTCCCGGAGCTGAAGAAGATTTGAATACATATGACAGATCTGATATTGCGGTATATGATCTGATTGGGAAGGCAGGAGAAACAATGATTCCCGGCTACAGATACCTGACTACTTATAAGGATTTATATTCCGTGTTCGGTGGTGATCTTGACTTCATGCACGGAGCACTGGGGATTTATGCTTTTGTCAATGAGAATATGGTCTCATATCTTTTGTTTCACAGAAAATCAGAAGCCAATCGTTTTCAAAACAATGAATTCTATGAATTTGACAAATATCTGCTATTCGGTGATGCATATGTCAAATGGAAAACCTACAATCATCCGCAATTTGGAGAAGTTGAAATCGGAGGTCCGAAGAAAAATTATATCAGGAACCATCCCGGCTTTTTACTGGAGGAGGATGCCCACAGGAATATGGCATTTACCTTATTCCATGCTTATCATACCCCTAAACTGGAATTGACAGAAGTGAAGACAAAGAAATTGAGCAATAACCTTAAGGAAATCACAGTCACCATTACCAATTCACGGATGATACCTACACATAGTTTTCACAATGAAAAGAATAAGATAGGAAGACCTGATTATATTACTCTGGAAGGAGCAGAGGTCGTAACTTCTTTTGTGATGAGCAATGTGGATTTTAATCTGGGCAAAGAACAATTAACAGATCCTGCGAAAGTCAGAGTTGATAATATCCCGGGTATGGGTACTGTGAAAATCCGTTGGATTGTGAAAGATAAGAAGAAACAGTATAATCTCATTATTGACAGCGAAAAGGCGGGTTACCATTCCATGGAACTAAAGGTGCAGGATTAATTCAGTACCTTTGCGCGGCTTTTTAAAATTTTCCTTTTTTTTGATGTTATTGAATAACGCTGACAAGACTGCTTTGATTTTTGGCTCTACCGGTTTGGTGGGGGCTGAATTATTGAAGCTTCTGTTGTCAAGTGCTCAATATCAAAGAGTTATTGCTTTTACCAGAAAGCCAATTGAGATCCACCATCAAAAATTAATCAATATCATTGTTGATTTTGACAAGCTGGAATCCATTGCTCACAAATTAATGGGGGACGATCTGTATATCTGTCTCGGTACCACTATGAAAAAGGCTGGAAGTAAGGAAGCATTTTATAAGGTGGATTATACATACAGTTTTGAAGTCGCCAGAATGGCGGCATTAAACAAAGTAAATCAATTGTTGTTGGTCTCATCGGTAGGTGCAGATCCTGACAGCAGCATATTTTACTCTCAGGTAAAGGGGAAGCTGGAAAATAGTGTGATTACATTGCCTTTTTGGGGAATTCATATTTTCCGTCCTTCATTATTATTAGGACAGAGAAATGAATTTAGGGCTGCAGAAGCTATTTCTGTTATTTTTGCCCGCGGTATTAATGCTATTGGCAGCAATTTTCTGGGGAAATATAAACCTGTAGAAGCAATTGATGTTGCAGTATCCATGGTTCATGCTGCCAGTGTGCTCAATAAAGGAATACACCTGTATCCTTCAGATAAGATTGTAGAAATTGCACATAATGTATCAGGATCAATAAATTAAATGAACAAACGAAATGTCTGAAACAAATAAATCTGATATCATTCTTTCAGTAGAGCTTGACGCCCAAAAAGTACCTGATAAAATTTTCTGGCATGCCACTGCCGGAGCGGACAATACTCCCTCAGAAGCCAAGGCAGTTTTATTGTCCATTTTTGACAAGGATCACAGGGATACCCTTAAATTTGATATCTGGACAAAAGAAATGCAGGTCCAGGAGATGGACAGGATGGTGTATTATACATTAAAAGGTTTGTGTGACTCCTATCTGAGAGCTACCGGCAACAAAGAACTGGCTTCCGATATGCAGCAATTCGTTGCCCATTTTGGACTGAAAACTGAAATTTTAAAGAAAGAAGACATCTAAGAGTCGTTTTAGTATATTTATTACTGTCTTTAATCGTTTTTATTTTTTCGTATTAATCTGTTTTATGAATCTTCTGCAGAATGTTAAAAACCTCAATTTATGAATCGAATACTTTTCCTCTTACTGGCTATGATTGTAAATAGCTCAATTTTTGCACAAATGAAAAAGATTGAATTTGTCGAATACACATTGGATAATGGCTTACATGTCATCCTTCATCAGGACAAATCTGTACCCATTGTGTGTGTTTCTGTGATGTACCATGTAGGGTCCAAAAATGAAAACCCTGCCCGCACCGGATTTGCTCACTTTTTTGAACACCTTTTATTTGAAGGTTCTGAGAACATCAAAAGGGGAGAATTTGATAAATATATCTCCAATGCGGGTGGTACCAATAATGCCAATACCTGGTATGACAGAACTTATTACTATGAATTATTGCCTTCCAATTATGTGAGCACCGGTCTGTGGCTGGAATCTGAAAGAATGCTCCATGCAAAAGTGGATAATGTAGGCATCGAAACACAAAGACAGGTTGTCAAGGAAGAGCGCAGACAGCGTGTGGACAACCAACCTTATGGTTCTGTGCTGGAAGAAGCTATGAAAAGAGCTTATACTACTCACCCATACCAATGGTCAGTAATCGGATCGATGGATCACCTGGATGCTGCGGAAGAAGCTGACTATGTCAATTTCTACAAGGAATTTTATGTTCCAAATAACGCCATCTTAAGTATTGCAGGGGATATCGATATTGAAGCAACTAAGCTTGAAATTCAAAAGTACTTTGGAAATATTCCCCGTGGAAAAGAACCATTCCGTCCATCCATCGTAGAACCTGCCCTGACTGCTGAAAAAAGAGACACAGTATATGATAACATACAATTACCGGGTGTGATTCAGACTTACCGTATTCCTGCACAGGGAACGGATGATTTCTATGCAGTAAGTATGCTTTCCACGCTATTATCGCAGGGAGAGAGCTCCAGGCTTTCAAGAGCACTGGTAGATGAACAGCAATTAGCACTTCAGATTTTCAATATTCCATTAGCCCTGGAAGATCCGGGAGTTTCTCTGAATTTCGGAATTTGCAATATGGGTGTTAAACCGGAAGTGCTGGAAGCTGCTATGGATAAAGAAATTGAGAAAGTTCAGAATGAACTGATTGGTGAAATGGAGTTTCAAAAACTGAGAAATCAGGTTGAAGCTGATTTTATAACTGCTAATACAAGTGTGGCAGGGATTGCAGAATCACTTGCTAATTATAAAATGTATTATGGTGATACGAATCTTATCAACACTGAGATTGAAAGATATATGAGCGTTACCAGAGAGGATATTCAGAGAGTGGCTAAAAAATATTATAATAAAAACAATAGAGTAGTGCTGTACTATTTGCCTAAACAGCAACAGCCTTAAGGATTGTCCTTTTATCAGTATTTTATTCACCAAAACAATTTTTACTTAAAACCGATTGATTATGAATCGCTTATATTATTTGATTTTACCTTCTTTTTTAATTTTATTCACTTATTGTTCTCCTAAAACCGGAACAAAAACGACTGAAACTGAGACCAAGCAAATGAGTCAGGACAATGCTTTCAGGGCAATGCCTCCTTCCCCCGGACCGGCACCCAAAATACAAATGGGGCGATATATTAAATTTGGCATGCCCAATGGACTGCAGGTAATTGTAGTCGAGAATAATAAATTACCTGTCGTTTCCATGGGCTTCTTGGTTG
>JALHRR010000091.1 GCA_022841345.1 Saprospiraceae bacterium
GTTAAACATTGCCGTGTAATACCGGCAATTAGAAATTTAACAATTATAGCTGCATTAGGGACTTCTGTCTCCGTATATTGCTTTGCATATCTCGAATGGCGGCACGTTACAGGTGAGGTATTTAAGATGGATAAGGCCGCTCAACCGGCTGTTTGTGTAGAAGGAGGGCGAATCATGATTCACCCCTTCAGGGACTGTTTCCTTGTGGTCCTTCAACGCTTTTAACGAGGCTTTTTCGGGTGTTACCCCGGCTGTTTCCGATTAACCGATTAACCCTTAACCGATTCCCGGCTATTATCAACCGCCCATTCAAAACTCTCATCAATCGGTCTGTACCGGATAAGTCCTGTGCCTATTGACTTTTGGTTGTTGTATTCATAACTGGATTCGGCAAGCTTCAATGCTTCATGAGTCAGAAGCTTATTTTTTTTACCTGATCCAATTTGAAATATTGCATTTAAGCTGATCAACATCCTGGTAAGCAAAACGGGAACAGGATTAGACGGGGCTTTGATTCCTGCTATTGAAGCTACTTTGGAGTAGGCTTCCTTAAAAGACAAATTCGCTGCATTGAGTATATATTTCTCTCCCCATAATCCGGCAGCTGCAGCATCTGTGCAGAAAGATGCTACATCTCTGACATCTACAAAACCTCCTGCACCTGAAGGAAAATAACTATGACCATTTTTAATCTTTTGAATAATCTGATTGAATCCTTTTTCAGGATTTCCCTGTCCCAGCATAACTGAAGGTGCCAGAATCAGGACGTTCATTCCCTCCTCCTTGGCCCGCCATACTTCGAGTTCAGCCATCCATTTACTCCGGCTATAATCTGATGCATCCTTCATATTTTGCCAAATGCCGGATTCATTAATGGGATCATTGTCCTTGTCACGACTTAATGCCGCTGTGGAACTAATGAATACGAATCCTTTAATGCTATTATAAATAGCGGCATCCACAAGTTGTTGTGTTAAGACAAAATTGCTGGCAATTAACTCTTTCCTGTCTGTTGCCCTGTAAGATATCTTACCTGCTGCGTGTATGATGTAATCATGAGTTTCTGCAATTTCATCCAAAACATACAAATCCATCAAATCGGAGGACACCCATTTTACCTTCAGATGAGGCCATTTTATAGAAGCTTCTTCAGGATTCATTCTACTATGTGCAGTAATCTGATGATAGCCCTTGTCCAACAAATCCTGCAGGATGTATTTTCCTAAAAAACCGGAGGCTCCGGTCACGAATATTCGGTCAGTTAGATTCAAAAAAGCAGAATTAGTAAATAAGACATCATTTCCGGATGCTCTGTTTGGAAAACATGCGAATATAAAAGAAAGTTGAGCTTAAAAGGTATTCAGCATTCAGATTAGTAATTTAGCCAGATAAGGATGCTTTGATATCAGGCAGGCAAATACACGGCTCCTCCCGATACATTATGGCTTGCGCCTGTAACACTTTTTATAAAATTTGGCTTTCCCTGCACGCGCAACCACGCGGCCAATGACATCATGATGGCTTCCTTGAAATCAACAATATTTGACCCGGGAATATACACTTCAGGAAGACCCTGGAGAAGCATTTGATTATTTATCCGGGCAATCCACCCCGGGTGATGTGCCCCTCCTCCGGTAATCATAACTGAACTACCGCTCAGATCAGCATGATCTTTCACAGCCTGAGCCAGCAATATAGCAGCACATTCCATGGCTGTGACCAGAAGATCTTCGACATTAAATTTATCAGAATTAAAAATAGGAATAACTTCTTCAGTAACCCAGTCATTTGCCAGTGATTTTGGCGCTTTCAAATTGAAATAGTCCAGTGCCAGATATTCTTCAAGAACAGCAGGAATGATTGTCCCGTTTTGGCTGAGTATGCCATCTCTGTCAAAGGGAAGTCCTTTCTGTCCGGCAAGAAAGTTTAATAATTGATTCCCTGCACACACATCAAATGCAATCACTTCTTTCTCCTGATGAAAAGCAATATTTACAATTCCACCCAAATTTACAAATTGATTATATTCAGACCAAAGCAGTTTTTCAGCTATAGGTATCATAGGAGCACCCTGTCCCCCGTGAGCTACATCTGACATTCTGAAATCAGATACCACGGGAATTCCACTTTGAGCTGCGATATGCGCCGGATGGCCTATTTGTGAAGTATACCCTGCCATGGGTTCGTGAAAAATTGTATGTCCATGTGATCCTATGAGCTCAGCCTGAATACTATGATTCTTCAGAAACTCCCTTACTGCTTTCCCAAACCACTGCCCCAAAAGCGAATCGCAATGCACGAAATCCCGTGCAGTGCCCTGTGGTAAATGCTGAATTCTTTCTATTAAATCTTCAGGCATTGGGATAGTTTCGCCAGCCAGAAGTTCAAATGAAAAATTGTTATCATCAGTCCCGGTGAATCGACATGCTGCAATATCCAAACCATCCATTGAACTCCCGGACATAAGTCCAATGCAGATTTTTGCAGCCTGATCTGACACGATTATTGTCTGAACTTTTCAGTGAATTCCGCGACTGCACTGATTTCCTCCGGCTTCAGTACTTTCTCAAAAGGAGTCATCGTATTTCTGCCTTTGGTAATCACAGCAATTTTTTCTTCGATGCTAAGCTTCGTTTCACGTAAATTGAAAGCACCATTTGAACCCATAGAACCATCCGTTCCGTGGCAGGTAACACAATACTTTTTGTAAACTTTTTCACCCGGATGAGCAGCTTCCACTGCCTGCTCTTCTTCATCGGATTTTGGCGCTTCAGTTCCGCAGCTTATTAAATTTACGGATAGAACTGTCATTACTATCAGAAGTAAAATACTTGTTTTATTTGGCAAATTTAGCTTGTCCAAAAAATTCGGCTTTTTCATGATCTCACTCTTTTTTCTGTTAAATTATTGGCGGGGCAAAGTAGTGCAATCACAACAGTTATCCATGCATTAACAGTACTTTTTCTTTATCAAAATAGAATTCATCTGAATGAATTAATTATTGTCCGAAAATTACTATTACTAAAAGTTACCATGAGTCCAAAAATCATTGAACATGATAAAGGCATTACGGCTGGTTTTTTAAAATATGAAATCCGGAGAAACTACTGATAAGGCTTGCATCAATATATTTCTAAACAGCTTTGCTACAGAGTGCATAAATTATTATACCTTTCGTACGTAAATGTGGTTAGCCATATGGATCAACCGAAAAAATTTCATTCTGTCGCACAGCTAGATATCCTCTCATGGAAATATCCCATCCTATTTTTTCAAAAATAGATCATAATCCGGTCTTGATTTGGATGAATAAGACTGGAACTATTTTACAAAGCAATATCGCCTTAAAAGAATCTGCATACACATTCGAAGCAGATGATGAATGCAACTATTCTATTGATCAGATATTACCTGAGGACATCTCTATTTGGGTTAAATCGATCATTAATGGTATCCCTTTTGTTCAGGAGAAAAAACGGTTTCCCGTAATAATTGACTCTGATACCGCTGAGCTTGATGTACAGGTGATAACAATGAATGAGCATCACTTTTCTGTCATATTCAGGACAATTCTTCAAAAACCAATTTCAATCTCCGGGGGTCATCAGAAAAAAGAGATGAGTAGTGTCCTGATGCATTTGGCCAGCGATTTTATTTCAATCGATGAGAAAAAGTTGGATTTCAAAATTCAGGAAGCATTAAAAATGATTGGTTTATTTGCAAGAGCTGACCGATCGTATATTTTAATCCATGACTTAAAAAATAAAATCAGCCGAAACACACATGAATGGGTTGGCCCGGGAATTAATCCCGAAATTGATAATCTTCAGGAAATACAACTTGATGTATTTGAAGATTTTCTGGCCCTTCAACGAAAAGGTAAAGTCTTCTACCTCCCCAGTATAGATGCATTGAGTGATGACAATCCGCAGAAAACACATTTTCAGAAGCAGCAAATAAAATCATTATTAGTCCTGCCTTTAATGGAAGGAGATGAATTGATAGGTGCAGTAGGATTTGATGCGGTTAATAAAATTACGGCCTGGAATGCTGATGAACTCACAGTACTTGAATTTTTTGCCTCCATTCTCAGTAAAATATTTTTCAACCGGTCTGTGACTCAATCTCTTAAAAAAAGTGAGGAACAATACAGGATCCTGGCAGAAAACATGCAGGATTTGGTCAGCTGGCATGACGAAAAATTTGTCTTCCAATATGTAAGCCCTTCATTTCAGCACGTGCTTGGATATTCCCCTGAGGAATTATTAAATCAGCCCGCAGAGCTTTTCGTCCACCCTGAAGATCTTGCCAAATTGCGTCAATTTGTGAAAGCTGAGATCGATCAAAAAGGTAGCGCATATACAGAATACAGACAACTTACCAAAAACGGTGACTATATATGGCTGGAAAGTATCACTAAAAGAGTAGTGGACAATGCCGGTAATCTTATCCGTTACCAGACTGTGAGCCGGGACAGGACTCAACAAAAAGAAACTGAGAATGCTCTCAAACACACGGAAGATAAATATCGCTCCATATTCAACTCCATCCAGGATATTTATTATGAAACAGACAAAGAAGGATTTATTACAGATATTAGCCCAAGCATTACCAGGCACAGCGGCTATGAAGTAAAAGAAATCATCGGTCAATCATCCTTATTTTTTTATGAGGATACTACGATTTTCGAACACCTGATTAACTCGCTGAGACTTCACAAAGAAGTAATTGATTTCGAAGTTCAATTAAAGACAAAGGACAAAAGGGTAATTTATGTTTCATTAAATGCCCAATTGATATTCGGGCCCGAAGGTTTCGTCACGGGCACAAGGGGAAGTATGCGCGACATCACGGAGCGAAAACTCGCAAAACAAGAACTTGAAAAAAGTGAAGCAAGGCTTAAGCAGACACAAATTACAGCCAAAGTTGGGAGCTGGGAATTGGATCCCGAAAGTATGATGATTACATGGTCAGATGAATTATATGCCCTGACCGGAATTGAAAAGAAGTCAGAAAAAATCACTTTAGAACAACAGCTGGATATTGTATTTTCAGAAGATCGTCCTTCAGTCCTCCGCACCCTCAATCAACTGATGAGTAATAAAGATCAGGTGATGGCAGAGTTCAGGGTGCATCTGCCGAATAGTAAAAACAGATATATCAAAATCCTGGCCAAGCCCATTCTATCGGAGGATAATAAAGTAATTCATGTGCTGGGTACTGCCATGGATATTACTGAAATCAGGACCGCCGAAAAGGCGCTGCAAAAAGAAAGAGATTTGTTTATTGCAGGCCCGGTGGTGAGTATCGTTTGGCACAATCGGGAGGGTTGGCCATTTGAGTTTGCTTCAAAAAATGCCATATCTCTGACGGGATACAGCTCTGAAGAATTGATTCAGGAAATTGTAGAATATGAAAAATTGATTCATCCCTCTGATATCCAGCGGGTGCAGGAAGAAACGAAGGCTTTCATATCAGCCGGCAAAAAATACTGGCAACAAACTTACCGAATCATTCGAAAAGATGGAAAGGTGAGGTGGATTACTGATTATGTAATTGTTCAGTCTATTCGGGAAGGAGTAATTCTCAAGACAAGGGGATATCTGCTGGATCAAACTGATAAAATACTAACTGAACAAAAATTAGCCGCCAGTAACAGATTACTAAAAAAAGTTACTGATCACATTCCCGGATTCATTTTTCAATTTGTTCTTAATCCAGATGGCAGCAGCAGCTATCCTTATGCCAGTGAGGGGATCAGGGATATATATGAGCTCTCACCGGATGATGTGAAAGAAAGTGCTTCAATAGCATTTAAACTGAAACATCCGGATGATCTGGAAAAAGTCAATTTGTCTATTCTGGAATCAGGTAAATATCTTAAAACCTGGAACCATGAATACCGGGTGATACTACCCAAAAAAGGGCTGCGCTGGCTGAGAGGAAATGCAGCTCCTGAATTAATGGAAAATGGATCTATCCTATGGCATGGATTCATTATGGATGTGACGGATAGAAAAGCAGAAGAGGAGGAAATTATTCTGCTCAACAAAAGACTGACCCAGCGTAATAAAGAACTGGAGCAATATGCATTTATGGCTTCCCACGACTTGAGAGGTCCGGTAGCAAATCTGATGAGTTTGGTCAAATTATTTAACCGCGTTAATCATGACGATCCCAGAAATTCAGAAATTCTGGAAGGGATAGATATTTCCATTCACCAGTTAAACCAAACACTTCATAATATGCTGGAGGTTTTAAACCTGAGACAGACAGCTGATATTCCCGTAAAATCACTTGATTTATATGATATTTATCAATCTGCCATCCTTAACCTGCACACTCAGATTAAGGACAGCGAAGCCAAAATCGAAGTGGATTTTGGGCTTAAAAAAGTAATTTATGTACATTCGCATATCGAAAGCCTTTTTCACAATATGATCTCAAATTCCATCCGGTATGCTCATCCATCCCGTTCGCCCGTCATCAATATTTCCAGTGTTCAACATAAAGATGAAGTTGTCATAAAATTTATGGATAATGGTTTGGGAATAAACCTTGACAGACATAAGGACAGAATATTTGGCATGTACCAAAGATTTCATGTACATCCGGATAGCAGAGGTTTGGGTCTTTATATTATCCATTCACAAATTCAATCTCTGGGCGGTAGAATCGAAGTCGAAAGTATTGAAAATGAAGGCACAACTTTTATTGTTTATCTGAAACCCCCAACCTCCTATGAAGGTGCTGCTAATTGATGATGATCCGATTTTCATCATGATTTGTAAAAGATATATGGATATCTGCAATTTTGCTGATGAAATAATAGCTTGTGATAATGGCCAGAAAGGTCTTGATTGGGTTAAGAATTGCCTCAACTCCGGAGAGCAACTCCCTGATTTCATATTTCTGGATATTAATATGCCGGTAATGAATGGCTGGGATTTTCTGGAAGAGGTCTCCCCTCTTTTTCCGGATTTTACTACACCTGTTTATTTAATTATCTTATCATCCACAGTCAATCAGGCTGATTTTGAGAAAGCTAAAAGGTTCCCTATTATAAAAGAATTCTTTACCAAGCCCATTACGCTTGAAATGTTTATTGAGCTGAAGAACAGATGGGTGGAATCCAATTCTTCTAATTCATAATTAGGTGCTGTATTTGACCGGTTGGTCTGCGTAGCGCGCCTCGGGCGGGTAGGCGACCAGGTTTGCACATATATATCCTTGCGAGCTCTTTGGAACGTGTCATATCACAGGCTGAATTCGTAAAGAGATTATGAGTAACGCGCCTAGGGCGCGTAGATGAGAGCTCCTTGCACGGTGTGTGATCTCGGCCGTGCCTCGCTCGTGTGCTGCTTTTGCGGTCTACGACCGCGCGGGATGTGGTTCACTGCGTTCACGGTATGTGTAACAGCCATGATCGCCGATGGCGATCAAAATTCAGGAAGCCCAACGTTTCAATGAGAAGTTATATCCCGTTCCAGCTCTGATCCAAAAGCTCGAAGCTTATGGCTCGTGGCTTTTCTCCCCGGCTGTTCCCACACTCACCACTCACAATTCATCCCGTGAGCTTTGCGAACCACATCCCGCGCTATGAGCGACAAAACAATGTACTAAATGTACATTGTGCCGGAGCGAACCGAACATCAATCGAGCCCCGTCGAGTGAAGATGTGAGGCAACGAAGTATTCAGAATGATACCAAGGGCCGGTCTTCGGACTAGTTAAATCAGCACACACCGGGCAAAGCCCGACACACTATCTCTACTCAAATCCCGCAGCGCAGCCTACCTCCACTCCGGTTGTTCCTTTTTAGTAGCAATGCGGGGTAGAAGTAAACACTATCTCTACTCCTATCCCACAACGCAGCTACCTCTACCCTGGCTGTTCAAGACAACAACCAGTATATAAATATACTTCAAAAAAAAATTGAAATTACATACAGAATAATTATATATGTATTGATTCATATATTAACTTTGTAGATAGATACAGGTGATAAATCCGGCTTTACTTTGTGATTTGCCTCAAATAATGATGATTAACTACAGAATAAGGTCTCAAAATATTTATTTGAACCCATTCGCTTTGGTTATCAAAATAAAAAACTACTATGAAAAAAGTCATTCTGACATTTGTTACTATTTCTATTTTTTGCACGTTCCTGCCGGCACAATTGATACTCACTCAGAAAAGCCATACAGGCGTCATCCCTTCAGGCCCTGCCCTGGAATTGAATTCACTCAGTTTCGTTCAACAATCAGAAACCGGTTCTCAAAAAACACCTGATGTCGCTACATCCATATCATTTCATCTCACTAATATGCAGATGAAAGCAGACGGGGTCAAAGAAGTTTTGAGTTTTGGAACCTCCTATCGGGAAACTATGAAATGGCCTACTTCTGAACCAGTATTTCAACCCATGAGGGCCATCGGGAAATCTCTGAGCAAATGGTTTAATGAAGAAGAGACAGATGAGGGAATCGTATCTGTAGGTACTCAACACGGAGTATTTGCATTTGCATCCATCAAACATCTTTCCAACAGCCACAATCCCAAAGCGGGAGAAAAAGTATATTATGGAGATATGGTCCTCACTTTCAACAGACCTGTTTCAAATCCTATGTTACATTTTGCAGGACTGGGCGGATTAGTAGAAAAAGACGGGGTTATCCGGGGATTTTCAGTCGAAATGGAACTGATGACACCTGCTGCTTCTTTAGAAAAAACTGCAGGAACGGACAACTTTCAGGTGCTTCCAAATTATATAGGAAATTCTATGGATCTCTTGTCTCCGTATTGTGGGACCGGAGCAGCTTGTGGTACAGCCAGAGTGCTTGGAAAAAATCTGGAGACACTGCAGTTCAGAGTCTATCTTAAAAGAGATTCCCGCGAAGCAGGATACAGAAAGAAATGGCCACTCATGCGCAATATCCACTGGGGAGATGGCTGGGTGATGTCTGTCTCTTTTGAAAAAGATCTGAAAGCTTCAGGTGAAATTCTGTTTGCCGATAACAATCCCGTTAAAAATAAAGCTGAAGGTCAACTACTGTACGCAAATCTGATAGATCCTTCCAACAACAAAATACTCGCTGCACAAGCCATTTCTGCTGAAGGAAGCTTTAGTTTTTCAGGCCTGACAGGACATCAGACATATGAATTGCAATTGAGCATGCTCCGTGGGGTACCCGGAATGGCTTCAGCTCCGGCACAACTTCCTGAAGAATGGACACAACAAGCTACCGGTTCATTGTCTTCCCTATTTAACCAGAGTTCACAATCTTACCGGATAAAAGTACAGGATCAGGATATTAGCAACATTCAGTTCATCCTGCATCCTAAAGAATCTTCAGTGGAAAGCATGGTAATAATTGATAAACAAGAGGCTAATATCGATACAGCCACTCCAGCTGAAATCAGCACAGAACCGCAGCCTGTGGTTACTATAGCTGAAACCATTATTGAGCCTGAAATTACTCCTGAACCAATCATAGTTGCAGAAAAGGAAGTAATTATCTCTCAGCCGATAGCAGAATCAGCAGTTTCACAAGTAGAAGTTCAGATTCCAGAAATTATATCAGAAGTGAAGCCTTCACCAGTTGAATCCAGACCTGTTCTGGCCAGCTGGCAGGAAGAAAAGTTGGCTCTTCAGGAGGAGGATTGCTTTGTTATCGTAGGTTCATTTATCATGGATTACAATGTCAGGCGGATGGAGCAGCGCCTGGTGGACGCAGAGTATGACACCTATGTTTTGCCTGGCCCGCAGAAAGGATCCAACAACTTTACCCGTGTAGGCTACAAGATCAAGTGTGAAGATAAAGACAAGAGTCTGGCCTCTGCCCGCCGTACCTTCGATCCGCAATCCTGGTTTTTGCAATACGAGTGGACACCGAGTTATGGCATGCATTACCAGCCTAAGAGTCTTTGGTACTTCAACATCATCACATCAGGTATGGACGTGGACCCGGATGAGTTGAAACGCATCATGTCGAGTAAGAGATAGCCTTTACTTAATCATAAGATTTGTTTGGGCGCATCCCCTTCCTTCGTCGGGGCCGCTCCCTTCCAGGCTCGCTGTTCGCTCGGCCCCCTGCGCAAGCTTCGGGGTCTGATCTCCTGCGTCGATCACCTTCCAGGCAGCTTGCGCGGGCTGGGGAGTATTTTTTTAGATCGTACAGGACATATCCGTAAGAAGAAATCCATAATATAACCTGAGTTCAACCAAGATAAATGAGATTGAAAATTTATCAAAAACCCCGAACAGGGGTTTACCAACGGTTAGCCCCGGATGAAAATCCGGGGTTGAGTGAAAGAAATGAATCGTTTTGGTCCCCAATGCTTTGGGGACCTAAAAGAAGCAAAAATGGTGACAAAACGAAAAAGCCTCAGAATCCGTCGAACTCACGTTAATATACAATCGCCGGAGAATTCACCTGCGTAAACCCCTGCACCCGTGTATGTCACCTTTCTCATAGCCTTAGGCAACTCTTTGAAGCAGGTGGGCTGATTTATCAGGGTTTTTGGATTAAATTCAAGCAGGTTTTAACTGCTATGACAAAAGAACTTATTATTTTTATTCTACGTTTTAAGTATCAAGCAAATAGCATAGAATAATGACAAAGATAAAGCCACAATACATCACGGACGAGAAGGGTAAAAAAATATCTGTGGTGCTTCCTGTGAAGTACTATGAAGCCCTTCTGGAAGAGTTAGAAGAGTTGGAAGATATAAAGCTTTATGACGAAGCAAAAAAAGGCAAGCAAGAGTTCATAGATGCTGCGCAAGCATTCAAAGAGATTGAAGAAGAAAGAAATCAAACTATGTAGTAATGTACTCAGTCCGTATTGAGCGCAAAGTCCAGAAAAAACTTTCGAAAATATCAGAGCCTAATTATACCAAACTTAAGGCATCTATATTGGATTTAAGTAAAAATCCGCGCCCTCATGGTTACAGAAAACTGAAAGATAGAAACTCCTACCGTATTCGCTTTGGAGATTACAGGGTGATATACGAAATCCATGATTTTATTCTTTTAGTAGATGTCATTGACCTCGGGCATAGAAAAGATATTTATGGATAATTGTAGCATATCACTTTGTGGATAGTACATCTGAGTAAGTCTGTTGAAGGTCTACTGTTAAACTCCAAATGTAATTCAAAAGCAGGAATGAAGGAGGAACAATCGCACCTTTGAGAATAATACGTAAAAAATGGTTTTGAGTGAAGCGACCAAGACCGGTACTGTGTGAGCACTCACTGAAACCAAGCAGATATGGAGATGACCTGAGAGCACTACGCAGGAATAGCAAAACCCACGGCGAGTTTAGCGGGCTTAGCGAAACGAAAACGCATTTTTAGGATTAGGCTCAACAGTGCGAATGGTTTTTGGTTACTTTTTGCCATA
>JALHRR010000092.1 GCA_022841345.1 Saprospiraceae bacterium
GCTAACAACTAAGCTTTCGTGGTGTGCGCAGCACAAACCATGACAGCGCTGTTGAACGGAACCTTCGGCAGCGGGATGGCAGGCAGCTCATTTATTATGGGCTTCTCGTTTTACTCTTTTAGCTTTTTCGAATATCAGACCTGGTATTTCGATTGTGATTTCACTTCTTGATGTTATTTTCCTTTAGCATACTGCATAAGATCCCCTACCCATAACTAAACTGTTAGCAGGGTTCTTAAAAGATCAGCCAATACATTTTCAGGATTAGCCGGTGGCCCTCTGGGTCCAAATTGAAGGATGATTTGCAAATGCCCCGTCTTGCAACAAGGGCATATTCGGGCTTTCTTCGTCTTTGTTCCTGGAATCGGCAAATTCCCCAAGAGTTGCGATTGGAGGAGTCTGAGTTTGCTCCTTTTCCAAGTACTACTCAGTATTCCGTAATGCCTGATCCGTACAAATCGTCTGGGCATTATGTGCAAAGAGAATCGACGTATAAACTCTGCATGAGTCAGTGTCATCAACTTTTTGGAGCCTCCGGTTTTGTAATCTTTGTAGCTAAAGGTGACTGTGCCTGATTCAACATTCTGAATCCGATGATTACTGATGGCAATTTTGTGTGCGTATCTTCCGAGGTATTCAACTACTTGTTCCGGATTGCCGAATGGACGCTTTGCATATACTACCCACTTTTTGTCGTACAGTGTTTGTCCTAATCCGGTATCCAACTTCAACCTTTTTCTCAATGCATTTAAATACTTCGACTTAAATACAGGACTCATTGCTTTGACCGGGTAAAGGAATTTACCTTTAGATCGCGTGGTTCTCCAGTTGCCATTTTGATCTACTCCCCCGCCGGGTACAATGCAGTGTAGATGTGGATGCAATGACAAATTTTGACCCCAAGTATGAAGAACAGCTATCATCCCGGATTGAATTCCGTTGTTCTGTCTCCCAAATTGTACGAGAGTTGCCCATGCAGCTTCAAACAAGCTAGCATACACCTCTTTTGGCTGATACATGGCCAGCTGATTCAATTCCGAGGGCAAAGTAAACACCACATGAAAGTAAGGCACCGGAAGCAGTTCCGATTCTCTCGCTTCGATCCATTGCGCACGCTTCACTCCCTGACACTTTGGGCAGTGTCGGTTTCTGCAACTATTATAGCTGATACTCAGATTGCCACAATCATCACAAGCGTCTATATGTCCACCCATTGCAGATGTTCTGCAATCCCGTATAGCTTTCAATGTCCTCCATTGCCAGGTGTTCAGGCCAAGAGTGTCTATTCTATCCCAGGATTGCTGTAGTACATCCGCTACTTCGTATTTGGCCTGCATTGGGCAAACAGTGTATCCATCGGACTGAACGGCACTAATCTTCCACTCTGCGCCACATGTAGATAAATCATTGTCGTTTCGATCCGCTCATGACCCAAAAGGTCCTTGAGTGTCAGGATATCCATCCCATCCTCCAGCAAGTGAGTAGCATAGGTATGCCGTAAACTATGAACATTTACATTTTTGAGGATTCCTGCTTTCTTTGCAGCCTGCTGTACAGCCCACTGTACTCCTTTCTGAGAATATCGGGAATCAAAATCTCCTCCCTTTCTTCCTTCTACTTCCTGCCCATTGAAAAGCCACCCTGTGGGTCGTTCGGCATCAACAAACTTTTGAATGCCACGTATTAAATGTTCGCTGAGTGGCACATACCTGTCTTTCCTCCCTTTGCCCAATCGCACAAGAAGCATCTTTCGATTAAAATCAAGATCAGCCAATCGGATGCTCCTCACTTCCATGCACCTCAATCCACATCCATAAAGCAAACCGATCAGAATCTTGTGTTTGAGTAATGTCGGAGCATTAAGTAAACTCCACATCTCCTGTCGGGAAAGCACGACTGGCAGCTTCTTATCTGCTTTAATTACAGGAAGTCCAATTTGAGATCTATCAATTCCTTCCACTTTACATAGCATCCGTAATCCGAAAACGGTGTGCTTAAAATAAGACTCCGATGGAGTGTTGTGTTCTTGTTGTAAAAAATGAAGATAATCCAGGACTTGATCTTCATCCAGTTCAATCGGAACACATCCAAAATGAAGTGCCATCTTTGCCAGATGACGACTGTAGTTTTTGAAAGTACTTTCACTGCGGCCCAGAACGGATAGCTTCTTTTCAAACCGATCAATCAGTGATTCAAATCCTTCCACTTCTGCCTTGGCTCTATACATCAATGTATGAGCACCTAATTCATCCGCTAATTTTTTTTTGTTGTCATGATATGGTATTTTTGATTCAAGGTTCTACGGCACATGAATCATACCAATACTAAATGGAAAGCTACCGAAGGTTTAGTTCAACAGGCGTTTGGCAAAAAAGCGGGTTCAGTGCTTAATCGAAGCTTTGTGCTTCGTATAAAGTTCAGTGCTAGCAGACAGTTTAGTGCTTCGAAATCCGCTTCTTCGCCAAGCGCCAAAACGATGCAACCTTAACAAAACAGACCGTAAGAAAATGAATTTAGACTTTGAAACATTTAAAAACGACATTGCTTGGTTCATAAAAACGACAGATAATGTTGAGTTTTTAGGCAGCAATTTGAATATCAACTTATCTGACAAATTTCAAGTAACATTTCCGATTTTAACAACCCTAATCCAAAAATCAAGGGTACTTAACTTGAAAATTAATAACCAACATTACAGACTGTTTTCTTGGACAAACAAAGACAAAATTAGTATTGGCTGGCTAAATAAAATTGAAACCGACCAAACGAATGAAATTGAATTGATTGAGGAACACGAACTTTTGCTTAAAGAAATTGGAGGTATCCAAGAATCATATAATCAACCAGAACCAAGTCTCACTAACAACCAAAATTTTCTATTCATTAAATCTGAATGTACAAAAGGCATTGGGGATTGGGACGACTATTATGAAATGATGTGTGAGGAAGAAAACAAACCGAAAATTGACTATAAGGACTTTATTTGTTTTGTACAAGAAGCAAATGGAGATGTAACACTTTATGACAAAAATACTAAAAGAGTTATGCTTTTTGCTCACGACCATTCTTTTGACAATGTTGAATTTTTAGATAATCAACCTGAGTATACATTTCACAAAATAAACGGAGCAGAAACATTTGTGGACTATGTAGAAAGCTTGGCAACTGAATGGACAAACGAAATACTATGACGAAGTACGACAAGGCAGCATGTAACAGGGGTTGGGTAAAATGGCGGCAAACTGTTTAATCCTAAGCATCCAATTTCTAAAAATATTTATCTTTAATTCTGAACATTCAAATACTAAACCGCCACTTCACCAAGCCCCAAGACGTTATGTGCAACGAGAACAGTAAAACCAGATGAATCCAAAGAATAAATATCAACTAACAATTGTATTACTATCAATCTTGAGTTTTTGCCAAGCTCAAAACACAATTGATGATATAGAAACCTATTTGTTCTCAGAAATATTCAAGTCAAACAAGTCTATTCGCGAATTCATCGAGCTAAACGATAAAAATGACACCATTAGATATTGGATCTTTGATGAAAATTACAAACTAATAAGGGAAGCTGATTCTCGGCACCAAACCTGGTCATTTTCAGCAGATGGGCTGATTATGAACGAATCAACTACCTTTAAAACAGAGCTTATTTACAACTACAATCAAGATGGACAAATACAAAATTATATTGAAATTAAAAATGTAGATGGGAATATCTTAACCACGATTCACGAATTCGAGTACCCAAATAGCTTTACAAGTATAGAAACTTATAAAATAGATGACGATTTGATTGATCTTGATTATGAAATCACAAATATCTATGAAAAATCAAAACTAAAAAAATCTATCCAGGTCACGAAAAATTATGTCGGTACAAGTTATGTTCAATCAATTTCAAGAATTGAATGCTCTTATGACCAGGGAAATAATTTAACGAGCCAAAATCAATACTATACAAAAAATAGTTTCTCTGAAAACGAAAAACCAGAAGCAGTACATGAAGTATTAGGAGCAAACACGAATTACATGTATGACAAAAAAGGACGGCTTAAATATATTCATGCAGTAGAATACACCGAAGAAGGATTACCAAGATTAATAAAAGATGTCACTATTGAATACAAAGGAAAAACTGAAAGAATAAAAAATATAAAAATCAACTATGGTGAGGAGTACGATCCAACCTTCGTCGAATATGAATTAGAGTATAAGCGAAACGGAGATTTAATAAACATAAAAGTTAATGATAATTGCTTTAAGTATTTAACCAGAAGATGAATCGCAACATATAACATGCGATATGAGATCAGATTAGTTATCGCCAAATAAACAGCTCTCCTAATATGAACATTTGTGCTTCTAATTCTGATTCTTCGCAAAGTCACGACCGTATGGCACATTTTAAATTAACTTTTATGCAACTCCGCTGCGGGATTTCGATATTCTTCTTTTTGCTACTTTTTAATTCCGGGGACTGCCAAATAATACCCAGATACATTTCGTCATCAGAAATAAGACGACAGTTTGCGGAATGTTTTGAGGAGTTAAAACCAATATCAGCATGTACTCAGGCAGAGGCGTACTACACTTTTATCGGACTGATTGACTCTGCGCTTGCCCTCCATGATAAAGTATATGCTTATCAATACAAGTATCGCTCTGATATAAATTGGGACAGTTTAAATGGCGACCTGAGTCCTGCGAAAGATTACATACTCAAACATATTGGAAACAGCAGGGTTGTGATGCTCAACGAGCAACACTATTACCCGCCTAACCGGATTTTTACCGCCTCACTATTGGAAGATTTGAAGAAATTGGGCTTTAACTATTTCGGTTGCGAGGGCATAACAGCTGCAAACATTTTAAATAGTAATGGCTATCCTACAGTAAACATAGGAACGTATCCGCAAGAACCGCAGTTTGCGAACATGATAAGAGTTGCACTTAGTTTAGGTTACACTGTATTTGGCTACGAAAACACTTCCGGTGGAGGAAGGGAGGCCAGAGAAAGAGGACAAGCTAAAAATATCGCTGACATTATTAGAAAGGATAGTTCAGCCAGGATTGTAATCCATGCAGGACTTGGACATATTTGCGAGGACAGTTCCTTTAAAGCGATGGGGTATTTCTTTAAACAGTTTACAGAAATTGACCCATATACCATTAACCAATCCAAGATGCTGGAACACAGTGTAGCTGAATATGAAGTTCCGCTATACAGAAAAATTGCAAGTAACTTAAAGTATCCGATGGCACTTTTGCATCCTTCCAGGGTTTTAAGTTCCGGTTTTTCATGTTACGATGCGGAAGTATGCCTGTCGCGAACACAGTATGTAAATGGCAGAGCAAACTGGTTGTACTCAAGCTATTTAACAAAGCACCTGATAGAACTTCCAGGTAACCTGACTTTCCCGGTATTGATTAAGGTCTATCATAAGTCTGAGTATGATAAAACTTCCGCGATTGCTGTTCCCGTTGATGCCATTGAGGTTTCAAACAAACAAAAGACGATTGATATATTTGTTCCGTTCAAGGGCGACTATCTTGTGCAGATTAACGAACTTGAACCTTATTTAATTACAATAAATTAGGGTCAGAAAACGCGCCAAAACAGGCAACTTAAAGACCTGCACTCTAAAAAAGCAGAAATGTCATTCAACTCAATAAAAATATTCTTACTAATTTTTGTATCCGGTAACTTCATTTCCTGTTACGGGCAAGAAAAATCTGAACACAAACAGACTGAAGCGGAAACTGTAGCAATTGGAAAGGTGGTAATTGAACTTGATAATCAAATTTGGAGAATATTTCAAGACTCAAAAGGAAAATATTGGTTTGGGAGTAATGGAAGAGGTATATATTGTTTAGATGGAAGCCGGTTAAAACAATTTACAACAATAGACGGGTTAGTGAACGATACAATCCGTGGAATTCAGGAAGATATTGACGGAAATATATACATCGAAACTCCTGAAGGCATAAGCAAATTTGATGGAATGCAATTCACTACCTTAAAGGCAATAAAATCTTCTAATAACCAATGGAAACTGAATCCTGCTGACTTGTGGTTTGGTTACAATGCAAACGACTTATATCGTTTTGACGGCACATCTCTTTATGAATTAACATTACCCCGCAAAGACTTAAAAAAAGCCTTTGGAATAGAAACAGAAGGCGTTCCTTTTAAAGGGCTCAACAATACCCCTTATGCCGTTTTCGGTGTTAACAAAGATAAAGAAGGTAATATTTGGTTTGGTACTGCTACTGCTGGCGCATTTCGATACGATGGCAATTCATTTTTATGGTTTGGAGAAAAAGAACTTTCAACGCTTCCAGACGGACGAGTACCAGGTGTTCGTTCAATGATTCAGGATAAGAACGGTTATTATTGGTTAAGTAATTTTTATAGTAAATACAAAATTAATCCAGTGCTACCCAATGGATATGAAAAGCTACAAGCAGTTGATTTACCCACAGAGTTTACGAAAGATAAATTACTATATTTCAACTGTGGAATAGCAGACGAAGAAGGTAATTTATGGATGAGTACCTATGGTAATGGCGTTTGGAGATATGACGGAAAAACACTCACAAACCTTGAAGTAAAAAAGGGTATAGAAAATGTCTTACTAATATCTATCTACCAGGACAATGACGGAACAATTTGGCTTGGAACTGAAAATGACGGCGTTTACAAACAAAATGGAGATAATTTTGAAAGGTATACACTAAAAAAATGAAGGCAGTCGCTAACAAGAGTTTTATAAGAAAAGCGGGTAAGGTGCTAAATCCAACTGCTGTTCTTATTTTGAAGACAACCGGGGTAATATTTGGTTTTCAACGGAAAATTATGGCGTATACAAATACGATGGGAAGAAATTTACCCGAGTCAACACTGAAGACGGGTTAACCATCAATGGAGTTCAAAGTATTTATGAGGATAACAAACGTCAACTTTGGTTTGGAACATGGCACGTCATATGTATTTTTGATGGTGAAAAGTTTGTGAATGCTAAGGAGAAAGAATCCTGGACGAATTAAAAAGAATTGATCCTGACTTTGCAGCACTTACAGACGCAAAAAAATGAGAGTGATAAATACCAAATGAAAAAAATACCTGTAAGACATATAAAGGATTCTTTTATACAAGACCGTTTTAGTATAAGAGCGATTGAGCCTTTGGTGGCGGAAAGGGATTTGCTTCATGAACTTCATCGGCACGACTTTTATTTTATTTTGTTTATTAAAAATGGCTCCGGCGAACACGAAATAGATTTTATTAGGTATGAAGTTGACAGCTACTCAGTATTTTTTATCCGACCCGGGCAAGTACATCAATTACAACTTAAAAAAGGTACTACCGGCTTCATGTTGCAATTTACTTCAGACTTTTATGTCCCTCGTGAAAACCTTGCCAGTATTGTATTGCGAAAGGTTAGTAGCAAAAATCATTGTCATTTAAGTTCTGAACGATTTGAAAAAATCGGATGGCTTTTGGAGGCTATCTTTCAAGAATTTACCCAAAAGCAAAACAGTTACAAAGAAGTTGTTAAAGCAAGTTTAGAGATTATTTTCATTGAATTAGTACGTCAAAGCAGCAACCCAAATCAGATCGTTAACGCAGCCAAATTTTATGCTCAGGAGCGTTTGGAAGAACTACAGGACTTACTGGAAAAAAACATTCATACCAAAAAGCAGATAAGTGATTATGCAGAAATGTTGAATATATCAACATATCAACTCAACGCCATTACGAAAGCATTGCTGCATAAAACTGGTTCTGAACTTATCAATGAGCAAATAATATTAGAAGCTAAGCGAATGCTAATAGGTACTGTCAACCAGATAAATCAAGTAGCCGATATGCTGGGATATGATGACCCGTCTTATTTTATTCGTTTTTTCAAAAAGCAAACCGGGCTAACTCCAGCAGCATTTCGCCAAAAATTTTAAAAAAGTCCTATCCAACTTGAAGTCTGTCCTATTAGGCAGGCACAGTCTGTAAATACTTTTGCAGTATTAAATTTTTAATCACTTCAAAAAAAGTATTTACATGAAAAAGGTTTATTTCTTATGTCTACTAATGGCTGCTGCATTCAGCACACAAGACTTACACGCACAGGAATCAAGGACCAAATTTAATCCCGGAACAATTTCTGTGGAAGAAATGGTGGGAGACAAACGACAATTTTTGCAATTGATGGTCAACAAAGTTTTTGTTGAAAATAAGAAGATTGGATTGTTATCCATTTCGTCTTATGCTGCCGGCAATAAAGCCAATCAAGTCGACAATGAGTTTCAAAACACAACACTTATTTATCATCACCTATTTAAAGGCATCAGCATCAATTCAGGTGCAGGATTTACTTCTATTGAAGGTTTGAAAAACTTTGTAGGCCTGCAATATATGTATCAGAGTAAAACGCTGTCACTGATATATATGCCCAGTTATTATTTTATCAATAATCACAAGATTTCCAATTTTGCTCTAATAGAGTATATGCCTGCCCTAAATAAGAATTGGTCTGTTTATTCACGCTTACAGTTACATTACAACCATGATTTAGAAAATAAAAGTCATTTCCGAAGCTATGCGTATAGTCGTTTAGGATTCACTTATAAATATTTCAGTTTTGGTATCGCACACAATTTTGACCGCTATGATGCTGATAAAAACACCAAAAACAATTATGGAGTATTTCTAAAAATAACAATGTAAAACTTCAAAATAATACTATTGAATGTACCAAAAGTCCTGTAAGGTAACAGTATGGTTAATGCAATTTTACTTAATAAAAAATATATAATGAGTACAGAAAAAAGAATCATCATAGTCGGAGCATCAGGTACTATGGGAAAGTTTTTAGCCGATTTGCTGGAAAAAGAAAATCATGAAATCATAAGGGTAAGCAGAACATCAGCCGGTTTACAGGTAGATACCACTTCTACCCAATCGATTCAACAAATGTATGAAAAAGTGGGTGCATTTGACGCACTGATTTCAACTGCGGGAAGCACCTTTGTGGGGCCTTGGGGGAAGCTGAATGACCAAACTTTTCGAACCGGAGTAGAAGGCAAAATGATGGGGCAAATTAACTTAGTGCTGATTGGCCAGCATTATATCAATCCAAAAGGTTCCTTCACTTTAATATCCGGGGCATTAACACACGAACCCCAATTGAATTTTGCCAACGCTTCCGCTGCCAATGGTGCGATAGAAGGATTTGTAAGAGCTGCGGCCGTTGAATTAGGAAATGGTATTCGTATCAATGCCATAAGTCCTACAGTCATTGAAAATTCGCCACAATACTTTCCATTTTTCCCTGGTGAAATGCCTACAACGATGAAAAAATTGGAGTTTGGGTTCAAGAAAAGTTTGTTTGGAACGCTAACAGGTCAAATTATTACTCCATAACATAATTGATTTGACTATGAAATCAAAAGTCATACAAGCTATTAAAATTTGGGTTGTAATTTATCCATCTATTACCCTCTTTAATATTTTGGCAGGAAGTTATTTAAGCAGTTTACCATTGGTTCAGAAAACACTTGTTCTAACATTAGTTTTGGTTCCATGGATGGTTTTTGTTGGCTTGCCATTTATTAATAAGTTACACCAAAAAATGTCAAAAAATGAAAAGCCTTAGCCGAAGAATATTTATTAAACAAAGTGGAATTTTAGCAACTGCAATTGTAATGCCTTTAAGTTACCATTCCATTTTAAACAAAACAGAAATGAGTGATAAAGAACTTTTTGATGTAATTATCATAGGGGGCAGTTATTCAGGACTTGCAGCAGCAATGGCATTAGGCAGGGCGTTGAGAAAAGTGTTGATTATTGACAGTGGCAAACCATGTAATAGACAAACTCCCTTTTCACATAACTTTTTAACACAAGATGGAAAAACACCTAAAGAAATAGCAACACTTGCAAAGCAACAAGTGGCAGTGTATAACACAGTTGAGCTGTATAATGATTTAGTAATACATGTAAGCAAAACCCAAAACGGTTTTAGAATTCAAACCTCCTCGGAAGCAATATTTTCTGCATCAAAATTGGTATTCGCGACAGGAATTAAGGACGAAATGCCCGATATCAAAGGCTTTTCTGAATGTTGGGGCATTTCCGTTCTACATTGCCCATATTGCCATGGATATGAAGTAAAAAATGAAACAACCGCCATTATGGGAAATGGCGATTACGGATTCGAATTTGCTAAACTCATCTCTAATTGGACAAAGGATTTGACTCTACTTACAAATGGAAAATCATCATTGAATACCGCACAAACAGAAAGTCTGGCAAGGAATGGCATTGAAGTAGTAGAAAAAGAAATTGAAGAATTGGAAAGCGTAAACGGACAACTTCAAAGTATAATTTTTAAAGACGGCACAAAGAAAATAATTAAAGCTATTTACACCCGACTTCCTTTTGAACAACATTGTCAATTACCTGAACAATTAGGCTGCGAACTGACCAAAGACGGGTATATAAAAATTGATACTTCCCACAAAACGACTATCAACGGGATTTATGCTTGTGGTGATAATGTAACCCGTTTGCGCACAGTTGCAAATGCAGTAGCTATGGGTACCACAGCAGGAATGATGGTTAACAAAGAACTTGTAGAAGAAAAATTCACAATAAAGAATAATTAAAATGAAAGCAATAGTTTATGAAAAATATGGGACGGCCGATGTTCTTAATTTGACAGAAATTGAGAAGCCTATTCCAAAGAATGATGAGGTTTTAATAAAGATAATCTCAACATCTGTAACGGCAGCGGATTGGCGGTTAAGAAAGGCCGACCCGTTTTTAGCCCGAATATTTAATGGACTTTTTAAGCCTAAAAGGGTGAAAATTTTAGGTTTTGAAATATCTGGAATTGTTGAGGAAACAGGAACGAATGTAAACGGCTTTAAAAAAGGAGATGCAGTTTTTGCGTATTGTGGATTAAAGTTTGGGGGGTATGCAGAATACATTTGCTTAAAAGAAACAGATCTCATAGCACACAAACCAGAGAATATGTCTTTTGAAGAAGCTGCAACCACACCCTTGGGTTCTCTAACAGCATTATCTTTTTTGCGAAAAGCCAACGTTTCCAATGGTCAAAAAATATTGATTTACGGTGCTTCAGGAAGTGTAGGAACTTTTGCGATACAACTTGCCAAGTATTTTGGAGCAAAGGTTACTTCTGTTTGTAGCAAAAAAAAATATGAACCTTGTAGATTCCCTGGGGTCAGACTATTCCATTGACTATACAACAACAGAGATATCCTCTTTGCAAGAAAAATTTGACATAATATTTGATGCGGTTGGAAAAA
>JALHRR010000093.1 GCA_022841345.1 Saprospiraceae bacterium
TGATTGTTCAATTATTTTCCATCTCATATTTTTGATAATTCGAAGTGCATACCATCCCTTCTCTTCCAGGTACCACCCCAATGAAACCCGGCATCAGTAAAGCACTTTACAAATCCCTCAGATAAAGTCGGTTCTTTACCGAGTCCATTGGTGGCAGCATTTACATCTATCGCTATTCCCCAGCTGTGAAGTGACATAGTACTTAGCCCTCTTTTAGGTCTTACATTGAAGCATCCATCCCAGGTCTTGAGCTCATGTTGCCGATTGCATTGGATGAGATTAAGCAGAGCATCGAGCAACGGATGCTCAAGGTCCTTATTGCAGTACACTCTATCCGGTAGTGCAGGTATAAGCTTCTTTAGTCCATTCTTCTTAAAGTCCACTACCACCATCCACTGGCGCTCGAATGTCACATCAGGACTTCCGTATTTCTCAAATGCTTTCTTGCTCGTCACCATCTTGATCTTCGTTTTGCTCCCTGAGGAGTGTGTTAATTGTCAGGATAAACAGACCGCCTACTACAGCGACACATACTACCAGGGTAATGCCTACGTAGATCATACGGTAGCAGCTTGACGATATTCCACCGGCATAATTTTGCTGTCTCTGTCACGAACGTAAGCCTCTATGACCTTGCGATCAAAAAAGACTTTGCGGCCTACTTTCGAATGTGGAAATTTGTTCTTCCAGAAATTCATGAATTGATTGTAAGTCATCTGCATGATTTCAGCAGCTTCACCACCGGATATCATCTCAGGTTTTGGATTCGCCTGGCTTACAAGTAACTTCCGGACATCCTCCTGTATATCCAGCAGCAATTCCTGATTGCGTCTTACCATATCTTCTAATGTGATCATGCGAAAATTCTTAATGTTTGAAATAAAAACATGGCAGCAACTGCCGTCAAAATCAGCCATTCTCCTCTCGGAATTTCAGGCGCTTGTATCTGTCTTTTCATATGAGCAATTCATTTTATATAAAAAAAACATATTTGACTGTAACCTACACAGGGCGTATGTTTGCGCTGTATAGTATTGTGATACAAATATAGGCTATATAGGTTAATATTCGGTTAAAATTAACCTATTTTTTTTATTTTTTTTTGTTGTTTTTGCTATATGATTGATTTAAAGAAAGTTAGGAGCATTCTAAACTTTAATCAAAAAGAATTTGCGGCATTATTAGAAGTGTCGCAGCCTTATCTTAGCGATATTGAGAATGGAAAAGAGGATATAAGCAAACCGCTTTTATTTAAGGTAAAGCAGCTTATTAAGTCTAAAAAAATAGACTATGATAGTGTAGTGAATGAGCCACAAGAAAAATATTTAACAAAATTTTCAGAGGAATATGATAGTAGTTTTGAGGATGTATACACTTATCAGGTTTCTGAAACCAATCAGATAAGCTATTATGATAGGGGAGATTTATTGAAATGTAAAAGAGTCCATTTTAATGAATATATTCCTACTGGAGTACCTTACTTATTTGTTACAAAGTTGAATCAGCTGCATGTGGTAAGATATCTCATTGAGAAGCATGCAGAATATATGAAGATATCTGATACCAGGGAAAGTACCACTCCGGAAAGCTTACCTATATCAGATCTGGATAAGCTGTATATTATTAAAGAAGTTGTTAAAAAAGTAAATGATTGATTATGAAAATTTATACAATGTTTTTCTGGATAATATTTTCCAGTTCACTTTTTGCTCAGAATAGACTGCCTATTGATTCAGCATCTGGCAAGGTATTATTCAAGGAAATAATAGAGTTTGATAGTACTTTTAAATCTGATCACCTGTATTCATCAGCTAAGGAATGGTATCTAACAAGCGCGAATCAATTAAATAGGTCTAGTGCTGATAAGAATTTTAATGCTGGTAACATGTTACTTGGTGCCCAGAAAAGTAATTCTGCTCCATTAGATCATTTGTATCTTATTGAAAAACCGCTTGTTGTAGAAGATCAAAATGAAAAAAAATTAATCGGCAAAGGTGTACTGAAGTATAGCGGTGGTACGATGGGTTGTATAAGAATATTCTATATCAATTTTGACATGAAAACATTCATTAAGGATAATAGAATAAAAGTTGAAATTACAAACTTCACATATAATCATTACAATCAAGTGTCAATGACCAAGTCTCAGGTATATGGATGGAATGATACTGGACCATGCATGTCACAAAATACTATAGAATCATTACTTACTTGCGATAGATGTGGAAGGGAGTTTGAGAAATTCTATCAGTATATCAAGGATGACATGCCTAAAATAATTCAGAATCTAAAGGAATATTTGATATCCAATAAACCTACTGATTCAGCTGATGATTGGTGATTAATTCAACCTCCCATCCACAATTCCAAACACTCTATCGGTAGCTTTGTCCAGCTCATCCTCCTGTCGGAGCTCTCTAATATATATCTCAGTCATCGCCAGACTTCCATGATCCAGTAATTGCTGGATCTGTACAAGTGACAGTCCGGACTTATCAGCCAGTGAAGCGAAAGTATGGCGTGCGGTGTGCATGGATACTCTTTTGGTGATGCCTACTTGTTTGCATATTGCATTCAATTGATTATTGATCCGGGCATTGATCTTTTTGATTTCATTGAAGTAGGGTAGGGGATCTGCCTTGAATCCTTCCAGATATGGAAATACAAATTCAGTCGTGGTATCATACCTGTCCAGTATTTTTTTGATATCTACACTTACTGATATGCTCTGATCTTTATCCGTCTTGGAGCTGTGGGTGGTGATGCGATTATCCTTGATATCTGACCACCGGAGCTGCAGTACATTACTCACCCGGCATCCCCGCATATACACGGCCATCATGAATACATCCCTGGCAATAGATCGCATAGGATGAAGCTTTGCGGATTCTATCAGGAGCAATTCTTCTCTGCTTAGTTTTGGCTTGTTCGTCTTAGTGGACCGGAGCCTGATATACTGAAAGGGATTCACATGGATGACACCTGAGCGCAGGAGGGAATTACATAGCGTGCGGATGACCTTCAGATTGTTCTGGATCGTGTTGTCATTATTGCTGAGTGATTTGCAGTATCTGGAGTATCCCTGAATCCAAACTTCATCCAGGTGATTGATCAGAGGATCTTTATATTTCTTCACTTTGTCGGCCAGGTATTTTGGTTTGACCGAGGATGAAGCTTTGCCGGATGCCAAGAGACTATCAGCATATTGCAATAGATAGTCAGACAGTCGCTCTGATCTCTTTTCCTTTTCGAATACAGCATCCGGTGAGAATCTACCCTGCTTAGTCCTGGCATCCATGTACAATGTTTGTGCCCTGAGTTCCAGATTCTGTATCTGATCATTGATTTGCATAGCTTCCACTGTGCGGCCCTTCATTCTGCATTTCTCTTTATCCCACATGGATTTATCTATGTCCGCAATGACCACCGTTTTTTTCTGGCCACGATCTGTGACGCGGAAATAGATGGTGTATTTTCCTGATTTGGTAGGTCTGGAATAGAGGAATGCGCGGGCTTTCATGAATTAGAAGCCATTTAAAAAAATCAAACAACGCTCCTTGACTTGTTCAAATTCATTTTGATTGGATGAATATTGACTTTTAAAATATGAGGCAAGTCCGGTATTCTTAATTGAATCATGATCTTCTTTTTCAATCTCATAGGTTACTGATCCATCAAAATTTAATGTCTCTTGAATAGAAGTGTGTAAAGTTTCCTCGATTCTGCCATAAATAACTGAATCCCCGTATTGGGTCATTAAATCATGTTTGTAGAAATATGGTAAATCAACATCAATGATTTTTACCGTTGAAACTTCTTCTGTGATGCTTATTTTCATTTATAATTATTGTTTAAATTTTTACTGCAAGCGTTTTGCAATCGATTTTTCCTATATATGAAACGTCAAAACAAATATAGGGATATATATGCAGCCTTGCAATACCCTAGATAAATAAAGGGTTGTAAGCTGTAAAATATTTATTATCAATGTGTTGAAAAATGGGTAAAAAAGGTGGGTTCGAATCCTGTCGGGACTACAAGCGTAAAAAGGGTTAAGACGTCATTGTCTAACCCTTTTTTTATGCACCTCATTCATAAATGTTCTGCCGCTTATATCAATTTACTTCTCTTCAATAAGGTCCTATCATTCACCAGCAGGCAAGTCCCTTTTTGATCCAGCAGATATCCTCCGGGAAATACTTTTTTGAATACATTCCTGAAAAATTTATCTGTTTTGTATTGGTCCTTGTAATAGCTGTAGAATCTATTGTACAGCAAAATACCCTGTGGTGATAAGTTCCTCAGTATAGCTTCCATGCATTCCAAAGTCTCAAAACCCTGAGGAATCATATCTTCAACGCAGACATCGACTATGATCAGATCATATTTATTATTTGATTGCAGAAGAAATTCATACCCATCAGCGTGGATGACATCTATCTTACTTCTAAATCGGGGGAGACTATATTTTTTGGCAAAATAGATGACATCCTCATCATATTCAACAGCGGTAATTTCAGGATAGATTTTTTTATTTTTCTCCAGAATATAAACAACAGCTCCTAATCCCATCCCTACAAGTAACATTCTTTTACAGTCAATCCGGCTCCAGTCTATAGCGTCCAATCCCCAGACATAATTCAAATATTCATCATCCCAGGAATAAATAGTATCGTCAGTGCCCAGCATCAATTTCCCTTTTTTCAGAGAAATGCTCAAGGTGTTTTCCTGACGAAGTTTGTTCTCCAAAAGAATCTCCCTGTAATAACTCAGCCATTTTTTCCAAAGAGGGATAGAATATTTTTCTTGCTCCATACGAATCCAATCTGAGTGCGAATATATGTTTTGAAATAGATTCAGATTTATTGGCAAGGTACATATATGTTAATTCTTTGTGTGTAAAAATAAAAACAGTAGATTTGATCGGTTTCATAAAGTAACCCTCTACAAAAAATCAACTTCAGTATGGTATTAAGCGGATTGGATTGGTCGATTGTCTTAGTATATTTTATTGTTACTCTTGGTATCGGCATTTGGGCCAGTCGCTCTGCAGGAAGCAGCTCTACTTCATTCTTTTTGGGAGGGCGGAATATGCCCTGGTGGCTTTTGGGTGTTTCTATGGTAGCCACTACGTTTTCTACAGACACTCCCAATCTGGTTACCGACATTGTTCGTCAAAACGGAGTGTCCGGCAACTGGGTTTGGTGGTCCTTTTTGCTGACAGGTATGCTGACAGTTTTCGTATATGCGCGTCTCTGGCGCAGATCAGGAGTAGTGACTGATTTAGAGTTTTATGAATTGAGATACAGTGGTAAGGCGGCTGCATTTCTCCGCGGTTTCCGAGCCATATATCTGGGATTATTTTTCAATGTGATGATAATGGCTACTGTTTCCCTGGCTGCAATTAAAATTGGCAGTATCATGCTGAATTTAAGCCCTTTGGAGACTTTGATTATTGCTAATATAGTTACTGTTATATATAGTGCACTCGGAGGTTTGTTGGGTGTTGTTTGGACTGATTTTTTTCAATTTGCACTGGCAATGATTGGAAGTGTTCTGGCTGCTCATTTTGCGCTGAGTTTACCCGAGGTAGGTGGATTAAGCGGACTGCTATCCAATGAATTAGTTATGGATAAAATTTCATTGCTACCTGATTTTGCAGATACGGATGCGCTTCTGATGCTCTTGATCCTTCCTTTAGCAATTCAATGGTGGAGTGTCTGGTATCCGGGCGCCGAGCCAGGGGGAGGTGGTATATTGCTAAGCGGATGTTGTCAGCTAAAGATGAAAAGCATGCCGTCGGAGCTACTTTATTTTTCAATATTTCTCATTATGCACTCAGATCCTGGCCATGGATCATAGTGGCACTTTGCTCACTCATAGTCTTTCCAGATTTAGATGCATTGAGGGTTGCTTTTCCCAATGTTGCAGAAAATGTCATTGGGCACGATCTTGCCTATCCTGCGATGCTAACCTTTTTACCTGCCGGATTATTAGGATTAGTAATTGCTTCTTTGATAGGCGCTTATATGTCAACTATTTCAACGCATCTGAACTGGGGATCGTCCTATATGGTCAATGATGTGTATAAAAGGTTTATTAAAACGGATGCTACAGATAAAGAACAAGTGTTTGCTGGCAGAATTTCAACTGTGATATTGATGCTGATAGCCAGTATTTTGGCATTATTTTTAAGTAATGCATTAGAGGCGTTTCAGATCCTGTTACAAATTGGTGCTGGTACAGGTTTGTTATTTATCATGAGATGGTTTTGGTGGAGGATCAATCCTTACAGTGAATTTACTGCAATGATTGTTTCATTTCTGATTGCCATTTATTTCCAGTTTATACACAAAAATTTGGATTTGCCGGCACTAAGCGGAGCTCTTCAGCTGATAATAGGCGTTGGAATTACGACTTTTGCCTGGATAATGGTTACTTTATTTACAAAGCCCTCTGATCAAAAAACGCTGGATAAATTTGTGCGCTTGATTCGACCGGGCGGTCCCGGCTGGAAAAAAGTAATTGCAGGTATGGAAGGTTACGAAGAAGGTCAAAAAGGCTGGTCCGTTCCCTCCGGCATTTTGTGCATGGTCCTGGGAAGTGTAGCTGTTTATTCGGTATTATTCGCCACAGGTAACTTATTCTATGGCAAATATTTACTGGGATTTGGCCTGCTAGGAATCAGTGGTGTAGCAACATTTCTAGTATTTAAAGTATGGTCAGCCATGTCAAAAAATGATTCTCAATAAAAAAAAATAACTGATGCATTCAAGTGGTTTGAGGTTTTTAATGTGCATTCTGGTAAGCGGCGTACTGGCTTGTGGAGCACCTGAAGCAGCAGAACGCACTGAGACTCAGGTAGAACAAGCTTTCATTATTCGTTTATCCCCGGAAATGGATGATTTAATCAGTACATCAGCTACACTTGATACCCTGGCAGGAGGATTTACCTGGTCTGAAGGTCCGCTTTGGCTGGAATCTGAAAAGGCACTATTATTCACGGATGTGCCCAATAATGTTATTCACAAATGGTCAGAAACGAATGGATTGAGCACATATCTGGAAAAGTCAGGCTATGTGGGAGATCGCAGGGACAAACATGAAGGGGGAGCAAATGGATTGATTTTGGATCAAAATGGTAATCTGATTCTTTGTCAGCATGGAGAACGACAGGTAGCCAGAATGAAAGCAGCTCTGGACACACCGCAAGCTTCTTATGAGTCTTTGGCGAATAAGTATAAAGGGACACCATTAAATAGTCCTAATGATCTTGTACAACATAACAATGGATCGATATATTTTACCGATCCGCCATATGGGCTGGACCCATGGGACTCTGTCAGGCTGGATTTCTCTGGTGTTTATAGAATTAATTCTGATCAATCACTGACATTGCTGATTGATTCACTGACCAAGCCGAATGGATTAGCATTTTCTCCTGATCAATCCAAATTGTATGTGGCAGTTTCAGACCCTGAAAAAGCAGCATACTTCAGCTATGATCTTGATGCATCAGGAAATATAACAGGAGGGGGACTTTTATTAGATGTAACAGGGATGGTTAAAACCGGATTGGCCGGGCTCCCTGATGGTCTGAAAGTTGACCCTGATGGAAATATATTCGCTACAGGGCCCGGAGGCGTTTTGGTAATTTCAGCTGATGGAAAACATCTGGGAACTATTAATACCGGCCAAGCCACTGCCAACTGTGCCTTCAATTCCGATTATTCAGTTTTGTATATGACTGCTCATAAATACCTCATGAGAATCAAACTTAAATGAAAGCTGCTTTTAATTTTGCCTTAATGAAAATCCCTATCTGTTTATGAGTTTCACAGTCTCCACACCCGGAAGAATTTGTTTGTTTGGTGAACACCAGGACTATCTTGGATTACCCGTGATTGCTGCTGCCATCAGCAAACGTTTTTATTTTAGAGGAAAGCCAAACAATGATCGAATGGTAAGGATTAAGTTATTGGATCTGAATGAACAAGTGGAATTCAGCATTGATGAACTTAACTACACCAAGCCAAGAGATTACTTTAAAAGCGCCATCAGAGTTCTTCAACAGAGAGGATTTAGTATTGAACATGGGGTGGATGCAGAAGCATGGTCAGAAATTCCTCAGCGGGCCGGGGTATCCAGTTCTTCCGCTATGACAAATGCATGGCTGTCTTGCGTTTTGAGGGCTAATGGATATGATCTTCCTGATTTGCAAACATTAGGAAGTATGTCTTTTGCTGCAGAAGTTATAGAATTCAACGAACCGGGAGGTATGATGGACCAATACTCGACAGCTATTGGCGGCACTATTTATCTTGAGAGTCAACCAGAATTAATCATTGATTCGCTTTCTACCATTCCGGGAACTTTTATTTTAGTTGATTCCAATCAACCCAAGGATACTATAGGTATTCTAAAATTTGCCAGAAATAATCGGCTTGATATTGCTACAGAAATCCGGGAGATTGACCCTGACTTTGATTGGCAGGTTGCAGAAAAAAATCCGCCTTCAATTTTAAGTTCGGAATCAAAGGAATTATATTCCGGAACTATCCGGAACAGAGATATTCTGGTGGAAGCCTTGCAAATATTAGGTGCAGGAGAGTTTGATGCCAATGCTTTTGGTAAACTATTATCAGAGCATCACCAAATACTAAGTCAGACCCTGCGGGTTTCCACTCCACTCATTGATTCTATGCTCGAAAAATGTTTATCAGCAGGAGCATTAGGAGGTAAAATTGTAGGTTCAGGTGGTGGTGGTTGTTTCATAGTATATGCACCTGATAATCCTGAAAAAATTATCAGCCTCATGGCTGCCAACGGATTGAAAAGTTGGACGGTTGAAGTTGATCAGGGAGCCCGGGTAGAATGAAAATTTCACGTAACTTAAATACTATTGGAAATAATTAATCATTTTTTCTCAGCAGACTCAACCATTTCTATACATTTGCGTTTGTTCCATTATGATTTGCAATAACACACATATCAACCATCATCATCATTTACCTCCCGGGGTGAGTATGTGTAGTTGATATTGTTCAAATAATATTTTACATAACCCACCTGATTTTTTCGGTGGGTTTTGTTTTTTATGCCCATTTCAAGGATCAGGATTCAAACTTTCAAGTATGTTAAAAATTGCCGTACAAAAGTCCGGTCGATTGTTAGAAGAATCCATTTCAATTCTAAGGGAATGTGGAATACACGTACCATATGGTGATGGACGGCTGAAGACCGAAGCCAATGGATTTCCCCTGGAAATTTACTTCCTCAGAAATAGTGATATACCTTCCTATCTCAGAGATGGCGTAGTAGATCTGGCAATTTTGGGAACTAATATGCTGGCAGAAAATGGGGAAGGGCTGTGCAATATACTTCCGCTTGGTTTCTCCAAATGCCGCTTATCTCTGGCTACAATGAAAGAAAGCAGCATTCACAATGTAAAAGATCTGAATGGTAAACGAATTGCTACTTCCTATCCGGTGTCCCTTCAAAAATTCCTTCAGGCAAATAATGTGCAGGCACAGATACATGAAATCAGTGGTTCAGTAGAGATAGCACCTGCAATCGGTCTGGCAGATGCAATCTGTGATATCGTGAGTTCCGGAAGCACTCTGATGACCAATGGCTTGAGTGAAATGGAGGTCGTCTTAAGATCAGAAGCAGCTTTAATCGGACGGAATAATTACGATTCTGAGATACAGGCACAATGGATCAAAAAGTTGGTTTTTAGATTGCAATCAGTGCTGGCAGCCAGTAATTCAAAATATATTTTGCTCAATGCGCCCAATGAAAGCATAACTGCCATCTGTAATATTTTGCCGGGAATGAAAAGCCCCACTATTTTACCCCTGGCTCAGGAGGGCTGGTCTTCATTGCACTCAGTGATAGACGAACAAAAATTCTGGGATATCATAGATGAACTCAGGACTGCTGGTGCCGAAGGTATTTTGATTATTCCTATTGAAAAAATGATACGCTGATGGATAAGATTCAAATGAAAATTTTAGAAACTACCTCTCTGACCGAAATCAAATCTTACCTGAACAGACCATCCAATATGCAGGAAGATGTGAGCAAAATAGTCAGAGAAATATTTGAGCAAGTGAAAGAAAAAGGGGACAATGCTGTCAGAGAACTTACACTTAAGCTGGATAAGGTCTGGCTGGATGAATTTCAGGTTACAGAAAAAGAAATGCTGGCTTCGATGGAGGAGGTCGATACAGAATTAAAAGCGGCTATCCGGCAAGCAAAAGAAAATATCTATAAATTTCACAAAGCTCAAAGTCCGGCAAATATTTCCATTGAAACCATGCCCGGTGTGAAGTGCTGGACACGATGGGTGGCCATTGATGAGATAGGGATTTATATTCCCGGTGGAACTGCGCCTTTATTTTCTACAGTGCTAATGCTTGCTATTCCAGCATTAATTGCAGGTAGTAAAAGAGTAGCAGTATTTACGCCTCCGCGTCAGGATGGGTCAGTTCATCCTGCCATTTTATATGCGGCGCAATTGTGTGGAGTGCATGAAGTGTATAAGATAGGTGGGGCACAGGCAGTGGCTGCCATGACTTTGGGGACGGAGCAAATTTCTAAAGTGGATAAAATTTTTGGACCCGGAAATTCATATGTCACAGAAGCAAAAATGCAGGCGATTCTGAGAGGAGTGGCTATTGATTTGCCAGCCGGGCCATCAGAGGTGTTGGTAATAGCTGATAAAACTGCAGATCCTGCTTTCGTCGCAGCAGACCTTCTGGCCCAGTTGGAACACGGTGCTGATAGTCAGGCTATACTATTAACTTCTGATGCAGCATTGGCATTGGAGGTCAACAGGCAGATGCAAGTGCTGAGCGCAAACCTGCCAAGAAGAAATGTGATTGAAAAATCTATCCTTCACTCTTTTACTATTATAGCTAAGAAAGAATTGATCCCTGAACTAGCCAATCATTATGCAACGGAGCATTTAATCATCCAGACAGGAAATAATGAATTTTATTTGGAGGGTATCCGCCATGCTGGTTCTG
>JALHRR010000094.1 GCA_022841345.1 Saprospiraceae bacterium
TAAAATGCAAAAACAGCTAAAAAGGGGGTCAACATACGCCAGAATGTCAGCTAAAAGTAGCGCCGAAATTCGTAAATTTAGATTCTGGAAAGGGGGTCAATATAGACCGGAATATGCATTAAAATCAATGAGCAATGTACTAACGGAAGAAACCTCCTCCATTTTGCAGCTAAAGAGAATTTAACGGAAATTGCCAAATATTTAGTCGAGAAAGAGCTGCTTGATATTCATCAAAAAGATTCAAACGGTGAAACTGCTTTAGATTACGCTGTAAGATTTAAGCATCCCGAAATTGCTCAGATAATAAGTAAGAAAAAATAAAGATATCAGTAAGTAAAAAATGGCTATCCTTCACAGATCTATAAATTTTCTATCTGGAAAAGGATTGAAAAATGGGGAAGTATAAAAATAATTACCGTATAGCATCCACCCATTTTACCCAATGCGTACTGATAGGTATTGTGCATTCGAAACTCATGTAAGAATTGTGTTGTTTAATAGTGCTAATTGTTCACATTTCAAAACCCCAATAAATGGATTACACCTTATTCAGCATATTTATTTTATTAGCTATAATTGGATTATGCTATCTACTGCCAATCATCCATCATAGCAAGCTCCCGAAAAACCACCGGCACAGAAAAAATCCTTTGGCTCATTGCTGTGCTGTTTATATCCTGGTTTGCCTGGATACTTTACTTCTTACTCGCACCGGTAATAAAGAAATAATCTGTCTCAATCAGGACACCACAAATCTCCGCATGTAATTTAACATGGATACCCCCTGTGCAAGTGATACGCAGCCCGGGGTTCATGACTCTCAGTCTCGAACTCTGTAGGAGTTCAATTTGAAAAGCTTCGGAATTCAATAGACACCACAAGTTAATCATAGTCTTTGGCCCAAATTATTAAATGAAGGCGCAGTTATGATTAAAATATCGTGTAGACCAATCTAATTAATCAAAGAGGATTCTTAACGTTTGGACGAGTAGGTTCCCACCTTGTAGAATAAGCCGTAAAAAATGGTTTTGAGTGAAGCGGCCATGACCGGTACTGTGTGAGCAATCAGAGAGGCCAAGCAGATATTGAGATGACCTGTTAGCAATTAGCAGGAACATGAAATGCCAAGGCGAGTTTAGCGGTCATAGCGCAGCGAAAACGCATTTTTAGGCTTAGGCTACACAGTGGGCGGCTTTTTTTTGTTTCTTTTTTTTGGCTGTAGAAAAAAAAGAAAAGCCCCGCCGGCTTGAGGCGAATTAGAAGTAGTGAATTCCAATTAATACAACTTAATACACCAAAATTTAATATTTTCCCCCAAGATACACGAGTGATAACATAGCCGAAATTGCTCGGGTCTGAAATTTTGAATGCTAACTCTGCAATGGAATACTTAAAATTTGACTCTTAATTCAAATTTCTGTATCTTTACTAAGGATGACACAACATTTCTAAATTCAGTTAGCATGAAAAGTTTCATAAATCTCAAAAATAACCTGATAAGGATACCATCATTGAAAACCGGTATATATCTTTTTCAAATTGTTGTTTTTACAAGCTTTCTATCATGCCACAGAGATCAGGATTCTGAACCATTCATTCCGGACAATACGGATGAGAATTCTGATACCTTAAATGGGTGTATGCTTGACAATTTCGAAGGGAGTTACACCTTTTCTTCTGACACTCATACATCTACTCATAAAATCGAATTGTTTTTAGACAGTACTAGCTTTGGTTCCAAAGGTATGAATGGTTATGGATTTTGGTTTCCAGCTTCTCCTTTTTCCGGAGAATTTAAAAACTGTGAAATAACAATAAAGCCCTATGAGAATGTTAAACGGCAAGGTTTACATTCTCCCGGAGGTAATCCGAGGTACTATTATGAGAGTATGAATGGATTTGGAGAGTATTTTCCTGAAGAAGATTCCATCAAAATATTTCTCAACTATAAAAGAACAGGAGATTTTCCATTGAATTTCAGCGGAAATATTTACATGAAGAAAATAGATTAAAAGTGATAGAGACTTCTAACATAACATTTAATTAGATTCATCCCCTCTGCCAGAATTATTCCCCAAAAAAGTATTTTTATCTACATTTATGGATAAACAATTACTTCGATGATCACTTCTTCCAATCACTCCGGCAATATCCAACTATTACTCCTCCCCTTCTTGCTGTTAATTTTATTTCTGGGATTATCAAACCCATCTAATGCCCAAATTACCAACGCCAGAAAATCCGGATTTACCTGGATATCCACAGAAAATGTGATGGATAAAAACTTTGGAGCAGGCTATACTATGTATAGCGCAGCCTGGCCGATATTTAAACATTATCCCGGACCGAACAACTTCCAGACGGGATTGACAAGCAGCTGGATGAGCACACAAAGAACAGGCAATGAACCCGACCAGTTTTATACGACCATAGAAGGAGGTCTGGGATGGTGGCACGACACCCGTTTTGGTACAAAAGTTCCAAAGTTCATCATGGGTGGTGTATCACAAAATTTCTACGCCTGGGCAAATGGACCGGGCGCCGGGAGAAGTAATACTTTACCCAATGGACAAAGAGACTGGAGCACTCCCGGAGGTAAATACGGCGTGGCTCAATTATCCAACAAACTCCTCTGGGCTCCCGATGGCCTGAATATGGCGCAAAGTTTAAATGGTGAATTGCTGGGATATGGATATATTCCGCTGCCATTGACAGACCCGATTCCCAATACAAATGGAACAAATGTGAACACTGGCAATCAATGCTGGACCCTATTCCTGAATGCAACCAACTTCAAAGGTCCTGCTACATTTTTCTTACCCACCTTCTGGACGGAACCTGTATTACAAGATCCCACTCTGGAGGGTTTATTTCTGGACTCCAGACCTTCTGATCCTAACGTAGGTTTTGGCATCGAACATGCTGGATCACCGGCGCTCGTCTCCCGGGATGAAAACGGCAATCCTTATGCAAAAATCAATCGTTTGCAATTTCCTGCCAGCGATACAGACAATTCAATGATTCTGAATCAAATCACTGTTTATTCACCTGACGCCCTCTGGAATGATATGGAATCCTGGTTCAACGGAGGGCCTGCTGTTCCGCCCGGCATCAATAAAAACGGTACATTCGGCGTTTCCTTTGTTAATAACGGAGGTGCCATGGCAGCTGAGATCAGGGAAAACGGTGCCAATGGAATTAATAATGAAATTGAGTTGGATTACATAGATAATGTCCAGCAAAATGCCAATATTATGGGCTTCAAATATGACCTTGACATCGTAGAGAAAGATGAACACAACTTCATTTTGCCGGAATATTACAAACTCGATGAGGACAATAAATGGCATGCAATTGACAAAGAATCTGTGCCTTTATCTACTAATTTGCTGACAACCACAGTTCCTTCTTCTCCCCGGCCGGAACTTGCTTATCTGACACCATTAGACCCGGAATGTCATTGGCAGGATCCGAATGGCCCATGGAAAAGTCCGGGTCCCGTTGCTGGTCCATTTAAAGCTGAGCTCGGTGACGGTACAACCGTGACTTACTATTGGTATCGTTTCGTGGATCAACCCGCCATCATTCACGCTAATCTTCCTGAAGAGATGCGCACCAAACTTCAAAACAGAGTCGAACTTCTTCACGCTAACTGGAGTCATACAGATGAATATTTAACGCCTCCATCTATAGGAAAAATTGCTACTCTTGATCCGGCTGGCATCGTTCAGCCACCACCGGGCCTAGAAATTGGTTACGTGCCGATTGTGACAAGACAAGAAAAGTCCCGGGCTAAAGTAAGAGTATTTGTATTAGCCGGTCAGTCGAATATGGAAGGATATGGCAGTATCACTGATCCCGAAAATGATCCCGGAAGCTTAGTGGATGTGATTCAAAAGGATGTAAATGGAGATTGGTCTAAAATCGGTGAACCGGGCAACTGGACATCACTGCAAAATGTCTACTTATACTTTGATCGCAATGACGGCACAATCAAATCAAAAGTAACAGCCGGTCAGGGAGCAAATGCCAATCTGATCGGACCGGAATTAATGTTTGCACATCAGCTGGATGAATATTATGAAGACCCGGTATTAATCATAAAAACTGCCTGGGGTGGTAAGAGTCTGGCGGAAGATTTTCGTCCACCTTCGGCTGGAGGTACCACCGGTGAGTTTTACAATGCAATGATCCAAAAGGTCAGAGATGTTACCGAAAACTTAGGAATGGAATTCCCGAATCTGGGTAATACGGATTATGAGATTTCAGGATTTGCCTGGTTTCAGGGTTGGAATGACGGAGCATCCGATGACTTTTTAAATGAATACGAAAGCAATTTACAGCATCTGATCAGTGATGTAAGAAATGATCTGAATAATCCTAATCTACCTGTTGTCATTGCAAGTTCAGGACAAGGCGGGTTTGAATCTACTAATGATTCCTGGGTGCAAAGCATGCAAAACATCGTTTCTGTCGCTCAGGAAACTGTCGGATGTAACGATAGCATTTATGGAGGCAGAGTCGGTTTCGTAGATACCAAACCTTTTTATCTTGGTCAGGCTGCATCACCTGATAACGCTATACATCATTTCAACAATAATGCCCTTACCTTTTTGAATATCGGAAAAGCCATGGGTGATGAAATGATTGAGGCCATCAATGACATGGCTTTTTGCTACGAAGACTGTGCAGACCCGATTGTTCCGGGCGTTGTATCCATCGGTAACAGAGTTTGGAATGATTTGAATCAAAATGGTATCAATGAGCCGGACGAGCCGGGTATTCCGGGAGTGTCTCTTGTGATTTGGTCAGATCCGGATGGTGATGGTATTCCTGACTGGCAGGGATTTGGAGGTGTTCGTGTCACAGATGAAAATGGATACTACAGTTTCTCCGGACTGCAACCAGGTAAATATGTGGTCTTTGTTTGGAGCGTCGACAACTGGGGCCCCGGAGAGCCCTTAGAATATTTCAAATCAACGAATAGCTTTGTACCTGACGCAGACAATGATGTGGATTTGGATAATAATGGGTTTGGCAATCCATTTTCGGATATCATGTCAGGTATTGTCTCCTTAATACCCGGTGAAGAACCACTGAATGACGGTGATGCCTTCAATTGTTTTTTTGACTACGATGGCAGCGGCAATAATACTGTTGATTTTGGATTCTATAATCCACTTGTTAGCAATGTGCACCAGGATCCATCCGATGAAGATTGGATTCAGATTTATCCGATGCCGGTCCGAAATGAATTCACTATCAAAGGAAATCAGCGTTCATACCAGGTAGAAATCTACGATGCTGTTGGTCGCCTGATTCGAAATATCGAGTCCTATGAATCTTCCCGAACGATTGACATTTCATCATTCCCGGACGGTCTGTACTTTGTGAAAACAATTAATCAGTTGAATCAGCGCAGCAAGATGCTGAAGTTGATGAAGCAATAGAGAAGGAACAACCAGTAAGGAGCTTCGAGCTGCGAGCCTCGAGCTTTGAGAAAACAGCCGGGAACAACCTTCTCTGCATCTAACTGATAGTATCAAATTATCGATAGTGATTTTTGCCTGCATAACAATTACGAGAGTAATTTTTTTGTTTTTTTACACTCGTACTAAAAAAGAGAATAAAACTTACACTTGAACATAATGTCTCCCAAGGTGACCAATGAAGAATCACTAATACTGAACTGATAGCCCATGAAAGCTTTACTCATCCTCACACTTTTCATTGCCGGATGCAATTACCATTCTATTCCTCAAACTGAACCGGTAAAAGATAATGACATCTTGATCTTATCAATCTTACTCCAGGAATATGTAAAAAAGACATGGGAATCTGAGATAAACTTAGAAGAGCTCCTCAAGTTGGACACATTAAACAGAATTACAAATAGTTTTGAAAAAGTGGAGTTGAAGCACCAAAAAGGGCACATGTCAGTTTTCTTTAAGTTCTCCAAATCAAGACATTTGCAAGGTATCGAGCTTGACGAGGAAGAGAAAGCAAGAACTGGATATATCAGATGGACAGAAAGTAACCTGAAAAACGAATATGATGGAGAGATTCGCCTTGATTTTGGCGAACGATCTTACCGTGTGATTAAAATTGTTAGGAATAAGGTTAGTTGAAATTTATTGATTTCCTGAACTGGCAGTATAGGATCTGAAGCTTTCCAATTGTATTAAAACAGAGAATAAAATAAATCATCTCAGCAAGCTGCAAAAGTTAGTAAAGCAATAGAGTAAATCATACATTTACTGTAAGGTGACTGTAGCAAATTCAAAGTACATATAGCAGCAACATTTTTCCTTTCCTTAACAGCATAACAGAATGAATTACCATCTTTTATCCATTGTTGATACGCAGGAATTATTCAACACAAGCAAAGATGGACTGAATCAGTCTGTTGCTGAAGAGCGGTTAATTGAATTTGGTAAAAATGAATTAATTGAGAAAAAGAAGAAATCCGTCTGGCTGATCTTTCTTAATCAATTCAAAGACATAATGATATTAATACTGCTGGCCGCTGCAGTAATTTCTGTTGTCATCGGTGATTTAAAAGATGCTGTTGTTATACTCATTATTGTCATCTTAAATTCCATAATAGGGTTTGTCCAGGAGTATCGTGCAGAAAAAGCCATTGCTGCCCTGAAAAATATGTCTGCCTTATTCTCTAAGGTTCGGAGGAATGGCAGCATCATAGAAATAGCAGCATCAGAATTAGTCCCGGGTGATATTGCTATTTTAGAAGTTGGGAATATTGTACCGGCAGATATACGTCTTATTGAAACGCATTCAATGAAAATTGAAGAGTCTTCTCTTACTGGCGAATCCAGTTCCGTGGATAAACTTACCCTGGAACTCATGTCAGAAGACCTGCCCATTGGCGATCGAAGCAATATTGCTTTCAAAAGTACCATAGTCTCTTATGGTCGGGGCGAAGGTATTGTGGTAGCCACCGGAATGAATACCGAAATAGGTCGTATTGCTCAGCTGCTGCAGGAAGATGAAAGTCAAACGCCACTTCAAAAAAGGTTAGCTGATTTTAGCAAAAAACTATCATTTGTAGTACTGGGAATTTGTATCATTTTATACGGAGTTGGTCTGCTTCGGGGTGAAGATCCCATTAATATGTTGCTCACTGCCATTTCTCTTGCAGTGGCTGCTATACCGGAAGCTTTGCCTGCAGTGATCACCATTTCCCTGGCATTCGGAGCAAAACGAATGGTGAGGAAGAATGCATTAATCAGGAGACTCCCATCCGTGGAAACACTGGGCTCTGTCACTTATATCTGCTCTGACAAAACCGGCACTATTACCCAGGACAAAATGACGGTTACTGAAATTTGGCAACCCGATTCTGCACCAACATTTCAAGAGTTCAGCGAAGAAGAATTGTTGCTCTTTGCCATGGAACTCAACCATGATGTAACAGTGCATGAATCCAACAAATATAAGGGAGACCCCACTGAAATTGCCATTGTTGAATTTGTAAGAAAGCATCATCTGTATAACGAATCATGGAAAACCTTTCATCGCGCAGATGAATTACCATTTGATGCTGATAGAAAACGAATGACTACCATTTATGCCATCAGGGATAAATATATATCTGTTACAAAAGGGGCTGTTGAATCAGTATTAAAATGTTGTACGGTTCAGGATCATTCTGAAATCCTACAAGCAGTTGATCAACTTGCCCGGCAAGGAAAGCGGGTTTTATCATATGCATATACCATATTTGACACATTACCTGAAAATATTAGCGTAAGGAACACAGAGCAAAATCTGAACTTCATTGGAATAGTGGCCATGATAGATCCTCCAAGGGAAGAAGCTAAGGTAGCAATTGAAGATTGCCATAAAGCCGGTATCACACCGGTAATGATAACAGGTGACCACCCTATAACCGCAAATGCAATTGCTTTAGAAACCGGCATTATACACAAACAAACAGACCGGGTAATTACCGGTGGTGAATTAGATGACTTTACGGATGAAGAGTTTGAAAAGGAAGTGGAGTATATTAAGGTGTATGCCCGGGTTTCGCCTGAGCAAAAGTTGCAAATAGTAAAGATGTTGCAAAAGAAAAATCATTTTGTCGCTATGACCGGTGACGGAGTAAATGATGCACCTGCATTACGGAGGGCAAATATTGGTATTGCAATGGGAATAACAGGAACAGATGTAAGCAAGGAAGCGGCTCAAATGATTTTACTCGATGATAATTTTGCAACCATCATAAAAGCAGTAAAAGAGGGACGAAGAATTTATGATAACATCAGAAAATTTATAAAATATACCCTCACCAGTAATGGCGGAGAGATATGGACCATTTTCTTAGCTCCGCTAATCGGTTTGCCCATCCCTCTTATTCCCATTCATATATTATGGATTAATTTAGTAACAGACGGACTACCCGGGCTGGCTTTTGCGGCTGAAAAGGCCGAAGATAATATACTCGAAAGGCCACCAAGAAAAACGAATGAAAGTATATTTTCGGGTGGTTTAAGTTTACAGATTCTTTGGGTTGGACTACTAATGGGTGGAGTATGTTTAGGTACTCAAGCTTGGGCTACGCATATCGGAAATGAAAAATGGCAAACGATGGTCTTTACTGTATTATGCATCAGTCAAATGGGAAATGCGATGGCCATTCGAAGCGACATAAAATCATTATTTCAGCAAGGTGTATTTGGAAACAAGCAATTGGTAGGAGCTGTATTACTTACCTTTGCTTTACAAATGGCAGTCATCTATGTGCCATTTTTACAGGACATTTTTCGCACAGAATCTCTGACCGCTACTGAATTGTTAATCTGTCTGGGATTATCAAGTATCGTTTTCTGGGCGATAGAATTAGAAAAATGGATCAAGAGAATTAAATTAAAAAAATCGAAGAGCATCTAATGTGGAGGTAGCAACCTATATTTTAATAATTGAAAAAAGCAAATTAGCAGTAACAAGCAAGGTATCAATATGAAGGAAAAATGGACCCTGAAACATCTTCAACATGCTACATTAGAAAGTCAAAAATTAACCCAAACTTCACCCTTTGGAAAAGGAAAAACTGCGGTACTTCATGCTTTGGAACACCTGGGCTATATACAAATAGATACGCTGTCTGTTGTTGAACGGGCGCATCATCATACGCTTTGGACAAGAATTCCTGACTATAAAACAACATACTTAGATGACCTGGTAACAGAACGAAAGGTGTTTGAATACTGGTTCCACGCAGCTTCATATCTTCCCATGAATGACTTTCGTTTCGTCTTACCACAAATGTCAGAGATCAAAGAAAATGGATCAAAATATTATAATGCAGAATCGAAAGTCATGGATTTTGTAATGGATACAATACGTGCAGAAGGACCCAAAAGAGCAGTAGATTTTGAAAACGTAAGTAAAGAATCCGGAACCTGGTGGAATTGGAAGCCTGCGAAGTTAGCGCTAGAAAGACTTTTTATGCAGGGTGATTTGATGATTTGTGCACGCAAAGGTATGCAGAAAGCGTATGATTTGAGAGAAAGAGTATTACCCCACAACATAGATTCCACTGTGCCCTCTCCTGTTGAATTTGCTGAATATCTGGTAAAAACATATCTCCGTGCTTATGGATTCACAACGGTGAAACAAATTACACATCTTAAGACCGGAGAATTTTGGAGAAGAAATGTCAATGAAGTTTTAGCATCAATGCTGGAGGAAGGTACAGTACAAAGATTTAATATTGAAGGCTTTCCTTCTGTTTTTCTTCGAAGTGATTTAGTTGGAAGAAAAATCAGAAAACCTGTTGATAATGTCCGGCTACTGTCTCCGTTTGATAATGCCATTATCCATAGAGACCGGATCAGGCAGCTTTTTGGATTTGATTTTCGCCTGGAATGTTATACACCAAAAGAAAAAAGACAATACGGCTACTTTTGTTTACCCATTTTATTTGGGGACACATTCATTGGCCGGGTTGATTGCAAAGCTCACCGCAAAGAGAGCGTTTTGGAAATGATACATTTGCACATTGAAAACGCAAACACAGACCCTGAATTATGGATAAAGCCATTGATAGAATCAGTGAAAAAATTTGCTGCTTTTAACAAGTGTGCATCGATAAATCTAACAGAGGCAAGTTCGGCCAAATTTACTAACACTATAAGACAGTTATTATAATGGAAAGGGCACCAAGATAAATAACGAACTTCATGCATGCTGCGAGAAGGGATACAATAAGCCTAATGCATGCGAAGTACACTTGATCACATTACTAAACAAAGAAATACACCCAGATCAAAACTGAAATAACTGAAAGCAAAGGAGCAATTAAAATCAAAAAGATACCACCGGGACGAAATTCCTTTTGCTCAATATATCCGGTAGCATAAGATATTGCATTGGAAGGAGTAGAAACCGGCAGGAGCAATGCACAGGAGCAGCTAAGGGCCACAATTACGGGAACTGATACACCCCAAACAGCCGGCAATGTAATAGCCAAAGGAATTAAAATTGCAGCTGCTGCTGTATTACTCATTACATTCGATACGAGCACTGCAATAAATGCAAACAACACCGCAATCAGCCAAATTGGAATATCCAGACTTGTAACTTCTGTCATGATAATTTC
>JALHRR010000095.1 GCA_022841345.1 Saprospiraceae bacterium
TATGCAGATAATGATGGAGATAGCTATGGTGACCCGTTAAGTTCAACCCAGGCTTGTTCTCAACCTGCAGGTTACGTATCCAATAACACAGACTGCGATGACAGTGATGCACTGGAAAGGCCGGGACAAGTCTGGTACAAAGACACAGATAATGACGGCTATGCTCAGACAGGTGCAGCTACCATTACTCAATGTTTGAGACCGGCTGGTTACAAAGTTGCTGCTGAATTAACAAGTACCACAGGCGACTGCAACGACAATAATGCAGCCATCCATCCAGCAGCCACAGAAATCTGTGATGGAATTGACAATAATTGTAATGCTGCAACAGACGAAGGAGTCCTGACAACTTACTATGCAGATAATGATGGAGATAGCTATGGTGACCCGTTAAGTTCAACCCAGGCTTGTTCTCAACCTGCAGGTTACGTATCCAATAACACAGACTGCGATGACAGTGATGCACTGGAAAGACCGGGACAAGTCTGGTACAAAGACACTGACAATGACGGATATGCTCAGACTGGTGCGGCTACCATTACTCAATGTTTGAGACCGGCTGGTTACAAAGTTGCAGCTGAATTAACAAACACCACAGGTGACTGCAATGACGATAATACAACAATCAATCCGGGCACTACAGAAATCTGCAATGACCTGGATGATGATTGCAATGGAATCGTGGATGACATAGGTGGAAGCACACAGGGCAATTGGGACAATGATGATATTGGCAATGCCAATGGAACTTCAGAATTTCCACCTTGCGAGGCAGAACCAATCGATACTTTTTACGTGCAATCTTATGGATTTGGTCAGCCAAATAATGATACCAGGCATATGGTTTATCAGAATCTCTGCGGTGATATGAGTATTTCAGCCAGAATCCTGGATATCGACGGAGGTGGGTGGGCCGGAATCAGTATGCAGGAAAGCCTTTCACCCGGATCAAAGAAAGCTGCTTTGAAAACGCAGTTGACCAATTCGCTCTTCAGGGAGATCAGGTCAGTAACCGGCGGAAATCAAAATCTGATGATGCTCAGCCGACCTCAGCATAATTGGCTGAAACTGACCAGAACAGGTAATGTATTTACAGGATATACATCCGTGAATGGAATTAGCTGGAGTATGGCATTTACCACTACAATAATTATGAATGAATGTATTCAAATAGGATTGTTTTCAGAAAGCATCAATAACAGCACAGAAACCTCAGTAGAGATAGATCAGGTAAATATCTCCGGAGGACAAAATCAAAGCATGCCTCTTATTAATCACAACGATATAGCTGATTTTGCACCTGTTCATTTTGAAGTAGCTATGTACCCCAATCCTGTAAATACATATTTATTTGTTAGATTGAATCATTCAGAATCAAATTCAGCGACAATTCAGGTGCTGGGATTGTTGGGAGAAATGTGGAAAGAAAGAAAAGTGGATGATATGCAAGCTGCAGATAATGGAATAGACATGAGCGATCTTCCTGCAGGAATTTACCTTCTGAGAGTCACTACTTCAGATAAAGAGATGATCACAAAAAGAATCATCAAACAATAAAAAAGCTGCAATTTTCACCCAACCTGAAAATGTAATTTGTACAGTTTGAATACTATTTTAATCAGGCCGGCAGGAGAGATCTTTGCCGGCTTTTTTGTTTCATGTCAACAACAATTTGCATAGATTGCGTCAGCTGCCTGGAATGCCGTAACGCAGTGAAGGGTCACCAATGCTTTGGGGACGGAGCGCAGCGAACCATGGAAGGGAGCGACCCCGATGAGGTATTAAATCGTGAAAATAAGCTATGAGAAGTATAAGAACGTTCCAGGATGTTATCCATGTAATCGGGGTGACGCCCAAAATAAAAACCTCCCTCAAAATCACTCCCATTTTTGATCAAAATCAAAAACTTCTACGCTTAGTCGCTTAAGCATTGTTCATGTTAGTTAAACCTGACAAATCCCCGTAAAATCCGAAAGATTAAAGTTGCTGAGCGGGTACTTATATTTTTAAAATCATGAACTGTTATTATTTGATGTTCAATTATATACAAATTATAATATTAGTTAATATTTATGACTTGTATTTATTGATAAAATAAACGTTCAATAATTTTTTCCATAGGTATCGGCTTTGTAGTTTTAAAATCGTTAACAATGTTCCCTCCTTTCTTCTTTATTAATCATCACATAAAATGGATCTTTATGAAAAAATTTACACTTTTACTTTTACTATTGATTTGCTTTGGATTCCAGGTAAATGCTATTAATCTTCCTGCCAATCCTACATCAAATAACGGTTCAGGAGGTATTTTTCTACAGTTGACTACTAACTCCAGCCCTATTACTGTTACCAGTTTTAATACAATGTATTCCAGTACAGCCGGCACAAGTGTAACAGTAGAGATTTACCGCAGGAGTGGTGCTTATGCAGGTTTTACCGCGTCCAATGCCGGGTGGACCTTGATAGGTACTGTAACCACAAACAGTGCGGGTACTACAACAGTAGCTCCACTGAATGTAGCCAGCTTAAATATTAACCTTGCGGCTTCTACCACCACTTCTTTTTACCTGCATGCTACTACTGTAGGGGGCGGAATCAGATATTTTGGAACAGGAACTGTTTCCATGACGAATTTCAGCGATGCTAATGTGGCACTCTTCACAGATGTAGCAAGAACGGGAAACGTTGCATTTGGTGGTACCTCATTCACACCCAGAGCATTTACGGGATCAATAGATTATGATTTAACTATTGTCGTACCTGTGTGCCCAACATTAACCGCAGCTGCTCCGGCAGTCACTGTAGTGAATAGTGCATGTGGTGCATCTTGCTCTGTAACTGCTGGTAGCATCACAGCTCCTACAGGAGCTTGCCCGGCAGGATCCACATTGCAGTACTCTACAAACGGAGGTAGCAGCTGGAACACAACTTTGCCGACCTACAACCAAACCGGCCCGGTACAAACTATCATGACCCGTTGTAATTGTAATGTAGATACCAGTACTTCGAGCCCTACAAGCAGTGTGACAACCGCTCCGGCAGGGTGTCCATTACCTTCTGCACCATCCATCAGTATTACCAACAACGTTTGCCCGTCTACGACTGGAAGTATTATTGCTTCAGGCTGCGGTGCAGGCACAGTGCTGGAATATGCTACTTCCTCAAACGGTCCATGGAGTACTACAGCTCCAGCCTACACGAATGCGGCATTTACGGTATTTGCACGTTGCCGCAATACGACTTCTGGCTGTTTAAGTACTACTAGTTCAGCAAACACTGCACCTGTATTCTGCCCTGTTTGTCCGGATTTGAGTTCCGCAGCTCCTGCTGCTCAGGTCATAAACAGCTTTTGCAACACCAATTGCACTCTAATTGCCGGGATCATAGGACAAGCAAATAAATGCCCGTCAGGAACTACTGTACAATACTCTACAAACAGCGGATCAACCTGGAGCACCACTGTGCCTACATATAGCCAGGCCGGTCCACAGACTATCCTTACTCGTTGTAATTGTAATATAGATACCGCTATATCAAGCCCAACAACCAGTGTGACAACTGCACCGGGAGCTTGTTCTGTTTCTGGGAGTCCAACAATCAGTATTACTAATAACGTTTGTCCTTCCTCCTCCGGTGTTATTTCGGCATCTGGTTGTGGTCCCGGATTTGTAGTGGAATATGCACGTTCAACGAGTGGCCGCTGGAGTACTACGCCTCCTGCTTACACAAATACATCATTTACTGTTTATGCGCGTTGTCGTAATACATCAACCAATTGTGTAAGTGATATTAATTCGGCCACTACTGCTCCTACGCCTTGCGCTCAGTTTAATGGAGGATCGATCAACGCACTTAATATTTATCCAAACCCTTCTTCAGGTGAAGTAAATATTGCAGTTCAGGAATATATCGGGAAAAATTTGGAGATTGAAATTTACAGTTTGGAAGGAAAGCTGATGCATTTTATTCAATTAGACGAAGTTCTTGAAAATATACAAACCATTCACCTTGATAGCTATTCGAATGGAATGTACTTCGTGAAATTGAAATCAGCAGGAGTGCCAGATGTAACGAAAAGAGTGATTTTAGCAAAAAATTAAGGAATTTCTGATCAGAGTTTCTTTAGATCATATTCAAGGTCGCTGAATTTTCAGCGACCTTTTTTTATCGGATAATCCATATCATATATTGGTACAAGAAGCATTTTCTCATTTTAAATTATATCAAATCACACCATTATACCAGTTTTATCAATTATTATACGTTCGGCTACTCACATTTATAATATCTTGCTTACCCTACTGTTAATAAATTTGTATCGCCAAATTCATAAAATGAAATTTGTATCCTTGTTTCCAAGATCATTTACTTTGCGAATTTCATTCAAAATTTTGCTGATCTGCTGCTTTTTAACACCTGTCATAGTCTCGTCTCAGGTAAACAATCCGATTTTCTCATCCGCCTCCTCCATCTCAGATACTAGTCTGACGTTGAATATTACATCACCCTCAGGAGCAAGCATTTACTATACTATTGACGGATCGGAACCTACCAGGAGCAGCACTTTGTTCAGTGGAACATTGACGATGGGTTTTTTAGATAACAAACCGAATATTATTTCTCTCATCCCTACTAATAATGTAGGTCCGGGTAATCCTTACAGAGAAGAATGGAGACCACCGGCATCGAATGTTCAAAAACTCCACGTGATACGGGCCAGAGCTTACAATCTTCAGGGCGACAGCAGTGATATTACTTCGGGCACTTATCTGATCCATCCGGAGGGCAGCAACAGATACTCTATGCCATTGGTATCACTGATCACAGATGCTGACAATTTATTTGGAGATGAAAAAGGAATTTATGTGCCCGGTGAATCAGGTGAAAATTATAACATGACAGGCGATCAATGGGAAAGACCGGTTTTTATTGATTTGATTGAGAAAGATGGATCTCTCTCTATCAGTCAGAATGGGGGAATCAGAATCAACGGAGGAACTTCCCGCAATAGACCGAGAAAAGCGCTGAGATTGTATGCCAAAAGTGAATATGGTCCTTCATGGTTTGATACACAGTTATTTCCCGACAAAAATATCAGCCGCTATAAGAGATTTCTGCTTAGGAATGGAGGAAATGACTGGAGCGAAACCCTATTCAGAGATGCCTACCTGCAAAAGTTAGTGAAAATAAATACAGCCCTGGACATTCAGTATTCAAGGCCTGCCGTGGTTTTTATCAATGGAGAATATTGGGGCATTCACAATTTCAGAGATCGATTTGATGACAGATATCTGGAATCTCATTACAATATAGACCCTGAGCGCATTACAATTATTTCTCAAAATGGGAATTTGGAAGATGGAAATGAAGAAGGATTAGATGATTACTGGACAATGTTTAATCATGTGAGCAAACAAAATATGCTCAATGCCACAAATTACAACAGAGCAAAGGAATTGATGGATATGGATAATTTTATTGATTATCAGATCCTGAATATTTTTGCAAGGAATACTGACTGGCCGGGAAATAATACAGAATGCTGGAAATATCTCGATGGAACCCTTACATCCGGGAGCTCACATCCTACAGATGGAAGATGGCGCTGGCTGGTATTTGATATGGATTTTGGATTTGGTCTCAACTTCGATTATGTCCGGTTTAGTGCTTCTAATTATGGTGAAAACAATGCTTTCCATCAGACCCTTGAATTTGCTCTGGAACCCAATGGCCCCGGATGGCCCAATCCACAATGGAGTACATCAATGCTGAGGAATCTAATTAAAAACCCTCAGTTTAAATCAGAATTCATATCCAGATTTGCTGATCATCTCAACACTACATTTCACAAAGAAAGACTTCTCTCTCTTTTGGATTCTTTGAAAAATCAATATGAACCTGAAATGGCTGAGCATATCGACAGATGGCGGGAACCAGGCATGGACTACTGGCAACAACAGGTCGGTGTTATGAGGACTTTTGCACAATTGAGAACAGATCTGATGCGAATTCAATTGAACAATTATTTTGTTCTCGGAGGAAGAGATACTATAACCCTGGATGTACAAAATCCGGATTTAGGAAAAATAAAAGTCAATTCCATCCTGCTTGACCCCAATATCGATGGTGTGTCTGAATATACTTATCCCTGGAAAGGCTTGTATTTTAACAATCTTCCGGTCAGACTTATAGCAGTTCCTAATCCAGGGTATGAATTTGTTCGGTGGGAAGGAGATATTTCCTCGGTAAATGATACACTAATGATTGATATAAAGCAGGTGAAAAACTTGACAGCAGTATTTTCTGATGGATTTGTCTTTGAAGGAGACAGCATGAATCCTGCTGCTTTCAGATTAGCTGAAGACAATTTCTTTTTTGGAGATTGGAGTTCCACTATTTCTGAGGATAGTTTCCCGACAAATATGGTTTTTCTTCAAAGCAGTGTTAATGATCCCCGCCTTGAAACACCTATGACAAATCCTTACTACATTCCATTCAATAATGCATCTGACAATGAGTATCATGCAGACGATCAGGATAAATTCGGATTTCCATACATGCTCACGGGACGTACGCGGCTCAATGGGCTGGGTGATCTTGGAATTAGTATGATCAATACAGGACGGGGAAGAGATCTGGGTGCAATAGTCCTGGCGCTGGATACCAGAGGAGTTACGGAAGCCAGAATCGGATTTGAGGCTGCTACTTTACAAGCAAATAGCAGAGTATATCATATTCGTCTGCAATACAGAACCGGGCTTAATGAGCCCTGGAAAAATGTAACGAACGATTCCGGGAATCCAGTTGAATATGAAAGATCAGATAATCCTGCCGCTCAAATCTTCAGAGATATTAAGCTTCCTGAAGACGCTTTGGACAAATCATACGTGCAGCTTCAATGGAAATATTATTTTACCGGCACTCAGATTTCGCAGGAATCAGGACAAAGAGATATGTTGAGACTTGATGATATCAGTGTCCTTGCAACTACTACCGGAATCAATGAAATCAAGCCCAAAATCCAGGCTAGTTTGTTTCCGAATCCAAATAGGGGAATCTTCTTTGTTGAGGTCTCGCAGGCTATAGCCGGCCCTGTTTTATTACAATTAATGGATACACAGGGAAAAGTTGTGCATTCTCAAGTTTTTGAAGGGCCATTAGAAACTGATTCCCTATTGAAATTGGAATCAGATACTTTAAGAGAAGGAGTTTATTATTGCACCCTGACAACTAAAGAAAATAAATTACTAAGTATACCTTTGGTGATTTTGAGATAAGAATCAAATACAAAAAATCCAACAAGTACCTCCATTTACCAGATAGGACGGGGATTATCAAATTGTCAAATTTATTTCAAATTCAATGCTATATAATCCTTATTCTTATATTTGAGGGATCGTATTCCACTTAATTCATGCCTGTTTAATTGCGTGAAGATTTGACCTGTTTCTCGGTACTCTTTAAATATGATTTCTAACATAACAACCTGCGAAAAGATGCACAAAATTTACTCTGTTTATATGCTGCTGGCAGCATTATTCAAACGTTCATTCTCTGTTTCCGGATTAACTTCTCTGATGGTGTTTTTATTAATGTTATCAGGAGTTTCAAGTTATGCACAGTGTGTTTCCTTAACCACGCTTGGAAGCGCAGCCACCCAGAGTTTTAATACGCTGTCCAATACAGCAGGAAGCACTACGAATAACTTAACTATTACCGGATGGTTTATGACGGAATCTGGCGGCGGCGCAAGAGACAATGAACAATATGCTGTCGACACCGGGGCGTCAAATACGGGTGACACCTATAGCTATGGCGCAGCTGGTAACACTGATAGAGCACTCGGAAGTTTGAGATCAGGCACGCTGATTTCAAGCATAGGTTCTTGCTTTACAAACAATACCGGAAGTACTATTGAATCCCTTACAATTTCTTATTTCGGAGAAGAATGGCGACTCGGCACTGCAGCCCGGACAGACCAAATGGATTTCCAATATAGCTTAAATGCCACCAGTCTCACTACGGGCACCTGGGTAGATGTAAATTCTTTGGATTTCATTACCCCGAATACTGCCACTACGGGTGCTAAAGATGGAAATGCTGTGGAAAACAGGACTAATCTAACAAATACTATAAGTGGTTTGTCCATTCCTAATGGAGCTACATTCTGGATCCGCTGGAACGATGCTGATGCTTCAGGCGCTGACGATGGTTTAGCTGTGGATGATTTTTCTCTGACTCCAAATGGTGCACCTTCCTCACCCGACTATACCATTAGCACTACCGGCGGTAATATCATTATTACTGATGTTGCTGGCAACGCTGAAACGCTTACAATGTCAGAAAACGGCGGAAACATTCGCTTTGTAGTTACCCCCACTTCCCGCACATATTCTATAAATGGAGGTGCCACAACAGCATTTAGCACACCTGCCGACATTGTGATTGCAGGAGCAAATTCCATTACCATCAATACTGAAGCGGGAAATGACATCGTCGAAATTGGCGCATTTACAGCTGTTCTGCCCAATCTCACGATCAATACAGGCAACAACACCGATAATGTTCAATTTATAGGTGCAATAACATACTCTGCCAACAACAACTTGTTAGTAACCAACGCAGAAACCGTGACCGTAAATGGATCACAATCATTGTCCGGCACCGGCACAATAAACATAACAGCTAACAATAGTATCACAGTCAATGCAAGCCTGACTAGTGCCGGCAACATTAACCTCAGTACTGCCGGTGGGCAGGATATTCTTATTCAAGCCGGCATTAACGGCATTAACTCCACGAACGGTACAGTTAATATACAAGCAGGCCAGGATTTGCTTTTTGGAAGCGGGTCTGGTTTTGGAGATTCTAGGGGCCACACACTGCAGCTTTCAGCTGCTCGTGATATCATTGTTAATAATGTCTCATATGTTCAAGCTGATGGATCAGGCGGATCGACAGCAACAGCAGGTCGTGATATTACGATCACGGGTTTTTCGATAATCAATAGCAACGCAGGCAATTCTCCCAACATTTTGACAACTGGGGCAAATGGTGTTTTAACTATCAATTCCGGGAGTGGTATTGGTGCGAACAACGGTGTCATAGCAGTAACAGCAGATGATATTTCCCTTACAGGCACAATTGGAACCACTGCAAGTATTACAATTCGCCCTTTAAGTATGGGACGAAACATCGATCTTGGCACAAACACTGCCGGTCAGCTGTCGCTCACTTTAAGTGAACTTTTTCAGATCTCAGCGGGGACGCTCATTATTGGCGCAGCAAATAGCGGAATTATTACAATCAGTTCTTTAATCATCCTACCATCAGGCACTAATGCGGAGCTGCGCAGCAGTGGCGACATTACTTTTAACCAGGGTATAAATACAAATGGAGGAACATTGCTTTTAGCACCCGGAAATTCTCCGGCTGCTGTGTATCCAACTTTCAACGGTACGGACGTCACAGCAAGCACCCTTTCCTTTGCGAGTGACCTGGCTATAGTCATCAACGGTACAACAGCCGGTGATGGATCAAGCAGTACATATACGCAACTCACAGTTATAGGTGGAGTGAATCTAACAGGTGTTGAGCTCGTTCTGGGAGGAAGCCATATGCCTATAGCTAGCAACTCATTCACCATCGTTGACAACGACGGGATGGATGCCATTATTGGCACATTTAATGGCTTGTCAGAAGGGGCAGAGATAGCTAATTTTCTTGGCAGCGGATTAGTTGCTGTAATTAGTTATGCAGGCGGCGATGGCAATGATGTGGTCCTAAATGTACTTAATGATATCATTTGCTATGCTGATACAGATGGGGACGGATATGGAGATCCAAACAATAGCGCTAATTTTAGCGGTTCTTGTGCTCCGGGTTTTGTTTCCGACAATACCGACTGCGATGACAGCGACCCGGCCATCAATCCGGGATCAACTGAAATTTGCGATGGCATAGATAATAATTGTGACACCCAGATAGATGAAGGACTTACTTTTAACACTTATTATACCGATGCTGATGGTGATGGCTACGGTACCGGCTTAGGACAATCGCTTTGTGAGGACCCGGGACCGGGTTTTGCCACTCTCGATGGTGATTGCAATGATAACGATGAAGACATCAATCCTGCAGCAAATGAGATCTGCGATGGCATCGACAATGACTGCGATAATCTAATTGATGAAGGACTTACTTTTAACACATATTATACCGATGCAGATGGTGATGGCTACGGTACCGGCTTGGGGCAGTCGCTTTGCGAAGATCCTGGACCGGGATTTGCCACTCTCAGTGGTGATTGCAATGATAACGATGATGAAATCAATCCAGCAGCAACTGAAATTTGTGATGGCATCGATAATAACTGCGACAATCAAATTGATGAAGGACTTACCTTTAACACTTATTATACCGATGCCGATGGCGATGGCTATGGCACTGGCGCAGGGCAGTCGCTTTGTGTGGACCCCGGACCGGGATTTGCCACTCTCAATGGCGATTGCAATGATAACGATGAAGACATCAATCCTGCAGCAAATGAGATCTGCGATGGCATCGACAATGACTGCGATAATCTAATTGATGAAGGACTTACTTTTAACACATA
>JALHRR010000096.1 GCA_022841345.1 Saprospiraceae bacterium
TGCAATGATAACGATGAAGACATCAATCCTGCAGCAAATGAGATCTGCGATGGCATCGACAATGACTGCGATAATCTAATTGATGAAGGACTTACTTTTAACACATATTATACCGATGCCGATGGCGATGGCTATGGCACTGGCGCAGGGCAGTCGCTTTGTGAGGACCCGGGACCGGGATTTGCCACTCTCAATGGCGATTGCAATGATAATGATGATGAAATCAATCCAGCAGCAACTGAAATTTGCGATGGCATCGATAATGACTGCGACAATCTAATTGATGAAGGACTTACCTTTAATACCTATTATACCGATGCTGATGGTGATGGGTATGGCATAGGCGCAGGACAATCGCTTTGTGCAAATCCAGGTGCTGGATATGCAACACTGTCAGGCGATTGCAACGATAACAACGCCGCGATCAACCCAGGTGCCACTGAAGTTTGTGATGGCGTTGACAATGATTGTGATGGACTGTTCGATGTCAATGACCCTTCATTGGTAGATAATACACCGCCGACTGCTATATGCTCCAATCAAACCATTAATTTCAATGGTGAGAATAGTATACCCTTAAATTCCGGTGACCTCGTTGTAGCCAACGATAACTGTGGTATTCAAAATATAAGCTTATCACCCGCAAGTATCTCCGGCAATCAGGTGGGGCAAACCGTTCCTGTGCTAGTTACTGTTACTGACTTTAATGGGAATACTGCAACTTGCACCAGTCAAATTAATGTGAATGGATTTCCTCCGGGATGGAGTCAAAATGTGAATGGTGTAGGCTGTGCTGATGGAAATGATATTTCATACAACCCGACAACAGAAGTCTGGACAGCTACCAGTAGCAATTGCTACTATAGTTCACCTTTCACTTCAGATGCCACTGCATTTGCACAAAGAACTTTATGCGGAAATGGTAGTATCACAGCTGAGATTACAGGAATCAGTGGTACATCCCTGGGTTGGGCAGGCATAGTCATGCGTGAGAGTAATGCTCCCGGGGCAAAAAAGGTACAAGTGATGACAAACCTGAGCAACTTACTGCGCCGTGAGGTGAGAACAGTGACAAATGGTCCGGCAATGCCGCAACAGTTTCCGTCGCAGAACAGATTTTGGTTGCGTTTAGTAAGAACAGGCAATCAGATAGTAGCATTTCATTCTCCGAATGGTGTAACCTGGTTCCAGGTCATGGTAGTGAATGTACCGATGAATACTTGTATAGAAATGGGGCTAGTGGTGACTAATTACAGTCAAAACAGCACTGTGACAGCAACATTTGCAAATGTGTCCTATACCGGCAGCGGTCCATTACCGGTTTCTACGATTCCGGGCAATGGAATGATTGCATCGGATGAGCAGTACCAACCTGATTTCATCGTTTATCCTAATCCTACCTCCGGTGAATTGAATATAGATCTGAAAGAATACATTGGTAAAAATGTGCAGCTTGAACTGTACAGCCTGGAAGGTAAGCTGATGCAATTAATCAGCATGGATGAAGTTCTGCAGAACACACAAACTATGCCCCTGGATAGATATTCAAGTGGAATGTATTTTGTTAAACTAAGATCAAAAGGCTTGCCTGATGTTACGAAACGAGTTGTGCTGACGAAAGAGTAAACTTCAAGGTGAATATTCTGAAATACTGATTAAAATAATAAGTAAAAGAGAAGGTCGCAGGTTATCCGGCGGCCTTTTTTATTTCAAACTACCCGGCTGATTTTTTAGTAAAGTGGCCGGTTGTTTTAAAAACATAAGTATAGTCTAATTATTTGTGGGCGTATATTCATTTTAATCGTTTTTTTTAATTAAAACATACCAAAAGATTGCATTTATTTACGACCCAATAGACAAATCAATCTAACACAAAATAACATTAATCTTTCATGAATTTTATTTATTAAAGTCGCTCAATATCCTTTTTCTTTGAGTGCTTGTAATTGAGATAGTTACACAAGGGGAGGTAAATTAAGCTCATTTTGTTTCATGAATCTGTGTGCTTTTTTTACAATATTCCAAAAGAATTAATTTAATCAATAGAAAAAGATTATGATGAAAAATTTACTTTTCATTAGCTGTGCTTTATTATTATTCAGCATGTTGAATGCTCAAAGCGTAGGTATTAATAAAGAAGTACCCCACCAATCAGCAATTTTGGATATCGAATCTACTGACAAAGGCATCCTTGTTCCCCGAATGACGGCTGCAGATCGAAATGCGATTGCTTCTCCTGCGATGGGACTTCTGGTTTTTCAGACAGACGAGGCAGCCGGATTCTTTTACTATGACGGTATTGACTGGGTAACTTTAGGAATTGAAGGCCCTCAGGGAGTGCAGGGTCAGCAAGGAATTCAAGGAATTCAAGGCATTCAGGGTGACCCGGGTCCTCCGGGTATGCAGGGCATTCCAGGTCCTCCGGGTATGCAGGGCATTCCAGGTCCTCCGGGTATGCAGGGCGTTCCAGGTCCTCCGGGTATGCAGGGTGACCCAGGTCCTCCGGGTATGCAGGGTGACCCAGGTCCTCCGGGTATGCAGGGTGATCCAGGACCTCCGGGTATGCAGGGTGACCCAGGTCCTCCGGGTATGCAGGGTGACCCAGGTCCTCCGGGTATGCCAGGATTACAAGGCCCTCCGGGTATTCAAGGTTTACAAGGCCCGCCAGGTACACAGGGTGACCCGGGTCCTCCGGGTATACAGGGAGTACCAGGTCCTCCGGGTATGCAAGGCATTCAAGGCCCTCCGGGTATTCAGGGGATTCAAGGGATTCAAGGAAATCAGGGCCCCGCAGGAGTGGGTGTTCCTGCAGGCGGTTCTGCCGGGCAGGTGTTATCTAAAATAAATGCAACTGACTATAATACACAGTGGACAACCCCGAGCGGCGGCGGCGGATCAGCTGCGCTGCAACTGGCTGTCGGACAGACTGCGGGGCAGAGCATGCCTACTGCAGAAGAAAGTTATACCGTCCAATGGGAAACCCCAGGCACAAACGTTTCCAGCCAGTTTAATACCTCAACGGAAACATTCACCGTTGCGGTAAGTGGGCTGTATTATATCGAAGCTGCTTTTAGTGCCGCAGTCGATCCATCTTCCAGCGGAGCATTGAAAATTCATATAAATGGGGCGAGATCATCACAAACAATAACTAACAGATGGGGACAGGGACCCACTGATTTAGGCAGTTATGCATTTACCAACAAGACCGTTTTCCTCAACGCCGGGGACACTGTGAACATCGTGCTTAGGCGGAGTACTCTTGCTAATGGTTTCATAACTACTAATGAAGGGAGCTTCAGAATTATTAAATTAAACTGATAACAATTCCCCAACATGACACATACAATTTAGGCCGGTTTCATCACAAAAATTTACTATGAAAAATTTATGGATAGCACTGTTGCCTTTGTTCTGTTTGGTAGCAATACCGGCATTTTCTCAGATGTACAACAATGGAGCAACAATAACTATTTCAAACGGTACTACTGTTGTAGTCAATAGTGGGGTGGCCGGCACAGTTGGCTTTTTTAATCAGGGTACTGTACAAAATGATGGAAAATTAGTCATTGGTATTCCTTCGGGTATGGGCCAAACCAGCATACAGAATATTGGGGTTTTTAACAACAATGCTTGTGCAGAAATTTCCATACTTGCCCCATTAAGTAATACTTCTACTTTTACCAATAGCGGACTTTTCACAATTAATACCTCCGCTGCCCACACTAATTCAGCCTTATTGAATAATGGTATCATAAATTATCTGCAGGACAATCTAATTCCCAATGTGGTAAACAATGAAATAATCATTGCACCTACCAACTCAAATGAATGCGGAGCGATCAGTCCAGCTTTTATTCTGGACAATCCGGTGGAATTTACTATTATCGGCATTTTCACTGATGAGCCGGCTACTATATCGGCAGGTACTTTTGATGTAGCTTCTAATACCTTCACTCCTACAGTTCAACTCGCAGAAGGTATTTATGATTTTTTTGTCAAAATAGAAGATACCAATAATTGCATCAGCATAGTTCCATGGCAACTTACAACTGAGGATTGTTGCGATGCACCTGTAGCAATATGTCAGCCTTTCACAGCTTTTCTGATTGGAAATTCAGTTACTGTCACAGCTCAGGATGTGAATAATAACAGCATCACGGATTGTGGTTTACAGAGTATGATATTGTCTCCCAATAATTTTGACTGCAGTCATGTAGGAACACCACAAGTAGTAACCCTGACTGTCACTGATGTGAGAGGTAAAAATAATTCATGCACTGCTACGGTGACGGTTGCAGACAATACTGCCCCTACTATTCAGTGCTTCAACCAAACGATCAGCTTCAACGGGGAAGGTAATATTCCACTCGATTCACATGATTTGGTGGAAGCTAACGACAGCTGTGGAGTGTTGAGTATTACATTATCTCCCAACAGTATCTCTGGAAGCCAGGTAGGTCAAACAATACCCGTACTTGTCACAGTCACTGATGTTAATAGCAATACTGCTACATGTACCAGTATGGTTACTGTCAGCGGATTGCCGGAAGGCTGGAGTCAAAACCCAAATGGAGTGGGTTGCAATGGAGGAAATGATATTGACTATAACACTCAAACACAAGTGTGGACAGCAACAAGTACTAATTGCTACTATAATTCACCTTTCAACTCTGATGCTTCGGGATTTGCGCAGAGGAGCTTATGCGGAGATGGTAGCATCACTGCTCAGGTGACTGGAATTAGCGGTACTGCATTGGGCTGGGCAGGCATAGTCATGCGTGAAAGTAATGCTCCCGGGGCAAAAAAGGTACAAGTGATGACAAACCTGAGCAACTTTCTGCGCCGCGAGGTCAGATCAGTGACAAATGGTCCTGCCGTTCCACAGCAATTTCAGGCATTTAACAGATATTGGCTGCGACTTACCAGAACCGGCTCTCAGATTGTAGCGCATAGTTCCTCTGATGGTATCAATTGGGTTCAGGTTCTTGCTGTAACTTTGCCTATGAACAGCTGTATTGAAATGGGACTCGTTGTTACGAATTACAACCAGAACAGCACTGTGACTGCCACATTTGCAAATGTTTCTTATACAGGCTCAGGACCAATGCAGATTTCAACGACTCCAGGAAATGAAGTTATGGCGTCTGTTGAACAATACCAGCCTGACTTCAGTGTTTATCCTAATCCTACCTCCGGTGAATTGAATATAGATCTGAAAGAATACATTGGTAAAAATGTGCAGCTTGAACTGTACAGTCTGGAAGGTAAGCTGATGCAATTAATCAGCATGGATGAAGTTCTGCAGAACACACAAACTATGCTCCTGGATAGATATTCCAGTGGAATGTATTTTGTTAAACTAAGATCAAAAGGGTTGCCTGATGTGACGAAACGTGTTGTGTTGACGAAGGGGTAAACTTCAAGCTGAATATTCTGAAATTCAGATTAAAATAATAAGTAAAAGAAAGGTCGCTGGTTATCCGGCGACCTTTTTATATGACAATGTAAAAGCATACAATCATTCTTAAAGTTTTGATGCAAATTGTTTGCATATAATTTCAAATATAAATTGAAATGAGAAAAATAATGTGAATATTTACTTTGAATAAAAATCAATATCTTTCTCATTATATGGGATTTGTATTGATAATTCACAACCTTTCTTAGTGTACTAATTTGAACAAGACATTTTAATAAGTAAACAAGACCTCATGAAAAATCTTACAAAATTTCTAATGCTTGTCGCAATTTTTGCACTCAAACTCGATATCAATGCCCAAACCTGTCCCGGGAGTTTAGGCACTTCTGTTAATATTGCTTCACTGCCTTACAATGGTACCAGCCTGACCACCTGCGGAGCCGGCAACGAGATCACATCCTCCAACGTCACCATTTGCGGCAGCAGCAGTTATTACGGCGGCGAAGACCTGGTCTTTATTTTTACGCCCGCCGTGAGTGGCAGCATTACGATCTCGCTGACGAGCAGCAGTTCGTGGATCGGTATGATGTTGTACAACGGCTGCCCGTTCACCGGCCAGGGTGGTACCTGTGTGGGCAATGTTCAGAGCAGCTCAGGCTCCAAGACGCTTGCCGTTTCACTAACATCAGGAGTGACGTACTACTTAGTGGTGGATACCTGGCCTTCTCCGACCTGTATCCCCATTTTTGATTTGTCCATACCGGCGCCGGCGGTCGGCGGCCCCTGCCCGGACATCACGGCGCTGAGCTGCGGCACAGCGGTGAGCGCCACGTCTTCCGGCTCCGGCATCTGGAACGTGACCGCCTGCGGATTCAGTACACCGGGGCAGGAAAAGGTGTACAGTTTCACACCGACCACGACAGGCGCGCATAGTCTGCAGGTCAATTCCGTCTCAGTCGGCTATATTGACTATTTTTACAAAGCGGCTTCCGGCGGTTGCAATTCGAGCGACTGGACCTGCATAGACGATATCAATTTCACCGGCACTTTTCCCATCGGGACCTTAACGGCCGGGGTGCAATACTATATCCTGCTCGATCCGGAGGGTACCGGCTCTTACAACCATAACTTCCAGATTGTTTGTCCTGCTATATTAGATCCATGTTCCAGTATTGCAACCCTGGAATGTGCCACGCCAGTCACTGCAACAATTTCAGGAACAGGTGTTTGGAACAGCGCTGCCTGCGGTTTCAGTACCCCTGGCCAGGAAAAGGTGTATAGTTTTACTCCGACCGCAACTGGTATTCATAATATTCAAGTTACCTCAGCCTCAGGAACCGGATATTTTGACTATCAATACAAAGCTGCTTCCGGTGGTTGTGCTGCTACAGGGTGGACTTGTATCGACGATATTAACTTCACAGGTACTTTTACCATTGGGACCTTGACCGCCGGGGTTCAATATTACATTCTGCTTGATTCGGAAACCACATCTTCCAGTAACCAAACTTTCCAGATCGTATGTCCGGCAACATTAGATCCATGTGCCAGTATTGCAACCCTGGAATGTGCTACGTCAGTCACTGCCACAATTTCCGGAACAGGCGTTTGGAACAACGCTACCTGCGGTTTCAGTACCCCTGGCCAGGAAAAGGTGTATAGTTTTACTCCGACCACAACTGGTATTCATAATATTCAAGTTACCTCAGCCTCAGGAACCGGATATTTTGACTATCAATACAAAGCTGCTTCCGGTGGTTGTGCTGCTACAGGGTGGACTTGTATAGACGATATTAATTTCACAGGCACTTTTCCAATCGGAGCCTTGACGGCCGGAGTGCAATACTATATCCTGCTTGATGCAGAAAGTACGACTTCATCTACTCAAACCTTTTCAATAGTTTCGTCACAATTGTGGTATACCGATGCTGACGGCGATGGCTACGGCACCGGTGCAGGACAATCGCTTTGCGCGAATCCTGGAGCTGGATATGCAACATTGGCAGGCGATTGCAACGATAACAACGCTGCCATCAACCCAGCCGCGACTGAAACTTGCGATGGCATAGATAACGATTGCGACAGTCAGATTGATGAAGGACTTACATTTACCACCTATTATACCGATTCTGATGGTGATGGGTATGGCACCGGCGCCGGACAATCGCTTTGTGCGAATCCAGGTGCTGGATATGCTACACTGGCAGGCGACTGCAATGATAACAACGCTGCCATCAATCCCGGCGCGACTGAAATTTGTGATGGCATCGATAATGATTGTGACACCCAGATAGATGAAGGACTAACATTTACCACCTATTATACCGATGCTGATGGTGATGGGTATGGCACCGGCGCCGGACAATCGCTTTGTGCGAATCCAGGTGCTGGATATGCTACACTGGCCGGTGATTGCAATGATAACAATGCCGCGATCAACCCTGGCGCCACAGAGATTTGTGACGGCATCGATAATGACTGCGACAATCTAATTGATGAAGGACTTACCTTTAATACCTATTATACCGATGCTGATGGTGATGGGTATGGAATAGGCGCAGGACAATCGCTTTGTGCAAATCCGGGAGCTGGATATGCAACATTGGCAGGTGATTGTAACGATAACAACGCTGCCATCAACCCAGGTGCCACTGAAGTTTGTGATGGCGTTGACAATGATTGTGATGGACTGGTCGATATCAATGACCCTTCATTGTCAGACAATACACCGCCGAATGCTATATGCTCCAATCAAACCCTTAATTTCAATGGCGAGAATAGTATACCCTTAAATTCCGGTGACCTCGTTGTAGCCAACGATAACTGTGGCATTCAAAATATAAGCTTATCACCCGCAAGTATCTCCGGCAATCAGGTGGGGCAAACCGTTCCTGTGCTAGTTACTGTTACTGACTTTAATGGGAATACTGCAACTTGCACCAGTCAAATTAATGTGAATGGATTTCCTCCGGGATGGAGTCAAAATGTGAATGGTGTAGGCTGTGCTGATGGAAATGATATTTCATACAACCCGACAACAGAAGTCTGGACAGCTACCAGTAGCAATTGCTACTATAGTTCACCTTTCACTTCAGATGCCACTGCATTTGCACAAAGAACTTTATGCGGAAATGGTAGTATCACAGCTGAGATTACAGGAATCAGTGGTACATCCCTGGGTTGGGCAGGCATAGTCATGCGTGAGAGTAATGCTCCCGGGGCAAAAAAGGTACAAGTGATGACAAACCTGAGCAACTTACTGCGCCGTGAGGTGAGAACAGTGACAAATGGTCCGGCAATGCCGCAACAGTTTCCGTCGCAGAACAGATTTTGGTTGCGTTTAGTAAGAACAGGCAATCAGATAGTAGCATTTCATTCTCCGAATGGTGTAACCTGGTTCCAGGTCATGGTAGTGAATGTACCGATGAATACTTGTATAGAAATGGGGCTAGTGGTGACTAATTACAGTCAAAACAGCACTGTGACAGCAACATTTGCAAATGTGTCCTATACCGGCAGCGGTCCATTACCGGTTTCTACGATTCCGGGCAATGGAATGATTGCATCGGATGAGCAGTACCAGCCTGATTTCATCGTTTATCCTAATCCCACTTCCGGTGAGCTAAACATTAACTTGCAGGAATACTCCGGTAGAAATGCTCTGATTGAAATTTATAGCCTGGAAGGTAAGTTGCTGAATATGATCAGAATAGATGAAGTACAGCAATCTACAGAAACCATTCAATTGGATGGATATCAAGGCGGCATGTATTTTGTGAAATTAAAGTCTGAAGGACTACCGGATGTGACGAAGAGAGTTGTGCTCACAAAAGAGTAATTTGTCTTCCAGATCTGAATTAATCACTTCGAATAATGAGGAAGGTTACATGTTATCTTGTAGCCTTCCTTTTTTATTGCAAAACTGACTCTGCTCTTTAGATCAGAATCGGTCATTTAATTAATATTGAGAATTTTCAGCTTTTCCATTTACCCGGCTTTTGGAATTCTTCCAATTTTGTTCGGAAAGACAATCTTTACATTGGGAAAATCAAACTCTCCATTCGGAAAGTAGTACTCACATGGCGCGTGGTTTTTAATGAGTTTTACTACTGCATTGAGCACAGCTCCAGCGAGAAACCCAACATGAGTACGAAAAATCTTACACTTCAAAACTTCAACTATATGACACTTTCCAAATCAAAAAAAACGGGCAGTCGCTTCATACACATAATGCTAATTTGGACAATTTTACTTTTGTTTCCAGTTCTGGGTGCTGCACAGACCTGGACAGGAGATATCTCAACTGATTGGGCTACCCCCGGCAATTGGACAAGTGGCAATGTACCGACTGCTAATGACGATGTGACTATACCCAATGTGAGCAATGACCCAGTCATCATGGGCAGTACTGTAGCGCTGGCAAGATCGTTGGTAATACAGAATGGCACGATATTGACCCTGGATGAGACAAGCAGTCTGACTATTAACAGCTCTATTCCGGCTTATGGCATTCTAACTTCTATATATTCTGAAGGAAC
>JALHRR010000097.1 GCA_022841345.1 Saprospiraceae bacterium
AGGAGACTCGCTCAGAAAAAAATCTGTAAATTTGTCATAGATACTGTTTTTTAAGCAAACCTAAATCCAGGGGGGTCAACATGGCCGGAATGGGGGGTCAATATCACCGGAATACACAAGAGTGAATGTTGCGAAAATAAATATTAGAAAAGCAGTTAAAATTTTTGCACCAACTGGTGCTGCTTTTTTGTTTGGTGTTTTTATGTCAGGATCAGGATCTGGTTTTTTTCTTTCCGGCTCCGGCGATGGTTCCTTTGGTGCATTTTTACCAAAATCATCATCTCTTGTTTCATATTCTACTTTGTAATTCTTCGAGCCAAAAAAACTCAGGTCGTATCGTTTTCGTTTGACAATGTCTGACAATATTTCATAAGCTTCATTTATTTCTTTGAATCTCTCAGCAAAGAACAAGTCTCCTTGATTTACATCAGGATGAAACTTTTTAGATAATTTTCTGTACGCCGCCTTTATCTCTTCATGTGAAGCTGATTGAGAGACTCCCAATATGTAGTAATAGTTTTTCAAGAAAAAAAATTGCAGAGCAATGTCTAGATTTTGAATTCAATTATTATAAAAATCTCCAAAAAAACTTTCGTCTGTGGTTTAAATTATTCCAAGCTCCTTCAATATGTCATTTTTAAATTTACTAAAGGGCCTATTAATAAAGTCTTCCGAATCATATTCTACTCCAAAAACTACCCTGTAAAGTTCCTTTTTGGAAGTAACCACATTTTTAAGTAAATTTTTTTCTAAGATAGTCAGATATCTATCTGAAAAATATTCTTTTGTTTTTAGTAACTCCTGGAGTTCCGTTAAATGGGAATTATAAATTTTTTCAATTTTGAACGCTTTCATGGACCTTCGAGATTTAGAACCTTTAGGACAATCTAGAACAACCTTATAACCAGTCAATGATTTAGGTTTAAATTTGTATGTAAATCGAATATCGTGAATGCTATTATCAATATAAGGGTGCAAATACTTTTCAATATCCATCTTAAAAGTACCTTTAATAGTTGAATTGCAAAGACTGCAACTAGGAATCAAATTATAAAAAGATATTGCTAATAGAGGGCTAGTTACTTTGTCAAAATAATGGTCAAATTGAGGTCTTATAATTTTTTTACCTTTTTTTTTGGTGATGACCGTATTGGTATAGTTTCTATTACAGTAAGGGCAAGCCCTTATGTCAAGTGCATCAGCTAAATTATATGCATCATATCTCTTTTTTGATTTTTTAATGAACAAAGCGTAATTAAAAACATATTTAATCCCCTTCTCAATCTCTGGAGAAAGAGAAATGAATGGTTTAATCTCATCGTTTATTAAAATCAAGGTATGTGGATCGCCAATTAGAATATTATCAATTTTGTCAAGTATATTATTTTGAAAGAAATGAGATATCATGAGAGTATTAACTCCTTTAATTTTGGATATTTCATCAATTCTTTTGAATACGAAGTTTTGCATTTCATTTTGAAATGTTTTTCTCGCACCTACCAGTTTCGCATTGTTTGGATTTATAAATAACATTATCTCTCAAGTCTCTTTTTAATCTCTTCCAATCTTTTTATTTGATCATTCACTATAGTAAGCTGAAAATTTGTCTCCATTTTGTCATCATACATTTCAGCTAGTTTTTGTTGAACAATTGGTTCGTCTATTATTTGAATTAATTTTTTATGATAATCTGCTGCAGTAATATCTTCTTTATTAGACAGCCACACAATACTCTCTTGAATTTTATCAAAGGCAAAATTGCCAATTAAAGACTCCTCTATAAAAAATGAATCAGCTAATAAATCCGATATATTAGCTCCAAAAGTTTTTGAAGGCCGATTTGGGTCATTAACATTGAGTATTTTCGTCTTATCTTCATATGTCTTTCTTTCTAAATAAATAACATTTGTATTAGGTAAATCTGAAAGCGTCAATGGATCGTGGGTGGTGAATATTATTTGCAATGAAGGTTTATTTTCTAATTCATTAAAAATATGTGGTAAAATTTTTATTAGCGCTTTAACATATTTTTTCTTCCAGGTTGGATGAAATGTCAAATCAGCTTCATCAAGTAATAAAATATAATGGTCACTTAATTTGCGGAATTTAGGTTCTTTTAGATTAGATTCTAGAAAGTTATAAATTCTTGAAAACAAGTTTAACAAGGCATTTTCGCCAGAGCTTAGCCTTCTTGAAAAAGGCATATAGAAAATAAAATCACTCAACTTTTCATAATCATCCAATAGTATATTTTCTGTTACTGAAGGAAATCTATTGTAATATGTACTTAATTGATTCAAAAATTGCCTTTGCAATTTTAAAATCTCAACAGCGTCTTCTTTTGAAGTGATAATAGATAAACTTTTTACTGTTTCCTCAGTATTGGATTTCTCAATGGCGTGATAAATTTTTTCAATTAAATTAGTTACAATTGATGAATCAAAAATTTGTATTTTTTCTTCCGAGTCAAATTCTAAACAACTCTCATTTATAAAAATAAAAAATAATTCATAAGCGTCATAAAATTCGAGTTCATCCCTATACTTCTCATAGGGGAAATACCCTTCTTCAAAATATGAGTTTTTTCTTTCAAGCAATGAGCATATCATATCCATAGTGCTCAAGATTACATTACGCTTTAAAATATACTGATTTATTTCAACTTGATTTATAACTCTTTTATCAGTTGTTTTTTTATTTGCTTCCTATTACTTAGCTCTGAATCGAGCTTAGAAAAAATCAAATTTATAATATTTCTCAATTGAGTAGGGGTATTCCAATTGCTTTTTGTTTTCTGATTACTTCTAAAATATAAAATCGGATCATAATGCTCTTGTAATGGAAAAATACCATCGAATATTCTTTTTTGGGACACTAAGGTAGAGCTTAAAAGCTCTATTTGTCGGATAGAATTTCTAAATAATAATAATTGAGATGGAGAATATGGCCAACCATCTTCATTTTTAAAATCATCTACCAAAGGGATTAAATCTTTCTCCAACATTTTATCAAATGAGATATCATGATTGTCAATTTCATCAAACTTAACATTGAATTTATAATCGAAGTGGGGAGAGTAATAAATGGTTTGAAGATTAATAATTCTATCTCTCAATTCGAACCTTTCCCTATTTTCCGCTTCAAGAAAAACTTTTCTAAAATCATTTCTTAGAATTAGTGGCAATTCTGAATCATCATCAATTTCAATTAAAAACAATGCGCTAGATTCCGGCAATGCATGTTTATGTTCAATAAATTCGCTACGAATAATATCGAGTATAGTAGACTTTCCTGCACCATTTTGTCCTACTATTGCATTGATATTGGTTATTTTTGACTCAATCTGAGTTAAATTAAAAAAGTCATTTATAAAAGTATCATTTGGTTTTCTTGTTACAATTACGTTTTGTCGTTCCTTCTTGAAGCCATAGGAGTATTTACCTCCAAAATTTATGGTTTGTGGCTGATTAATCAGATAATCATGTTCTTCAATAAAGATTGCAGCAATTCTCATAATTATATATTTCCTGCTTTGCTCAAATTTATGTTTTACTTAGTTAAGGTTTAACTCAAAATTTGAATTGAATTATAAATGCCTCAATATACAGAATTAAGAAGTCTCCAGTTAGGAGGAATACTAAGTTCTATGGGCAATGAAATCAATCTTTCAAAGCCAGAACATGAGTCAATTTATTTTGCCTGAAATTTCCTAGCTATTGAATTTAAATGCCTCAAGAATAGTTGGCGTGAGTAATCTATTTTATAAATACTAATTATCTACCCCACACCCACACCGCATGAGGGATCGCAGCGTGCACGAGCATAGACGCATCACAATGCGTCTATGTGAAGTAAAGCGGAGAGCCCGACCGTCCCAAAGCATTGGGGACGGGCATGCCCAAAAAATGTCTTTTATGATTTCTAAATCCGGCTGTTCCTCTTATCCCTTATCCCTTATCCCTTATCCCTTATCCCTTATCCCTTATCCCTTATCCCTTAAATTCTCGCCTGTAGTCCGGCATAAACCATAAACCTTGCGAATGCCCCTTCTCCGTGACGAACGGTGGAATTCTGAAGTGAGAATGCTCTATCGGGATTGCTCTGATAGCGGGTTTGGTAATAGATGTATGGAATGGTCACGTAAAAAGAGAAATCTTTGGATTGAACCGTGACGCCGTTCTCCCAGGTGGTGGCAAGTCCGGGTCTTCTGAATCCGTTACTTTTACCGATGAGGTCATTGACAGGTATGCCATCGATGCGGATACCTGAATTAAGTATCAGGACAGAACCCGGCACGCGGAGCGAAATACCAATACGTCCCATGAACTGGTCGGGAACGGATGTAGGTCCTTCAAGGGTATATAAGTTTGAAATGGTGTTTCTGAAAGTTGCCACTCCATTTGTGTCGGTCGGAGTTGCCAGGTATTGTGCCTCGCCATAAGCGCCTAACCAGTCAAAAACCAACAATGATCCTCTCAATCCCAACAATCCTCCCCAACTGCCGTCTCCCGGCTGAATTGCCGGATCTACCGGTCTGATCACATCAGTACGGCCGGGCCCAACGCCTTGCCAGCGGTCTGTAATCTGGTAGTCTCCAGTTGGGATTTTGACAGCGGCCGTGGCTGTAAGACTTCCGATGGTATTTGTGCTGCTGTTTGTTATCTGATAATTGGTACCCACAAACAGGTCTCCGATACCGATAGCCTCCGTCACTCTTCGCTGCAATCTGATTACATTATCATTGACGATGCTGTGCTCCTGAACGGATGATTTTTGATTCCAGACAAGGGGAAGGGCTGCAAAAAAGCTGAATCGCTTATTCAGCATATATCCCACATTGAGACTCAGGGAATGACTATTGAATATATCATGTGTATTAGCATCCTCCAGCTCAGGCCTTCTGTTGTTACCGATATACACCTGATCTGCATCAAACCAGCGGTAGTGAACGCCGAAATGGTACTTCTGAGTGGGCACACCAAAGTTTGTGATCCCATGTTCCGGACTGTTCAATGCAATGAATCTGAGCCCAAGGCCCGCTTGTGCAAAAAGGGCGGTTCCGGCAAAAAAGGAGAACAGAAAAAGTCCAATACGTAGCGTTGAATTCATGTTTAGATTTATTTGAATCCGCAAATATACTCCACTCAATGGGTTCTTTCCAACAGCCACTTTGCAAATTGCTTCAATACATCCTTTCGTGCTGTGGATACATCGGCCTGATCGAGTGATTGCATAGCCTGATTATAATAGTGTTCCTGTACCAGCTGAGTGGCGGAATCCACTTCATATTTTAAGTATAATCTAATAACTCTGTCGATTTTCTCCGCCTGAGAGCCTTCTGTTGATAAAATCTCAGCTCTTTCATCTGGCGTAGCATGGGCCAGGCATCTGATCATCAGTAAAGTTTTCTTGTTCTGAATGATGTCTCCACCTGGTTTTTTACCCACTTTCTCAGGGTCTCCGAATGTATCTAAAAAATCATCGCGGACCTGAAATGCCAAACCCACATTCAGGGCAAACTGATACATCAGCCCGGCATCATGAGCAGAAGCGCCACCCATTAGTGCACCTATCTCCATGACTGCTCCCAGTAAGACTGCCGTTTTGTAGGCGATCATTTTTAAATACGCTTCCTCGGCCACATCATCAGCTGATTCAAAATCCATGTCCATTTGCTGGCCTTCGCAAATCTCTATCGCAGCTTTGTTGAAAATTGTGAGCAGCTTTAGCGGATCTGCTTTGCCGGGATTCTTCAGCAACAGCTGATAAGACTTGATCAAAAGTACATCTCCGGCAAGAATAGCGACAGGCATATTGTACTTTTCATGCAGTGTAGCCTGACCTCTTCGTAAAGGAGCCGCATCCATAATATCGTCATGTGCCAGGGTGAAATTGTGAAACACTTCAATGGCCAAGGCAGCATCCAATGCATGTTCAATTTGATCATCAAAAGCATGATATGCCATCAGCAATAGGACGGGTCGCATTCTTTTACCCCCTAATTGCAGAATGTAATTGGCCGGATCGTACAAAGTCGCAGGCTCACCTTCTATCTTATTGGCAGCGAGATGTTTGAGGAATATATTCTGGTAATAAGCGATGTCATTCATAGATTGTGATCCAACTTTTGGGGGCTTTTTAAGAGCTTTCGGGCTGCAAAATACAGTGTATTTCGGTTATTTTTTGAGGATTTGTGGGTAAAGTGGTGGGGAGTATTGCAGAGTATGAGTCGTAGCGAGGTGATGTCTTGCTGCGCCTTCGGCTGGCAAGGTGATGTTTTTTCGCAGGACAAGCCGCGAAAAAGTGATGTCTTGCAACTTTTTTCAGCTACGCTTCAAAAATTGCAAGGTGATGTGTGAGCGGAGCTCACGATTGGGTGGATAGTTTGAGTGTGGGTTTGTGAGGGTGAAGAGTTAGAATTCTAGAGAAGGATTTGTCGTAGAGAAGTGATGTCTTGCTGCGCCTGCGGCTGGCAAGGTGATGTTTATTCCCGGCTACGCCAGGAAGAAGTGATAGCGAGGTTCGCATTGCTCACTGCGCTACAAGTGTCTTGCTTCTATTTTCGGCTACGCCTTAATAGAACAAAGGTGATGTGTGAGCGGAGCTCACGATTGAGTGCATAGTTTTGAGTGTGAGTTTGTAAGGGTGTACAGTTTGGTACTGATTGAACAGTCTCCCAAACAAACTCACAACACAAACAGACCCACACCCCGAACCCACCACTCAACCGCAAGCTCCGCTTGCACATCACCTCCGAAAATAATTGTCTGCGAAGCAGTCAATTATTTTCGGAGACATCACCTTCCGGGGCGTAGCCAAAGGAAGACATCACCCCGGCGCTGCGTAGCGCAGCCGGGCCATCACCTTGCACACTGTGAAGCCACAGCATTACGACCACACTGCGCAGCCGGGACATCACCTTCCACGTTGTAACCAACAGGCAGGAGGAGTAATAAACTTCTCAAAATCCCTCCCACTGATTACTTTTGCTTTCCATATGAACTCCGGAAGATATTTAAGATCAAAAGCATTTTGGGCCATCAGCATTTTCGCAGTCCTGATGATAGCTTACTGGTTGTTTTTGCCAAGGCCTTTGTTCAGCACTCCACTTTCTTATGTTCTGGAATCATCAGACGGGACCTTAATAGGAGCCAAAATTGCAACGGATGGCCAATGGAGATTCCCTTCAGACGGAGAAATTCCTGAAAAATATATTCAGTCCTTACTCACATTTGAAGACAAACACTTCTTTTATCACCAGGGCGTAAATCCTGTGTCGCTTGTTAGAGCACTTTATACCAATCTGAAATCAGGCCGCACAGTATCCGGAGCAAGCACTGTAACCATGCAGGTCGCAGCTTTATCCAGAGGCTATAAATCAGCAAATATTTTTGAGAAATTTACTGAAATGTTGATGGCCAGCCGCATAGAGCTCAGCTACAGCAAGCAAGAAATACTGGATTTATATGCTTCCAATGCTCCATTCGGGGGAAATGTGGTAGGTCTGGAAGCTGCCTGCTGGCGATACTTTGGCAAGGATGAACAACTGTTGAGTTGGGCAGAAGCTGCCACATTAGCTGTTTTACCCAATAGTCCTGCACTGATACACCCGGGACGAAACAGGGAAAAGCTAATGAAAAAAAGAAATCGCTTATTAAAACAACTATACGAAAATAAGACACTGGACTCCACTGATTATGTGCTCGCCCTGGACGAACCTCTCCCTCCTAAACCATTTGATCTTCCCCGCCTGGCGCCGCATCTGCTGGAAACTGCAAGACTAGATTCGGGAAAAAGCGGTGATTCAGATCACAGAATTATTACCACCCTGGATCCTGCACTACAAAGTCAGCTCATGGAACTTGCAGCCTACAAATCCAGGCTCCTGCAGGAAACCAAAATAAATAATATGGCCATTCTTGTGGCCTCGATTCCGGATGGAGAGATTTTGGCTTATGTGGGAAATGCTCCCGGAACAGGCGCCATCAATAGTGAGGACGTGGACATTATCCGTGCTCCTCGAAGTACAGGAAGTATTTTGAAGCCATTTTTATACAATTGGATGATGGAGCAGGGAGAGCTAATGCCCAATGAATTGATTCCTGATGTGCCTACCACTCTGGGAGGATTCAGGCCTGAGAATTTTCATAAATCATTTGACGGGGCGGTGCCTGCATCCGGAGCATTGGTACGTTCACTCAATATTCCATTTGCATTATTACTGCAACGATATGGGGTGGAGCGTTTTCTGTATCAATTGCAGCGGTTGAATATGCGGCATATGAATAAATCCTCCGGACACTATGGTTTGTCATTAATCTTAGGGGGAGCAGAATGCAGTCTTTGGGATTACGCTCAGGCTTATGGAGAAATGTGCCTTTCAGCCCTTGATCATGAGAGGAATTATCAACTACACTATCGAAAAGGAGCTAAACATTCCAGGAAACACATTGCACATTTTCAACCCGGGGCATCGTGGATCACTATTAATCAATTGCAGGAACTGGAAAGACCCAATAAATGGGGAGAATGGCAGCGATTTGGATCCTCGAAGAAAATTGCCTGGAAAACCGGCACCAGTCATGGACTCAGGGATGCCTGGGCAATAGGAGTAACACCTGGCCATCTGGTTGCCATCTGGGTAGGGAATGCAAGTGGAGAGGGGCGTCCGGGTATTATTGGAGTAGAGGCAGCTGCCCCTTTATTATTTACTGTATTCGACATGCTACCGGCAGCTCCGGAATGGAAAAAACCAACACGACATCTGAAGGCGGCAAAAGTTTGCGGAATCAGCGGTCACTTAGCGAAAGATATCTGCCCTTCCACGATGGTTGATATTCCTGCGAATGCACATATGATGACACTGTGCCCCCATCATCATCTTATTGGCCTTGATTCTGAGGGTAAGAGGGCTTATCAGGATTGTTCGGATTCTCCGGTTCAGATGAAGAGTTGGTTTGTGCTTCCACCTGTTCAGGAGTATTATTACAAAAATAAAAATGCTGATTATCAATCTCTTCCAGTGTGGACTGAGTCTTGTGCTGAAAAAATCCATTTGGATCGCATCATGCAATTCATCTACCCACAGAGAAATACGGTCATAACCATACCTAAAACATGGCGGGGAGAAACCAATAAAACAGTTCTCAAAATAGCGCATAAAAAACCTGCAACCCGCGTGTTTTGGTTTCTGGATGATGATCTGATTGGAGTCACTTCAGAATTCCATGAGCTGGAAATGGCTCCCTCTCCGGGAACGTACCGGCTCTCCGCGACAGATGAATTGGGAAATACCATTGAGCAGAAGCTGGAAGTGAAGTATGAATAAGTTGGTTGCTGGTTGCTAGTTGCTGGTTAACAGCCTGAAGCTGCGAGCTACGAGCCTCGAGAAAACAGCCTAAGAAAAAACTGCGAGCTGCAAGGTGGACAGGCTGGAAGAGGGCTTCTGGCTCTGGCTTCTGGCAACCAGCCAGTTTGAGTGGAGAGTTCTGGGTGTGAACCCTATCCCTGCCCTTTCCCTTGCGAAGGGAAAGGAAACAGCCGCAAAGAAGAAGTTTCAAACCACAGCTACAATAGAACAGTCGGGAGAAGCTGCCTTCTTGTCTTCGAGTCAGCCATCACCTTTATATTTTCAATGCGTAGCAGCTGAAAATATAAAGACACTTGTGCCGTAGTGAGTAAAACGAACCTCGGTATCACCTTTTCATAGCTTGTTCTATGAAAAGACACTTGTGGTGAGGAATCGAACCATCACCTTTCAAACCGAAGGTGCAGAAAGACATCACTTCGCTTCGACTATATCTCCGGAAATAGCTGCAAATACTTGCCGACTATCCCTTCTGAGATTTGTAAGTTTTGGGTGCGAATCTTTTGACTCTCATTCTAAACTCTTCAACTTCTAAACTCCTCAACTTTCAAC
>JALHRR010000098.1 GCA_022841345.1 Saprospiraceae bacterium
AGTAGCTTACAGCTACGACTTTAAGAGTCCATTTCAGCGTACTTGTGTGTGAGTGTGAGTGCCGTAGCTGAAAGCTACGGGAAGCGATGGGGTGTGTCTCGCGTTGCTCAGAGTAGCTTACAGCTACGACTTTAAAAGTCCATTTCAACCTGCTAGTGTGTGCGTGTGAGTGCCGTAACTGGAAGATACGGGAAGCGATGGGTATATGAATGAACAACAATGTGTGAGGGATCGCAGCGGGCACGAGCAGAGACGCATTGATATGCGGCTCTGCGAAGTAAAGCGGAGAGCCCGACCCCGAGGTAATATAAAATTGCATCTTCAAAAATTGCAATTTTATATTACCTCGGGGGCACACCCAAAAAAAATCAATAGTTTATAAGTCGAATTATATAAATAATTGTGCCTGAGAATTATAAATAAGCAAATTTTTGTTTGTTATCGACATTGTTTTTATATTCCCACATTCATACGTGTGACCCGATCAAAATAAAGGTGTCAAATTGTCCTGATTTTCTTTTATCGAATCCGGACAAATTTTTCGACCTTTACAGCCCTTATTCTGATAAGTATTGAAGAATGAATTTATTATGATTGAATGGCCGGGAAAATTGGCGTGTGATAACGTAATTGAATACGAACCACTGTCAGAATCCAGATCGGCTTTGTATAGATTTAATTATGGGTGAACATCAACAAGTGTGGAATTTGTGTTTGGCTACGATACAGGCTGAGGTAAACCCTCAGAGCTACAGTACTTGGTTTAAGCCGATCCGCCCTGTAAGATTAAAAGAATCAGTGCTGACGATTCAGGTTCCAAATAAGTTTTTCTATGAATGGCTGGAGCAGCATTATGTGGATTTGCTGAAAAAAGTGATCCGTAAGGAGCTGGGTGATAAGGCAAAACTTGAATACCAGATCCTGATGCAGACTGCAGATGAGCCGCAGCAAAAGCAAAAAAACGGCGTGCAGGATGAGCCAAAGCAGGCCGATCAAAGTGAGATCAGAAATCCTTTTGTGATACCGGGAATCCGCAAGATGAAGGTGGAAACGCAGCTGAATAAGCATTATACTTTTGACAATTATATAGAAGGAGATTGCAACCGTCTGGCAAGGTCAGCAGGATTGGCAATTGCCGAAAGGCCTGGAACGACTTCATTCAATCCTCTCGTCATCTATGGCTCAGCTGGTCTTGGCAAGACACATCTGGCTCAGGCCATAGGGAATACAATTGTGCAAAACCATCCGGAGAAAAGTGTACTGTATATTTCAATCGAGAAATTCTCGAATCAGATGGTGCAGGCGATCAAGAATAATACAATCAATGATTTTGTCAGTTTCTATCAATTGCTGGATGTACTGATCGTGGATGATATTCACTTCCTGGCGGAACGAACGAAGACTCAGGAGATTTTCTTCCATATATTCAATCAATTGCATCAAAACAGAAAGCAACTGATCATCACTTCTGACAGGCCTCCAAAAGATCTGAATGGAATGGATGACAGATTGATTTCAAGATTCAAATGGGGATTGACAGCAGATCTTCAGATTCCGGATCTGGAAACACGGATGGCGATCCTGGAGGCTAAAATGGAAAAGGAAGGCATCATATTGCCCCCGAATATTGTAGAATTTATCAGTTATCATATCAAGGATAATATTCGCGAACTGGAGGGTGTATTGATTTCATTGATTGCACAATCTTCATTGAACAGAAAGGAAGTAGATTTGACTCTTGCCAAGGAAGTGATTCAGAAATTTGTCACACAACTCAACAGCGGGGTGAGTATAGAAAGTATTCAGGAATTGGTAGCGAAAACGTTTGATATTCCGGTAGATCAGTTGAATGGAAAAAGCCGAAAGAGGGGAGTGGTGATTGCGCGACAATTGTCCATGTACCTGGCCAAAAATTATACGAATAAGTCATTGAAAGTGATCGGTGATTATTTTGGAGGTAAAGATCACAGTACTGTGATATATTCCTGCAAAGCCATTCAGGATATGCTGGACACGGATCCCAAGTTCAGGACGAAAGTGAATGAGATAGAGCGGGAGGTGAAGATTTCCTTGAATGCGACAGGGTGAACAGCCTCGTTGAGGCGTGTAGACGTTGAGGCGTTGAATTGGAAACAGCCGGAACAGCCCGGTTAAAGCGTTAAAGTGTGTAAGCGTTGAATCGGAAACAGCCGGAAACAGCCTCGTTAAGGCGTGGGGACGTTTATTCGTTAACAGCCGGTGAGAGTTATGAGTTAGGTTGAAACAGCCAATTACGACCTATGTTGCTAAGAGTAGCTTTCAGCTACGACCGTAGAAGTTAATACCAACCTACATGCGTGTGAGTGTGAGTGACGTAGCTGCAAGCTACAGGAAGCAAAGGGTGTGGGTAGCCGAAGTTTAATTCTGGCTCCAGGACGTCACCTATGACAGCGTAGCTGACATAGACGTCACCATTTTGCGACAGTAAAATGGCGTCACCCCTTCATTGGCGAAGCTGTGAAGGGGCGTCACCCTTACTACGACCAAAGCTGCTAAGAAGGACCAGTAAATAGCCTCCCGAGTAGTTGCATCAAAACAAATTCAATAATTACAGTTTATGTGATAGATTGTTAATCAATTAGTTGAATTAAAGTGAGAATAAAAGCGATAAATAGTTGAAGTCAAAATTTGTATTATTGTAAGACCTGTATATATTTGCATCCGCTTTGAGAGAATAGTGCAGTTGAGATGAAGATGATGAAACAGAGCGGAATGCCAAATGAAGAAACAATGTGGACTCTGAGGCGTTAAAAAGAAGAAAAGTGATACTTGAAAGCAGGTATTAAAAGATATGGTGAGATGGGTGAGTGGCTTAAACCAACAGTTTGCTAAACTGTCGTGCGGGTGACCGTACCGCGGGTTCGAATCCCGCTCTCACCGCATGTATTTTTTGTAAGAAAAATACATCGGTGAGACAAACCACACACTCAAACTCTACCACAAAACCCAACACACTCACACCCACACTATCACACCCACACCTGATTCGGGATGTAGCGCAGTCCGGTAGCGCACTTGGTTTGGGACCAAGGGGTCCCAGGTTCGAATCCTGGTATCCCGACGAATTGGAATTTAGTCCGTTTCAAAACGCTGTAAATCGCTTGATTTACAGCGTTTTGTGTTTTTGGGCATATCAATTCATACCAATGTAATTCAATTGTTGGGTGAACGATAAGGTGAACGCATTTTTAGCTTAGATTTGTACCATTGGCAATGTAATGAATTGACATTCAATTACATGTGCTAATTTGATTTAGTTTCATTTGATTCAATTTGATGAATACCCAGTGAACCGAAAGGTGAACGATTAAGGGTTTTTCATTCAAAAGAACTAAAATCGAACCAAAATGAGTACATCTTCAGGCTTTGGTATCCATTTCGTGATACGTGAAAGATCTTATCGACCCGGCTACGGATCAGTCGCCATGCGCATCGTAGCCCAAGTGAAGAGAATTGAAATTTCTATGAACACTGTCGTCCTACTCGAGGATTGGGATAAAACAAAAGGAAGAGTCAAAGACAGAAACCCTGAAGCCAGGTCTATAAATAAATTTTTAGACCAATCCAAGGCCAAAATGTGGGGGCTTTATAAAGATTCAAGAATTTATGAAGAGGCACTTGACCTCAATGCTCTGAAGGATGCTTTCCTTGGAGTAGAAGTAAAACAGAAAACCATTCTAGAAGCATTTACTTACCACTACCGGATGCAGTCTTCTGTACTCAAACCGGGCACATTGAAAAATTACCGCACCACAGAAAAGTATATCAAAGAATTTGTAACGAGGGAAAAAAGAAAAACTGATATACCGCTTGTGAAGATTAATTATCAGTTCATTACGGAATTCGAATACTTCCTCAGAATGTATATTCCGAAAGACCACAGAAAGAAACTTCAGAATAATGGTCTCATGAAGCACATGGAACGCCTCCAGAAAGTGCTCAATTTTGTACACAAGCTGGACTGGATGACCGAGAAGCCAATGGAGAAATTCAGCCTCAAATTTGTAAAGACAGACCGTGGGTACTTATCTGAGGAGGAATTGGAGGTTCTCGAGAATATTCAACTTGACAGTAATCGCCTGGATAAAACCCGAGATTTGTTTATTTTCTCGTGTTACACCGGTCTTTCATACATTGATATGTATCTTTTATCCACTGATCATATTACACGAGGTATCGACGGCAATTTTTGGATCCAGACTCAACGAGAGAAATCTAGCGAAAAAGTAATTGTCCCACTTCTTCCCAAAGCACTGGAATTGATTAAAAAATATTCGAAGGATGCTTCTGCTGTTCATAATGGAAGTGTATTCCCGCCTATATCCAATCAAAAAATCAACGCATATTTAAAAGAGCTGGCCACTCTCTGTGGTATCCAGCAGAGATTAACCTTTCACCTGGCCAGGCATACCTTTGCGACAACTGTCACTTTGTCAAATGGTGTTCCAATCGAAACTGTCAGTAAGATGCTGGGACATACCAGGATTTCAACAACTCAGATATACGCCAAGGTAGTGGAGCGCAAAGTCTCTGAAGATATGATGACTCTTTTGACGAAGCTCAATCAGAAAACATCTTCTGGTTCAGTTAAGTCTGGTACCGACAACTAGGTTCATATTGAGATTGAAGCTCTCATGTATTAGTATATTCCCATTTTATTAATAATGAGTCAGACTAATTTAAAACATTTCATTACAGAATGATGTATTTTGCTATTCTTTATTATCTTTCGGTTGGATTCTTTGTATAGTGATTCTAAGTGAATCCCTATTCAATTTATGTTAATGCACCTAAAGCAAGATTATACAAATTCATTTGTCACTGAGATTCAGTGGTTTTTGCACTTTTTTAATATTGTAAGAGGTGTGATATGCGTACAAATTATTACCTACAGTTCTTTGATGACATCATCAAAGGTGAATTCCATCCGGAGAAGCTGCTTCAGCTCTCCAAGGCTCAACTCGTTTCAAGGATCCTGGCACATCAGAAAGAGTCAGACATAGTTGTTCACAAAGTTATACAGCTCTCCCTTCCAAAGCTGCCCGATGGAGAGATTAAATTATTGAAGCAATCGAGCAATATTTTTCCTTATCCCATTAAGACAGCAGCTTTTCCAAAGACTGCCCTTCATGCTGCAGATAAAGATGCCATTGCAGAATTCTTGAATTTGCTGGCTTCCGGAATATCCATCAAGGAAGTGAAAGGATCTCTTGATGGATCAGTGGTTACATTTTCATTTCCACTGGATCTTAATGAATTGGAAGTCAACCAGCTGGCTTATTTCTATCTCAATCTTTCCCTAAAGACTCAGGTTGAGGAAATAAAAGAGAATCTTCGTCTATCAATTTTGGAAGTAGGATCCAATCATCAATCACCAAAATCCATGGTTGGTTCTCATCTCGAATTAATCATTCACAACATTGCAATTTTCTATAGGCGCCTGGACGAAGGAAGTTATTATGCCCGAACAGAATTGCCAATTAATCCTGTTGTTCAAGACTTTTTTACACTGGCTGGCTTGTATTGTGAGAAAGTGCAGAAATTCCTTTACCATCATTTCGAGCCTTTTATTGACAGGGAGAAATTCACGAATCCACTTGTAGTCGATGCTACACTAGAGCAAAACAAAGGATTGGTTCACTCTGTGAGTGACTCATTGAATGCTCTTGAGGATTCAATCAATATTCTTCCTGAATTACATATGCATTTTAATGAACTGATATATACCAATACAATTCCTGCCATTTCCTACAATCGAATATCTTTCCTTGTAAATTTGATTAATCGTTTGCATGAATTCTTCAAAAAGCAGGATATTCATTCAACAACAGAGGTTTCTTTCATTGAATTATTGATTGAATGTAATCTCAATACAACAAGGATCTTATCTTCAGTTAACCAATTTCTTGAGAGTAAATTGGAGGAGATTATACCCGTTGAATTAAAGATTGACTTTCTGAGAAAGTTTATAAAGGAGTGTAATCAGCGAAGCTTGATTCAGCACCCGAAGTATAATTCAAAAATCTTTGATCTTAGTGAGCTCATAATTAAATCGTGTTTGTCATCCATTGACTATTTTAAGGAATCCCCCGGGTCCGTTTCAACGGAGAAGGATAATAGCAATTATATTTATGTCCAGAGGAAAATCAAAGTTAATATGAATGTCAGTGAAATGGGGTCCTGGTTCAAATTATTGAGATGGGCTAAGATTATTCACCACGACGATATGACATTATTCTTTCAGTATTTAAGCTACTTCATTATTCCTATGGATTTGCAGAAACTTAATCCAGGTACCTTGAATACCCGTTATAAGGAAGCTTTTAATTTCAGAACAGCAAAGATCATTACTGATCGATTAGTTGGATTCCTAAACTTTCTGAAATCGAAGTAATCTCAGACAGCATCCGGATATTAAACCCATCCAACCTCATGATTTTTGCCACAGTCAATTCCAGCAATTGCTGTACATCTGTGAAGCCGTTCAGCTCCAGGAGCGTGTTGAGATCATTGCTGATGGGCCTATGCCCCTTGGGTGCTTGTTTCATACTGTTAAAGTTTTAGAATGCACACCCTTAAGCTACAATTAAGGTATAAAAAGGGCGTGGAACACCAAACAACCTGACAAGAGGGTTTCCAGACCCTACACACAAGCCGCTGATGCCCACGCTTAGCGTAGGCGACCAGCAACCATTGTGTGTGTTTTTTAAATCTGGAAATTTCTTGTCACCAATGTTTGCTCTTCGCAATAATATTTTTATGCCGATGGCATTTCTGCCATTTGCACTCCAAAGATACAATTTATGCCATTTTGATTTCAAAATAAATGGCTGTTAATAACTCCTTCTTCAATTGGTCACTCAAATCCCAATTATTTACTCAAAATGTGATCATATTATATAGAATCAATATACGTTCACCATATTTTCAACTTTTTTCAATTTTTATTTCATTGATTATCAGTAGTGTACTAGGGTGTACTAGTACACATGGTACAACATACCTATTGGTATTTTGCCGTAATTTGTCGTAAACCTTAAAACCATATTTATTATGCCAACACAAATTATTACCACCGACGATTTACGAGAATTTAAAATGGAATTGCTTTCTGACATTCAGAAATTATTATCAACCATTCCTACCCATGCAGCTCCCAAAAGATTTCTCAAAACCCATGAAGTAATGTCTCTTCTCAAAATGTCTAACGGCACGCTGCAGACACACCGGAATAATGGTACCATTCCATTTATCCGGGTCGGAGGAGGATTGCTGTATGACTATGACGAGATCATGGACTTTTTAAATTCCGGTAAAAATCAACTTGAACGTGCCTGAGCAAAGATTCAGTTTTCAACAACATTTAGAGTACGTTTTTTCATTATGGGATGAGGACCAGCGTATGACGCCTATGCACATGGCGTTGTACCTGGCCCTTTTTAATCATTGGAGCCGGAATCAATTCATAGAATTAGTACCCATTTCTCGTTGTGATTTAATGAAACATTCCAGAATCAATTCACGGACTACTTTTGCGCGTTATATGCAGAACTTCCAAGACTGGGCTTATATTGATGACTATCTTCCACAGCACAATCCTAAGCTCCAGAGTTTTGTTAAAATGAGATCGTTCCCGCCTGGGGTTAACAAAGAACATGCAGAAGTTTTGCAATCCAATCTGGCCAATTTACCTAATCCAAATTTCAGCTCAAATACACTAGACACTTGTCCAACGAAAGGACATCTGGCTGAAAACACCCATTTCAGATGTCCACCAGATGGACATCTGACGGAAGAAACTAATTTCAGATGTTCACTGAATGGACATCTGACTGAAACCACTGATTTCAGATGTCCATCAAATGGACATCTGATGCAGGATGCTAATTTCAGATGTCCACTGAATGGACATCTGACAGAAAACACCAATTTCAGATGTTCACTGAATGGACATCTGACTGAAGATAAAGATTTCAGATGTCCACTGAATGGACATCTGAGTGGCACATGTCCACCAAATGGACATCTGAGTGAACATCTGAATGGCACATGTCCAAAAAATGGACATCTGAACGACACATGTCCAAAAATTGAACATCTGAGTGAAGATCTGTGTGACACATGTCCAAAAAATGGACATCTGACTAGACATCTGAGTGAACATGTGGACGATACATGTCCACCAAATGGACATCTGACTGGACATCAGGATGGCACATGTCCACCAAATGGACATCTGACTGGTCATCTGAGTGGACATCTGAGTGAACATGTGGATGACACATGTCCACCAAATGGACATCTGAGTGAACATCTGAATGGCACATGTCCAAAAAATAGACATCTGAGTGAACATCTAAATGAACCCACAGATGACAAATCTCAGCAAAATGAACCTTTGACTGATCTTTTAGAAAAAAAAATAAATGAAGTTGAAACAATTCATTTCAAAGTAGATCAGGAAGAAGATTTGGATTTGAAAAAGTCAAAAAAATTTATTTATTCAAGTACTAGTACTAGTATAAATAATAAAAGTATTAGTAAGAGTACTAGTACTAGTACTAAGGAAAAAAAAATCAAAAATTCTGAAAATGAAAATCAAAGAAAAATTCCCGAATCAGAAAATCAAGAATCCTTGTGGCCTCAAAATAGTTTTTTTCAACCACCGGCTCTGGAAGAAATTATCCTCGGGTTTCGTAAAGCAGGTGGTTATGAAGACCAGGCTAGAAAGTTTTACAAATACTACACCGATAAAAACTGGTGCCTGAGCGGAGGAGCCAAAATGACTCACCTGGACAAAGCCATTTTTGGCTGGATCAAACGCAATGCAGAATACAAAAAGAATTCATATCAAAACCATTCAAAACCTACACATCATGGACCCTATCACGATCCACTTAATGGAAAAAAAGATTATTCTGAGCCCCTCTGAATCGGATTGGAGAAACCGGTTGATTTACCGGCACGAGAGTGGAAGATATGCATTCGACTTCGATGCCTGTCTCGAATACTTGCTGTGTAAAGGCCGGGAATTGTTCGGTTTTCGCTTTCAATTGTTTCCGGAGGACTACGAGATGCTATTCAGTCTCCTGGCCTATGCAGTCAGAGATCCTGATACCTGCTCCACCTATGGCATTGATCTTCGAAAAGGAATTCTC
>JALHRR010000099.1 GCA_022841345.1 Saprospiraceae bacterium
CAATTGCTGCTACTCTGTCAATTACTTTTAATTGAATGGGGAAATATGCAATATCCAGCAATGGACGGGCAAATATCAGGCATAAGACAAATAGCACCACCCCTACCGAAGAATATAAGGAAGCATTGATAATTGCACCTACTGCAAACAGCGCCAGACCAAATCCGAAAACAAGTAAGCGATGCTTTGGCTTTGTGGTTCTGCCGAGGATATACAACAAAACTGCAGACAACAGTGCGCCCACAGATTGAATAATCCCCAGTTCTCCCTCCTCTCCAACAAGCATCATGATCAGCATCACAGGTGCAGTTACGATATACCCCTGAGCAATCCCTTTCAATGCCGATAATCCCAGCATCTTATTCCAGAGTGAATGAAATTTTAAAAATAAAAATGGGGATTTTTTCGGATTCTTGAACCCACCTTTGTGCACCAGAATGGAGGCAACAATTGTAAATCCAAACACACAGGCTGTGAGGATGTAATAGGCTACATTCGTATCTCCCCCAAACCAGCCATATTTTTCAGTAGTGGCAATGAATGCTCCGGCCGTGAATGGTATAATGATAAAAGTGAGCGTGTAAAAAAATGTCTCAATCCCGTAATAGTAATTCCTGTTGCTGTCATTGGTAGTATCCAGGGCCAGATAATCTCTGTTGGCCCAGAAGAAGCCATAAGAAAGTCCCATGATCAGTCCGGCTGCAAAAACACCTGTAGTGTCCAACTCCGTAAGCAACATCATTGCCGACATCGAAATACCGCTCAGTAACATTCCCAATGAATACAATTTTGAAATGTGTACATAATTGAGCAGAAAACCATTGATCATAAAGGTCAGGGGTATACCGGTATAGAGCGCCAGCTGAAATACCACTACCAGACTGATGTCAGAAGAATTTCGCATGATGTATGCGCCAATGAACATCTCAATGATAGGCAAAACCAGTGCATAGATCAGATTCGTCAAAAGCAGGGTTTTCATGCTTTTGGAATGGGAATTGAAAAATGCGAATTCAGAGCTTAATTTTTGGAGCATACAGAAGGGGTAGATTGAAGGTAATTATTGAGAATCATAAAAATAGGATCTGACCAATTGCGTACATCTTAGGCATAAGTTTTCAAATCGGCCAGTATTTCTGAAATTTGCAGTGTGGCTCCACAAATGACTTCATCAGAGGCACCGTAATACATTGTGATCACGTCTCCTTCAACCGCATGCCCATTCGTAAATACAACATTTCCGAAAAACCCATTTTTTTCATAATCCGTTTCAGGTTCTAAAAGCGGTTTTGAAGATCTTGCCAAAATTTTAGTAGGATCATTCAAATCCATCAAAATAGCACCGAGACTATACCGATGTTGTGAATCTGCTCCATGATAAATAGCCAGCCAACCTTCCTCCGTTTTGATAGGTGAAGCTCCTGCTCCAATTCTGGCTGAATCCCACATTCCTTTTCGGGTATGTGCTATACATTGATGCTTACCCCAATGGATAAGATCCGGTGAAGAAGACAACCATATAAAATTACCACCAAGGTCTATACCTGATGGTCTGTGTAAACAAAAATATTGGCCATTGATCTTTTCATCAAATAATGCACAATCCTTATTATGAGGTGGAAGTATCATACCTTTTCTGTCAAATGTCTTCCAATCTTTTGTACTCATCAGTCCTACGCCAACACCGTGTTCAGATACCTGCGTAAAAGTCAAATGATATGTGTCACCAATCTGGCAAACTCTGCAATCTTCAATTCCAAATGTCTCTAAAGGGCCAGCGCCATAAATAATGGGATTCAAATCTGTGGGTTCATAAAAATGAATTCCATCATCGCTACACCAGAGTCTAAGGTGTGATATTGTCGATAAGAAAGTAGATCCATTTACTTTGACATACCTTGTATCACTCAAATCCAATTGCGGATCAGTCTTGCTGAATTTCAAAATCTCTAAGTCCCCTGATCCCGACATAATAGGAAATGTGATCATTTCACCTTCTTGTTTGGGTCTTTCGGCCACTCTGAGAATCAACCAGAGCTTATCATTAAATTTGAATACGCCTGGATTCAGGACACACTCGATGATTAATCCACTTTTACTGGGGCGGATATCTTCTTTTCTAATGATTGGGTTTTGTTCAAAACGTCTGGCTAAAGTTGACATGAACATCATGTTTTAAAGGAAATAAATCAAATGACAATGAATTGGCTTAAGTTGCCATTGATCAGAAATCTGAGAAAGAAAGCCTTAGGATATGAAATAATTAAATACATTGGATAATCTATGGATCATTTCATCCAATACAATCAAATGTAAGGAGAGGACCGAACGATTTCGGTTACCTCTCCTACAACATTTGTGTGGTCACATTAATCAATCAATCAAAATCTATCTTCAATTCAGGAATTACTTCTTGATGAATGTTAGCGAACCGGCATTTTTACCTCCGGAAATACAATTCATAAAATATAATCCCTGAGGATATCTGTTTACATCCACTTTAATAGCCTCTGCAGGTATAGTTCCTACAGCCATACGAATAGCGTCAACTTGTCTTCCCCTTTGGTCAAATACACGAATTAACAGTTCTTCATTTAGCGGTAAGGAATGCTCCAAATAGACTACATTGGTAGCAGGATTAGGGAAAACATTTTTCAGTGTTCCTTTCAGTTCATCAGCTACATATTCGTTTGTACCGGTAGTACCAAGGGTATACAGATTGCTGATTTCTTCTGAAGTAAGTGCCTTATTGTAAATTTTGATTTCATCAAGAGCACCCAGGAAATATTGTCCACCTTCTACTGCATTATTACCAATTCCAAGCGGTCTGCCTGTGCTGTTGAGAACACCTGACACCGGCTTGCGATTAGCTTCAACACCATCAATATAGATGATATCAAACTGACCATCATGTACCATAGTCACATACCACCAGAATCCACGGCTTACTTCATTACCATCACCACTATCCATATCAGATATAAAATTAGCGAACTGAGCATTTTTGCTGTTTGTAGTGAATACCGGCTTTAAATGTTGAGGTAGTGAGATTTTCCATCTTTCACTCCAATGACCGAATGTCATGATGTAGGACTCAGCATCTGCGATATTGACGTCGTCTACACGAATCCAGAAACCTACAGTTGTATAGTCTGAAATTAATTGCACAGCATTCGGAGCGATGATAGAATCACCACCATTGAATACAATATTTCTGCCGGATGCATTTGGTCTGTCGGTTACATTTTGGAAAGTCGGATCACCTCCAATTTCTCCATGATTGAAATAAGGGGTTGCGTCATTTGCATTGTCTTCAAACGGATACCATGCTACAAGGCCTGGCTCACTGGTTACAATTTCTGGTGCCGTAGCAACAGTCAATTCAGCATATTCGGAATCGTTTCCTGCAGCATCAAAAGCATACACTTCAAATGTATACAGCTCTTCAGGCTCTAATCCACTAATGAATACAGAAGTTGCAGTTCCTGACAAAGTATCAAATACTACTCCATCGACAAGTGCAACATAACCTGCAACAATTCTGTCATCTACAGAAGCTTCCCATGTTAATAACACTGAATAAGATCCTACATCTGCACTTAGATTTCCCGGCTTGGTTGGAGGGGTTGTATCAGGTGATTCATCATCACCTACTTTCACCAATAAAGTTGAAATAGCTGATTCATTTCCTGCAGCATCCACAGCTGAAACTCCAAACAGGATTTCTGCAAGCGGAGTCAGGTCTGAAAGTACAATATTTGTAGTTTGAACTGTAGCTATATGTGTTCCAGCCTGATATACATTATATCCTGTAACGCCTACATTGTCATCAGATGCCTGCCAGCTAAGTGTAACAGTAGTAAAATTCACATCTGCTGTCAGATCCAGGGGTGAATCCGGAGCTTCCGTATCATCCTGATTAGGTGCTTCTGACTGAGCTGCATAAAGTGCAGCAATTTCTGCATCATTCAATGCAACATTGTAGACCTGAACATCATCCAACTGACCATTTGTGAAATTGGCCTGATCAATAGGGTTGTAGCCAATGCCAAAGTCTCTCGTTGTTGAATTTAGTGTTCCACCAACATTTTTCTCTGCGACTTTTACGCCATCAAAATAGATTTTGTCCTGGTCGGTATCGTGAACCATGACAACATGCGTCCATTCACCCGGTGTCAGAACATTACCATCACCTGAGTCCATATCAGATATTCCGCCGGAATGATTGGTTGTCCATACTGGTTTGCCATGTGCTGGTAATGAAATTTTCCATCTTTCCTGCCATCCACCATGAGACAACAAAAAGTATTCTCCCTGCGGAGGTAATTCGCGAATATTTACCCAGAAACTTACCGTAGTGTAATCAGATTGCAATTGTGGAGAATTACCGGCAGTTACCCTGCTATCTGTACCATTGAATGACATGGCGTGATTAGCGGCGTCGAAACGATCTTTGGATAGCAATGCATTACTGGATGTAGCATGATTACTGAATACAGTACCATCATTTGTGTTACCTGTAAAAGTATATTCAGCAACTAATTCCTCAGTAAAAACAGGCGTTTCATTTTGCAAATTATATAAATCCAGAATCTCATCAGCTGAAAGTGCTCTGCTGTACAGCTGAACTTCATCCAAATCTCCGTCAAAATAATTTCCACCATCAATAGGATTGTAACCAAATCCCAATGGATGTGAGGTACTGTTCAAATCTCCCGGCACAGCTTTGATGGCAACCTGCACACCATTCATGTAGATTATATTTGAGGTTCCGTCATGAACAAAAACTACATGTTTCCATTGACCCGGACTCAGTACATTGCCATCACCGGAGTCCATATCAGAGATTCCATTTGCATGATTAGTTGTAAATACCGGCTTACCATGAGGAGGAAGTGAAATCTTCCATCTTGACTGCCATCCTCCATTAGATAAAAGGTATGCTTCACCGTTGACCGGTAATTCATTAACTCTTACCCAGAAACTTATTGAAGTTGCAGGAGAATTTAAAGCAGGAGAATTGGCTGCAATTAATGATGTAGTTCCATCAAAATTCATCGCATTTGCTGCGTATCCAAATCTATCCATTCCAGGACTTGCATCACCACTTGCATGGTTTTCGTAGACTGAATGATCATTTGCATTTCCGGCAAATTTGTAATCAGCTACAAGATCCGGATTTCCGGATGGATCAGAAGATTGAGCAGTATAAAGATTAGCAATTTCTCCTGCTGAGAGTGCATAATTGTAAAACTGAACTTCATCCAGAGAGCCGTTGAAATAATTACCACCATCTATAGGATTATATCCCATTCCCAATGGAAAAGAAGTTGAGTTTAATTCCCCTACCACATTTTTGGTCGCAGCCGCTACACCATCCATGTAGATGATATTCTGCTGACCATCATGAACCATTACCACATGTTTCCAGGAATTAGGGGTTAAAGCTGCAGCATCGCCGGCATCCATATCAGAAATTCCATTTGTATGATTAGTTGTAAATACTAATTTTCCATGTGAAGGAAGGGAGATCTTAAAACGGGACTGCCATCCTCCATGCGATAACACAAATGCTTCACCCTGTGCAGGAAGCTCTCTTACATTGATCCAGAAACTAACTGATAGTTTTTCAGAATTCAATGGCGCTGTAGGTTCAGCAGTAAGCTCTGCATCTGTACCATTAAAATAGTAGGCAGAATTTCCATACCCAAAACGGTCTGTGGTGAGCACAGCTCCACGATTGAATGCATGATTTCCTGATACTGAGGCATCTTTAGTATCCCCATCCATTTTATAATCAGCTACTATTGAATTAGTAACAACTGGTGCTGTGTTTTGAGCATTATATAAAGCTGCAATTTCGCCTGCATCCAATGCTTCATTCAAAATTAGGACCTCATCAATTTCACCATTGAAAAACAATCCTCCACCAATCGGATCATATCCGATTCCTAATGGATTTGAGGTGCTATTCATGGTACCACTTACTGCTTTTGAGGCAGCCAGCTGGCCATTAAAGTAAATTTGATCATTCGTGCCATTATGTATAAATGTCAGATGAGTCCATTCACCTTCCTGAAGTACAAAGCCATCACCTGAATCCATATCCGAAATACCACTGCTATTGTTGGTAGTCCAGACAGGTTTGCCGTGTGCTGGAAGAGATATTTTCCAACGTTCCTGCCATCCTCCAAAGGACATTAGAAACACTTCGCCCTGAGCCGGTAATTCCGTTACCCGTACCCAAAAACTTACTGTTTGAAAATCTGAGTTCAATGCTCCATCATTGGGAGCAGTAATGGCACTTTGAATTCCATCAAAGTGAAATGCCCGTCTTGCCCAGTTAAACCTGTCCTGAGTTAAAAAAGCACCTTTGACCTGGGCATGATTTTTATTGACAGATTGATCTCTACTATTTCCATTGAAATCGTAGTAGGCAACGACGTCCTGTCCCCGGGCACCCCAGGCAATCAGAAGGCAGAATGCCATTAAACTGATCTTGTATAAATGTTCTCGCATAATGTAATTGATTTAGGAGATTTTGAAATTTAATTATTCAATTTAATAAACTTGTTTGACCAAATTCCCTGATCAGAATGCAGCACTATGAAATAAGTGCCGGCTGACCAGGATGTAGTATTTATTTTGAATTGTCCACCTTTGTAGACATTCGATATATTTGTTTGAAATATTCTTGTGCCTTTACTATCAAAAATGGCGCAGGAACCTTCAATATTTGGTAATTCAATCTGAATGAAATCCGATACAGGATTAGGAAAAATCAGTAGCTTTTGGCTTGAAATTTTAGCGTCAAAAAGACCAGTACTAATGGATGCAAACAATACTTCCGATTCTTCAGGAGTGACGGCATAATTAAAGATTTTAATTTCATCCAGAATACCCGCAAAATTGAAACTCTGATCTCCTGGAATCATCTGTCCAAATAGCAGATCCAATCCACTGGTTCTTATTTTTCCTGTCATGGGCTTGAAAGCATGCAGATTCCCGTCAATGTATAATGCCATCCAGTTACCATCATAGGTGGCTACAATATGATATACTTCATCCGTTTCAAGAATTATTGATCCATCCAAATCCGTAATACCACTGAGGGTATTGATGGTCCATCTGATTCTTCGTTCAGGTGTAATGGAAATTTTCCATCGATTCTGCCAGCTACCATGTGAAACAAGGAATGATTCCCTGTCGGGTAATTGAGACGCATTGAAATAAAAGCTTAAGGTAATTCCATCCTGAAAATCCAGAACAGGTTTGTGAGGTACGCGGATATGGTGTGTGTTTCCATTAAAAGTGTAGGCTGAAGTACTGTTACCTAATAGATCAGCTGTAAGTCTTGCACCTGAAACTACTCCATTCAGCTGGTTCGGCCAGACATCCTGAGCATTTCCAGAAAATGGATAGTAAGCGATACTATCTCCTTTCACCACATTTTCAAAATCACGGACCCAAACAGGAATCGTCGCATTTGTTTGCAAACCTTCAGGATCTCTTATTGTCACAGAGATATTGTAAATTCCCTGCGTGGAAGGACTTTGCCAGCTAATTTCCGTTTCAGAACCATTGATAGTTCCCGCAGATGCAGTCCAGTTGAAGATCAAATTGTCTCCGTTTGGATCAAACACATCCAGCATAATTTGAATGCTTCCACCAGGTTGAACATATGATTTGTCCAGTATTATATTTCTGATAACAGGTGCCTGATTGATCTCTGCCACCACCTCAATAAAGATTGAAGTAGAATCTTTTTGTCCCAATTCATCTTCAATGATGACTTTAATTTCGTGCAATCCTATTGAATCATTTGGCTTCCAGGAAATTTCCATTCCATTTCCACTGAATGTACCTGAATTAATTTGCCACTCTACACTCAGATCGGGACTATCCTGGTCGAATGCCGTCAGGAATACTTTTGTAGAGTCATTAACTGCAAGAACAGGTTTTTCAGCAGCAAGTGCCTTAATACGGGGAGCATAATTGAAAGTCTCTGCAGACTGTCTGTAATCAACAATGATTCCGTTTACTCTAAAAGTATTCTTAGCATAAGTTCTGTCTCCGCCCGCAGGTGTAAGGACGATGGAAATAGCCTGGTCAGCAGGAATTTGTAACGAAGCCGTGCCATTAACGCCTTCAGCAATAAATGTTTCAGTTAAAGCATCATAAATATCCACAGGTGTATCACCCAGCTCTATATTTACAGATTTTGTAGTTGGGTGTGGATTATAGTACAGATATGAAGGGTATGATTCAGGTTTAAAAAAATCAGTCGCCAGCAAATCGAGTTTTAAAATCCTGTCATCATTGGTTCTGTCAATAATAGCTCCGAGGTATCCTACTGAAGAACTCCCATACAGCGCTAAATTTGTGGCAGCCCAGCCACTGCGCAATGCATCTCCTGTTGAAAATGGAGATTTACCGTCCCACACTTCTTTCATAGCCTCATGTGCTATTACACGATCAGGGTCATTGGCAGAAGACCATGCTGCACCATCCTGCAGATTAGCAGGTAAAAATCCGGGATAAAATAATCTGGATGCATTAGCCAGATTCAGTACCCATTTCCCTATTGCTCTTGCAAATCTTTTATCATATCTGACCATTGGAACCAAAGCACCAGCCTGTTGCATTCCATTCAGATTAAATGCGTAGTCATTTCCATTATCATTAGCCTCGCCAACAAGTCCCGATACATCAAAACCATTCCATTTGCCAACAATAGTTCCCCATCCTCTCAAGCCGCCTCTGTCAAATGACCAGTTCAGCATTTTCTGCACATTGTAATCTGTACCCAGTTCAGCATTCATTCTGGCAGCTATATATGTTCCGTAAGGAAGCTGAAGTTCATAAGAAGGATTGGAATTAAGGGAATTCAAAAATTCAATACTCCACTCAGCTGCCTTGAGGTATTCTTTATTTCCGGTTTTGAGGTAAGCATTATATAGTACCCAACCATAGGCTCCGGCAGCTTCAGGTTCGATGACTCCGGAGGCATTGGGCTGATGATTGACAAAATCCCATCCACGATAATTCATTGATGCAGGAGTCCACGGTGCATCAGAACCACCCAGGCCTT
>JALHRR010000100.1 GCA_022841345.1 Saprospiraceae bacterium
AGGCGTTTAGGCGTTTAGGCGTTTAGGCGTTTAGGCGTTTAGGCGTTTAGGCGTTTAGGCGTTTAGGCGTTTAGGCGTTTAGGCGAAACAGCCTGAGAGCATAGCAGTTTAAAAGTCAAGTTGACTTCCAGAATAAATATCCAATTAAAACAACAAACAAAATATTTTACTTCAAACTTTAAACACTGAACCTGGCTGTTATCGATTAAGCGATTAACCGAATAAACAGTTCTCATTCCACTTTCCTCAAATCACAAACCTGATAAATATTCGTCTTAAGAAGACCTACTGTTGGTGTTTCCAGCTCTGCACCTGTAAAATTAGCAGGATCATGGGGCCCGGAAAATACCTCCACCTGAATCCTGTCTTCAAAGAGATTATAAACAAATTGTATCATACTTCCCTCTACTATAAATGTGCTGACAATTTTATTATGAAACTGCTGAGCCGGAAGCACAATTGAATTTTTTTCGTCAATTTCAAAACTTCCCAGTTTTTGATCCAGAATATTTAACTGATAATTTCTGACATCAGCACCAGGACCTTCTCCATATTGCAATTGATAGGTGTAAATACTATCCACATCCGTAGATTGAATAGTCAATTGCATCAAAGCCTTCTGCACAATTCGTGTACCACTATAGATTGATAGTTCTCCTTTCCATACTCCTTCATAATCTGCCGGGAACAGCTTCTGGGAAAATCCCGAATTTGAAGAAAATATCAGGATGAGAAAAAGAATAAAGTAGTACTTTCGAAGTATTAACATAGTATGAAATTTTATGAACTCAAATATAAACGCTTTTTCCAGACTCTCCGGGTACATCATGCTTATTGTACTGAGCATCCAGCTGGGTGCACAGGAAGGATACTTCCAGCAGAAAGTCAATTATGAGATTGATGTCAGACTGGATGATCAGAAGCATTACCTCCATGGTCAAATAAAAATAGAATACATCAATCAATCACCCGACACCCTGCGGTTTATTTATTTTCATCTTTGGCCAAATGGATACCGAAATAATAACACAGCTTTCGCAAAACAAAATCAGAGAGTAGGAAAACTTGATTTTCATTTCAGCGATCAGGCAGATATAGGCGGCATTAAAGACTTGAACTTTTCTGCAAACGGTGAAGCTTTAAAAGAAATGCCGGATCCCGAAAACATTGATATTACAAAAGTGCTCCTAAACAAACCGCTGGCTCCCGGACAAAAAATATTGATCGAAACGCCATTTACCGTTAAAATTCCGGGCTCCTTCTCCCGGCTTGGACATGTAAAACAAAGTTATCAGATCACGCAATGGTATCCAAAACCGGCTGTATATGACAAAAATGGCTGGCATCCTATGCCTTATCTGGATATGGGTGAATTTTACAGCGAATTTGGAGATTTCACTGTGCGTATAACTCTCCCTTCTGAGTATGTTGTCGCTGCCACCGGCGAACTTCAAACCGCCTCCGAAAAAGAATTTCTTAAAACCAGACAGGCAACAAATCTTAAATCACCTGAAGGGCAACCTGACATTGCCTCCAAACCGGATTCCGAAAAAACTATTGAGTTCAAAGCAAAAGCTGTTCATGATTTTGCCTGGTTTGCTGACAAACAATTTATAGTAGAACAATCTTCTGTAGAGCTGCCATCGGGAAGAACAGTTTACACAAATTCCTATTACAGACCCAAATATGCGACCAACTGGACCGGCTCTGTAGAATATGTAAACAGGTCCGTTTTATTTTATTCAGATCATGTAGGTGAGTATCCTTATCCTCAGGCCTCGGCAGTTGATGGAGCCCTGGTGGCCGGTGGAGGTATGGAATATCCGATGATTACGGTAATCGGTGGGGTTGGGTCTAAGAGAACTTTGGACAATATCATCACACATGAAGTAGGCCACAACTGGTTCTATGGAATTCTTGCATCCGATGAAAGAGTTTATCCCTGGATGGATGAAGGGCTCAATAGCTTTTATGAAATGAAATATATGGACACTTATTATAAGCCTGAGCCCGATCTCCCTGCATTTATGTCCCGAAATAAACCGGTTTCCATAGCAGAATTGTTGTATTTGTTGAAAGCTGACATGAAGAATGACCGCCCTATCTGCGCTCATAGTGATGCAGGAGGTATGACAGATTATTATCTGAGTGGGTATATGCGCCCGGCTATGGCGCTGAGATATCTGGAGTCCTATTTGGGAGAAGCTGTTTTCAAATCTGCTATGCAATCCTATTATGAGACATGGAAATTCAAGCATCCGGGTCCGGATGACCTTAAGGAAAGCTTTGAAAAAGCAACTGGAAAAGATTTGGGTTGGTTTTTCAATGAAGTCATTTGCAGCAATAAGCAAGCTGAATTCAAAATTGCGGGATTGCAAAGACCCGGTAATTCAAATAATATTGAACTCAAAAATACCGGTGAATTAACCATGCCTGTACCGCTAGAAGTCATTTATGCCGATAGTGCACCCAATAAAACTATTTGGGTTGAAGCATTTGAAAATGAAGCAATTGTAGAAGTTCCAAATTCCCAATGGGCACAAATCCAATTGGATGCAGCTCACTTGTTCTGGTTTACAAAAAGAAAAAAACATGTCCTTAAATCAGACGGTAGTATTCCGGTACCGCTAAGATTTGGATTAATACCTAAAATCAACCAAAAAGATGGGACGGATATTTATATCACTCCCCTTTTCGGGGGCAATGCTACAGATGGATTCATGCTGGGATTCGCATTGCACAATTATACTTTGCCTATTGGTAATTTTGAGTGGCATGTAGCTCCTATGTATGCCTTTGGTAGCAATCGCGTCGTAGGTCTGGCTGATATGGGATACTATATTTTCCCTCACAGTAACTGGTTGAAGAATATCAGACTAGGACTGGGTGCACGTAGTTTTCAATATCGTCACGTAGAATTATTCGATTTGGATCTCAGGTATATCAAGCTACAACCCAGCATAGAATTTGAACTGTTTGCAAATGATAGACAAAACTGGACCCAGCATATCCGACTTAGAAGTCTTCACATTTGGGAAGAAAATGTGACATTTGATATGCAGCAACAGCAAAATGGAACTGCCTATCAGAAAAGTTGGATTAAGGAAATTCAATACAAAGCAGAAAGAAGCTCAAAATTAAATCCCCTTCAATTAAGAGTAGCATTGGAGCAACAAAATTACACTGTTGGAGATCGTGATGAGAGCTATTTAAAAGCCTGGACTGAGCTGAAAAATAAAATTGCTTTTCAGGAAAACAAATATTTCCACGTAAGATTTTTTGCAGGAGCCTTTTTGCAGAACAGCAGAAATTCTTTGAATTTATTGACAGATGGAAGTGGACGGGGCCACTTTTCCTTGTTTGGAATCGGAGCACTCGATTACAAATATGACGAACTCTTCGTGGGTCGCAGAGAAAATGAAGGCCTTGGTTCTCAACAGATTCAGATCAACGACGGAGGATTTAAGAATGCCATTACAAGTCAGTTTCCGGACGGGATCAGCAGCCGGTATGTAGTTGCATTAAATTTATACTCAGATCTTCCACAATTGCCATCATGGCTCCCACTCAGACCATATGCGGATATTGGAATATCAGGAGGATTCAACGCTCAGGCATCTCAGGGGCCATTTGATGACAGATTATTTTGGAGTGCCGGAATTCAAATCGCTTTGTTGAGAGGAGGATTTTTGATACATTTTCCTATCGTCTCCTCATCACAAATCAATAGATTTTATCAGGAGCGGGGTAATTATTTTAAAAGAATTACCTTCTCATGGAGTCTGGGTAAAAAGAGACCAGGAGAGATTATCAGAATGAGAAATATTGATAATTATGTGTTGTGAATTAGTTGAACGCTGTCTTTGACTGAAACTTTTTAAGGGAGTATATGATTTTAATGAACAAGAGGTTCAATCTTCTCTAATATGACCATATCAATCTGACAATACTGTATATTTGCAGCGAATATGACTTCTGTAAACTTATCAATTACTGATCTTACCTGGAAAAAGCTGGGAGAATGGGGCAAAATAGCATTGCCCGGGGTGGGCACATTTTCTCTTGAATCGACCTCAGCTCATCTGGATTTGATCAGAAACACAATTGTATCTTCAGAAGGTAAAATCTCTTACAATCAACATATTCCGGTAGATTCCAGATTCAATATTTATGAAGTGAATGTGTCCAGAGACTGGATGCAAGTTCAATATCCCTTGTTTTTGAGCCTGTACAATAACTCAATAAGCCAGAACGGTAGTTTCCATTTCAAGCACATTGGTACATTGAAACATACTCCCCGGGGAATTCAATTTTTTGCCGATCCTGACTCCATCCTCGTACAGCGGGGAAAAGAGCTCCAGCAAATTGCCTTTACTCCTGTAGAAAGAGCATATGTAAAACCTGAAGCAGACGCAGCTCAGGTGCATAACCGCAAGTCAGTAAAAAAATACTCATTTTCCAGATTGACATGGCTTGCTCTTTTTGTAGTGATCAATTCTGCCTTAATTTTCTGGCTCGTCGAAAAAAAAAGAAGTAATGCCGAGATGGATTCACTCTCGGTAAGCCTGCCTGACAACAGATTGAATGTCAAGCCTTCAGCTGATGCACCATTACCTGATGTGCCTGAAATAAGAAAAGATAGTCTAACAAAAATAGATACATCTGTAGCAGAATTACCCATAGAGACAATTGATTCACCAAATGTGAAAACCCCGCCACTTGCAGATAATAAAGAAATACCTTTTTTCAAAACACCAGTCGAACCATCCAAACCTCTTATTCCTGATAGTCAGCCAGAAATTGCTGTTCCATCAGAAAAACAAGAAATTACGGTAGAACAAGATGTGAAACATGAAGGAAAATGTGCCATTATCGTTGGATCCTTCAAAGAGAAAGCAAATGTTGAAAAAATGCAGCAAAGAATTGTTAAAGCTGGTTTTGAAGCATATACGCAACAAGGGAAGCGACTTACCAAGGTAGGAATCATAACAGGATGTGAGGAGGTCGCTACAGTCCTGGAGTTTGCTCAGTCGAATTTTCATCCTGATGCCTGGGTGCATCCTATTCAATAATCGAATCATAGCATGACTATTAAAAAATTCAACGTAGACGGCTTGTCGTACACGCAGGAAGGAAATTTTCTGCTCATTGCCGGACCTTGTGTGGTGGAGAGTGAAAAATTAGTTTTCGAAGTCGCTACCCGGCTCAAACAGCTGTCTGATCAATACAAAATACCATTCATTTTCAAAGGCTCTTTCAGAAAGGCTAACCGATCCAAAGCCAACTCCTTTACAGGAATTGGGGATAAAGAATCCCTGGAAATTCTTAGGAAAGTAAAGAACGAGCTTCAGGTTCCTGTAACCACAGATATTCACGAGAACGTACATGCAGCATTAGCTGCGGGATATGTGGATGTTTTACAGATTCCTGCATTTCTGTGCAGACAATCCAGTCTTCTTGAAGCTGCTGCGCTCACCGGCAAAGTAGTCAACATCAAGAAAGGTCAGTTTATGAGCCCTGAATCCATGCAATTTGCAGTAGAAAAAATCAGGCAAAATGACAACCCCAATGTATGGCTTACCGAGCGCGGAACTACTTTTGGGTATCAGGATCTGGTCATAGATTATCGGGGCATTCCGGTCATGCAATCATTCGATGTTCCGGTCATTTTGGATGCCACTCATTCATTGCAGCAACCCAATCAGGCTTCCGGAGTTACAGGAGGGAGACCTGCATTAATCGAGACGGTAACCAAAGCAGGTATCGCCGTCGGTGTTGATGGCTTATTTATAGAAACTCATCCAAGACCCTCAGAGGCATTATCTGATGGTGCCAATATGCTGGCTTTAGATAAAATGGAAGCCTTACTGGAAAAGTTACTGCGGATAAGAGCCTCCATTCGTTAACATGAATTGTCAGGTAGATATTAAATTGCCGCCGGGGGACCACCTGAATGATGACATCATAAAGAGCCATATAGCCAATCTGTTGCATTGGAATCCTGAGGATATTACCCATATCCGGTTATTGAAGCGATCTCTGGACGCCAGAGGTAAAAGGCCACAGTATTTACTCCGCTTTGAAGTATATGCAAGAGAAGAACCAAGTCCTGAACCTGCTTTATTGGATGACTTCAAACCTGTTCACCAGGCGAAGAAGGTAATCATCATCGGGGCAGGTCCCGCGGGATATTTTGCAGCACTGGAGCTGATCCGATTGGGAATGAAACCCATCGTCCTGGACAGAGGAAAAGATGTGAGGGCAAGACGACGGGATTTGCGGGCGATACAGCAATTGGGGATCGTAGATCCACATTCCAATTATTGTTTTGGAGAGGGAGGTGCAGGAACCTACTCGGATGGAAAATTATACACTAGAAGCTCTAAAAGAGGAGATATTGACACAGTCCTGAAACTCTTTGTTGAGCATGGAGCGGATAGCAATATTTTGGTGGAAGCGCATCCGCATATCGGAACAAATAAGCTGCCTGGAATTGTAAGCAATATCAGGGAAACTATTATTCATTTCGGAGGAGAGGTCATTTTTGATGCATATGTGAATGATTTCATTGTGGAGAACAACAAAATCAAAGGTGTTACGGTGAATGAAAGCATCGAATACAGAGCTGATGCTGTAATTCTGGCAACCGGCCATTCTGCCAGAGATATCTATTACCTTCTGCACAGCAAAGGAATTCTGATTGAACGCAAGCCGTTTGCATTGGGGGTGAGGGTAGAACATCCACAATCGATTATAGATGAAATTCAATATGGCCGGGCTGACAGAGGTGAATATCTGCCGCCTGCCAGCTATAGTCTTACTTGTCAGATAATGGATCGTGGAGTGTTTTCATTTTGTATGTGTCCTGGGGGAATGGTCGTGCCTGCGGCTACCGCTCCGGGAGAAATCGTAGTGAATGGGATGAGTCCCAGCAGAAGAGATTCGCCATACTCTAATTCAGGAGTAGTAGTATCTGTAGAGAATGAAGATCTAAAGGCATTTCAGGATGAAGGAGTATTTGCAACGCTTGCTTTCCAGAAAAGTGTGGAACAGGCAGTATTTGCCTCAGGTGATGGAACTCAAAAAGCACCTGCACTCCGACTGACAGATTTTGTCAATAAAAGAATGTCTTCCGGACTGCCAGATACTTCATACATTCCCGGATTATTTGCCGCTCCACTATATGATATTTTACCGCCTTTCATTTATCGCAGATTAAAAGAAGGCCTGGTTGTATTTGGAAAAAAAATGAAAGGTTATATGACTGAAGAAGCCAATGTAATTGCTACAGAAAGCAGAACAAGTGCTCCGATACGTATACCGAGAGATAAAGAAACATGTATGCATCCACAGATTTATGGTTTATTTCCTTGTGGTGAAGGTGCGGGGTATGCGGGAGGAATTGTCTCAGCGGCCTTAGATGGCATAAAAGTTGCAAGACAAATTGCATTACAGTTTAATTAATTAATTTCATGAAAGATCTGGCAGACCTAATTGGGAGAATATGTATTTCGGCGATCTTTCTGTACGAAGCTTACGATTCCATTGTATATTTTCAATCAACCAAGATGACAATGGCTGAATATGGACTTACCTGGCGACAAGATTTATTGTTAGTATCAGCCATTACTGCTTTGATTATTGGAGGAATATGTATTTTAATAGGCTTCAAAGCAAGCCTCGGTGCATTCTTTCTCATCATTTACTGGATACCTGTAACTTTTGTACTCTACTCTTTTTGGGATGACCCTGAGCCCTTACAGCGTATCAATTCAACCCATTTTATGAAAAATCTGGCAATCCTGGGGGGCCTCCTCATCATCATGGCTAATGGCAGTGGAAAATATTCGGTCAAACGTTTATTGTCATACACCCGATTATAAGCAGACCTTAATCTAATTAAAAAAGCCTCATGAGAATATTCGCATGAGGCTTTTGTTATTTTGTTGGCTTAATCTAGCAATATTGCTGAAAAGCAGCTTGCAGATTCTGAGCAATCATATCAGCGCTTCTGCCTTCAATATGATGGCGCTCCAGCATATGTACCAGATTTCCATCCTTGAATAATGCAATGGCAGGAGAAGATGGTGGATATGGCAGTAAAAACTCTCTTGCTTTATTAGTAGCATCAGTGTGAACACCGGCAAATACTGTCAGTAAAGTTTCAGGTCTTTTCTCAGACTGCAGTGCTTTTTTCACACCAGGTCTGGCATTTGCTGCGGCGCAACCGCAAACGCTGTTTACCACTACCAGAGCGGTTCCTTGTGCAGATGTAAGCGCTTCTGTCACAGCATCAGCTGATTCCAGGTTTGTAAAACCAAAGTCAGTTAAGTCTTTGGTCATAGGTATAGTTAATTGTGGTGGATACATATCTTTAAATTTTGTGCAAATGTAAACATCTTAATCGGGTAAAAAGTTGAAAGTTGATCCCCAAAGCTTTGAAGAAAAAGTTGAAAATGGAACGGCCAGTTGCTTGCTGGTTGTTGGCTATTTGCAAAAAACCGCAATAGATGTAGTTGAATGAAACTTGAACACTCTCCGGCATACGGAATTAAGTAGTCGAAACCCAGAATTGACATTATTATCAATCTCCTTCAAACTCTTTTATTCTATCCATCTTCATCAATATTATCAATCTCTTTCAATCTCATCAATCTTCCCAAACTCTTCACTAATCACCCACATTCACACCCCAATCCTTTCAATCTTCCCACACACTAACACACAACTCTTACCCACACAACAATCTTATCAATCTTCCCACACACTAACACACAACTCTTACCCACACAACAATCTTATCAATCTTCCCACACACTAACACACAACTCTTACCCACACAACAATCTTATCAATCTTCCCACACACTAACACACAACTCTTACCCACACAGCAATCTCATCAATCTTCCCACACACTAAC
>JALHRR010000101.1 GCA_022841345.1 Saprospiraceae bacterium
GCTACATCCACTACTATCTCTGGTGTCGTCTCGTTTGTACTCCATAAATATGTCGTATAATTGCCAGCATCCAGTGTCGTACTGAATCCTATACAAAATGTAGAGGAACCTCCTATCACTGGTTCCGGTGTCGGGCGCCGGGTCACATTAAACTGTGTTGATCCTTTACACCCCAATGCATCCGTCACTGTCACTATATAGGTGCCCGTTGTATTCACATCTATAGTCTGTGTAATTGCTGTAGTATTCCAGAGGTATTCGTTGAATGCCAGTGTCGTGCTCAATGTGGTTGAAAATCCTTCACAAACATCTTCTTCTCCCTGTACTACAGGCACCGGATTGGCTTCCTGACGTACCACAAAACTTGTCGTGGCAGAACACCCATTTGCATCCGTCACTGTCACAACATAGGTCCCCGCTGTATTCACTGTCGTATTCTGTGCATTCTGCGGTACCCCTCCACTCCATAGATAACTGGCAAATGTTGCACTCACTCCTATACTCACATCTCCCCCCGCACAAAAATAATCCTGACCCGTTATAACCGGTGCCGGCGATGTAAATTCTGTCGTCGTCACAGATGTCGTGCCCGTACAGCCATTCGCATCCGTTACCGTTACACTGTACGTACCCGGATTCACTGCTGTCAGTGTCTGCGCCATCGTATTATTGTTCCATAAATAACTCACATTGGACAAATTAACCGTCAGCAAAGCATCGTCCTCAGGACATACCTGCAAGGCCGGAGTCGTAATCATCGGCGCAGGGTTGTTGTTCTGTACCACCGTCACAGATGAGGTACCACTACACCCACTTGCATCTGTCACCGTCACGGAATATACTCCCCCTGTTGTCGTCTGTATCGACGATGTCATAGCCGCATTTGACCAGATATAGGTAGTGAAAAACGCACCTGCATCCAATGTCACTGTCTCTCCCGTACAGAAATCTGAGGGCCCTCCTATCACAGGACTCAGCTCCGTCTGCTCCGTTACACTCACAGATGCTGTTCCCGAACAGCCATCACTATTTGTTACAGTTAATACCACTGTTCCCGGACTATTAATTGTCACATTCGGTGTATTGGCACCTCCCGTCCATAAATAGGTCGTAAATGGTCCTCCCGATGCCGTCAGGGTTGTATTCGATCCTACACAATAGGAGGTTGATCCTGTGATCATTGGCGTCGGATTGCTGATTTGCGTTATTGTAATGGAGGTAGAACCAGTACAGCCCCGGTTATCAGTAACAGTAACAGCGTAAGTTCCGGTTGCATTAAAAGTGGCATTGCTGGCGTTTCCACCTCCATTAGACCACTGATAAGTGGCGCCGGTTGCACCTGATTGTGCCATCAATTGTGTGCTCGTGCCTTGACAGAATCGATCCTGACCAATAATATTCACGGGTAATTCTTCATCTACCTGAATGGTAAAACAATGTTGATTTGTAAGTGAAGGGCAAGAAAGGTTTACTACTTCTACACAAATTTCATGCACACCCTCATTATCCAAATTCACGACAAATACCTGACCGTTGCCAGGCCCATCGGGTGTCAATCCTCCATTGATAGTCCATGTCGTTAGCAGTTCAGAGTCATAATTCTCAAAGACAAAGACAGCTTGATTGCCTAAGCATCCATTTCCGGGGCCGGACACGATGGGAAGATCAGGAACCACAACTGAATATGAAATAGCAAATTGAACGGTATCCGAGCAAACTACTCCATTATATTCAATACTTGCTATGAAGGTATAAATGCCGGGATCAATGGTTATCAAATCAAAACCACTTAATATTTCTGTACCATTCCATAACCAGGTCCCCTGTAGTCCTGGAAGGAATGAATTATCCGGCAATAATAGGGCATTTGAACCATTGGCATCCATAATAGCAGGATCCTCAGGGCAAATGATATCATCTGTGGTAAGAAACCTCAAATCTTCAGTTACGGTGATTGTTTTCAGGGTTAGATTATAATCCTGGGGACAACCATTTGCATTGGTGATCTCAAGAGAATAGATTCCGGGATCTGCAAGTATACCAAGAATGGGATCAGTGTATGTCTCCCCTGCGCAAATGATAAACTCTTCGTTGATGGGTGGGTTATCAATCACATTCAAATTAATAATAATTGTACTATCACATCCTCTGGCTGAAACGAGTTCATAATTGGCATTGAATTGCCCCCCTGAATTCGGGGTGAATTGATTCCCGTCCGGACTAACGTATGTTTCTCCCAGACATAAATCGAAGGGTCCTAAATTAGTAGGGGCAAGATCTTCAACATTAAAAGTAAAACATGCATTGCCTGTATAATTATAATTTTGAAGATTGTCACAAGGGTTTAATGCATTAAAGAGACAAACCGTATATGGTCCGGCGGGTGTTCCACTTGGGACTTGAAAAGTAATACTGTTAAGATTAGTAGTCTGAGAACCTCCAAAGGGCATCGTCCAAATAAACTGGTTAGCGAACTCTGGCTGCGCAACAGTTACCGTCATATTTTCACCAGGGCAAACTATAGAAGGGCCGGAAACATCTGCGCTGGTCGGCACCTGATCCGCCAGAGAAGGGGCTTCAATACCAACTGTATTTACAATTCGGTAATCGCAAACTGATCCTGCGCAGCCATCCAAAAGAAACCAATACTGCTGACCAATCACAAATTGATTACTACTCAAAAATATATTTCCGTTTGCACTCCCACATTCAGTATCACAAGCACCCGGTACAACTGCCAAAGGCCCACCACCACTTCCGCCCGGACAAGCGCTTAGAATTGCTGCCTGCGGCCCTCTTGTTCCTCCTGCCTGAGTACAATTAGAGTATTCGATGGTAATCGATATAGTGGTACTTGTAGCTATGAAACTAAAATAATGCGGGTTGTTAAGTGCCTGAAAACCTGTACAGCCCGATACATTTATATTGAAATTAACACTAGGAAATGTAGAACAAAAATTATTCAGCTCACACACTATGGGGGCGGTAGGACAAGTAATTGTAGGTTGGGGTAAATTAGGATCGCATTGTGCCAGTAAATCATTTATGAATAAAAAAATAATTGCTACTAAAACAAGTTTATAATAACGGTTCACGGCTCTACATTTATCATTACAAAATCAACATTTAATTCGGAGGAATTACCGAAGAAAATATTTTTAATCGCAGCTACAACAATTACGTGATAAATATATGGCAGAAAGACCCATTTTCCAAAGGAAATGTAAGCCTTAAATACATATTCTATATTGATATATAAAAAAGCTATTTTGCCAATAAAAATTCGCCAGTAAAATAAACAGCCGGCTGACCGTTTCTCGAAAGTAATAATTTATAAACATACACTGAAGGAAGTGCCTCACGACCATCAAAACTCCCATCCCAGCCAATTTCTTCAATCGCAGGGTTGAAATTGGAAGCATAGAAGACTTTGTTTCCCCAGCGGTCAAATATTTCAAATTGTTCCACGAGGATTGAATCATCATGCGTGTAAATTTTGATTATATCATTTACGCCATCTGCATTTGGAGAGAATGCGTCCGGAAAAAAGAATTTGAAGTTTTCATCAATATAGATCCACAAAGTATCTCTGTATTGACACCCGAATACAGATAATAGTGTGATGATAACCGGAACTGTCTTATCGGTAGAAATACTCCAAACATTACATGAATTGCAAGTATCTGAACCTGGGATCTCCCAAACCCATGAATCAATCTCTGAAAGAGTTAGATCCGTAGTAAATTCAAGATCAAAGATATCTGTTGGTTTTCCTCTTCTATCCGGACCAATTTCTACAAACTTTGGATCTATAGGAGGTATTTCTATTGTATCCACCCATCGACAACCATCAGCATCAGATATTTCAAGAATATGAATCCCTGTTCGAAGTCCCGATATGACACCCGAGACATCTCCCATCTGTGAACCTACTTTGAAAACGTAAGGCGAATTTCCGCCGTAAACATTTAAAATTCTTACAGATCCTGTATTTAATTCCTGACATTGAGGTCCTTGAATTTCGAATTCAGCTGAATCAATAGACTCCTCAGACTTACTCACCCAAACACTATCTGTAAGAGAACACTGATTAAAATTGTTTTTTAAAAACAAAATATATAAGCCTTCTTCAATGATATTGATCAGGGATTTATTTTCTTCTCCTGGATCAATATTGCCTCCGGCAGTGGTCCAAAGAAATGTATATTCCTGAGAATTTGCAGGCGTAAAACCAATTTCCAGACTAGCTACATCACAATTCAATGATAAACTATCCTGCAATTCAGAACTAATATTTTCCTCAATGAGAATATTAATTGTTTGAGGGGGCAAAAAACAAGTGGCTCCCTCATGAACCTGATATTGAAATGAATAAGTACCCGAAGGAAAATTTTGAATTGTGACCCTTCCATTAATTGAATCCAAAGCATTGGGAGGAAGCATTAGAGTGCCGGTATAAACCCATTTTCCACCCGGATCATTCTCCATTATCCATTCCGAAAGTTGAATAATGGAATCCAGCCCAAAACATATTCTTATGGAATCACGGCTAAATTCTCCACTTGAAAATACCGGTAAAACCTCAATGTAGAGTGTATCCTGAAAATTGCAAAGAGGCTTTGGATTATTCAAAGTAAATTCAAATGGATAGAGACCTGGAGGTTGATCAAGAAAATCAGCCGACACACCTCCCTGCAAAATTAATGATTGTCCTGCAGGTCCACTAATAAGTCGCCAGCTTCCGCTATTCGAGTGGTTTTTGTAAACATTCAGATTTATATTCTCAAGGCCGCAAACTTCGAGTGTATCATTCTGAACCGTATAATCAGCGCAAGAACAGTCCAGAACACTGACATAAATAGTATCTTCAATCATGGGGCAGGCTCCATTAGAATAATCAGCCCGAACTAAAAAGGAATACAATCCTGGAACCACGTTTTTAAAATCAATCAATGGAAAATTGCCAGTCCCTACTCCATCAATATTTACAAAATTAAGATTCCCATTAATGCCTGAGCTAATTTCTGCAAAATCAACAAATGTTTCAAACCCACCTGTAAGTTCCTGATTACAAACAGAAACATCGGGAATAAGCTTTAAGTCAGGTACATCATATCTGCTAAATGAGAATATCTCGTCAAGATCAATAATACAATCTGCATTACCATCAGGAAAAACCGAAAGTAATTCTATAGAAAACATCGATCCGGGAACCTCCAAAGTTAGGATTGTATCATGGAGCAAGCCTGAAAACGAAGTAGGCCCCAGTCCCGGAATATCTAAACTGACTGTAAATAAGCCCGGAACAGGCAATGAAAATTGAAGCTTAATCGAATCACCATCACACAATACAGATGAAAGTGGAGTAAGCACCACAAACAGATCGGCATTGAATGTGATATTCACCGGATAAGTAAATGAACAGGAATTATGCAATAATTCAAATTCAAAAACATACTCGCCCGGCTCTGCCACCAAAATACCAAATTGCGTTGGTGTGATTTCATCAATCACAAATGTTGGATCAGGGCCATTTAAAAAAGAAAAAACTCCTGTGCCCGGTAATCCGGGTAAATCAAAAATTACCTGTGAGCCACAGACAGTTGTATCAGTGGGAAGGGGTATTAATGGTGCGGATAAAAGCTGAACCGGTGTACAAATTCGTTCTGTTACATAGCATGGATCATCCAGATATACACAAACTTCAACATCAGAACCATTCTCAACAGTAAAATCTGCAGCTGAACCCCCGTTTTTGACCGAAATATTTCCATTCCCGTTTAAAAGCGTCCAAACATAATTACCACCTGGTACAGGATTATCAATCAGTGCCTCAAAAGTATTTCCAAAACACAGATTACCCGAAACTGAAACCTGCGGTGTGTGTAAAATTCTGGTATCATTCACTTGAAAAGTAAAAGTATCACTGCAAATAATTAATGAAGATTCACCCTGAATGATCAAATAATAAATCCCGGCAGAATCAACCTGCAAAAACTGTGACTGGCTTAACTGCACATTTGACTCATCCAACCATACAAAAGTAAGTTCTGCTGGCAAAAAATTAGTCAATAACTGTAACAGTCCAAGTTGAACTGAGCTATTCTGGCAGGAAAGATCCTGAACGGATAATGGAATTCCTGACAATTCGTATTTTTTAAGATCGAGAGAAATCACACTATCACAACCATTTTCATCCAACGCGTCTGTTGTATAAACGCCGGTCTCCGAAAATGGAATTCCATTGATCCTCACAGTGTCCCCCGCACAGATGTGCTGAACCAACATTGTAGTATCATTGGGGGCCAGAATAGTTATCGGAATACAATTTGATGATAATGAAGCGCAGAATGGCGGACTGGAAGAGCTGAGAGTATCTTCTAAGAACCCGATCGTTTCACCGATGATCTGATCTACAATTTCAGATTGTTCAGTCTGAAGATATGACAGACCACAAATTTCGTACTGCCCCGGTCCATAATTTCTCAAATCCGGCACACCTAAAGTATCCTGAATAATCCCGTTCTGAGATATTAAATACAAATATCCATATTGATTGGGATCCGGCCTAAAGCCTATATAGGTTAGATCTATATCCAAAGATAGATTTGCATCATTGAAGCAATATGTTGAATCAGACAACTCCAAATCTCCCCCTCTTGCCAGACAAATAGAGCAGTCTAAGCCTGAGGGATCACAAAACAGGATAGCAAAACTTCTTAATGTAGCCACATTAAATAATGAAGAATTCACTATTTCAATCTGCCAAAAACCATTTACCGGTCCGGTATTAAAATCCTCTAAACAGCCATCATTAGGGTAATAAGAACCAACAAAATTTCCAAGAATACCCCATGGTTGTTCATTAGACCAGATGGGAGAAAATCCATTATCGGGTGAAGCAATGTCTGCACAAGGAATAAATGAAACATTCCATCTTGTGAGATTAGTAGGATTTGTGGGAGCGACCGAACCTACCATGTTTACTATAGTTCCACCGGGTGATATGAGATTAATCTCCAGTTCACCAATTAAATTATGGCTAAATTCAAGGAAAACTCCACAAATACCCTGATTGGGATCAGAAAGATCATTATTGAGGGCTCCTGCCACCTCAAGAGAAAATGATTGGGTTTGCCCTGGTTGAACGGATACGGGTCCTATAAAAGCGCACTGTGCTTTACTTTGAACAATTTGAGTAAAACTAAATAGTGCAGTCAATACACTGAGAAGGAAAAATGGATAATATTTTTTACAATTGAGATTCAATCGGTTTAGTGTTGATCATGATAAAACTCAAAGAGCTGCCCGGGAATTATCACAGGCAGCTCTTCAAATCAAATTTTCAGTATTTTAATTTTTCTGCGCCCTCATTAAAGAGACATCACCATAATAATTTTCAGTGCTGCCGTCAGTAAATCTCACTACTATATTATACACGAATACTGCAGGATTGAGAGCTTCTCCACGATGTAATCCATCCCAACCTTCTGATTCAACATTAGGTGGAAAATCTTCATTCACGAAAACTTCATCGCCCCAGCGATTGAAAATCTTCATAGATTCAATTCTGGCTACTTCGATCCCTCCATATACAAAAAACATATCGTTGACATTATCACCATTTGGCGAGAATGCTGCAGGTATAAATACTCTTCTCTTCTTTTTTACAGTGATGGTTACTTCGTCCGCACCTTTACATCCACTGGAGTCAGTGACTTCCACCCTAATATTAGTTTGATCCGCAGGGCTAATATTGACGGTCGGACATGTTTGACAGTCAATGGATTCATCACCAGTCCACCAATAGCTTGTACTGGCATTAGGCTGAATATTCAAAACCGGCACCAGTTCCACTGTGTCTCCTGTTTCCATAAGGATATTAGGTCCCAGGTCTACCAATAATCTATCAGGATGTCTTATCAACAATGAATAATTTTGCTGACATCCATTTGCATCCTTGACCTCCAGCACATAACTACCTTGCTTCAAGTTTGCAAAATTCAACTGAGTACTAAAGACTGAGCCATTCAGAGAATAAGTATATGGAGGAGTTCCACCGGTTACATCTTCGACAATGATTGAACCATCACTATATCCGAAGCAGGTGGCATCCAGTACTTCTGTGAGCAGTTCAGGACTTTCCGTCACTGTGACTATAATAC
>JALHRR010000102.1 GCA_022841345.1 Saprospiraceae bacterium
ATATACTCGGTAATCACTTTTGATGTACCATACAGCAATCTCTGGAAATAGTCAGTCTCTTCATAAAACTGAATTTCAATAATAATAAGTTCCCCTTTTGTATTCTCACATAACAAATCAACCTGATTAGCCTTATCATCCTCATTTTCTTTGTTGCTTTCTGATTCCAATATGTTTTGAATACGAATTTCTTCAAACAATAACTCAGAGAGGAATCCCTCGAGAATTGCATAATTAGCCTTTTGCCTAAGCAGCCTTTTTATAGCCCAATCAAAGCTCACTAATGTTCTCATTTCCTTGAATCCGAAGGGTATTGAAACATTGAATATAGAAAAAGCTTGTCAACTTGCTTTACAATTTTTGAAAAATTGCAATCACACCATCAGCAATCGCTCTACAGCCCGCTGAATTGTTTCTTCTTTTTTTGCAAAACAAATCCTTACTAATTTCTGATCCAGATCCGATGTATAGAAAGGAGATAATGGAATAGTCGCCACCCCAAACGCTCTGGTAAGCCATTTTGCAAATTCCTGATCCGGAAGATCAGAAATGCCACTATAATCATACAATTGGAAATACGTTCCGGCTGAATTCAAAGGAATAAATCTGCTTTGCTCCAGGCCTGCCTGCAACAAGTCCCTTTTTTTCTGAAAGAAACCTGACAATTTCGACCAGTCAATATTACCTTCCAAATAAGCTGCAATTGCATGCTGTGCCGGAGTATTTACACTGAAGACTGTAAACTGATGAATTTTCCTGAACTCAGCACTTAGAAATGGATTGGCAATAAAATATCCAATTTTCCATCCAGTAGCGTGCAAAGATTTGCCAAAAGAAAAAACAGCCATTCCACGTTCCTTCAATCCCGGCCGGGCTAAAATACTTTGATGTTCCCTGCCATCAAATACTAAATGCTCATAAACTTCATCACTTAAGAGGTAAACTCCGGTTTCATGAACAATATTCTCAACCTCATCAAGATCATTTTCATCCAATATACTGCCTGTAGGATTGTGTGGATTATTGATAATCAAAAGCTTTGTCTTGTTGTTGATCAATTTCCGAATGGCCTGCCAATCCACCTTAAAGTCCGGGGCTAACATTTCAAATACACGGGTCTTTCCACCATTCATGATTACAGCCGGAGCATAAGAATCATATGCAGGTTCAATAATGACAGCCTCATCTCCCGGGCCGATCATCATAGATATAGCAGAACATATCGCCTGAGAAGCTCCTGTCGCAATGGTGATTTCTTTAGCAGGATCAGGTGCCCATCCATACGAATGTTCTATCTTCTTTGAAATTTGACTTAATAATGCCGGCACCCCAGCCATAGGAGCATATTGATTATAATCCTCCTTAATAAATTGACAAACCAAATCCTTCAAAACTGCATCAGCCGGGTAATCAGGAAACCCCTGCGAAAGATTGACAGCCTGATGCTCATTTGCCAATGCGCTCATGACTGTGAATATAGTGGTAGCTGTATTGGGAAGCTTGGATTCAAAATTAATGGACATCGGAATCTGTATTGTAACAAGTAATTGTGTTCACAACAAAAATAAGATATTAATAATGTAAGACCTCATGCATAATAAGAAGTCATGATTTAAATAATATAGAATTGCCCAATACAAATTCATGTATTGACTCCGAATCAACTAAGCTATTAAAATGTAATGGAAATTATGCCCCCATCTCCGACTTCATCTGCTTGATCTGGCTATCCCAAAGTTGACGTTGACTATCGGCATCTCCCTCATCACAAAAATCAGTGATTTTAAGAATAGTTTCGTTCGTCACCGGAGAGACTGAGATAACATACTCCAGGTATTCCCCTTCATTGTCACCATCCATCCACTGAAATTTCAATATTTCATCTTCAATGTCTACTACAAGCTTTGCCACCTGATCAAAACCCTGCCAGGTAAAAGTATAGATGTCAGCTTCGATATCTACCTTATCACAAAACCAACGAACCAGACAAGCAGGAGTAGTTAAAAAAGTATAAACTATGGTTGGGGAGGCTTTTAGTAAATAATCTACTTCTATGGTAATACGGTTCATTAATGGTACTTCAAGTGCGTATGAAAAAAATGTCATTGGTTATATCGCACAAAGAAAATTAAAAAATTAAAATAACCAAGCATGTGGTAAATTATTTTAATCAACTCATGCAAAATCAGTAGAAAATATTAACATTTGATCAATTTCAAATCGGAAAGTCGTTATAATTCTACAGTCATTAAACTATATTGTATTCGAAATATTTCAGCAAACGGAATTCGTCAAGTAGATTTCAATTATAATTGGGCTGAATGCAGAAAATTTCAACATTGAATTTACTTTGTCCTTAATTTTTGTCAAAGCTCTAAGCTGCTGATGGACAAGTACCTACAAACAAATTTTATCCGGTAACAAGTCCGGTACAATTTTAGATCTCCAACTATTGAATAAAATAGAGACTTCTTTAAGCAATCTGGCAAAATTATTGTTGTAAAACAGGAACTTCTGATTACAAATATTCGTTCTAGTCTATTTGTTCGGAAGAGCCTAACCATATTGATCCATATAAACTAACTTAATGAGACAGCTTAAGATTACAAAATCCATTACTAACCGCGAAAGCCAATCCTTAGAGAAATACTTGCAGGAGATTGGAAAAGTGGACCTTTTGACTCCTGAAGAGGAAGTAGATTTAGCTAAAAGAATAAAACAAGGCGACCAGGAAGCACTGGAGCGCCTGACTAAAGCCAATCTCCGTTTCGTAGTATCAGTCGCCAAACAATATCAGAATCAGGGCCTTTCTCTCAGTGACCTTATCAATGAAGGTAATCTCGGATTGATCAAAGCTGCTCAGCGTTTCGATGAAACAAGAGGATTTAAATTTATCTCTTATGCGGTTTGGTGGATTCGTCAATCCATTTTGCAAGCTTTGGCTGAACAATCCCGTATCGTTCGTCTTCCTTTGAATAAAGTAGGTTCTTTGAACAAAATCAATCGTGCTTTCTCAGAATTGGAGCAGGAATACGAAAGAGAGCCATCACCTGAAGAATTAGCTTTATTGCTGGAATTGCCAACAGAAGAAGTGGAAACGACTTTGGGTGTTGCGGCCAGACACGTGTCAGTTGATGCACCGTTTGTGGATGGAGAAGACAATTCATTGCTGGATGTCCTTGAAAACGATAGCACCCCCAGCACAGATTCCGGATTGGAGTACAAAGAATCACTCAGAAGAGAAATCCAGCGTTCATTAAGTACCCTGACTGATCGTCAGTGTGATGTGATTATGTTGTATTTTGGTATCGGTGTTGAGCATCCTATGTCCCTTGAAGATATCGGTGAAAAATTCGGACTTACAAGAGAAAGAGTTCGCCAAATTAAAGACAAAGCCATTAACAAACTGCGCTCTGCTTCCAGAAGTAAATTGCTCAAGCACTACCTGGGTTAAATCAAATATCTCAGCGGCTTAAAAAGATTATTCAATACTATCTTTTATACGACTGGAACCATAGGAAGAATTCCCAAATAAAATTTGGATAATAATATTAAAAAAGCACTTCGCAAGAGGTGCTTTTTTTTATTTTTACCACATTCTATTATTTAAATTCAGCTCAAACGATGATTTCGACTAATAACCATCCCATCAATGACCAATATGAATCCCACCTGAATGATTGGCGGGAACAGGAAAAGAAAGCGCTGGAACTACTACATCTCATTGGTTCATTACGATTTGACAGATCCATTGAATTAGTGATTTTCAGGAAGGATATATATGATTCCCGACCTTCAGAATTGTTGAATGATCAATTAATCGCACAAAATTATATTGACAGACCCATCAATATCAGCGATTGTCTGATGATGGCGAAAGCCATTGCAGCCATCCCTGACCTGGTTCCATCCAGAATCGATTTGGGAAAACTTGTAGTAGAATGGATGGAGGAGTCGACTGCATATCTGGATGAAAATGAATTTATTATTGCTAAATTATCCGGATTTGTAGGTCAAGGCCAATCAGTGCTGGCACCTAAGGATGTGATTCTTTATGGATTCGGTCGCATAGGCCGGATAGCTGCAAGACGCATTGTAGCACAAACCGGACGTGGAGAACAATTGCGCCTGAAAGCTATCGTCATTCGTCCTCAAATGAAAGACAGGTATGAGGAGGCTGAAAAAAGAGCTGCGCTATTAAGAACGGATTCTGTTCATGGTGCTTTTCGGGGAACTGTAGAAGTGATTGACGGTGGAGATGCACTATTGATCAATGGTAATAAAGTTATGCTCATTTATGCCGGTGGACCTGCTGAAATAGATTATACAGAATATGGTATCGAAAACGGAGTAGTTATTGACAATACCGGTGTCTGGAGAGATAAAGCCAGTCTTAGTCAGCATATGAGACCGGGAGTTTCTCATGTATTATTTACAGCACCCGGAAAAGATATTCCAAATATTGTGTACGGAATCAATCATGAGGCATTCGATTACGATCAGGAGAACATCATCTGTGCAGCTTCCTGCACCACCAATGCCATCGCACCGGTGATCAAAGTAATTGATGATGCATTCGGTATTGAAAAAGGACATCTCGAAACAATACATGCCTATACAAGTGATCAAAACTTGTTGGATAATTTCCATAAAAAACCACGCAGAGGCCGTGCAGCAGCTATCAATATGGTATTAACATCCACAGGTGCCGGTGAAGCAGTAGCCAAAGTAATGCCTCATCTGGCAGGAATATTAACTGGAAATGCAGTCAGAGTGCCGACACCTAATGTCTCTCTTGCCATCATCAACCTCAGTTTGAAAAGCAAAACCGACAAAAATCAATTGAATGAATTGCTCAAAAATTCCTCATTATACGGCGACCTCGTCGAACAAATTCAATTTTCAACATCTGAAGAATATGTTTCCAGTCATGTTGTAGGTTCTGTGGCGACCTCTGTTGTGGATGGACCTTCTACCATTGTTTCCCGTGATGGCAGTACCATCACATTATACGTCTGGTATGACAATGAATTTGGATATACTTGTCAGGTAGTGCGACTTGCAAAGCACGTAGCGAGAGTCAGAAGGCTTTGTTATTATTAATCAGATTTGGAGCCAACAACATTTGAACCGATGAATCTGTTTTTATGGGAGAAATATAAAACATGACTACATATTCCAGGCCAGCTTCCCGCAAAATTCATTGGTCATTGCCAATGTTGTTAAGCTTTATTTGTGCCGCTTTTATATTGCTGGCAAGCTTTTTTACAGCACCTGAGAATTTTTCGTTCTTTCGGGTAGCTCCTGTTGTAGACTCTACAGAAGAAACCAGGGAAGAAATCCTCCGGTACATCGAGAATAAATATGTGGAAGAAGTAGATATACAACTGCTTCGCACCATGTCTATTGATTCAATGCTGGAATATCTTGACCCTCATAGTGTATTCATACCCAGAGATGAGCTTCAAAACATCATTGAACAAATGAATGGTAAATTTGAAGGAATAGGTATCGAATTTATTGAACTGGGAGATACATTTGGAATTACCAGAGTTGTGGATGAAAGCCCGGCTGAGCTCGCAGGTCTCAAAGTTGGTGATCAGATCATCGGGATAAATGATACACTTTTTAGTTCAGTGGATTGGGAGACAGAGGACCGGATGAAGCGTTTCCGCGGCGAAGGAAAATCAAAGATAAAACTCATTCTCGCCCGAAATCAAAATCAAATTTCTGAAGTAATAATTACAAGAGGTACGGTTGATGTGCAGACTGTTCCGGTCTGTTACATGATTGATTCCATTACTGCATTTATCAAAATTGACAAATTTACAGGCACTACTTACAATGAATTCATGAATGGCATTGAAGCATTGTCTAAAGATCATGTTGTTAAGAATCTGGTTCTCGATCTGCGATCCAATCCCGGAGGCTATTTGCAACAGGCTGTGAATATACTGAGTCAATTATTTACTGAAAAAGGTAAGTTACTGGTTTCCACATCCGGGAGAAACAGCAAAAGAACTGAATACAAAACCACTGGCAAGAATTTTTATAAAATGGATGAGATCGCTGTGTTGGTAGATCCGCAATCTGCCTCTGCCAGTGAAATAGTAGCCGGTACAATTCAGGATCTTGACAGAGGTATCATCATTGGTCAGCGGACTTTTGGAAAGGGAATGGTTCAGGAACAATTTCAGCTAAAAGATGGCTCTGGTCTCAGATTGACTATAGCCTATTACAATTTACCTTCTGGCAGAATTATTCATGACCTCGGAAAAGGTAAATCCGGGATCGTAAGAAATGGATCCAGATTTGACAACAGTATTGAGTTCAAAACACGCAAAGGCAGAACCATAATGCAGGGAGCAGGGATTCAGCCTGATTATATTACCCGGGGATTCAGCTTCTGGAAAGATACTACTGAAATGCATCCAACTTATGCAATGCAAAAAACTGCATTCAGGTATTTTGTAAATAATGAAACTCAATTAAATACTGCCAATAAAGACAGTGTACAGAAGGTAGCTGAAATTTTACTCAACAATTTCAAAACTGAATTCAGGGAATTTCTTGCAGAAGAATTGTCTGAGGAGGAAAATATTCTAGCCAAAAATCAATTAACAGGAAGTTTGATTGGTCTTCAAAAAGGTCTAAAAGAAAAGTATTTGTTTACAAATCAGTCTGATGAATCAGTATTATTGGCTATTCAGAAAATATATGAAACAGATCCGCTTGCTCTTGGAAGCATTAAAAAGTGAGGCGCAGTTATGATTAAAATATCGTGTAGGCCAATCTAATAAGTCAAAGAGGATTCTTTGCGTAGCTACGAGTAGGTTCCCACCTTGTAGAATAAGCCTTAAAAAATGGTTTTGAGTATGAACGAGCTAAAAAGGTACTAAATGTACCTTATTAGTGAAGTGAACCGAACATCAAACGATCCCCAAAGCTTTGGGGACGAGTGCAGATGTGAGGCTTG
>JALHRR010000103.1 GCA_022841345.1 Saprospiraceae bacterium
CATAAAGAAAGCGGAAAAACGGGAAAGGGTCGGTTTAAAATCGGAAAAAATTCGGTTTTTCGATGTAGCAGCAATTTGGTCAAAGTTGTTGGGATAATAAATTAATTGGATTCAAATAATTGATTTTCAACACTTAATGATGCGAATCTAAAGTGGATCAAATAGTAGATTTGAAATTTGGCTTGATTCTTTGAATAAAGAAGATAATTGCGGCACACAACAAACCGCAAATAAAAACAAAAAAATCAAGTCATGAAAAGTTTGAAAAACACCTCAGCAAAAAGCGCCCAACAAAGGCAAGATGTTCAAACAGGGTTCCTGCAACCGGAAGTCAAACTACTGAAAACACCGCAGGCGCCAAAAGCGAATCACAACGGGCGACCGCCACCACAACATTATTTTGGCTGAAAACAAATTACGCCACCACAACTTAATTCCTTCACATTAAAAATTCACAACCCATGTATCCTCAACATCTGAATTCTACAAATCAAACATCAGGCCAAACCGCACAATTATTAGTTCCGGAAGCTATACACCAAAATAATAACGCTGTTCCAGGGGAATGCGAACAAGTTCGGGGGCCACCAAAAATGTCAGGATAACGATTCCGCCCTCTAATTTAACCCAAACCTATGAGCCAACACATTCATCAATTAATTAAGGAACAATCATGAAAACAGTAACGAATACCATGCCTGAAAGATTACCGATAAAATTGAAAGTCCGGGTTAAGGCCAGCGAAGCAGGTCTTCAATGCACAAATCCGGCGAACTCCGGGCAAGTCCGGGGGCCACCACCTGAGATTTTTAAGAACATTTGATTTTGAATTTTTTCACTTAATAATTTTTAAAGCCATGACAGCTACAGCATTTTGGTTTATTCTAGCGCTGGTTGTGGGGGTTCTGGTTGTAAATTCCAGCAGTCAAAACTCCCATATAAATGCTAATCCTAACAGATACCAGCCTTACCCACCGGGGATGGGAATGCGCCTCGGACACCACGATTATGACCGGGATTATTACCGCTACGTGCGGGAACGGGAATACAAGCGCCTCATTGCAACCTTAGTTTTCATTGTCGTATTGGTCGTCGTTTTCGCGCTACTGGCAAATGCCACTTAGATTAGATCGTCACAAATAAATTGTACTGTACCATGAGTCAATCACAACCACGCTGCCTGTGTCGGCAGGTCTTGCCGACGCAGGCGCTTTTAGGTTCGAAGCCATTATCGTTATGCTTGACGCTAATAATCAGCATACCATACCAAGGGCCATACGCAACGAAATCCCGTAAAACGGAAAAACCAGACAATGGAGGATAAGCCAGGAAAACGGAGGCTAAAAAACGAAAAACCGAAAATAGTTCGTTTTATAACCGAAATTTATTCGGTTTTAAGAAAAGAAATCATATCAGTTTTAGAATATTTCTATATGTTAATAATTCGTTTAAACGCTGATTATCAATTAGTAAATACCATATTTTTTACAAAAACGCAATGCCGGGACAAATAACTGGCTCGATTTTTTCAACAGATGATGAACTAACCCGAGACCCAGGTAACTCAAAAAACCGGCAATTGCGAAACATAGCAACCATGACCGTCCATAAAACACATAAAGATATCCGTAGCATCCGGGAGTCCCAGAGAAGGGCCCCGGGTGTAGCGGGCAAGATGATTGATGAGGCGAACGATTATCGGGGTTTGATCATCGTCCTCCGGTTTCGGGAGGAGCAAGCCGAAAAAGAGTTGATGAAGCGGTTGGAAGCGAATCCTAAAAAGGTATTGCTGCCAACCTCGGGAATGCACACGAATTTTTCCAATGCTGATACCAAAATTTGGGTATTTTCTACCTGTGCAGAAAAAAACATTTTGAATAAAGCTACACACCGGTTTTGCAGCAACCCTGCTGCGCTGCCGGTTTTTTTATTGGATAATTCGCCTTCGGCGGCTGCTTTAGCGGATGTGATTTGGGTTGTTGAGGAAGATGGGGAGGTGAAGGAGGAGGGGGCGTTTTTTTGATTTTGGCAGGGTGTCACTTTACCTTGTATCCAATAAATACTGACCATGAACACGATCGAATCTAATATATTACACACAGAGCCCTTTCAGCAATCCGACAAGGAAACTAAAGGAAGAGACAGTATTAATTCAACTGCAACGAGTAAATCACATAATAAACTTAAGCAAAATTCTCAGGTTGGGCATGATAAACATAGACAATCAGGCTTTAATGCGAAAAGACATGCCGCCATGTTGTCACTTAGGGATAGTTTGTCAAAAGAATACGATAATTTTAAAATAAAATATTCAAACGGAGTTTCATTTTCGCTATTTGAAAAAAGATTACAGGATGTCAATGTCAGAGGATATTATGCAAAATTAGTTTATGACTATATTACGAATAATAAGAAATACATTGTTGAAAATAAAAGAGAACGATTGTTTACTGAAATTATTCCATTTATTTTAGAGGCTGTTATTACTATACAATACTACCACAATCAGGTTTTAGATGGTAAAGCAGGGAAAGCGGATATGGATATGGCTTTAAAAAACATAGAAGCCGCTAATAAACTAAAACCGGCGCTTTATGATTACATAGAAAATGAAATAACTAACAAGCGAGATGTAGCTATTTTAAAGCATTATGTCAGTGAGATGTTTTATTACGTAGATTTCGGTCAATATGTTGAAAAAACCGGGAATAGAATATCTGGTTACATTCGAAATAAGGGGTATAATTGGGTAGATGAGTTAGAAAAATTAATCAAAAGTGCATACTGGCTGCCTTCACCTTTATCTTATTGTAATTCAGGGGAATGTATTTATTCCTTAGAGTTTCAAACGAGCTTATTGGCAGAAAATATTAGACTTCAAAGAAATTTGCATGAATCTTCTTTGACTGGTCGGCCTTCCGTAAGGTCTCATAAGTTTTCAAAGTCAATCATATCTTCTTCAACTGCAATAAACGAGTTAATTCATTCTCTACCCAGCGACCATGCCTGGTTTGCTGAACTTTATTTCAAACGAATTAGTCTTACATGTGGGGCATTATTTGTACGGGCAACCCAAATGATTCTTCAGCTGATTGGTGTATCCGAAAGCGAAAAGGAAGCGCGGGAACTTATGGCCTTTTCTAAGTGCTTTGGTGTCATGCGACAGGTGGTAAATGATAATGTAGACTGGGCGCCCTCCTATTTAGGTTTATGTACAAAAACTAAAGACGCCGAAGATGCTTTCAGTGATTTGAAGAATGGAAATATTACTTTGCCATTAATATTTCATTTGCAAAATAGTAACAAAAGTATTATTCATGATTATTTGGAAGGTGAAGTTTCAATTAATAAAGAAATTGAAAAGTCGTTTTTTCATTCAATCATATCATCTGGGGCTTTAAAAACATCCATGAGAATTGGACGTGCAATTGCTGATGAAGCGATTTCTTTTTTAGACAAAAGCAATCCGGCATCCACGAACTTTATTGATATGTCTGGCATAGCATTTAACAATAAATATTATCATCACTTTTATCGTGCTAATAGAGAGTTTGAAAAACTGGGGTTGCTCATTTCTCTTCATTTCACTCCTTACTTTCCTTATTTGCCTTATACTGTTTCGCATATTGCCCCATTGTCTAAATACGGTAAAGAATTATATGAGCTAGTAAATTTAGAATTGGAGAAGGTTCTTAAGTATTTCAGTATAGCTATTAGTTGCGTTTCAAGCTACTTGAAAAATAAATTGCTTTTTCATAAAACGTATTTGGAAATATAAGAAGTAAAGAATCGGTTAATTCTTCTATTAACTAATTGGCTATTATTTTATTGTTTACTTCACTATTTTCGGTTATAAGTCAAATGTCGAACATATCCAACTGAGTTCTCTCCCCAAAACTTAAAACCTTCAATAATCCTGCACTGGCTAAACCTCAAACTGGTATGAGCCCAGATGAGCGCCACAATGATATGCTTCGTGCCCGTGATTTTCTTCTGGAAGAGCACGGCCTGTTTAAAATCAGTTACTTTCCCAATGAAATATTTCCACTGCCGGAAGCGAGGTTTAAGTCCCAAAGTGTACGTAGCTACTATGCGTACCTCATTTCAAAATACATTGAAGAAAATTCTGGCCCGGCTATACAATCAAAGCCGGAATTGTTTCAACAGGTCATTCCGCTTGTCGTGGAAGTCGTCATTGCGATCCAGTATTATCACAACCAGGTTTTAGACGCAAAATCAGGGAAAGCTATTCTTGCTGAGGCATTAATCAATATCGCCTCGGCTGATTCGCTGAAACATCACCTGTATCAGTACCCAGTTCTCAATTCCATAGTTGACATAAAAAACAGCACTTATTTATCTATACCGCTAATTTATAAGGGTAAAGGACAAGACAAACTCACCGGTGCAATACACCTTGTTTACGAGCTGACAAAAGATACTCCTGTTCCGGATTCTTCCCGATTAAGCCTCGTAATGGACCTCAGCAGTCTTTTCATGGCACATGGATCACTTGCTTGGCAGGTGATCAAAAAATCTCAGCCTTTTGGCACACATAGATAAAAATATTTTGCTATCTTTCGTGCTAAATCAATATAAATAGCTATGATGGAGACAAATTACTCTTATAAAGGACGTACAGCTCGTGCATTTGCTAATATTGATGAGTTTTATGATACCCTTCAGGATAGGCTTTATGTAGCTTTAAGGCGGTTTGGATTTGTTTCTGAACGACATACAACGTGGTTGAATGCCCTGCCTAGAGAAGAAACAGTTTATTATGAATTAGACAAGCCACCAAGCCTTGTTTATGCGGGTATTACCAAACAAAGGATCTTGCTCGAACGAGATGAAACAGTATTCGAACTTGATGAATACTGGAGATTTTTAAAGGATGAAGTCAGAGAGACTAGTAATCGTAGCATTAGTTCTATCTTGCTTAATGAAATTGCTTTAATGGGTTTGTCTCTTAATGATATTGCTGAGTATACAATAGGTAGCTTGGAAACGTATTTTGCCCCTCTTCTGGAATTATTATCTCAGGGAACAAATCTACCAGATAATTTAGAGCGTCGAAAAAATGAATACTATATTTTAAGGCACTATTTCAATCTTTCTCAATATTGGTATTTATCTGTTCCCTTGATTGGTTTTGCCGAATTCGATGGTATCGCCCATATTGTCTTACATGAAAATGATCTTAAAAAATTTAAAAAAATACACCCTGATGGCACGATTGAATGGCGGGTTGGGATTATCGGAGATATAATTAAGCTTTTTAGCTGGGAATACGAAGCATTGATTTTGGATTGGGATATAGTGGGGTCTAATAAATATGAAACATCCTTAATCCCTTATGTAGTAGCCGAAATAAATCGCCCGCAATTCTGGGAGTTGATTGAAGTAAAAAGCCCGATTCTAAATGAATTGTCTTATAAAAGTATGTACGGAGAAAACAAAGACTATTATTATCAGCGATTTCTCCAAAATTTTGAAGTTACCAAAGCCATTTACGACCAACAACTCAAAAACGCCATTACTGCGATTCTTGTAGATTCATACGCACACAACGTTAGCGCTCATAGTTTGACCGCATTGAGTTGGTGGTTCAGGAGACGAGCCGAATGGCGGAGCGCTTCGGGTAAAACCACCATTAAAGGTTTCACACACGACGACGTTGAATTATTGACAGGCTTTAGTGAGATGAAATTAACAGACTTATCAAGCAACTATATAATCAACGTTCAAAGAAAGGCCAGTCAAATAGCTGAAGAATTAATGGCGGTTTATTTCCCTACTATGAATGAGTCTGCCTTGAGCAGTAGAGACAATTCGATCATTGCTTTTAAAGGTTCTTTAGCCCGGGAGATCCAACCCTTGATCCATTTCCTTGCAGAAAAAGGTGCTTTTTGGAGCGGCGTCACCCGCGACTATAATTTTGGCGGTGAAGTACGAGATTTATTCAGCATGCTTTGGTACGATTTTATAAACAACCCGCTTTATCTGGGTACCATTGCAAAAACAGAAGACATTACCCATATTCGCTTGAAAGTGGTTGTGTATGAATCCGATATTGAAAGACTTGAAAATGGAGTGATTCGTAAAAGAATTGTGGCAGCAGGAGAATTTGCTTCTTTGAACATTCTGCAAGCACCCAAACCCAGTGATGAACACTATATGGACGGCCCCAATAAAATATATTACGTGGATTTGCCTGATGGCAACCGGTTGCAATACGCTGAGCATTTAGCCGGCGAACGCAACTATATGGAACTTCAGGAG
>JALHRR010000104.1 GCA_022841345.1 Saprospiraceae bacterium
CACATAAGAAAAGTTCTCATACCAAAAATAATCATAGCTGCCTCATAGGGAGAAATAATAGCCCCGAGCATCATATACTCATGAGAAAAAATCATCCTGATATGCTCTTCAGAACCACAAACCACGCCGGCAACTACATCACTATGCCCATTCAGATATTTTGTAGCCGAATGCACAATTAAATCTATACCATGAACAGCAGGTTGCTGATACAGTGGCGAGCAGGAACTATTATCAATGATCGTAACTATTCCATTCTCTTTGGCAATGGCAGCGATTGCGGACAGGTCCTGCAATTCGAATGTCATGCTATTGGGACTCTCTAAGTAGATGACTTTTGTTTTTGTAGTGATATGCTGAAGTAGTTCTTGCGGATCCCTGAGGTCCGCAAATGTTACATCTACACCCATGCGACTTACCCAGTCAGTTAGAAGTTTTCTGGTCCAGGTATATGGTTTGTCAACACATATTATATGATCCCCTTTCCGGACTCTCGAAAGTATGGCAGCAGCAACCGCAGCGCTTCCACTTGAGAAGATCAGGGCATCTTCGGTTTTTTCCAGGGCAGCAACCTTCTTTCGAAGAATGGCAACAGTAGGATTGTTTCCCCGCGTGTACACATGATTTTTAAACTCATCCTGAGCTTTCTTCCTGAATTCTGCTACCGTTTTAAACCTGAAATTACTGGTCTGATAGATAGGGGGCGCAATGGCCTGATACCAATCATCATGATTCTCCCCCAGGTGATAGAGTATATCGTCCAGCTCCATTTGCAACAGTGTTATTTGAACACAAATTAAATCAACTTATGGCACTCTGTTGCTTTTAGACGGATTCTATTAATTACGGTAGAGGATAAACTTATTTTTTTTACCATTTTCAACCAGAATATAACCATCCTCATACCAATCTACAAGGTCTGTAGTTTGATTGGGATCTGTTATTTTTATTTTATTAATGCTTAGGGCATTCTGCTGGATGGATCTCCTGACTTCAGCTTTTGAAGTAAAAACTGCAGCATCATGACTCAATAAATCGAGCACTTGTGAACCCAGCTCATCTGATTTCACTTCGAAAGATGGGATTTCATTTTTAAGATTTTCCCAATCCGCTTTGCTTAAATTACCAAGGAATTCATGGTCAAGTCCTGGATTAAATATTAGTTCGGAGACTTTCAGCACTTGCTCATAATCCTCCTGTGAGTGTATGGTGATGGTCAGTTCCTCCGCAATCAGCCTTTTTGCTTCACGGGGATTTTCTTTGGCCAGTTCTATGATCCTTTCCATTTCTTCATGCGGCTTCATTGAGAAATATCTGACATACTTCTCAATATCACGGTCATCTGCATTGAGCCAAAATTGGTAGAATTGGTATGGGCTTGTAAGCTTTGGATCAAGCCATAGATTACCTTCAGTGGATTTACCGAATTTGGTGCCGTCGGCTTTCATCAGCAGGGGGGTGGTCAGTGCATAAACCTTTGTACCAAGATTTCTTCTGATTACTTCAGTTCCGGAGGTAATATTTCCCCATTGATCAGATCCCCCCATTTGTAATATGCAATTGTCCTGTTCAAGAAGGACCTGGAAATCATATCCCTGTATAAGCTGGTAGCTAAATTCGGTAAATGAAAGTCCGGTTTCAAGCCTTTTTTTGACGGAATCCTTTGCCAACATATAATTGACAGTCAAATTTTTTCCAACGTCCCTTAAAAAGTCCAGGACATTCATGTTTTTGTAGAAGTCCAGATTGTTTCTGAGTCTCGCAGGATTTTCCACCCCTTCAAAGGACAGCAATTTATGGCATTGCTCTACCTGAAATGCCAGGTTTCTGTCCAGCTCATCATAGCTTTTTAGTTCTCTCTCCGTATCCCGCATGGAAGGATCACCAATTCTTCCGGTTGCTCCACCCATTAATACAATAGGATGATGGCCATGTTTTTGAAACAACTTCAATAACATCAGCTGAACATAATTGCCGATAGTCATGGAGGGTGCAGTAGGATCAAAGCCAATATAGCCGGTGACTTTTTCTTTGCTGAGTATTTCTTCAGTCTCAGGAGTCATATCATGCAACATGCCTCTCCATCTTAATTCTTCTACAAAATTCATATGATCAGTTTCTGTTTTGGAGTGCCAAAAATAGATATTATTGCGTTATTTGTGCGAGATATCATTTCAAACTGCATTCCAATTGAATTTACCTGCATTTATAGTTTCGCGTCTGAGCTCTCTTTCCGGAATGGCATTTTCAGGATTGATCATCAGGCTTTGTATCGCTTCTTCAGCTCTGAGTGTTGCAGTGATGATAGTTGCTATGGCGCTGATCAGCGGATTCAAAGAAGAAATAACCGGCAAAATATTTGACTTTTGGGGCCATATAATTGTGACCGATACGGAGATAAATAATTCTTTCATTCCCACTCCGATCGACACCACTGCTGGTGACTGGAAAGAACTTTTCAAGACTAGCAGGAAAGATATTGCAGAATTTGACCAGAATCCTTCTTTATTTTCCTTTCCGGGTTCAGATGAAGAATTAGTTTTTAAATCTGTGCAAAGCTTCATTGCATTTCCCGGGATTCTGAAGACGAAAGATGAGTTCGAAGGAATTACTGTCAAAGGTATAGGCGGCGATTTTAATCAGACTTTCTTTGACAAGTATATTAAGTCAGGTGAAGCACTACAATACGATCCTGATAGTGTCGGAAGGGATTTGATGCTATCGGTGCAAACTGCTACAAGATTAAATGTAGATGTAGGCGAGTCTATGGACATCTATTTTATAAAAGATGGTAATCAGGTAATCAGGCGTTTCAAAATAAAGGCTTTGTATAAAACAGGGCTGGAAGAATATGACAAGAAAATAGCCTTTGCTGATGTGAGGATTCTGCAGCAGATACTGGGCTGGAAAGAAACTGAAGTTGGAGGGATTGAGCTATACCTCAATGATATCGGTCAAATGGATCCCGCACTGAACTATTTGTTTGATGATTATCTGCCTGTACGACTATTTCCTGTTTCAATCCGGGACCGTTTTCCTTCCATCTTTGAATGGCTTCAATTGCAGGACTACAATAAGGTGATCATCATCGTACTGATGATTGCTGTATGTATCTTTAATCTTATTACTACTTCACTCATTCTGATTCTGGAGCGAACAAATATGGTCGGGATGCTTAAGACACTCGGCATGAAGAACCGGTCTATAAGACTTATATTTATTGGGTTCGGAATGAAGATTTTATTTTACTCCCTTTTGATAGGCAATTTGGCAGGCCTCGGCATCTGCTGGCTTCAAGACAAATTCAAATTTATTACATTAAATGAGGCAGATTATTATCTGGCTTATGCACCCATTGCTATCGATTGGTGGGGAGTTTTGTTACTCAACGTATTGATTGTCTTTTCAATATTCATTAGTATTATTTTACCTACGTATTTGGTCCAAAGCATTTCTCCACTCAAGGCCATTAAAATTCGATAGATTATATTTTTATTAATATAAATTTCTCATATTTGTGTCCCCTTAAAAAAAGGGTCCCGAATTTGAGATTAGTTATTCACACAGACTTAACATTAAGTCCTGGATTTACTATACACATATTCAAGATTTTATACATATTATCCACATGGTGTTGGTAACTTGTTGTTGGTAAAATAGGCATCATATGGTGAATAATTATAATTTTACTTTCGCTACCCAAAGAGGGGAGTACACATAGAATTTTGGTTGCAGCAAAGTCTGAAAAGGTTCCATTTTCATCTTGCCATATTATTTAATTTTTATATAAATAAATATTAAATATTAGTTGCCTGGATGCTTTCACAAAGTTATCTTCGCAGTCCTTGCTCGCATCGGAAAAAAACGAATATAATTCAATCAATATATAAAAAACAAAGGTTATGAGTGCAGTAGAAGAAAAAATCTTAACAGAAAATCCGGATCGCTTTGTAATTTTTCCTATTCAACACAGCGATATCTGGGATTATTATAAAAAGTCGGAAGCATCTTTTTGGACAGCCGAGGAGATTGATATGTCGCAGGACCTGATAGACTGGGACGAAAAGCTGAATGATGATGAAAGACATTTTATAAAGCATGTTTTGGCCTTCTTTGCTGCAAGCGATGGTATCGTAAATGAAAACCTGGCTGAGAATTTCGTGAGAGAAGTGCAGTACACGGAAGCAAAGTTCTTCTATGGTTTTCAGATTATGATGGAAAACATACATTCTGAGACTTATTCTCTTCTTATTGATACATATATAAAAGATAATAAAGAGAAAGACTATTTATTCCATGCCATAGATCATATGGACTGCGTCCGCAAAAAAGCGGACTGGGCACTTCGCTGGATTAATAATGGAACTTTTCAGGAAAGATTGGTAGCCTTTGCTGCCGTAGAGGGCATTTTCTTCTCAGGCTCGTTTTGCTCCATATACTGGTTGAAGAAAAGAGGTCTCATGCCGGGTCTTACCTTTTCAAATGAATTGATCTCCAGAGATGAAGGCATGCACTGCGACTTCGCCTGCATGATTTACAATCAACACATAGATAATAAACTACCAAAGGAAACAGTAAGATCCATCATAGCGGATGCTGTTGAAATCGAAAAAGAATTTGTATCAGATGCACTTCCTGTGAATCTGATCGGAATGAACGCCGATATGATGTGTCAGTACATCGAATTCGTGGCAGACAGACTATTGTCCTCTCTTGGAAATGAAAAAATTTACAACGCTGAAAATCCATTCCCGTGGATGGATATGATCTCTATTCAAGGTAAAACCAACTTCTTTGAGAAAAGAGTGGGTGACTACAAAAAGTCAGGCATTGGTGTAGAGAAAGCAAAACAAGTATTTAGCCTTGACGAAGAATTTTAAATATTAAGAAAACTATTTGGTCACTACCTTAAAGCAAATGGAGTATGAAAGTTGTTAAAAGAAGCGGAAGAAAAGAAGATGTCAGTTTTGATAAAATCACCGCAAGAGTAAAGAAATTATGCTACGGTCTCAATTCAGATTTTGTTGATCCTATCGAAATCGCTAAAAAGGTTATTCAGGGAATTTTTGACGGTGTCTCAACTTCCGATCTGGATAATCTGGCAGCAGAAACTGCAGCCACTATGGCGACCATCCATCCTGATTATGCCTTACTGGCTGCCAGGATAGCAGTATCCAATCTGCATAAAAATACAAAGAAGAGTTTTTCTCAAACTATGGAGCAATTGTATGCATACATTGATCCAGCTACCAACGAAAGAGCTAACCTGATTAGTGATGAAACCATTGAAATTATTCGTAATCACGGCGTTCTGTTCGATTCTGCTATTATTTATGACAGAGATTATGGTTTTGATTACTTCGGATTCAAGACACTTGAAAGATCTTACCTGCTTCGTGCCAACGGTAAAGTAGTCGAACGTCCGCAACATATGCTCATGAGAGCCGCTGTAGGAATTCACGGTGAAGACGTACAAAGTGCCATCGAGACTTACAACCTGATGT
>JALHRR010000105.1 GCA_022841345.1 Saprospiraceae bacterium
GAGCAAATTGCCGAAGCACATGCTTATGTGGAAAAGGGACATAAGAAAGGAAATGTTGCGATAGCGGTGTAAAGTTGCCTATACAATCTCCTCTATTGCTTCACAATTTTTTGCATCCTACTGTGATGATGCGCCTGATGAATCGTTTTTACAAAATACAAACCAGCAGGAAACGACGAAATATCAATGGTGTGAGATGAGCCGTTGGCGTCAATTTTTCGGAGCATTCGACCAACCGCATCGTATATTTCTATTTTATATAAATTCAAGTTTCCTTTGATCGTCAATTCATTCCGGACGGGTATTGGAAAAATCTGAATCCAATGCTCATCGTGCAGGTCTTCGTTTGCGCTGATATTGGGATTATAGAAACCAAAATCAACGGTGTTATTGCCGCTCGCATCGTAGTTAAAATAACAACTGGCTGGATCACCATCATTCAGCGGTTCTTCATCAGAGCTGAGCGTTACAATTCCTGACATGATATCCGAAAAAGGATTGCCAAAACCATTGTTGTCCAAATCTTCATCATTATCGGCATTCGCTTGAAAGCCATTTGTTGATATGAAGTTTTCTAAGGGTTCTCCGGAGCCCCAATTATCCACACTCCATACAAATACCAAATAGTTTCCAGGTTGCAGACCAGAAAAACGATAATAGCCATTTTCATCTGTCACTTGCACCCCTCCGAAGCCCTGCCAGTCGGGAACATCATCACCATCAGAATCCGACCAAATCACCAAAGAGACGCCTGGAATGCCCGGTTCGTCGGGGTCATTAATTCCATCCCGATTCAGGTCGTTCCATACCCGGTTGCCGATCGATACAATACCAGGAGAGATGGGCGCACTACAGTCTTGATAGCAAAATGCCATGTCATTAATGGCCAGGATCATTTCATCACCCATAGCTTTTCCAATGTTTAAAAAAGTAAGGGCATTATTATGAAAGTGATGAATCGCGTCATGCGGTGAAGCCGTTTGATTCAGGTAATAGGGTTTGGTATCCACAAAACCTGCTTTACCGCCATATAGGGTATCATTGCAGCCTACCGTTTGCTGCGCTACGGAGACTATATTTTGCATGCTTTGTACCCAAAGGTCATTCGTTGCTTCAAACCCTCCCTGTCCTGAACTTGCAATGACTACGGGCAAATCCGGTATTTCCAGGTCATTTCTTACATCATTGACTAAATGATACAAGTTGCTTTCATATTCATTCAAAAAGTCGTCAGATGCGCCATCATTCCAACCCTGAAACCAGACAAATCCGGAAATCTCGAAATCTGTTGTCCCCATATTGGGGAATTCGGTTCCTAAGTTGTCGGTAACATCCCGCACCTTTTGGATCATGGCATTATAAAATTCACCCGTTGTACCACCTGCGGAAGGCGGACGAAAATCCACCGCCAGACTTTTTCCTCCCCAGGCCGTTTTTATGATCAATACGGGGTCTTCATAATATTCATCCAACTGATGTGCAAACATTAATTCTGGTCCAATTAAATGCGCATAAGCCCCCTGACCGACCGTTACATTTGCTTTAATCGTTTCGCCATCCCGAGCAAAATATAAGGAGGCATTTTCCAGGGTTGTCCAATTGCCGGGCTCACCGATTTTAGACCATGTTCCATTCACATCATTTTGAATCACATCAATTAAGGTTCCCGGATCATTCTCCGCATCATTTATGGCGCCATATCCTTCCATATTTGATTGACCCGCTAACACAAATACCCTTACTTTTCTTTCGGTTTTTTCCTGTCTGGTAACTATCGGAACATAACCAATCTCCAGCCCCGCCGGTGGTTGAACAAGGGCCGCCGGATCCACGGTAGCGATCTTTCCTATAGCCGGTGGCGCTAAATATTCATCGGTATGACTCCAGTTGGCGTGAATGAGCTCGACCCTGTTTTGAAGTTTAATCCGAATATCTTCAGGAAGGTTGGCGTGGATGATGGCCGGTTGATCCACAAAACGATACCAATAATAAGTAACCGTAGTGCCGTCCCCAAGGTCAGCTTTAAATGGGCCAGCCGTTGGTCCGGGACTATTCCAGGGGCCATTGGGGTCTTGCCAATGACATTCCGGGTCCAAAGGTGTCAAATAAGTGAGCTCTGGTCGGGGAGAGGTCGGTACGGCGGTCGTTAGCAAATTCGCAGAAGCGGGCACAGCGCCTTCCTCAATCGCGCTCCATCGATTATCCGCATTGAGTTTAAAATATTCCGGCAATAAGAAGTTTTTTTCCTTTTTTTCAACGATATTCAGGTCATATTCAAAGCCCATAATGTTCGCATTTTGCTGAACATTATTGATGTAATTCAAATCAATCTCATGTTCTATCCCATTATTCGAGTTTGCAGAGATTTCAGCGACCATGGCGCCTCCATTATTGATGAACGAAACACCAGATACCCCAGACGCATTGATACCAGGCAGCACAGCGGGCCCTCCATTAAACCAGTTATTTAAATCATTCCAAAGCGCATTTTGCGAGTAGACCGAAATTTGATTCAAAATGATTGAATTATCCTCATTGTTAACCGGGAATTGTAATCTTTTTACTTTAGCATAAGGATTTCCATTGTCATCAAGCGCAATAATTGCCGGAGATCCTGCATGCTCAATGCCGAAACCTACATTTGGATCAGAGGGCCTTGAGTCTAAGAACAATCCAGCTAAACTCGGGTCCTGCAATGCCGGTTCGGTCCAGAAAGTGGGCAAAAAGAAGGTAGCGGGACCTTTGAAGTTCGTGGAATTCAAAAATAAGGTCCAGCATTGATTGCCCGTTTCAATCGCGGTTCCGTTCGTATTTGAAATAGGTTCTGTTAACGGCAAAGGAATATAGCCATATCCAAGCAATTCGCCATTTAAACTTTGCGCCATATTCAAGCCATCGGGCGCCCAAAGTAGCTTGTTTGATAGCTGCGCGACCCCGTATTTACCACCGGGCGTACTCCAATCCCGCTGTCCATTTGGTAAACTGTTACTTCTCCCGGCGCCAGGTCCATTCGCCCAGGCATAGAAATTATAAGAAACGCCACCCATGATAAACTTGGGTACTTTTGTGCCGAAACGCGTATCATGCCACCAGCCCAAGCCTCCTTCGATGGTGGTGTAAAACTGGGCAGGCTCTGTACCCGTTCGTTGAGTGGTCATCCAGCTGCTGCTTAACCCCGTTTGGAAGTTTGCAGGGCCAGGATATTGTTTAAAGATTGGCCACGCCGCACTGTACATGGTATAGCCTGAGCCAAAGGTCTGATCTGCAATGTTTTCCGTGGATATCCACGTGAAGCCGGATTTCTGTGCATTGATTATTTGAGCATTTGTGGTATGGGATGATCCTAAAAAAATGCCCAATAAAATAATCACCAAAAATTGGGAAGGTACAGTTTGACGGGTACTCATGCCTTTGTGGAAGTTGATCATGAATGATTTTATTTTTTCAGGGGGTAAGTATACAATTTTATCCCTGAAAGATGGGGAGGAAGAAGAATTTTTGGAATAAAAATTAGGGATTATTTGCGGCGGGCTGAATCCGAACTTAACCTGTATGCAACATAAGAGATTGCAAAGAGCAGCTTTGTGCCAGCGGAACCTTTATTCTCCCGTCGGTTTATGCCTCCATTTTTTTCAATATGCTCGATCCTAGAGAATTCGATAGCGAATATAAGCTTTCTCGGGATCAGTTGAATTGTAAGGTTATACCTTTTCCTTATCACACCTTATACTTTCTGTGATTTTCGGAGTCGGCTAGCTTTTGCCGCAAGATCAAGTCCAAAAAATGCAGCTTGGTCATAAAGAGTCTTCAATTGCTTGACTTGTTCATTAATTGCCTCTTTTAGTGCTGATATTGCCTGCTGGTAATCTTCTAGGTGATAACTTATCGCTCTTTTAGTTTGGCTTGTCAGAATGTTACTTTGTGCTTGCGCAGATAATATTCTTAATCCGGCAGCGATTTCAGCATATTTGAAAGTTGAGTCCAAACCTGCAATTACTGAAATAATAACTCCAATCAAAGTAAAAATTATCAAAACGCCATGCTCGATTGTAGGGTTTTTAAATTCAACCATTAGTTGGTCAATCACCCCTTTGATCGCGACTAATGCGCCCAAAATAATTAAAATAATTTTTGAATTACCTCCTTTTTTAGCGTTTTTCTCAACTACCTGTGCTAATATCTGACTGCAACTTTCGTAGTCATTTTCTCTATCCTTGAGTAAACTCTCTAAGCTATGAAATTCATTTATTTGAGTTTCAGTCCAATTTTCCATCTGAAATGTTTTTTAGTTTATTAATTAATTTTGGTGTTTGCTGAACAGTCAATTACGCCCAACTTTTAGACAGATGATGATCCGTTTTGGAGAGGCCCGTTGCCCAGGCAGGATTCCGATTTTGAACACGGGAAGCGTATCGTTACGCTGCGCCCGAACTTCATCCTCAAAACAGGCAAAACCATGATCGGATGGTGTTTTCCCCACAAGTCGGGCAAGTTGCCTGATCGTGTTTGGTTTCGGAAGAGGAAGGCTTAGCGGCAACTTTAGGCACTTTCCCATTGGGCAGCTTTCCCACCACATCCTTTAGCACTTGAATGTAAAATAGTGGTTAAATGTGAATGTAGATTGCTGGCCAGAAAGCCGGGCATGTTGCTGTGTGCATTGGTTTTCATGGAAAGTTAAAATTCTAGCAGGGTTATCCGCGCGGATGTTGGGTTGTACAGAATACTGACGCTACTCTGACTGCATACATCGTCGAACCCGAAAGCATAAGCTTTGCCATCAGTACCATATTTGTGAATAGTTTTCGCATACAGGTTGATGGGCTCATTTTGATAGAATTTTGTGGTATCGCAGTCCGGCAAACTAGAACTAACCATAAGCGTTGAGCGCAGGAATCCGGCTTGCAACATTGCCATGATGGCGTTCGCTGGTTTAGTGGGTATATCAGGGTTCGGACCGTTTAAATAGACATCCCAGGTGCTCGGTTTTTTGAATTTTATCGGATCGGCATCGCCCTGAACTGGTTTGAAGGTTAGAATATCGTTATTGACTATACCCTGATAACCTACCCCTTCAACAGAGCATGTCAGCGTATCTACTGCATAATGTTTCCAAACTTCATCGATGTATTTATCCAGTTGAGTTCGGGGAAAAACATCCGCTTCCATACCGTGGTACGGGCAAAGGGCGCGGTAATTAAAGTCGCTGTAAGAGACAACAAGTTTGTTCCACGGATCGGGCATACTTAATAAGTCTTTGAATATCTTGTCCCTCAGCCCTCCTGTGCTAAACCCACTTTGCATGGTAACCGGCTTACCCGAACCATCATCGCCGGTTAACGACAGGGACATTGGAAATCCAAAAAAATCCACCTGGCTGGTATTGCCACCTAAGGAATTTTGTTCTATCGTTTTAATCTCGGGGTCTATTACCCAGGTCATCTCAATAAAATCGTATAAGGTATGGTAGTC
>JALHRR010000106.1 GCA_022841345.1 Saprospiraceae bacterium
CGCTAATTTTTTTTGTTGTCATGATATGGTATTTTTGATTCAAGGTTCTACGGCACATGAATCATACCAATACTAAATGGAAAGCTACCGAAGGTTTAGTTCAACACGCGTTTGGCTCAATGGCGGGTGACGTTGTTAATTGAACATTCTATCTTGCATCAGCTTTTGTGGTGTATTAGCAGTTTAGTGTTCCGAAATCCGCCACTGCGCCAAGCGCCAAAACATTATGTGGCATATTAAAAAGACAACGTAAAACAATAAAATGGAAGTATTAGAACAAACTCAACCAGGAATCTTTCATATCCATATTGACGCAAAACATATGGATAAAGAACTTTATGATTTTGCAATAAATGAGTTAGGATTTTATGACTCTGACTTCAATGGACACCCAGAGGGCTATGTCCATTTTGAACCTGATAGACACTTGACTTTAAAACTTGAAACGAAGGAAGAGTTTTATGAGGCTTGGAACAAGTTAGAATCCTTTACTAAATCCGAAAACCTTAAAGGATACTTAGAAGGAGAGTATATCCCATCAGACGAATTCATTCCCTACAAAGATTATAAGGATATTTCTATTCCATTTTCTATAAAAAGGCGAAAACTAAACGGATCAAAAAAAGAAGAATTTAGACAAACAGAAATCCATCTTACATTAGAAAAGGACAAATCACATCCCGACTTAATTAAGAAACTATTGGATTCAGGTCTATACGGAGCATACATTCCTAAAGATAGAGGAACCTTTTTAGTATTAACAATCCAAGGTTTTGTAAAGGACATTGTACCTCTTTGTGACAAATTAACAGAGTATATAAAGGATAGTGGAGGTGCTTATCTTTGCACAATCAAAGAGGAACGAGCCATAAAATACAAGCTTTTTGACATTGGTGCAGAAGATTTACCAGAAATTGCAGACACAATAATTTACTATTAATGAATGCAGTTGAGTTTATATCCGTTAACAAATCATTCAATACTTTAAAAGTATTGAACAGCCTATCTTTTAGTATTCAAGAAGGTGAAATAGTGGCATTTCTTGGTGCAAACGGAAGTGGAAAATCTACAATTTTCAATTTAATAAACGGAGTTATAAAACCTAATTCCGGAGAAGTAAAAACAAAGTATCAAAAAGAAGAAATTGCATTTCTTCAACAAAATTATCGAGACACTTTATTGCCTTGGAAAAGCAATTATCAAAACTTGACACTACCTCTAACTATTCAAGGATTGAATAAGGTTGATATTCAATCTGCCATAGAAGAGCTAAATGATGCTATTGATTTAAACTTAGACCTGAAAGCTTATCCATATCAATTAAGTGGCGGACAACAGCAAAAATTGGCTATTTTTCGCAGTTTAATTACTAAGCCAAAGATTCTTTGTTTAGATGAACCCTTTTCAGCTCTTGATTTCAAAATTAGAAAAGAAATATCGGAAATGATTCTGAAATATTGGGAAAAAGAAAAGGCGACAGTTTGCTTGATAACACACGATATTGATGAAGCTCTATTGTTAACTAATCGAATATTTGTTTTGTCGAATGCAAAAGAGAAAAATTCATTGGTACTGGATAAGTGTCTATCCTTACCACAACCACGAAATACATTGTTAATGGCGACTTCTGAATATAATTTGGCTAAAAAAGAAGTTTTAAACTGTTTAGGATATGAATAAAGAAGATAAGACAATAATTGATTCACTCATTCAAAAGCAAGATTCAATACAGAATATTGCTTTTAGTCAAGAACTGGGTAATCATACAAATGTAATTGTTGAGCAAGTAAACCAAATGGGTTTTTCTGATTGGTTGAGTATTCTTGCTGGCATTGTGGGTGTAATAGTAACAATTGGTTTCGGTTATATAGCCTTAAAATTTTCAAGGAAACAAAATAAGCAAAATGAAGAATTATCAACTACTACAACTAAAATAGGTGAAGAAACAGGAAAATTATTTTTTCATATTGAGGAACTTAAGAAAGTAGAAACTGATATAGAACGTCAAGTTAACAGATTAGCTGACATCAACCGTCCATTCAAAGAAACATTTCCAGAAATCATTGACCAAATTAGAAGGTTATGTCATGAAGCAGTCGAAGACAATTATGATTCAGAGCTTTATATAATGAATCGAACATCATCTTTCGGTAAAATTCACACCTTTAACCCAAAATTTATATCCCACTATGACATACAAAATATTGATTTAAGCATAAAAACTAAAGAGCTTGTGGATTTAGTTTCAAGAAAACATAAAGGCACATTAAGTCATTTAAATGATGATTTTGAGAAATCAATCGCCCTATTCACAAAAGATGTAGAAGATTTATCGCTCAATATTCGTTCTTGCGGTCTTACCTTACCAAAAAATAAGTTTAAAATGATTGTATTCGATAGCCTTGGAGATAATTGTTGCTTGGTCAGAGATTTTATTCAAGATTATTTTAATAGAGTAAATACTGAAGCAGACATTTCCAATAAGAGAGGTATAAAGTACTTTGATTTTAACCAGAAAAGGCACAATTATAAAGGTGGATATGAAACGTTTGATAAATTAAACAAAAAAGAGCTGGAAAATAAAGTAAAAGAATCGGTTATCAAAACCCACAATGACTTATTAGATGATATTGAAACTGACAGAAATAGCATTGGGGATACTTGGCTTAAAAAATCTGATTCCATTCCAATGCAAATCTATCTTTTAAAGAGAGAAAAGAATTCAAAAACAGAATACAAAACTTTTGTAATCAATGCAATGAATACAGACACAAATCACAATAAAGACAGGTATATAGATGGACTTTACTCAACGGAGCGAAGTCTTTATTCTGTATTTAAAACAATTTTTGACGAAACATTTAATAAACAATAAGATGAAGTATTTAGTATCCTATTCAATTATTTTGACTTTCCTTTTCGGATGCCGTCAAAATCCAGTAACTGTCAATCTGACGAGTCCTAAAACAGCTTATTCAATCCTTACGATTGTAGCAGACCAAAAAGGTTTTTTCAAGGAGCAAGGTCTTGATGTAAAAATTAATTATGTCAATACAGGTAAAATTGCAATGGACGATTTACTTGCAGGTAAGGCTGATTATGCCAATGTAGTCGAAACCAATATTGCATTTGCAGGATTCTTAAATCCTGACCTTGAAGTATTTTGCACAATTGAAAAAGTGTATGATGCTGCCATTATTGGCAGAAAGGACAAAGGGATACTTCAACCATCAGACTTAAAAGGCAAAAGTATTGGGGTACTATTGGCGACAACTTCACATGTTTTTTTGGACAGATTTTTAGAGAAACATAACATTCCAAAGGATTCTGTATCTATAACTAATTTATTGCCAGCAGCGATGCAATCAGGAATAATTGAAGGAAGCGGAGTTGATGCCATAAGTATTTGGCAACCATTTGTTTATAACGTTCAAAATGTACTTGGAGAGAGTAATCAAGTTACATTTACAGGCACTGAAATATTCACGGGCTATATGACTTTAACAGGTATAAAATCCTTTTCAGACAAGAACCCGAAAATTACTGAAAAGATGATTAGAGCATATATACAAGCAGAACAATATTTAAAGGAACATCAACAGGAAACAATGGAATTAATTTCATCTTTCTTAAACATACCTCTTGAAACAGTTCAATCAATATGGTCGCAATATGATTTAACCATTTCATTAGATTCTGAACTAATCGCTGATACCGAAAGAGAAGGGTTGTGGATAACTCAAACACAAGAGTCTCACTTTAAAAAAGAATTACCGAATTATAAGAAATTTTTTAATCCAACTTATTTAAAAAGGGTATCATCTGAAAAAGTACAGATCAGTGTTGAAGCAAACTAAATATCTCGGCTTAATTGGCTTTATAGCATTTATAGTCATTTGGTGGCTATTGAAAGTATTGATTTTTAAGCATTCAATTTTCCTTTCAACACCACAAGAAACCTTTGTAAGACTATACGAACTCCTAGTAAAAGGAAGTCTCTTGAAAGATTTCAACGGTACAATGACTAAATTCATTTCAGGATTTGGGTTGGCAGTTCTTATTGGAGTTCCAACTGGATACTTATTAGGTATAAACAAAAAACTTTATTTAGCATCGGAGTTGGTTTTAGACTTCTTTCGTTCCATTCCTGTTACAACTTTATTTCCATTATTCATACTATTCTATGGAATTGGAAGTGAAGCTATAATTGCTATGATAACGGTAGCTTGTGTTTTTGTAATTATTCTTAATACAGCGTACGGGGTATTTTACGTCAAAGAATCATATATAAGCTATCTAAAAACAATAGGGGCATCAAAAATTCAAATATTTAGACACGTTATTTTTCATTCATCTTTACCCTTCCTATTTGTCGGCTTACGAACTTCTGTATCATTTGCATTGATTGTTGTAATTGTTGCTGAGATGTTTATAGGTTCAAATACAGGCTTAGGAAGAAGAGTTTATGAAGCTCACGAGACCTATTTAGTCCCTGATGTCTATGCAATAATTCTTTTTGTAGGAATAATTGGATTTGTATTGAACAAAATATTTTTAATGCTTGAGAAACGCATAATACATTGGAAATGAAAGAAATACGCCACATAATAACTAAGCTTTCGCGGTGTGCCCACCAAAGCGTTGGGGGCAGGAAAGCACATAACATGAGAGCGCTGTAGAACGGAACCTTCAGTAGCGGCATTTCAGGCAATTAGCTTATTATGGGCTTCTCGCTTTAATCTTTTAGTAAATAAATGAGCAAGACAGGTTATACTTTTGATATTTGATATCATGATATCATGCCAACATTGTGCAACGAAAAATCAAATCATAAATTTTTATATATTTGAATCCAGAATCCACTAAGAAAATTGTATGATTCCGAATCAGCTTTCCCCTATAGGATAGGCCTTGCTTCATTCAACTTTAAAAGTTGTTTCTAGCAAATCTACTTTCCTTAAAGTTAAGCGCTACTAAATCAAAAAGATATGGAATATATGAATGAAATCAAAGATCTTGTTACAATTGCTCGTCCGCTTATTGATCCGCTGCTCACAGCCTTTATTAAGCCTGCAGTTGAAAATCTTCGTGCAAAAATTAAGGGTAAAAGTATTGAATCCAAGTTTTTTGAAAAGAAATTTGAAGAGTATCTCGCGAGGACATATCATAACTCAAAGAACATAAATATTCTAATCTTTCAGAATCAACAAATACAAATTGCGGACATATATTATCCTTTAACAATTGAGTCGGCAAAGGACCGGAAAAAATATCGTGTAGAAACGTTTAAATGGAACATGCTTACTCCATATAATAAAAAGATCTTAATTTCAGACACTGCCGGGATGGTGTGTATTCCGGTGATATTGACCCCCCATTCCGGCCATGTTGACCCCCCTGGATTTAGGTTTGCTTAAAAAACAGTATCTATGACAAATTTACAGATTTTTTTCTGAGCGAGTCTCCTT
>JALHRR010000107.1 GCA_022841345.1 Saprospiraceae bacterium
ATCGCTAATGGCAGATTAATTAATAAACGGAAGGAAGAAAATGGATTGCATTCATTTACATGGGCAGTTTCATATCCTATCAACTCGTACAATATCAATGTCAACATTGGAAATTATGCACATTTTAATGACACTTACACTGCAAAGGATGGAAGTAAACTAGACCTGGATTATTATGTTCTGCCGTATAATCTTGATAAGGCAAAAAGCACTTCAGGCAGGTCCATGATGTGCTGGGTTGTTTTGAGACATACTTCGGGAAGTATCCGTTTTGGGAGGATGGATATAAGTTAATTGAGACATCTTATCTGGGTATGGAGCATCAGAGCGCCATTGCGTATGGAAATTTGTATCGCAGGGGATATCTCGGGGACAGAATTCCGAAGGATATGAATTTTGATTATATCATACTTCATGAAAGCGGACATGAATATTTTGGTAATAGTGTAAGTGCCTCTGATCTGGCTGATATGTGGATTCATGAATCTTTTACCACTTATATGGAAGCACTCTATGTAGAATGTCAGATGAGTTATAGCGCTTCACTGAGATATCTGGAATATCAGCGTCCTTATATCAGAAATGAGGAACCAATTATCGGAGTGAGAGGAATGAACTGGTATAAGCGGGTCAAAACTTCTGATCAATACTATAAAGGCTCGTGGATTCTGCATACACTCAGAAGTATTGTGGACAATGATGAGCGCTGGAAAGCATATTTGAAAGGCCTGTATGATGCATTTGAAATGAAGATCATCATTTCGGAAGATGTCCTGGAATTCACCCAGAATTACTTTAAGGAAATAGACTTGGGGCCTTTTTTCAGACAGTATTTATACCGCCCTGAGATTCCCATTGTTCAATACAAAATGTCTGAAACTCAGGACGGCGTAAAACTGCAGTATCAATTAATTAGTCAGGAGCCCGGTTTGAAGATCCCGGTCAAAGTCAGAGTGGGTGATCAGACGATTAAGATAATTGTTGAAAATAAACCACAAAGCATTTTGCTCGAATCTGAAAAGAGCTCCGACGTGCAAATACTTAAGAATCTTTATCTGATTGATTTTGTCATTCAGCCTTAAACCATCTATTTCTTATAGAGATTTAAACCACTCCTGGAAGTATTTACCGACTACAGGTGATTCCTTTTCTGTGCCGCCTACCGCTCCAACCAGACTCATAATCCATAGTACAAATGGAATGATCCAGAGTACAAGATTCAGTATGGGAATTACAGAGCAAATTATACCTAAAAGAAATATTCCAAGTACTTGTCTGAGATAATAAGAAGCCAGTTCTTCTTTCTTTTCATTTTGGTTGAGTACCAGTGCCACTATCCAACCGATCAGGGTGATGTGAGCAACGATAGCTTTGGTTTTTGCGTCCATTTTGTTTTTGTTTGAGTTTGATCAAATGTACTCAAGGATTGATCAAAAAACAACAAGTACCGTGTGAATAATTATGAAAAATAATTGAAGTGTACTTTATGTTGGATGAGACGATGAAGGGATGGCACGTCCGACCGAATAAAAACAAAAAAGCCCAAAACTTTCATTTCGGGCTTTTAATATAATTTGAAGCAGATATTAATTATCTGGCCATTGATTTGTCTTCTTTGATACGGGCTTTTCTACCTACAAGACCTCTCAGATAGAATAGTCTGGCACGTCTTACTTTACCTCTTTTCAATACTTGAATTTCTACGATATTGGGAGAGCTTATAGGAAGGATTCTTTCTACACCTACGCCATTGGAAATTTTACGAACTGTGAAAGTTTTGGTAGCTCCTGTACCTTTGATCTGAATAACATCTCCACGGAATACCTGGATACGTTCTTTATTTCCCTCTACAATTTTATAGCTGATAGATACATTGTCACCTGCACTGAATGAGGGGTGAACTGTCTTATTTGCTAATTGCTCGTGTACAAATTTAATAGCGTCCATGACGATGATATTTTCCTTTTTTAAAATGTGGCTGCAAAGATAAAATTTAATCCTTAATATTCAACTCTATGCATCAAAATTAATTTGTCAATGCAGTAAAGTCACGATACCTTTTAATTCGATTTCTTTACCCCGGGGCTCAACAAACCGAATAAGGTAAGTGTAGACTCCTTCGGGTAAAAGTCTTCCACTGTTGTAATGCCTTCCATTCCATCCGGCCAGCGGGTCTTCTGAAGTATAAACTTCTTCACCCCATCTGGCCACGATCGTCAATGAAAAATTATTCATATAATCTAAAATGCCTTTTCCTACAAAATCATCATTGAGCCCATCTCCATTGGACGTGAAAGCATTGGGAACAAAGTAAGTTACGACAGGTTCTACATCCAGCATTTTGGATATAGTATCCATGCATCCATTTTCATGGGTTACAATTAATTTTACTTCATACATTCCTGTGTCTGCAAATGCATATGAAGGATTTTCCAGGGTGGAAGTTCCTTCTGTACCAAACATCCAGCTCCAGGCAATTTCATCTTCACTCAGATTATTGAATTGCGCAGTTTTGCGAATATGTGTTAACTTCTCCGGAGTCCAGCTGAAGTCTGCTCTGGGACTTGGAACCACGTTAATGGCATTTGGGAAGGTAGCGCTGGTCCTGCAACCGATTGGTGAGACTATGTCCACTCTTACAGTATAAACTCCATCCATTTCATAAATATGGGTAGGGGATATGCCTTTACCGGTATTACCATCGCCAAAATCCCAGGTAATATCATAGGTCTCGTCAATTGGCTCAGACAAATTTAAAAACAATATTCCGGCCGGTGAGCACGCCAGGTTTTTATCCGGTTCAACAATGACCGTTTCCGGAACAGGGAAATAATTTATTGTTTTGGTGATCGAATCTCTGCAACCATTAATATCCTCGACCTTCAGTTCTACGTCGTATACTCCGGGATCGGGATACAGCTCATTATGTGATCTCACTTGTTTTCGTACCCCATTGTCCATATCCCAATCCCAGCGGGTAATCTGTCCGCTTCCAGATGTTGAGAGGTCGGTAAATTGAACAGGTGCTGCCACACAAGTATCATAATCAAATTCAAAATCTGCATCTATAGCCGGATAAATGGACACGACAATATCTGCAGAATCAGCACAGGATAAACCCGGATTGATAATGAGCGTTCCCGTGTAAGTGCCGGTATCAGGAAAGGTTATTGTAGCATGTCTGGTCGTAATTGTTGAAGGGGTAGCATCCGGAAATGACCAGTCATAAGCTCTTATAAATTGCTCTACTCCACTTCTGTTGTTGATAGTGAGCGTGGTGGATCCGCAAGATATCACTGAATAGCGTTGATCACCAATGACTCTGTCAGACTCAATATCAGCAAAGACGTTTGGATCACAGGAGGCTGTATTAAACTGAAAATCCCTGCGCAGGGTGCCCAGCAATTGCCCGTCGCGAAATTCATCCACGCAGACACCCACAACGAACTGTCCAAGTATAGTGGGCGTTCCTGAAATCAGACCCGTTACAGGGTCTATGGTGATAATCGGATTTCCGCCCAGCGGATTAGTTGCTGAGTAACCTCCCTGGAAAATTACCGGATCATATGGCGGTGGGCATCCGGGAGTTGGAATAATACCATTACATCCGGTAGGAGTCTGTCCCGGAGCATCAGGGCCTCCCAGTAAACCTCCGCCATCTAATGGTGCACAGAATCTGTAAACCAATGAGTCTCCATCAGAATCCACAGCAGAGTGGTCATATTCTAAAGGAAAATTACTGCATATAACAGTGGGAGGGAATTCATTGAAAGTAGGACTATTATTACACGCTGCCTGTGATTCAGCCGTTATTTCAGCAAAAAAAGTTGCTCCCGCGGATCTTGGATTTACAATATTAGTAATCGTCTGATTTCTGCAGCATCGCTGATATACAATATAATAGTTTTCTGTAGAACTTGGCAATGTTACAATGAATCTGTAGACTCCTTCCTGCACGCAAACATTTGGCGGAATCAGACAGGGATAATCGGGAGTAGGAATACTGGTTCGGGATAATAATGGTGCTGAAAAACTCTGAAAAGCACTTATTTGGCCAAGTCCCCTGCAATCTATATTATTGCCACACCTATATACCCCAATGGCAGCATTCTCATCGAAGTCGGCGCACTCCACACAATTACAATCCCGATACAATTTCATCGTAATTTCAAATCTGCCTGAACCCAAACATCTGCTCGTGACATCCCCTCCTACAATATGACCAGCTCTGAGATCAGTACTGACCAGCATTGTCAATATTAAAAACAGATATATTATTAAAATTTCTGCTCTTGTCATCTTATCAAATCTCTTATCATTACAGGATCGCTTTTGCTACAAAGATCAGACCTAATACGGCAATTTCTTCCAAATTGATGGCTCGCATTGAAAATAAATACGCTTTTTAGGTCAATGAAGTATAAAGTAACTATTTTTTACCCAAAAAAGTACTGAAATCAATGACGGAATTTCTGCGTTAGAAAATTAAACGTAAGTCTTGAATTCTGTAATTTCAGGTAGAATAAACTTTGAAAAGGGCGTCCATTTTTTCAACAAAGATGAGTTAGAGTATATTAGCTGTTAATTTTTCCATTGAATATCAAATTAATATTAATTTCGCAGTTTTATCAAGGGCAGACCATTCATAATACTACTGGATGATTGAAAGAGACAATTTGGAGGATATTTGCACATTATTATCAAAAGGGGGAGTTATTCTATATCCAACTGACACCATTTGGGGTATCGGTTGTGACGCTTTTAATGAAGCTGCCATTGATAAAGTATATCAAATAAAACAGAGACCCAGAGATAAACCGCTTTCTATTTTGGTGGATTCCATGGATATGTTACGGCAATTCGTTCCCGAAATACATCCTAAGCTGGAAACGCTCCTGGCTTATCATGAACGCCCTATTACAGTTGTTTACGAGAAAGCAAGAAAACTCCCGGCAAGTATGCTTGCTCAGGACGGCAGTGTCGCTATACGCATAGTGAAAGATCCTTTTTGTGCTCAACTTATACAATTAAGCGGATGTCCTTTGATCAGTACCTCGGCTAATATTCATGGAGAGCCATTTCCTTCAAATTTTGGTCAGATCAGTTCAGATATTATCAAACAGGTAGATTATGTGGTCAAGCACAGACAAAATGAAAAATTCGGTGGTGAACCTTCAGTCATGATCAGACTATCGAGAAAAGGAGAGCTTATTTTTGTCAGGAATTAAAGTGTTTTCACTTTTGGCCATATTATGACTAGTGTATCTTGGGTCAAAAGAATTGATATTTGTCTTCTAAGTTGAATTTATTGGAATTCTCTATTTCTAATTCACCTCATCCCCAAAGCTTCAAAGATTTTTTCAGGTCTATTCGCCTTACATTTATTTAAATCTGAAGTCGAGTTTAAAATCATATA
>JALHRR010000108.1 GCA_022841345.1 Saprospiraceae bacterium
AGCAGATCGTTGGGTAAGATTACACCCTAACCACAAACTCGTTCAAGACGCATTCTTTGAAATAGAGGTACTACGTGAGCCAGCCGGAGACGACAAATGATTGGGTTAAGATCTTTAAATTCTCTAAAGTTGTGGCTGCGAACGGTAAGACCTATTATCAGGTGCATTTAAAGTACAACAATAAAATGATTGGGCACGGTACGTCACCAGACGTAGTCGGTGCAACGTCTACAGCCTATAATTGGTTTCACAATAAGGCGAATGAAAAAGAAGTGCTAGAAGCACTATTCGAATACAATATATTGGATAAGCAATGATATACTCAGATGGAGTTCATGTCGTATCTGATGTCAGCATAGAAGATCTTCATGAGCAGATGCAGAAAATAGGTATCAAACGATGCTGGTATCATTCTTCATCAAAGCATAAGCACTATGACATACCTAAGCGCAAACGCGAGACATTCTTCATAGATAATCCTGAAGTACAGAAAGTAACTCCACAAAGAATAGTGGAGATCTGTAAACATGTTGAGGTAATGAATACGCCGCTAGATCTTACGCCAGAAGAAGTAGATAAGATAATTGATAGGGTTATGAAAGAAGACCCTTGGACTTTTGAATGATGGCACCGCGGCCGAGACTCGCACTCGGTTTTCCTGATTGAAAGTCAGGTTTCCTACTCATAGAAGAACGCGGCATGAATAAATAATTTGGATAAATATGGTAGGCCCACTCAGGATTTCACTGAGACTCCGCCGGTTAAAAGCCGGGAATGCTTGTACTAACACCATGGACCCATGATTGGTTGGCGTGACAAGATTCGAACTTGTACCCTGCTGGTTAAGAGCCAGAAATGCTATCCGTTAAACACCACACGCCAATATGTTTCTTAATTTGGTACCCAATAGCGGAATCGAACCACTGTAGCCTGCATGTAAAACAGGTGTTCTGCCATTGAACTAATCGGGCATCTCTCGGTTAAGTTGTGAGCGTGGGGAATGGTATACGTTTAGACTGAGACGACAGAAACGTATACCTTACGCTCGGCGCGTTTCGATTTAGATTCGAATAGGTTGTTTAATACGTTTGTCATGATCTTAATATACCACAAAATCTGAACCAATACATAAAAATAATGATTATTTGTGTAATTTTGTTACATTGGAGGCCAAATGACTCATGAAGAAGGAAGTCTTTTAGCAAAGAAGACCCTGGCTGGAGAAATCACTGAAGCACAGTTCGTAGAAGAGCTAAAGAAAACTACCCCTGATATGGCCGTAGATCTCATTAAGGTATATGGTTTTGAAAAGTCTAAAGGCAATATCGGTAAGTTTTTTAGAGAATTCACTAACGACTATCCTGATTTTGTTCAGTTCCTTAAGGATAATATTGTCTTGACTCGTAAGGCGGATAGTGGAGTTTAAACAAGACGGTACCGAGTGGTACAACTATTTCTTCCTTAGACTAGACCCTTCCATAGGCTACTACTTCGCCTGGATTGGTTCTAAACGTATTGCCTTTGAAGATAAGTATTTTAAATGTACAACGAACGCCAAACAATGGATCGCAACTCAAAATTGGAGAGAAGCGGTCGATGAAGAGTTTGAGAGAGAGGTTCTACGTGGATCCGAAGAATGTGAAACTACCTTTAAAGGTAAGACTTAAGATTTTCTTTGAAGTCTTTCATAGCAAAGAAGAAAATTACTACGCAACGTTTGCTATTATTTTTCTTGTTGCAATAAGCTTAGGAATGGCTCTATGTGTGCCATCTATTATGGCTGGTCCGTTCTCTCAGTTTATGTTCACCATAATATTGATGTTTGCTTTCGGTGCAGCTTTTATAGGTATTGGAGTCGCCATTGGAACATTTCTTCAAGAAGAATTTAATCCTTGGTGGTCTGAGTTAATGAGTAAGTATGAAGAGAAAGCTCTTCCGCTTAAAAAACAAGCTATAGAAGAAGTTGACGATATATTATTGAGGTAACGTGGACAATCGTAAAGTGTTTGGACAATATATTGTTGGTCAAGGTAGAGACTTCAAAGTAAAGAAGTCTAAGACTCACTATGGATATGATAAAACTCTTGAACCAGAAGCTTGGTACATAGTTCATATCACTGGAAAAGTTCTTGGTGTTTATTCTAATGAGACATTTGCAACTAATCTTGCAACCGGTCTAGATAAGAGAGATCATTCAAAGCTTGCTGCCGAGATAGATAGGATTCTTTGTGAAGAAAATGAAACTCCCGAAGGGGATGATAAGAAATAAGTTTGGACGAATCAAAGAGCTTGAGTTCTTTTGGGAAGAATACTTCACCATTATGCAGCAGGACTTAATGATTGCTGGTAGTCCTTATATCCTTATATGTAATGAAACTGGTGCCCATTTGGCACTTGCCGACAGTCCTGATGGCTTAAATGAGCCTGCAATTAAAGAATTAGACAATATTTTTGAAAAAAACATACTTTTATCAAGATAACGTGGTATATTAGATTTATGAAAACTGTTTTGACCATCCTCATTGCAATTCCGGCGAGCGCTATCAGCGCAATGGCCGATCTGCGCGGTCAAGGACAGCACGGTATTGACCCTACGTGGTCACATACTCTAGCGCAGCCGGCGCTCTAAAAAACACTCGGCTATAATCAGTACAATTTTATAAATGGGCCTGTAGTTAAACGGGATAACAATTGCTTTGCAAGCAATAGTTCAGAGTTCGATTCTCTGCTGGTCCACCAGACTTTAATGAGGAAAATCATGTATTTAGGTAACTTTACAAACAGAGAAGATTTGATGTCGAATTTCGAGATCAACGATGCACATCTTGAGGGATGCCGTATCTTATTTGCTGCATACGAGAACGAATCGTATGAAGGTTATGCTATGGTTGTCTTCTCTAAGGATGGAAAGTTATACGAAGTAAATGGTTCTCACTGTTCTTGCAACGGATTAGAAGGGCAATGGCAACCTGAAGAAACAAATTTAGAGGCTTTGAAGTTACGTAACTATTCCTACGGGAATATGCAACATGACTTAACAAAGTTTTTAGTTGATTTCGTATTTGAAGAGGATGTTTTAAAAAGTTAATACGTTGGGGATTCGTCTAATGGTAGGACGCCTGTCTTTGAAACAGGTAATTGTGGTTCGATTCCACGCTCCCCATCCAAATTTTAAGTGCGCGGGTGAAATGTTATGGCCGCATGTCAGTCTTCCAAACTGAACGTGAGAGTTCGATTCTCTCTACCCGCACCAAATGTTAGTAGGAGTTTAAACGACTGGGAGTGACCGGAGTTAGTATCGGTGCCGCTTTGGAGGCGGGAAAAGGCGAGTGCAAATCTCGTCTCCCAGACCAAATTTTAATATAATGCCGGGGTAGGCGAATTGGCATAGCCGTCAGTCTTAGAAACTGAAGTTTGTGGGTTCAAGTCCCACCTCCGGTACCAAGTTTAGGAGTGTGTATGAAAATTTTAACGGTGGAGTTTTGATAGTAACGTAGTTCGTTACAGGATAGGAATGATAAACGACTTTAAGAACACAACGACAGTTGTAGACTTTCAGAAGTATGGGATCATGCAGATATTAGATGCATGGGAAGTTGGCAGTGCCCACCGGGGGTACCAAGTCGCAAGTGACGCCATCCATATCTTCTTGAACTTTGAGAAAGTAGCGGTTGTGAAATCAAGAAGCGAAGCAATTTCTGTCCTGAAAAAACTAGTAGAGAACTGTCCCAAGGAGTCCAAATCAGACTTCGAGGAATATAAGGAGATTTTGTTTAGACACGTTTAATCGACCTAGAAAGAGATTATTCGGTAGAAATTAGAGATGTACGATAAAGATTACTATCTCAAACACAGAAATAAAATTGTTGCTCGGCAGCGAAATAAACGTCGCGAAAAGAGAGAATGGTTTAATAATGAAGTGTTAAAAGGTAAGTCTTGCATCAAGTGCGGAGAAAGCCACATTGGCTGTTTGGATTTTCATCATAGAGATCCAAAGGAAAAAGAATTCGGACTTGGAACAATCATACGTCAAAACATTAAGAAAGATCGCATCTTAGAAGAGATAGCAAAGTGCGACATCTTATGCTCTAATTGCCACCGCAAACTCCATTGGGAAGAAAACAACGAGCAATGCGCGACTGGTGAAATAGGATCACGACCGTCCGATTAACGGTAATTCAGGGTGCAATTCCTTGGTCGCGTACCAAATTTTAGTTTTAGATTGCGAGCGCAGGTGCTTTATGGGTCTCATAAGCCTAATAAGAGAAGTTCGATTCTTCTGTTCGCAACCATGGGGAACTAGTATAACGGATAGAACACTTGGCTACGAACCAAGAGGTTGAGGTTCAATTCCTCAGTTCCCTACCATGCCGCTAAAGTGTAGATAGCGACACACCGCACTTGTAATGCGGGAAGCTCAGTGCATGTCTGAGTAGCGGCTCCAGTTTTTGTTTTAACCGTGGTGGTTATAGTGTAGTGATCGCACATCGCTCTGTGAAAGCGATAGAGTAGGGTTTAACTCCCTCTAATCACCCCAAATGGTGTTGTAGCTTAGTTGGTCTAAAGCGCCTGCCTGTCGAGCAGGAGATCGTGGGTTCGAATCCCACCAGCACCGCCATCTTTTATTGATTTGTATAATATTGTTTTGGAGGCCCGAATGGAATTTAAAAGTTTTGAAAAGATCAGCAAGTTCACTGGCATTGCCATGACGATCACTCAAAAGATCCATGGAACTAATGCTCAAATTCGTATCTACGAACAAGACGGCGTTATTAAATGTCAAGCCTCTTCACGTACTCGCGACATCTTCGTTGGAGATGATAACTACGGGTTTGCTCGCTACGTAAAGGATAATGAGGCAGAGATCATCGAAAAGCTTGGTCTTGGTACTCATTACGGTGAGTGGGCTGGACCTGGCATTAACTCTGGAGAAGGGTTGAGCGAAAAGAAATTCGTAATCTTCAATCATTACCGTTATCCTGCTGAGCGTCCGCTTCCCCCGCAAATGGTTGTAGTTCCAGTTATCTATCATGGACCGTACGACGAGCGTATCGTTGCAGAAGCTATGACGGAGTTAAAGATCAATGGATCTAAGCTTGCTCCTGGGTTTATGCGTCCAGAAGGTATCGTTATTGAAGTTGCTGGTAAGAAGTATAAGAAAGTTTTTGAAGCTGAAGAAACTCAATGGACCCAAGGGTCTGCTGGTCCTAAGCCTCCAAAACTTGAGAACGGATATGATGCTTCTCACTTATTACAACCAATTCGTTTAGAGAAGTTGTTATCAAAAGATGAGCGTTACTTAAGACTCTACCCAGAATCTCTTCGTGATATCGTCAATGACTATCAACAAGACCTTATCGACGAGGGGCAAATCACAGGAACAG
>JALHRR010000109.1 GCA_022841345.1 Saprospiraceae bacterium
GCTATCAAAGTCAAAGGCCACCCGGACCAATTACTTTTTTTAGAGGACTACAGAGTTTTCAAACAGCTTTCTTCACATATAGATTGACAAAGGAGTGAAGATGTGTATAAACGCTAGCTCTATTAGACAGAGGAGGAGATGGTCCAATCAGAGATCCAAATATCCCAATCATAAATATAGTTAAAGTAACAACCAGAGTCGTTATTATCAAAACTTCCTGTGATGGAAATTTGCAAGATTTATTCGCCCAGAAAATTGAATATATCAAACCACATCCTTCTGTTCCCGGAGGAAAACCGCAACTTACCGGCAACATCAATCAAATAGAATTTTGTATATTTGGCAGGCAGGGGATGGAAAAATTTGCATTTGCTTATGATGATCTGGATCGACTTACTCAGATGTACTATCCACAAAGTGCTTCAAATGATGAAAATGATTTTGATGTGACTGTTGTATATGAAGATGTAATTGGAAATATTGGGTCCATTTTAAGAAGAGGTCTTGTAGATGAGAGTGGCGGTCAATTGACTTTTGGATTAATGGATGAACTAAAATATAATTACAGTGGCGGGGTTCTGACCTCCGTACAGGAGGGTGCCTCCCAGGATTTCGGGTTCAGGGGATCAAGTGCAAATTTTTCTTACTCTCATGGCAATGTTATTTCAGCGCCGGGGATCAGTTCTATAACATACAATGAGCTGAATCTTCCCTCCCATATAGTGTCCACCAATGGAGATGATTTGATCATTTATTATGACTCAGAGGGCAACAAATGGTATCAGGCCAAGCAATGGGCAACGGATGTACCTCCTGAATATATAAACACCAACGGTCAGGAAATCAAAATATACTCAAGAGGGCTCGAATCCATCAATGGTAATACCAAGGCATTATACTTTGATCAGGGAAGAGCTATACTGAATAATGGTTCGCTGCAATGATACGAATATTATCTGAGGGATCATTTGGGCAATAACAGAGTGGTATTTTCAGATGTAGATAATAATGGAGAGATTGATGTGACCATTCCTACCGTGGAAGTGATGGAGACGCATACTTACTATCCATTTGGCATGAAGATAGAAGGCATGGAATCTATCGAAGCCTGTCCGGTCTATCAGCCTTATGGATACAATGGCAAAGAAAAGCTCCTTCCAGATGTATATGACTATGGCGCCAGGATGTATATGGCCAGTATTGGGAGGTGGACGAGTGTCGATCCGTTAGCAGAAGCATACTATGGAATTTCTTCTTATGTTTATGCCTTAAACGATCCCATTAGCAAGTTGGATCCTAATGGGATGTGGGTAGAAAGTCCATCTGGATTTTATTCAGACAATCCGGAGGAAATATCAGCATTATTTAATTTTCTCGATACTCAAGAGGATGATCCGCCAGTAAAAAAAGATGATATAGACTGGAAGCAAGCAGGGAAAGACTTTGTATACGGAATTCCTGGGGTAGGGCCTGCTTTGAGTAGTGGTGATAAGTTGGAAGGAGGAGATTATATTGGAGCCGCAGCAGATTTTGGTATAGCAATATCAGAGATGGCTACTCTTGGTTACGGAGCGAAAATTGTATCTTTCGCATCCAGACAATTAGCTAAGTTTGGCGCTAAGGGGGTAACAAATGCAATGCCTAAAGGAAATTTAGCTAATCACTTATTTAAAGGGACAGGTAAACTTGTAGATAATCCAGCCAATCGAGCTTTAATTACCAAAATTTCAAATGGAAAGCCTCTTGTAGTTGATAAATTTGGGAAAAGTTGGTACAGGGGAGTAGACACTTCTGGTAAAGGAATTTATTCTTATACTCAGAATGGGGTTGTTAAAGGAGCTGGATATACTAATCTGTCTGCTGCTGAAATTATTGTTAAATATGGTGTAAAATAAAATAGTTATGAAATTAGTAAGTGATGGTAAAATAAATGAAGAAGGTGTAATTTCCAGTAATGAAATTATCACTGAAAAGGAAGGCTATGAAGCAATGTTGTATATGCTCCAAGCTTATTTTGAAGCAACAGAATCAAAAGACTTGACGGATATTTTAAGCGGTGGTGGATATTGGGGTGAAGAAGGAAAGCCAATGGATACAGCCTATTGGGAATATTGGTTAGAAGCCGTCGAAAAAGTTAAAAAGAAAGGTCCCCCTATTCTTTAAAGAAATTGGCTTTACCGTCCAACAGACCCCATGCGTTTTGTGGTAAGCATAGAGTTAATGATTTTAACCAGATCATTTTTTTCATCTTCATCAAGTTGATTGATTAAAATTAATTGCTCGTTTAGTTCGTGGTTCTGAATCTCTATGACAGAGTTTTCATTATCGGTCAAAAGGTTGTCGGCACTCACGACAAACACCTTCATCAATCGTTGTACAATATCAATTGATGGCAGCAAATGCCCGTTTTCCATCTTGGATAGGTGGGTTACGTGTAATTGGTCAAAACGATGTCATTTAATCAGACTTACAAGGTTGTAATAAGTGATTTTGAAGATACAAATTTCAAAATGGAATTTACTGTTACTAGAGATGCATGGGAAGATGCTACAGGACCTGGAGTCGCAAGAAATACAGGTTTGAACCAAAAGATGGCAAAATAAATCATTATACTGCGAAAGAAAGGCCTAATGGATATCCACGAAATGGCACTGTGAAAAGAATACCTTTGAAAGGAATCCAACATTAAAATAAATATGAAAGAAATAGTTTATAAAATTCTTTGGAGTACAATAGAAGATTTTGTAGGTCTGTGGGACGTTTTGTGGGAATTAAATTCTGTTTTGCCCGAGAAAATTCATAAGGAAAATCATCAATTAGCAGACCAGATTTTGAGGTATTTATTAGATCAAAATCTTATCAAATTTTATTTGAATAGATGGGGAAATGATAATCTGGAAGAATTAGAATCAAGTGAAGCATTAAAACTTCTTGATGAAGAAAAATATTGGAATCCTCCATCTATGAATGAATTGTGTATTAAGATTGGGAATACTGAAAAGGGTCAAAAATATTATAATGAAGAATTAGTGGATGATTTCATGAATGGATTGCTTGAATAGCTACAATGGTGGGACTCTGGGGAACCTGAAATATCCTTCAGGTGGATCGAATCCATCAATGGTCAGACTAAAGCCTTATACTTTGATCAGGGAAGAGCCATACTGAATAACGGTTCGCTGCAACGATATGAATACTATCTGAGAGATCATCTGGGCAATAATAGAGTGGTTTTTTCAGACTTAGATAATAATGGAGAGATCGATGTGACCATCCCTACTACGGAAGTGATGGAGACGCATACTTACTATCCATTTGGAATGAAGATAGAAGGGATGGAATCTATCGAAGCCTGTCCTGTTTATCAACCTTATGGATACAATGACAAAGATGACCGACTGGTGCCGATGATAATCGGCAATCGAGTGACCGATGTCACTCGATAAGAAGGGAACCGAGCAACCCTTTGCGAGGCTAGGAGTTATACAAATAGAAGCTCTGTATCGTACTTAACGAAGTCACGGTTTTCCAGATGTCTATGACTATGGAGCGAGGATGTATATGGCTAGTATTGGGAGATGGACTAGTGTGGATCCGCTGGCAAGCAAGATGCCCGACTGGAGTGCGTATAACTATTCATTTAATAATCCAATAAGATTTATTGACCCGGATGGAAGAGCGCTGCAATCACAAAATTGCTGTCCTGGGAACGGCCCGGATTGAAACTACTCAAATTCGATGACAGTATGCTTTGAAGCGAGTACAGAAATAACATCCGATTCATTGAATCAAATGAGTATAAAATGCGTTAACTCTATGAAAATAATTATAGCGAAATGGAAGGCATATATTATCTCACAGACTCTGCAAATAAAAGGCGATTTGTTCAAATTGATATGGACATATACGGCGGAGAAGATTTGCAAGACTTGATCGATGGACTGGTTGCTGAATCACGGAAGAATGAAGAGTCGATACCTTTTGAAAAAGTACTGGAAGGATTGAAAGAGGGCAAGAAACCAGATGAATAAATACACGATAAACTTCAAGAAATCTGCTATCAAAGAACTCTACAAGTTACCCAATAAAGAGATTGGCAAAATAATATAAACAATAGTAAATCTCGCTTCTGATCCACGTCCTGAAGGGTGTAAGAAATTAAAAGGTTTTGCAAATCTATGGAGAATCAGGTCAGGTAATTACAGAGTCATTTACAGTATAGAAGATAAAATTTTGATAATTGAGATATTAGAGATTGTTGACCGAAAAGAGGCATATTAAGGTGGATTCCTTCTATCCCGCGTTATATAAGTTCCGGATTTCCCCACAGTCTCCTATTATTTACTCCTCAGCCCGAGCAAGCTGTTTGGAATGGGGTACGTCATATTCAGTTCCCGGAGGAGGACCGCAACTTACCGGTAATATCAATCAAATAGAATTTTGTATATTTGGCAGACAAGGGATGGAAAAATTTGCTTTTGCTTATGATGATCTAAACAGACTTACTCAAATGTACTATCCACAAAGTGCTTCAAATGATGAAAATGATTTTGATGTGACTATTGGATATGCAGATGTTATCGGGAATATTGGGTCGATCAATAGAAGAGGTCTTGTAGATGAGAGTGGCGGTCAATTGACTTTTGGATTAATGGATGAACTGAAGTATGATTACATTGGTGGGGTTCTAACTTCAGTGCAGGAGGGAGCCTCTCAGGATTTCGGGTTCAGGGGATCAACTGCAAATTTTTCATATAATCACGGCAATGTTACATCAGCGCCGGGAATCAGTTCAATCACATACAATGAGCTGAATCTTCCCTCCCATATAGTGTCCACCAATGCAGATGATCTGATCATTTATTATGACTCTGAAGGCAACAAATGGTATCAGGCCAAACAATGGGCAACGGAGGTACCTCCTGAATATATAAATACAAACGGTCAGGAGATCAAAATATACTCCAGAGGGCTCGAATCTATTAATGGTAATACTAAAGCCTTATACTTTGATCAGGGAAGAGCTATTCTGAATAACGGTTCGCTGCAACGATATGAATATTATCTGAGAGATCATCTGGGCAATAACCGAGTAGTGTTTTCAGATCTGGATAATAATGGAGAGATCGATGTGACCATTCCTACGACAGAAGTGATGGAGACGCATACTTACTATCCATTTGGCATGAAGATAGAAGGCATGGAATCTATTGAAGCTTGCCCGGTCTATCAGCCATATGGATACAATGACAAAGATGACCGACTGGTGCCGATGATAATCGGCAATCGAGTGACCGATGTCACTCGATAAGAAGGGAACCGAGCAACCCTTTGC
>JALHRR010000110.1 GCA_022841345.1 Saprospiraceae bacterium
CCTCATACCAGATTATGGCCTCATCTAATTCCTCCGCTGCTTCTGGATGAAAAATAATTTTAGAAACCATGTTTCTTCCGGATTTTGTCTTCTACTTCCTGATGACTGATTCCAATGATTTTTCCGGTTTTCAGTTCGTCCTTCCTGCGCATTATTTCTTGTTGCTGACCATCCGTCAGCTCAAAGAGCGCTTCCTGTTGCTTTTCTTCTTCAGCAATGCGTTCTAAAAGAAAAGTCATCAACTCCAGTCGTTGGAGTTTACGGAGCTTCAATACTTCTATTTTCAGTGCATCTAAGGACATGGCCATTAAAAGTTTATTGAACAAAGTTAAGGGTTTCCAGGGAGATTTGAAAGCTTTTCTACCCCGCTCGCATAGCGTATACCAAGCTCAAGAGCCTTTACGTCCAATCTCACTCCCCCGCAACAGAACCCCCCAAAACCTCCCGCTCAATCATCGCCACCATAACTTCTCTCGTCGTTCCCGCAGTCAGCCAGGCGGAAATCAAGCGTTCTGCAACGGCATAACTTTCTTTGGAGAGCGCCAGGTCAATGACCAATTCCGGTAAGGGCGCCGGGGTTTCCGGTAATTCGATGGTATCCAACCAGGCACTGACGACATCAAGCTGTTCTCCTTGTGGCGCGACCTGGATGATGCGCACTGCGCGGTTGAGTGTTTTTTCCCAGGCGTCGAAGATGGGATTCCCGTCGTAATCTTTCTGTCCGGTGCGGGTTGTCGGATTCAGGTAGGGGACAAACTGCAAGCGCCGCTCCTGCGCCAAGCCGGAAAATAAGCGCTGCCAATAACCCTGTGCGAGGTTATAGACTTTTTTGTTTTCTAAAAAATTTGCATAAAGATGGTGTGCCATATCCTTCTTTATTTGAAACCGAAGACGATGAACAAAACGAACAACGCTATCGCAATAAAAGCCGTTCCTGCCAATATTTCAATATCAACCCGAAATGCTCCATCACCTGAAGCTGCAGTGGTAAAAAAATTTCCATTATACTTAAGATAGGATGCGAATTCGGCAAATTTTTTCCAGTAAAGCCTGTTTTTGTGCAAATTTTTTCCACTAAAGCCTGTTTTTGTGCAAATTTTTTCCACTAAAGCCGTTCTGCTTCTACATGAAGGCAAATTTTTTCCAATAACGGGGATACTTGATTTGCAACTCAAAATACAATCATCCCTTATAATCCCTGCTCAAACATCATCCCCAAATGCGCAAGCCCGATCGCTTCCACATCCTGTTGAATTGGGAAGTGGGTTTTGATGGGACAAATTACAAAATGTCGTTTCGTTTGCAGGTCAGCATGATCCAAAAACCATAATCCATCCGATATAAAAAAGAACCGATCGCTAAGGCGTACAGTCGCGACGCCCAGGCTCGGTTGTAAGGGTGGGTGCAAAATTAATGCAGTATTTCTTTTGCCAAAATTTTTGTCGCCCTGCTAGCACCAGTCAGAACACTTTATAAAAAATGACCCACCATAGAACTCAAAATAAGCATCTGTCAGGAGAAATAATTAAAAACATCACCATGAAAAGAAGCTTAACCATTTTCCTGCTGTTTTTATGGCAATACGCATCATTTGCACAGCAGGTAAATACCGACAACCTGAGTAAACTGCTTGAATTTTGTGACGCCACAAAAGCAGATGAAATACTCATCAGCCATAAGGGAAGCATCGTAACGCATTGGAAAAGAACGGATTTTAGTGAGATCCAGGGAAACGCTTCTTTAGCCGAATGCAATACGCCTTTTATGGGCACTGCGTCTATGGTTAAATCGTGGACGGGGTTGGTTATCGGAATCTTGGTTGACAAGGGTTTGATAAAAAATATTGATGAACTTGTTTGCAGCTATATCCCCGAATGGGAAGCCGGATGCCGCAATAAAATAACGATCAGGCATCTCTTAACCATGACCGCGGGCATGAACAGGCTTGGCGGCTCGGGGGTGCTTAGCAAAGCCGATATGAATCACTATGTAATGAACATGCAACCTGATACCCTTCCGGGAATAAGGTTCAGCTACTCCAATGAGTCCGTCCAACTGCTGGGAATCATCATCGAAAAAGTAACCAAAAAAAAGGCGGATGATGCATTTGAAAAATACCTGTTCCAACCGATGCGGATAGATTCAACCACTTTTTCGAGAGATTCTGTTGGGAATGTCGTCCTTTATGGAGGCTGCACCACAACGGTACAGAATGCGCATAAAATAGGCTTGCTGATGTTGAACAAAGGCGTGTTTGACGGTCAAAGAATCGTTTCAGCGCAATGGATAAACGAATCTACAACGCCGGGATCATTGGTCCCTTATTACGGTTACCTGTGGTGGATTGACAAAAATTCAAAATACTGGAATTATGCCGCAACGGGTGACCTTGGGCAAATGACCATCGTTTTTCCTGAACTGGATTTGGTTTTCGTCAGAAAGCAATCTTGCGACTTATCCCCAGCCAGTCGCAACATGAGTTGGATGGGCCCTAAGTTTTTAGAACTTATCACCAGTATTGTGAACTAAATCAGCCAAAATAACCTCAAAAATCTGCTTTTTGGCTGCAAAAGCTGTTTAATCAGCCAAAATTGCTTCACATGTTTATGTTTTGGCTGTAAAAGTCGTTTAATCAGCCAAAACTGTTATTTTTATATCAGATTTGGCTGATTATGAATTTGCACTCGGGTATTGTTGTTCGAAAAAAAGAGATGCAAGACCTACAAAAAAACAAACACGCTGCCGGTCTGGTACAGAATGAGGTTGTTTTGGACGATTTGTTTGGATAGGATTTTGGCTGGGGAGCAAACTGACTACGGAGCATCACAAACGGATTCCCCGCTATCCAAAAATGCCGGACCATGAGGTGCTTTGAAAAAAAATACTAACTTCGCTATGGCAACTACCGCACTACAAAAAGAAGGAAAATAAAGCACCAATGCTAAGGTTTTTTCGAAGGATAAGGCGGAAATTAATGGAGGGAGGAAACCTGAAAAGTTATCTGTTCTATACCATTGGAGAAATTGCGCTCCTTGTTGTTGGCATCTTGATCGCTTTGCAAATCAATAATTGGAATGAGGAAAGGAAATCTTCAGAAAAAGAGCAAATTATTTTGAAAGATTTGTACAAAGACCTTGAATCGAATGCCTTGATCTTGCAGGATGACATCAGACAGGCTAAGCAAATGATTCACCAAATTGAGTTTATCATCAGGCACTTTGAAAATAACCTTACCTATTCCGATTCGCTTGCGACCTATTTGCCGTCAATGGCATGGACGTATCAACTGACCTTGGTTTCCTCAGCTTTTGAATCCCTTAAATCCAGCGGGTTTGACGTCATTCAATCGAATGAATTAAAACTGCAAATCATTAAGCTATTCGACCATGAATACAACTCAGTAAGCCAATGGGTAAATATTTTGAGCGTCGAAAAATATAAAGAATTTAAGCATGTTTTTACAGCGCTTCCAAGAGGAGAAACATCGAATAATTACAAAGAAATTGTAGCCAACGACAAACTATATTACCTGCTTGTGACCTATAAAGGATGGAAAGAAGTTTTAGTGGACAGGGAAACTGAACTACTGGAAAATACGAACAGGCTTAAAGCATTGGTATTTAGTGAGTTAAATAAGAGGTGAGGTGGCTTCTTCTAATTGCGCGAATATATCCAGTTAGTATGCACCTCTCAACTTGTTATAAAATAGTCAATTAACAATTGGTTGCCTTTTCGCCACTTTATCCAGCCTGATTTTATTTTGGGGTTTGTATCGGGCTCGTCACAGGAGTCTGCTGTAAAAATTTCAATCCACGCTCCGTTCATAGATTTGACTTGAAAACAGTCTCGTCCCTGATACTTTATTTCTTCAGAATTGTCATTTGGCGAAGTCCTTATTTTTTGAGGGTGGTCATCAAGCCGCTCCACCCCAAACATTTCTACTAAATAGGTTTCCCAATTTCGAAATGTTGTCTCTTCGTTTTTTTTAAGCCAAAGTGCTGAACCGTCTTCATTGTTTACGATGACTTTGAACCAATTGTCCTGAACCGCCAAACAGCGGAAAACGAATGAAGCATAGTCAAGCCATAAAACTTCGGGCTTTAACCACTTTTTTTGTTGCTCAAGGGCTCGAATATTCCAACTGTTAATTGATTTGTCATCAAAAAATTCAAGGGTTCTTGTTGGTTGCCCGGTGTCAGGATTGGAATAGAAATGCAAAATAGTTTTGTCGTCGAAGTTGATGGAAACAAGTCCAATTCCAAGGTTAGTTTGTGACCATAGATTTGTGGCGAGGAGGAGTAAGAGGCTTGCCAGGAGCATCTTTGGTTTCTTGTCAGTCATTTTCAGTAAGCAGTTTTTTATTGTGGTATCGCTTCCACCAGCATTTCATTCCCAGCCTTATCATAGTAAGTGCAGGTCATTTTATCCATACAGATTGCCCATTTTTCAACACCAAATGGTAAGGAGGATGTTTTTACAATGCAAAGATGCAGCGGCTAAAATCTCTGTAATTATAAAAAATGTATTTGCTTTCCAGGTCATTCTCCGAGATCACATTGTATTTTATGTAGTCCTTTAATTAGACTTGTTGCGATGGGATCATCTTGGGTTAAAAACGGCTCGCAAAACACTGCTGACGCATTCCTTCACTTGAATGCCCACAGGGCATTCCCCCTTCGGGATCGCTCAGTCACTCTTCACCTTTTTTTCGTTACAGAACAGGGCTATGCTCCTCAAAAAAGGCTATGATTGGGTAAAAAATAGCTCGTTTTTCCCACCAAGCTGACCCATCGCAACAAGTCTATTTGTCGGTCGGAAAATATTTGTCAAATTTCATGGCTGTGGGGTGGTGGGTTTACTGGATCAAATATGCCATCATCAAAGAAGGCGATCAATTCGAAGCAGGTAAAATTTCCCATGTTCCACGCCTCTTTATTTCCCCCCAATAGGAATAAGATAACTCACCCCGGCCTGAAAATTCCGGTTGCTGGCTTTCTCATCATCGTCATCTTCATCAGAGAGGTTACTCAGTCCGAGTTGGTAGCGGAGGTCTATGCCTAATTTGCCCGGGCCTACAGGAAAAGAGACGCCTACGCCACCCGTCACGCCGAAATCGAACTTGGTATAACCCGTATCCTCCCAGGATTGTG
>JALHRR010000111.1:0-1930 GCA_022841345.1 Saprospiraceae bacterium
TGCAAAGAAACCTTCCCCGAGAAGAGTCTATACAATCCCAATAGTAGGCAACTCATTTCTTATCACTGCTAACTGACAGTGTTCCTTTGACTACAAACCAGTGAAATTTATTGGAAATGGATCATTTGGAAATGTTTATAGCACACAATCACCAGATCACGCAATGAAAATTTATAACGATGATCACATTGAAGCCTTTGAAAGGAATTTCCGTGTGTACGAGCAAGTCGACTCTGAATACATACTGAAACCAGTTTGCTATACTGTTTGGAAAGAGAGTTTTGCTATTATATTGCCACTTTGTACTAATAATTTGGAATGGTTGATTGAAAATGAAAATCTGTCACTTGATCTGGTTTATGATATCTTTGAGCTCATGTTAACTGTGGTGGGTCAGTTACATGAATGTGGATTGATGCACTTGGACATCAAACCATCAAATTTCCTTTATCGAATAATCGATGGAAAAATTGAAATTTATTTAAATGATTTTGATTTTTCTATAATGTTTGGTGAAGAGAGCGTCACTCAAGTTAAAGCAGGGACGGCATACACACGTGCTCCAGAATTTGGAGCTTTTACTGGTAAGCACAGAGGATTGGAATCATCCATGTTCCCAACGCTTCTCAATTTTGAATACACTTTTGATATCAAATCTATTTATGCATTTTCAGCTGATTATTATTCGCTTGGAAAGAGTATGTACTCTATGTTAACTGGAAGAAAGACGACAAGCAGGGATATCAGGTCTGCCCTTCAAACAAAGGGCATTTCTCAGCATTGGATTCAAGTTATTGAAAGTTTAATGAATTTAGATCCAGTAAAGAGACTCAATCCAGATTTAGGGAAATATGAAAATCCATGGAAATTCCCTGGATTCTCACTTACACCTCAAAAGTACAGCACTTTAAACTTTTCCAAAATTCTAAAAGAATTTCGAGACAAGTTCAAAGCCGAGCTGTTCAAATCATTTCAAAGCCATAATTTGCAAAATGCAAAAAAATTATTGGAGCAATCAAAATATTATGCCGCATATTCTGACGCTGAAGGTAACAATTTGTTGCACTTGACTCTTCAAGCGGGCTTCTTGCAAGGAGTGGAAATTCTCTTCGATAAAGATGAGAGAGCCTTCAAAACTATGCTGAGACAAAAGAATTCTAAAAATGGTGACACTCCATACCACGTTGCAGCTTTTTTATGCCAAAAAGAAGCCATAGCATTATTTGATCGTATTTTAGGTGTCGCTGAATTGATCTTTCCAAATTATAGGCATCAGACACCATATCATATTGCTAAAGAAAGAGGCTGCGATCTTCAAAATTCCAAACAATATCTAAAAATTTTATTCAGATTACCTGAAAATACTTTTGAATATCAAAGAATTACCACAGAAGAACTGATCAAAACGCTCCACACCTATTCATGGACACTGTCTTCAGCAGATTTTGAAGCTCTGTTAAACTACAGAAATCCAAATAATAATTTAAAGTCACTATTACATATTTGCGTTGAATCTGAAGATGAACTGAGTTTGAATGCTGTCCTTCAGTTCTTTGACACACCTTCGATCAATATAGACTTGAACTCGGTTGATGCTGATGGAAGGACTGCATTGATGAGGGCAGTTCAGTTAAAGTTTCTTAAAGGCTACAGTTTGCTATCCAGAAAACCGTATTTAGCAAATTGTTTTTTCAAAGATCAAGATGGCAAAAGCATTTTAAATTACGTTTTGGAGACAGGTGACGAATTCTTTCACTCAGAATTCGTTGCGCTGACCTCTATTCAAACACTGGAAAAATTGAAAAATGTTCAAATATTTCCATTAGAATTCAGTGCAATTATTGGCAAAAATATCAAACTATTCTACATATATTATGATCAAGAACCGCTGTCTTTAATGATTTCAAGGGACAAGAAAGGGCGGACAGCG
>JALHRR010000111.1:1940-4570 GCA_022841345.1 Saprospiraceae bacterium
TGATGTACTGTGTTACCTTTCCGGACTTCATTGAAGAATTGGATGGCTTGACAGGGAACAGATTAGATCTGACTGCGACTGACAGTGAAGGAAACACAGCTATTTTATACGCAGTCTTGAATGGACACAACGAATCCCTGTTAAAACTCATTAAAATGAAGGCTAGCTTACAAGACAAAACAAGAGATGAGTTGAATATTGTCCATTGTGCAGCTATTGGTGGAACAGGAGAAACATTTCAGATCCTTAAAGATGCAATGATTGGAAATACTTTCAAATCTCTGTTGTTGTCTGAGCCTTCAATCATTGACCTTGCTGTGGAAAATGAGAATTTCTCAGTACTGCAATGGATCTGTTCTTCGCCGTATTTAAGACAGTTAGCTCAAATCAGTTCTCCTTTTCATATTATGTTTGAAGAAGAAGAGCGTCAACCGCTATTGGATAGATTCGGTATTTTACTGCTTGCGTCCAAGTATCCCTTTCCAACCCAAATCACCCATCTCACAATGCTTCAACCTGGAAAATGCAGTATATTTCTGAATTATATTTCAACAGCATACACAGATGCAATTGATTTATTAAATATAAAAAAGGGATTTGATCCAAAACAGTTCAAATCTGTGATTGAACGTGGACTGCCTCTCTTCCTCCAACCTTGGGGCGAACACAGCTGCATCTACAAACTGGTAGCGTTGAGAGGCAATCCAGAAGCATTGAAGATTCTCAATTCATTCCTTCCAACAACAGATATGATCCCATTAACATTACTGGCAAAATTAACTGTACAAATTCAAGACATTCCATCCTTTCAATTCCTCTTGTCTCAGTGCTCAAATAAGAAATCCTTGCTAGCCGTTATGAAGGGACTTGTTGACGATGCTTACCAAAGGACAATCAAAGGGAAACTTCTTGCTGAAATGAAAATGGCATTTTTGCGTCAATATATTCAAAATTTTACAAATTTCACATTTCATTCTTTGTATGGATTAATTTTGAAAGAGGTACAATTAGCGTATTACAGTGGGGACAGCTATGATAGCAGCCAATCTGAGGAGAGCAGCAAACCCGATTCGTCCACCAATTCGGCTGATGGCACCAAAACAGAGTCTTGAGGACCAACGAACAATTTCACACAGATATTTCTTAAAATTTATTTCTTTCCTACCAATTTCTCTGAAAATAAAGATAATTCATCAACACCGCGGACTTCCTTTCCAAGCAATGGTAATTCGACAACATGAAAATCTTCATATAATTCATGGATTTGAGACAGATATTTCTGTTGAATCTTTGAACGAGCTACACAATTGCTACAATCTTGATGTACAGGCAGACTCAACAGCTGATTAACCACAACATTATGTGTATCAATATTGTATGACACCAATTCTTGTACCAATCTCTCAGTTTCATACAATGACAGGAATTCAGCGATACAGACACAAATAAACGTTGTTTTATCAGGATTTTGAAATTGTCTATTAACTTCTTCGACAACAGCCCTCAATTCATTCATTTTCCCAAAAATATCCTGTTGATTTGCATTCACACCCATCATCGCAGAGATTTGGTTGAACATTGGACCAAAAGAAGTGCTAAGAGAACTCAACTTCTCTAATCCTTTCTGCAATATTGAAGGAAAAGAAAGAAATCTAAGTGTATGGCCAGTTGGTGCAGTGTCAAATACAATTACACTGTAATCCATTGATTGAACGAGTTTCATGACCTCTGCAAATCCCATAGCTTCATCAACACCTGGAATAGCCATAGACAGCTCACTCATAAGCCCTGAAGAAGAGCCGCCTTGCTCAACTAATTCTTGCATTTTAGCATTCGGGTCAATTTCCATTGCATATAAATTAGAGAATCCAGAGACGAGTGTTGGGTCTTTGCTGAATTTCTGACAGAAAGCATCGCTCAAATTATGCGCTGGGTCTGTAGAAATTAACAATACAGACGGTCGGACTTTGGCTAGTTGTATAGCAAGAGAGCAAGAAGTAGTTGTTTTGCCGACACCTCCTTTGCCGCCAACAAATATCCACTTCAAAGTGTCTTGCTCCAATATGTTTGTAAGGGAAGGATCCATACGAATATACAGGGGTAGCCATTTTTGGTAAGACAAGAATTTTACAAGCAATAAGCATTTCTATCGAAATTTCACAAAATTAACTTTGCTTTCCGAATGGAAGTAAGCATATTTCTACTTGCCAAAAAATCAGACCCATGTCATCGAAAGAAGAACAGTGGATTTCAGCCACTTACATCATAAGATATGGTGGATTTCGGAGGTAGGACAATATTTTCCTGTATTCAAAGCTGTTTTGAGCCCTGAAGTGAAATAAAAGGTAGAAAAGTTTTTATTCAGAAGATCTTATGGTATAAAAAGCACCACATGGCTCTGCAACCCTAGTATTATGAAAAACTTTTTCCCTCTCCTCCTCCTAACGCTCTCTGCTGTAAGCGCCAGCCGTCGACAGCAAACACAGCGAAAACAACAGCAACCTCCCTCGATATCCTCCCTCTTAACTACTGACCATTTGGTGAAGTGCTTCCTTCATCTAAGCGATGACCAATATCAAGGCTTGACCAACAACCGTACTCTGACACTTCAAAGAAAGCCTGATCCTCAA
>JALHRR010000112.1 GCA_022841345.1 Saprospiraceae bacterium
TGTAAAGTCATACATTAAAGATAATGACATAGAAGTCACCGCCCTACATATCAGTGATGCTGATACGGACAATCCATATATCGCTAAGGCATTTGGAATGCATGGCGATGGCTATGGCTATGGCGATGGCGATGGCTCTGGCGATGGCTCTGGCGATGGCTATGGCTATGGCTATGGCTATGGCGATGGCTATGGCGATGGCTATGGCTATGGCTATGGCTATGGCTATGGCTATGGCTATGGCGATGGCGATGGCTCTGGCGATGGCTCTGGCGATGGCTATGGCTATGGCTATGGCTATGGCGATGGCTAATAATACATGATAGCGGGGTGAGCTGGAGATGGCTGCCAGCAGCGGACTCATAATCCGAGTGACGTTGGTTCGAATCCAACTCCCGCACAAAGTGCACTTTTACAACAGCTCATTCTCGGGGAGGTATTAAAGCCGAGGCCTCCCCAAATTTTAAAGATTCTTATATAACATATACACATATATAATCATGTTTAATTTGAAATTACTCGGCTTTATACTCCTCATTTCCGGTGGCATCAGTGCACAGACATCTGGTGTATTAATGCCAGCTTCCTATCCTGATCCGGATTCCATCATCAATCTGAATCTTCCTAAACAAAAATATAAGCTCTCCAGTGGCAAGATTGCCGGATGGCTGACATTGTCCGCTGTATCATTCATAGATGGTGTAGCTGAGGGATATACATTCGATGGTCGCAAATCATTCGAAAGAAAGTACAGTGTAGATCCTTACGGATTCTGGGGATCTGAATCATGGCGCCGTGTGTACGTAGATGGTGATCCGGCTAATGGCCATAAGTCCTGGCTGCATAAGAATCTTGGTGCATGGGACTTCTATCATGCTGCAGACGATCTCCGCAAGTATGGATACATCGGAAGCGCTTCATTACTTGGTATCTCATTTTACAGATTTGACAAATCCATCTGGCATTGGTTGCTGGATGCAGGTATATCGATAGGCCTTTCTATCTTCTGGAAGCGGACCGGTATGCAGTGGATTCGCAATTAATCATCATTCAAAATATTCATGTATGCAAACAATTGAACAACTCATCGCTTCAATTCCTCCTGATAAGCTGAAAGATCAGCTGGAGATTTATGCGGTCAATATCACCACTCAGGAAATACCCAGGTACTTCACTGGTGAAGAAGTGGACAATCTCAAATCCACACTTGCTGATAATTCTGTGAAGATTTCAAAAGCATCTCTGGCACTCGCCCGGGCAAAGAAAATCTACAAAGAAGCTACTAAAGCTCTGATCAAGACTAATGTCGAAATAGTCATAGAGCTGCGCGAAGGATATGAAATGGTAGAGGGCAGTGTATATGAGATCGAGGATCAGGATACTGGCATGATGCTGTCATATGATGTCCGTGGTAATCTGCTAAGTAAGCGACCGCTGAAACCAAATGAGCGCCAGGCTAAATTATTTAACCTTCAAACCAATGTGAAGTAATGGAAGATATTAAAAACCTGCATTTTTATGACTCCGAAATGAGGGAGTTGATTATCAGAGGAGGTAAGGCCCCTGATATTTTCATACCAAAACCTCAAAAATTCAATTCTACCATCAATGGACCGGCTGATTATTTCAGCACCCAGCATGATGTGACAGATAAGCCAATCAAATTAAATCCATTGGTGAAATATAACATTGAGAAAGGCTGGATTGAGTACTGCAATTGCATCATGGCAGAGTCATCTGTGACAATCAAAGGTGAACTTATCCTGCATCCTGATCTGGTGAATCTAAGCATCAATGCTCCTGCCGGTGGTGTAGCTCCCAGAGACCTGGCAATGAAGCTGAAAAGAATCCGCCATCATTTCCCTGATCTGGAAGAATATTCAACTTTGATACATGCATTGACCAATTTGGTTGCAAAAATTTCCACTGCTGTAGAATCCTCAGAGCAGCAGACAGGAGACAGAAGAAGATTAGTGGACAAAGTAGTCAACAGCAATCTTCCGGGAAAATTCACATTGAATATTCCAATATTCGTAGGCACTGATCCTATCAGCATTTTCATAGATATCTATGTGGACACATCAGAATCAGATGTGAGGGTGCAGTTGCATTCTCCTGACCTGATAGAGCAACAGTTCAAACTTAGTAACGCACTCATCACAGAGCAGCTGAAGCGATTTGATGCAGGAATACCGAAACTTCACTGCATTTAAAATACTCAGGTTAGGTCTACGATAACTCCTATCCGCGCCGGCGTACTGGATGTCCTCAAAAGTGAAACCGGATAAACTGAGGCGGACCATTTTACATTAAACATAGCTGTATATAATCATATGTATTACAATACTCATTCACACACAGGCACTAAGCTCGCCAAGAAGCACCGAAAGGATGAATCTCAGCGGGCAAAAGTATTTAACCTGTTCAAACTATGCAGGAGGCTTTCACCCTGGCAGGTATATGTCCTTTACAATTATGTGAATAATGGCAATATAATCACTGATCCATCTGCAGCAGCTGCCAGGATACAGCTATGGGATTTGAAGATGTATAAGTTAGCTGAAAGCAAATGGGATAAAATCACACCCATCACTTCCATCCGCAGATGTATCTCTGATCTGACCACTGAAGGATTATTGATCAAGACGGATAGCAAGGTGAATGGCCGTGAAGGAGATCCGGAATTTATATGGAGTATTAAATAGATAAAATATGTCAGTATTAATTTATTCCGAAGTGTTCAAGGAATGGCAGGATGCTACTTCGATCGGACATATCCGAATAGGATCCGGTGTAAATGATAAGAATAATAATCTTATGTATTCCCGGGACATCGTGAGAATCCGCAATGAGGATGAAGTAGAGAAATCAGGCTTTTCAGAATCTACATACAAAGTAGTGATCAAGCGTGGAGAATTTGTGCTGGTCAATATTGAAACATTCAGGACTCTACCACTATATGAATACCGCACAGTTTGTGAAGTGATAGGAAATGAGATTGAAGGAATTAAAAAAAAGAATAAGGTATGAGTGAGTTGCCTTGGTTCAAAATGAACGCTGCTGACTATCTTGGTGACATTAAGTTAAAAAGATGCTCATTCGCAGCCAGAGGTGTGTATATAGAATTGCTCTGCATTGCATTCCAGTGTGATGAGAGAGGAGTATTTATCACTGAGGGAATAGTGTGGACCAAAGATGAGATATTAAGATCCATTGCCGGAGACATTAATGAGATATCAGCTGCATGGGATGAGCTGGTCAGATGGAAGAGATTCAAGCAGCGTGATGATGGAGCATACTATAATTCCAGGCTGGTAAGAGATGAAGCTGAAAGATCTGGGAATGCAAAAAGGCAAGCTGATCAAAGAAAGCGGGAAAATCAGCAGCGTAATAGTTACACAACAAATAATACAAAAGTAACGCCAATAGTAACGGAGGAAGTAACAGCAAAAGTAACGCCCGAAGTAACGGTACAGAGTATTAGAGTATTAGAAGAAGAGAGTTTAAGAGTTTTAGAAGAAAAGAATTTAAGAGTAGAAGAAGAAACGCGCGAAGAAATTCAAAATCCCTCTACTTCTACGAATGAAAATTCATTTGAAAAACCGGAAAAGCAAAATCAGGAAGCCATCCATCAGCCAAGAGAAGAAATCCCCCCTGGTTCCGCGCCTCCCCCCTTGCCTCCTGATCAGCAGAGTAAGCTCACAGCCGGCTGGGTATGGATCGAGCAATGGTATAAGTCCACACTTGCCGATCAGATCTATCTGGCAGATATCGCAAGAGTCGCAGGGCTCGCAGAATCAGTGCAAACAGCGGACTCATTGTCCAGATTGGTCGGTCCATGGCTCAGGAGATTTGTCAAGGATCAGCAATCCACCGAGGGAGAAAAGAATTTTCTGGTCCGCACCACAGACAAGCGCAAGCACTTCAAAAGCTGGATGCTGCTCATGGACATGACACTGGATCCGGTAACAGCAAAAGATTTACGAAAATCAAAATCAGAAAAAAATGGAAGCGATCAGTACGACTCAGGTTGGGCATATACAAAACTTGGAATTAGCAAACCTGGATCCCCGCACAGTGCAGAACCTTATCGAGAAGAAGAAACAACTTGGGAGCCTGTTCAATCAGAAGGCGGCTCATAAATGCATCAATGCAATCCAGGCAATTCAGGACATGAGTGTAACACGTCCGGAAGATGCTACCAGGAGAGCAGATGAAACTACAAATCTGGCGGTGATTGAAAACTACATGGGATTTGAATATCTGGCCGCACTCTTCACAGTGCTATCAGATTCACTGGGATTGAAAGTCCTGCCTTCTCTCTGGTCAACATTTTATCAGATGCTTAAGTCAGATGAAATGCACCTTTCGATGAATGTGTATGATCTGAAGCTGGCATTCCAGTACGGTGCTGCAGGTGCTTATGGTGG
>JALHRR010000113.1 GCA_022841345.1 Saprospiraceae bacterium
GGTGGTCTGTTTTACAATGATCTTCTGGATCTCCTTCACTTTTTTACTCAGCAGGTTGGACACCCAGGTGAGCAGAAAAATGCCGCCGAAGTAAATAATCGGCAGGCTCCAGTGTTTGTTGAACGCGTACAAGGCCACAAAAACGATGCCCACGATGACGGGGAACAACACATTGATGAAGGTGGAAATGAACTTCTCCGTGTCGGTGCGCACCTTTTGAAGGATGCCGAGGGTTTCGCCGCTGCGCTGGTCTTCAAACTCCTGATAAGGCAGTTTCATGGCGTGCTGCAAACCATCGGTGAAGATGGTGGCCCCGAATTTCTGGGTGATGAGGTTGAGGAAATAATCCTGAAATGCTTTGGCGATTCGGCTCACCATGGCCACCGAAATGGAACCGACGAGCAGCCACACGAGGCCGTAAACAAAGATGGTTTTCCCGGCCTGGTCGGTGATGTTTTCGTTGATGAACAGAAAGCGCTGCCAGTCGAACGCCCCCGGCGGGGTTGCCGACACCTGGTGGTTGGAAGCCAGCGTGACCAACTTCCCAAAAATGATGGGGTCAATCAGCGAAAACCCGATGTTGATGCTGGCCAACAGCAGGACCAATAAAACGAGCCAACGGTAGGGGAGGAAGTAACGGAAAAGTAATTTCATGTTGCGGGTGGTGTTGTTTTGAGGTGGACGAGGTTTTGGGAACGCGTCAACCTTCAGGGAACTATTCAAGTTGGTGAAATCAAAATAAACACCTGAGGGCTTGTTTGGTTTTTCAGGAGGGGCGAAAGGAGGAAATTTTGTAAGCGGTTATCGTATTAATGTAATGATCAGTATGGTTAGCTGGCTCGCGAGCGTCTGCGATACAGATCATCTTCCAGCAGGAAACAGAGTTGATAATTGGTTTTATGCATAGCCTACGCTCGGCAGTAGCGACTTGCTTACAGCATGTTGCGGGCCACAGCCTCTTACAAGTAAAGTTCCGGAGAGCAAGGATTTTGAGTCAGCGACTGATGTGCAAAATTTGAGCTTTGTTTTCTATTAAACTTTAACAATAAATCTGACCTTTGTGCTTCGAGTTGAAAATCCCGAACAAGCTCTTAATCAGGTTTCAGATTTTATTATTACAAACGAATTAAATAGCTGTTAAACCCATGATTTACAAAAGAATACTTGAAAACATGAGGCAGGTTAAGCCAAATAGTTTTTTTCTTATCGTTTCATTTATAGCAGGGATAACCTTTTTAATCGTTACACCACCATTTCAGGTACCTGATGAAATAAACCATTTTTATAAGTCATATCAAATATCTGAGGGGAAGTTTCTGTCCGAAACTACCGATAACAGGCTGGGTGGATATATTCCTAAAAGTCTTGTGGAAACAACCCAATCATTTAGCGGACTACGATGGAACACGAATGCAAAAACCAGTTTCAAAGCAATCAGCAATCATTTTTCTGTACCACTAAATGAGGATAATAAAATTTTCATTGATTTTCCTAACACGGCATTATATTCTCCTGTTTCTTATTTACCTCAGGCATTCTCCATATTCATATTAAGAAACCTCAATTGTTCTCCAATATTTATTTTTTACGGGGCAAGGCTGTTCACGCTCCTGGTATGGATTATATGTATTTGGTTGGCTATAAAAATCACTCCCATCTATAAATGGTTGTTTGTACTATTGGCCTTATTGCCTATGTCTATATTCACAAACATGTCATTAAGTGCAGATATTGCTACAACTATATTGGCATTTTTATTAATTGCTCATTTCCTGAAACTGACATTTGAGGATAAAAAAATAGATTTGAAAAAAATATCGGTTGTAACTGGCCTTTCCGTGTTGCTGGCCTCTGCCAAGCTTGTATATACTCCCATTATTTTACTTTTCCTCTTAATACCAAAAAGAAATTTCAAGAATACCAGGGAATTTTATCTCTATTTTATTTTTACATTAGTGCTTGGATTTGGCACAGCCCTGTTATGGTCTAAAATAATAAACATCCAATATATTCCTTATGAAGATTATAATGTTGCGTACAGAGATGGTGTAGATTTAGTGAAAGGCAGCAATATACACAAGCAACTGGATCATATCCTGAATAACGGTTTATATATTTTTGAAGTGTTTGTAAACTCCATGTATCAACAGTTTCACACATATTATACCGGGTATATAGGTATATTTGGCTGGCTGGAAATACCACTCCCAACTGAAATTATACACTTTTCTTACCTGTTTATTATATTTGTTGCAATTTTTGAGAATAATGAAAATTTAAACTTTAGCGTCTTTCAAAGATTTGTAATTTTCGGAAGCCTGATCGCAACAATTGCTCTTATCTTATTATCGCAACATTTGACCTGGAACATTATCGGCGGTGATATAATACATATTCAGGGCAGATACTTTATACCTGTTTTTCCTTTGCTATTCATTCTATTTAATAATTCTAAATATAACAAACAATTCTTAACATCAGTTATTGTTATGTTATTGTCTGTTACACTTTTATGTTTTTCAGCCAGAAAGGTACATTTACATTATTATATAGCACCCGATTTTGATACAATAAAAATCGAGTGTGATGCAGAAGGAGTGGTAGATAAATACCTCACAACATCAATTCCCGATATCTATTTCGAATATGCGAATAATCGGAGTAGTAGATATTCCAGGTCGGGTGATTTTTCCATAGAATTATCTTCGGAAAAGCCTTTTGGATTTACCTATAAATTGTATAATTGCAAAATGGGTGACGTCATTGAAATAGAAGTCTGGAGGTTTGGGAAATCTGGCAGTATTATATTGGCGGGAGATTCTGGCAAAGTATTCTATCTTGCCTCGTCAGAAGTTATTGAGACGGACCCTGAAGGCTGGGAGAAATTAAGATACAGCTACACTTTACAATCAAATATGAAAGGTACAGAAATAATCACCTATTTATATAATGATAGCCATGATGCAAGCTATTTTGATGACTTTTCAATATCCATTAACAACAAACTTAAATAGCTTTTAAAGCTATAAAAACTGTATAAAGTATTTTTTTGCTACTCGCCCTTGCCTGCCAGGCGGAATACCGAATAGCGCCTGTCTCCAGCAGCAGGGTATCCAGCAGGGGCTGTACATCGGGATCTTCATCCACCACCCGGGAGTCAGAGTACATATAGGTTACGCCCTTGTTGTCAATCATGTCGCGAATCCACGGCGCCGGGAGGTTAATTGGTAGATGGCAACTACCATACTACTGGACATTTTCGCGCGATGAGACCTTATAGGTTTTGGAAACCTATAAGGTCTGAGACACTGAAACGAAAATGTCCAGTAGTATGGGCAACTACACTTAAGTCGTGCGTTCGGTCCTGTTTGGCCGGATAATAATGCCCATCGTTAATTCCCGGAATTTTGCGTTCCGTCCGGGCAAGGGTATAACCAATCCAGCCTTTGCGTTTCCCAACTTTCTTTTTTACCAACAATTCCAGGCCATAAGCTCTTCCGGAACCATACCCCCATAGCAGGCTGGCTAATGAATTCATCACTTTTACGCGCAATGACTTCAACTGCCCCAAGTGAAATTGCGTCCTCGAAAAGCGTAATGTCGAGTTTCTGATTTTGGATTAAGTTGATCTTGTAAGTGGCCGTCGCATAACCCAGGTATGCAAAACTGAAGGTGTGTTGACCTCCTTGCAAGGTCAGGGAATAAAATCCGTACTCATTGGAAATGGCGCCATCTCCGTTTGTGGAAAGTACGGTCATTCCGATGAGCGTTTCACCGGTATTGCCGTCAGTGACGGTGCCACTCAGGGTGAATTTTGCGTCATTTTGAGCGCAGACAATGCTGGTCCAGCATAGCAAGAGAAATGCTAACGTGTTTTTCATAAAATTAAAGATGTTGGGTTGTTTGAAAACAATTCCTGAGCTTAGAATGGGTTATATTACATTTATAACCACATTGCCCTTTTTGCGAAATGATTCTGCGTAGGTGTGCGCTTCCCTGATTTGTTCCAGTGTGTATTTCCGGTCTATTACAGGCATTAATTTTCCGGATTCGATCAGTTCTTTTAATACGGGTAAATCATCGGGAGCGGTTTTGGGTGATCCTGTTACGGACACGTATTTCCCGCCAGGTTTTAATAAATGCTTTGATGCAGCTTTGGATGTTTTTCCCACCGCATCCAAAATGATATGGAAGCGGTGTTCGGTTTTCGTAAAATCCTCTTTTTTATAATCAATGACCTGGTTTGCGCCGAGTTGAGCAACCATATCCACATTGGAAGTACTGCAAACAGCCGTGACCTGCGCACCAAATGCACGCGCAATGTGAACAGCAATAGTTCCCACACTTCC
>JALHRR010000114.1 GCA_022841345.1 Saprospiraceae bacterium
CCTTTTAAGAACAGGCGGCTGTTGTCTTCTATGACGAATTGCTTTTTTACAGCCCCGTCAGGCAGAAACGACCAACTACCGGTCAAAACCATCAACCCGGCCAAAAGAAAACCAGCGGGGCGAAACCATTGCGGAAGAATTTGCATCGCAGAACGCTTGAGTGGATGAGAAAAAGACCCCATGGGCTTCGTTTAAGGAGCGCCATGGGGCCAATATCTATTTTGAACTAATTAACCATGAACATATTAGCGTTCATTTGTTTGTTTAGAACCCAACAACTGCCTGGACCATGAATCCGCTGAATTTGCCTTTGTAGCGGTAGTCTGTGGTTGGGAAGTCTTTGTCTGCCTGGAAAGCATCGCTACCCGGGTCGCCATAGTTCTGTATCACATACTCCCCTTTCAACAGCAGGTTTTTGGTTGGGAACCAGCCGGCAGCTACTGCAAGTCGGTTGATGTTCACCTTGATGCGCGTGCCATCGGTGTTTGCGAAAGCTGTGCCGTCGGGCTCACCCGTAACGGTGGTGTAGCGGGCGCCGATGTAAGCTTGTTCGTTGGGCAGGAAGCGGTAAATGGCTTCTGCGCTGATTTGGTCAAAGCTGCGTTTTGCCCAGCTGAGTTTGCCGTCCGTATTCTCAATGTCGCCGTATACACCACCTGTAACCATTTCATAAGCACCGAATACTTCCAGGCCTTTGAATTTGATGAACGGGTTGATCATAATGGCCATCACGCGGTTAGACATCTGCGGGTTGAAACGACCCGATGTGAATTGTGCCGCTGCCGTTGTTGCTGCGCCATTGGTCAGCGCCGGTTCCATTGCTCCAAAGTAGTGCGATCCTGTGCGGTCACCGGCATACAGCGTATTGCGCTGGATGTTCGGATTGTTGTAAACAGAAGCCGACAACCGGAAGCGCAGATCGTTGAACTGTTTGTCGAAAGCCGCTTTAGCAAAGATAGACGGCGTTTTTTTCGTAGGTACCACGCCCGAGCTGTTAACAGCATCCGGGTAGTTTTCAATGTTGCCATTGATGAAGCCGGAGCTCATACCCCCCATCAACATGAAGCCGTCTGCCGGGAACACATATACCTCGCCACCAATTTCGGTAGAAAATGCGTCTAAGATATAGTTTTCCACGAAGGGGTTGTAGATGGCGTTACCGCCGTCGGTGCGCCGGAAATGCATATCGCCGTAGTTGGGCTGGAAGTGTCCGATTTTTACGCGAACATATTTAGAAAACCATTCCGGATTGTTGAACATCGAAAGTTTGTCAATCTGGATATAACCGCCTTTTACCCAAAATTCAGAGTGGTGGCGGGAAGACATGTAGTTTTCCAAAGTAACCCGGATACCGTCGGCAATCTGGAAGTCGAGGTTCAAATTGGCCATCGCCAGGTTGAAACCCTGCAACTTGGAAGACAGCGAGTCCTGAGCTTTTACAACACCATACAGCAGGTTTCTATTCGTAGCATTTGTAGCGGAAACAGGTACGTAGTTTGCCTTATTTTCGTTCGTCAGCGACTGGAAATCCTGGGTGAATGCGCCACCAATCCGGACTTTAAGTCCTGAATACTCAGGTTGTTCAGCCGATTTGGAAGGTTCAAAGGTATTGATGCCCTCTTTGTCCCAAGGACGGAAGTACTGAAGATCCGGTTGTTGTGCGAAGAGGACGGATGTGCCGCAAGCAAAGAGTGCGACGAGTGCCAGAACAAATGATCTATTTTTCATAATGTGAAAGATTAAGCAGGAAAAGTGAGTGAATAAGGTTTATGCGTTTTCAGATCAGCTTTTTTTCATCGTTACAGAGTAGACAACTTCGATGTCGTTGCCCACTTTCATGGTGCCCATCAGGGCAGTAGGGGGCTTGATGCCGAAGTCGGTCATTTTCAATTTATAAGAACCGCTGAAGGTGATGCTGCCATCGCCGTTGGATTTTCCCTTCGCGGTCAGATCTACTTTTTTGGTCATACCTGCAATTGTCAGGTTACCGCTGGCGGTGATGGTGTAGCCATCCGATTGTGCTTTGATCGGCGTCACCCCTTCAACTTTAAAGGTGATGTTTGCGTGTTTATCAGCATTCAAAGCATCGTAGGTTTTGTTGTCCATGATCGAGCCTTTCGTACTCTTGATGGATTTCACCGGAACCTCTACACTCAATGTATTGAGGGCCGTGAACTTATCTTGCTGAAGGGTGAAGTCGCCTTTAACGCGCACTTCTTTTGCAGTGGATTCCCAATCGTGCAGGTTGGAGGTACCCTTGATCGTCATCTTATAAGCGCTTACTGAAAAGGCCGTTTGCCCGAACAGTTGGCTTATCGCGAAGAAGAGTATCAATGTGAGATTAACTTTCATGGCTGATTAATTTTCAACAAAGGTAGGCGGGAGGGAAGCGGAAGGAATTGACTTGCGTTCCTGTTGAGTGTGATCTTTGTCACATGACCTATGGTGTAAAGTCATTGGGCATACATATCTCGGTTGTGAAATATTGGAAGAGGGTAGATGGGCTATACTTTACTCCTATCAACTGCACAGCACGAAATGATGACAAAAATGTTTATCTGTTGATGCTTACTACACCTTAATAGCTTTGAATATCTGGAAGGTCTTTCTAAATATATTCGGGTTTTATAATCCCATGGGGGGGCAAGTACATATATTGCAATTTGCTAATTCACAATAAGATACATATAAATCAAGCTGAATTTGGCATGATCTTTGAACCGATTTATAATCAGATCCATTAAACTTTGTTATTTATTATGAGAAAGCAAAAAAATGAATCCATCGTCCTCCGCAAAGGCCAGGATCAAATCCAGCTCGATTACTCAGAGCTGAGAAAAGCAGTTCTGGTACTGCGGCCATCAACCACAAGTTGCGGCAACGCATCATTGATCTTTTGCAAGAACATGGCAACATGAATGTTACTGATATTTACATCAAGTTGCCGCTGGAGCAATCCGTTGCTTCCCAGCATTTGGCCATCCTGCGCCGTGCAGGGGTTGTCGCAGCTGACCGGAACGGGAAATTCATCAATTATTCTCTGGACAAAGACAGAATTGCCCAAATCTTTGTGAAGTTTTCATGGTGAGTTGTTCTAAAAGTACAACCCAGGTACACTGATTCCTCTGATTTACATATAAATCTTTTGTGATGAGAAAAAGATTCCCTCAAATCATTAAACTTATACAAGAACAAATAAGGTCTCATGTCGCTAACGATGAACTCAATGCTGCTTCTAAATTATTGGTAGAAGCAATTGAGGCATTTGCAAAATATCGCCTCAATGAAGCCCTTATTCTTGCAGGAGGAGTAAAATGCTTTGAAAAAAAACTTCATCAAGGGGTCTGGGATTATCGTACAGCTTCAGAGGAAAAGAATAAACTCTTTTTGCGTATACTCGACATTATAGAAAGTCTCTTGGATGAAGATAACATTGTAGATTAATTCTTTCATCGGGCTTGGAGAAAATAATAACTTGGATCCACTAATCCTAAAAGCGGAATCTCACATCCGAGCCCTATTTACAATGACATTTGTGTGCATCAATTTTAAACCGGCAAGCTTCTCCAGGTATGAAAATACGAGGCTTTCGAAATTTGCATTATTCCGGGCATTCCAAAATCTTCAACAACCTAATCCTGATCATTTTCCAGTCGTCCGCCAAATTGACCGTTCGAACGGCTACTGGGTGTCCGATGGTGTCGGGGTAATCCAAGGAAAGTTCATACCCTGCCGTGGCATACAATAAAATGCCTTCGGCTGATGCGCTTTCAGTATCTTTCGTGTTCACCTGATGCTTGAGGTAGGAAAATATTTGACTCAGGTGTTCACGCCGCAATTTTTCGATGCCGTAATGCTTAGCCAGAACGTCTTTGTAATATTTGGTGTCCAAAATAATTTTCCTTCCGGCAAAACGAATCGTCACATCCGTCTGCATTTTGGGCAATAAAGCTAACGCCATCGCATCCGCTGTGGCAGATTGCCAGCGAATATCTTCTCTCGATACCTTATAGGATACAGGCAATTCCCTTTTGTAAAAATTGCGTACAAACGCCTCAAAAAGCCGGCCCATCTGGTCGTCGTCGCGCAAAAAATCCCTGAATTGGTATTTACCAGTGCGCTCGTTGGGAAGCAGGTTATCGTAGAGCAATTCGCAGATTGCAATCAGAAATCCATAAAAACGGTTGTTGCGGTGCAGGCTCACCTGACTGAAAACGGGTTTGGCCAGCATAATTTCACGCACTTCGTGGAAGCGCAGAGACAGGTTTCCGGCAGCTTTTTTTACGTCCCGGTCAAGGCCATCCAAACGACTCAGTCGGTTCAGGGTGG
>JALHRR010000115.1 GCA_022841345.1 Saprospiraceae bacterium
AAGCAACTGATTGTTGATCTTGAAATTGCTGATCCGATCTCCGGTACCAAAAACTGGACGGAGGTGCGACAGTTTAACCTGATGTTTTCGACCGAGATGGGCTCGGTGGCGGATGATGCAAATAAAATTTACCTGCGCCCTGAAACGGCTCAGGGTATTTTTGTAAACTTCCTGAACGTGCAAAAAACCGGTCGGATGAAAATTCCTTTTGGGATCGCCCAGATCGGTAAAGCGTTTCGTAATGAAATTGTTGCCCGCCAGTTTATTTTCCGCATGCGGGAATTTGAACAAATGGAGATGCAGTTTTTTGTGAAGCCTGGGGAAGAGATGAAGTGGTATGAATTCTGGAAAGCCAAACGCCTGAAGTGGCATCAGACCCTTGGATTAGGTGCAGAGAACTATCGGTATCATGATCATCTGAACCTTGCCCACTATGCAAATGCTGCGTGTGATATTCAATTTAATTTTCCGATGGGCTTTCGCGAACTGGAAGGAATTCATTCACGCACCGATTTCGATTTGAAAAGTCATGAGAAGTTTTCGGGCAAAAAATTGCAATACTTTGATTCTGAAGATAACCAAAACTTTGTTCCGTATGTAGTTGAAACATCGGTCGGTCTGGATCGCATGTTTTTATCTGTACTGTCATCGGCCTACCAGGAAGAGAAACTGGAGGATGGTAGCGATCGTGTCGTTTTAAAAATACCTGCCCCGTTGGCGCCCAATAAAGTGGCTATCCTTCCTTTAATGAAAAAAGATGGCTTGCCTGAGAAGGCAATGGAAATTATGAATCTTTTGAAATTTGATTTCCGTTGTTTCTATGAAGAGAAGGATGCGATCGGCAAACGTTACCGCAGACAAGACGCCATCGGAACCCCGTATTGCGTTACAGTAGATCATCAAACCTTACAAGACAATACTGTAACAATTCGCGATCGCGACACGATGAAACAACAACGTGTTGCCATTGATACAGTGAAATCAATTATACAAGACTCTGTTTCGATGGCCGAACTGTTAAAAAAGATTTAACATGAGGTTTGCCTTATTGGCGGTGTTGGCTCGACTTCTGTATGCTGCCTATCAGGAGTTGCGCTTTCGTCTTTATTATGGCCCAATTTTTCATCGGTTCCTCAATCACAGGTATGTATTTTACACAACTTTATCGTGGTCGGTAAAGATGAAATTCTTGCGCCTGGCACGCGATCAATATGAATATTTTGAATTTGTTCCCCGGGAGAGATTAAAGCTTACCCGGGCGATGAAGGCAATTATTTCCTGCGCAGCCGCTCAATTACTATTGTATCTCCCATCCAAAGGATTGTCTTTTTACAAAAGAATTCTGGTTTATCCGGACTATTACAACTCACGAATTACCAACCGCAGGCACAAAGGAGAAGTGAACCCCGCTCTGCGCATCATCGTATTTAGCTGGCGCGGTATTGCGGAAGGATTGAAACAACAGGATGATGGCGTTAATCTTCTACTCCATGAATTTGCTCATGCGTTGTGGCTGGAACAAAAATTTGTTACCCAATACGATGTATTTGACCCGGAAATTGTTGAGAAGTTTGAACAGTATGCAACCAACGAAATGGCCAACCTGGCTGCCAATGAAAAACATTTCTTTAGGCCGTATGCGTTTGATAATATGGAGGAGTTTTTTGCCGTGGCGGTAGAGAACTTTTTTGAGCGTCCTGCTTCCTTTCAACAAGCACAACCTGAACTTTATCTTATTTTAGTGCAGCTTTTTAAACAAGACCCGGTAAAACTCTATGCATTCCGCCCTCAACAGAAACCTTTATTTCGTTAAAGAACATGTAAAAATCTTTAAAGCTGCCAATAGCTTTGATGTGTTTGATCCTGAAACAAAAGAGCAACTGCTTCAATGCCGTGAGGATAACCTTGGTTTTTTCACCAAGATGTTCCGGTTTACCGATTATAAGCGCATGACTCCTTTTGAGATGGAAATTAGAACGCCTGCTGGTGAACCCATACTTACAGTAAGACGTGGAGTTTCCTTATGGCTTTCGACCGTTGAGGTATTGGATGAGAGGAAGCAATTGATTGGAAAATTCAAACAACATTTTTTTAGCATTGGTGGCAAGTTTGAGGTGTTGGATGCCAGTGAGAGGCCACTATGCATGCTGAAGGGAAAATGGACAAGCTGGGAGTTTAAATTTGTAAGCAACGATGGTAAAGAGTTTGCTTCGGTATCCAAGAAGTGGAGTGGCATCGGTAAAGAGCTTTTTACATCAGCTGATAATTATATTTTGCAAATAAGTCCGCAGGTGCCGGCCGATAATCCATTGCGGATGCTGATTATGGCTGCGGTGATGTGTATTGATATGGTATTGAAGGAGTAATGATGAACTGGATCCAACTTCTTTCCTCACAGCGACTCAATCAAAAATCAGATTCGCCTGAATCTACACGCAGTGCCTTTGAGCAGGATTACGATCGCATCGTTTTCTCACACCCTTTCCGCAGACTGCAAGACAAAACACAAGTTCATCCTTTGCCCGAACATGATTTTGTTCACACCCGATTGACGCACAGTCTTGAGGTTTCCAGCGTAGGTCGGTCGTTGGGTAGGCGGGTAGGCGAAGTACTTATTCAACGACATGCTGATCTTGCGTCTAAATTTTCGTCACACGACTTTGGTACTGTGGTGGCTTCGGCCTCGCTGGCCCACGACTTAGGCAATCCGCCTTTTGGTCATTCGGGTGAAGATGGCCTGAGTGATTTTTTCCTTCATCATGAAGGCCAGAAGTATAAACCTCATTTCTCTGAGTTGGAATGGGCAGACCTTACACACTTTGAAGGAAACGCCCAGGGGTTTCGGATTTTAAACAAAAGTCAATATCAAGGGCTTCGACTCACGGTGGCTACATTAGGTTCCTTTACAAAATACCCATGCCCTGCGTTATTTCTTGAGCGCAATAAGTCGAAGAAGAGTCAGAAAAAATTTGGGTTCTTTCAAACAGAACAAAACCTGTTTGATGAAACAGCAACCCGATTGGGACTGATTAAAAATGCCGAGCACGTTTGGTCACGACACCCGCTGGCTTTTTTGGTGGAGGCTGCGGATGATATTTGTTATAACATTATTGACCTGGAGGACGGATGCCGCCTGGGATTGGTGCCGGTACATGATACCATTGAATTACTGGCAGGAATCTTACGCACTGATTTTGATCCCGACAAGGCAGCGCGAATAAAAAGTGTGGATGAAAAAATTGGTGTATTACGTGCAATGGCCATTGGCAAATTGATTACCGATGCAGTAGAAGTTTTTCTGGATAAGGAAGAAGAGATTTTAACGGGTTCCTTTGATGAGGCTCTGACCGATTTGGGATCTTACAAAGCAGAGTTGAAACAAATCATTGACATCTCCATTGAAAAAATTTACCGGGCCCGGCATGTAGTGGAAATTGAATCTGCCGGGTTTGAAGTTTTACCCGGTTTGTTAAATGAATTTATAAAGGCAGCCGAGCAACTCGTAAAGAAAAATCACGCTCGCAAATACACAAATCTGGCCCGCTTGCTACCACAAGAAACCATTCAGGTTATTCTTACCAATCCTGATAATACCTATTTGCATTTTAGGGAAGTGATCGATTTTGTATCCGGGCTCACCGACCGGCACGCGTTGTCATTATATCGAAAGATTAAGGGATTTGAGCTTTAGAAAATTGGTGCTAGGATACCCATGTTGAGATGAACCAATAAACCTGGTGGAGGCCTTGATTTTATACGAGAAAAGCCCTTCCATATCCAAAATTTCTTAGTTTTACCGGTCTAATAGAGAAAATCATTCTCCTTATATGTGGACTAACATAGCCCAGTTTATTATCCGGTATCGTCTGCCCCTAATCATCATCATTGGGCTGATCACCGTGTTTATGGGTTATAAAGCCACTAAAGTGGAAATGAGCTACGACTTTGCGCGTACTGTTCCGCTGGATGATCCGGATATGATTTTCCTAACTCAGTTCAAGGCGCAGTTTGGGGAAGATGGTAATGTAATGGCCGTTGGTTTGAGAGACAGCGCCATTTATCGGGCTGATAATTTTGATAAATTCAGACTACTCAGTGAAAAGCTTAAGTCTATTGATGGGGTAAGCAGTGTATTGTGTGTTCCTACCGTTAAAATTATTCGCAAAGACACAGCTAATGCTAAATTCTTTT
>JALHRR010000116.1 GCA_022841345.1 Saprospiraceae bacterium
GAAAGTCCTTGTTTTAGATTTACCCAAGCATCTCTTCGAACAAGCTCCCCATTGTGATACCATTCAGTAGCGATATACCGAGCCTTCTCATCTTCTTGGATATGGTCAATTACTTGTAATTCAGAATCTTCAATCAATCCATTTTTGGTCTGTACCATTATCCTGCTACTCCCCTATGTGTTGTTATTGTATTATTTGATGTGTATACCTCTATGGCCCCCAGTGTTGGAGCAGCTTTAAAAGGCTTGTTATAAAAATCCCTACCCCCTAAAGTATTCCCGATTCCTTGAAGCCCAGTTTGTGGAACATAAAGTGGAGAGAGTTGGGGATCTAGTTGTGTGGTGTTAGTTGCTGTAATTCCATTTACGGCTGAGGTTTTAAATCCAGTAATATTATTTCTATCTGCAGAAGATCCAGAGTTACTCTGAGAGTCTATAGTTATTCCATAAGCTAATTGGGTAGTAACTATATTGTTTTGAATATTTGTTCCGGTAGACATCGAATTTGCACTCACTGCAGCTATTGCAGAAGAAGTATATCCATATAATGTGTTTGCTTGATTGTTGTTCACAACAGTGTTATTATAAACCCGATTGTTTTTTCCTCTACTTATCTGAATTCCGGAAAGTAAATTTCCATAGATTAAGTTGCCAAAAACATCATTATTATCCCCACGATTAATAGATAGTCCAGCTCCCTGATTATTGTATAAATGACATCCTATAACTTTAGATTCTCCTGTGTAATCATCTAAAGCAATTCCGTGCCCTTCCCAGTACGGATAATTTGAAAACGCATTATTATCATAAGCTTCACAGTATTCATATCTAACATTTGTTAAAGTTCCGTATGCAGCATTAAGAGTTTGTCCATTAGGATCTGCCCCATTTAAATTTACATATAGAACTCCTCCAGTATATCCGAACTCTCCAGGACTTGGATTTGTTGGGGAAGCTGTATTTTTATTCAATCTTGGATATGTGTTAGTAGAACTTCCTGAAATAAGAGTAACAGAAGATATATCAGTATATGAAAAAGATTGTGTATATATTGATGGTCCACCAGACCATCCAGAAGTAATATTAGTTCTTTGTCTAACAGAACTAAACCCATGAGCACCTTCTTCTAGACCATTATTCCTAGCAATACAGTTTCTGTATGTCATTCCAATAGTAGAAACTACGAAAGCACCGTGACCAGGACTATTTTCCATAATACAGGAGTCTGCTAAAATATTATAGCATAGCATAGTCTCTGGGAAATCACTTGAAATATAAAGGAGAGCGTTTTTACTTCCTCCGGGACGTCCAGTAATTCGACATCCAATTACCTCTACATTTCTAATATCTGTTTGGTTTGCATGAATAAATAATGGAATGCTCGTATGGCTTGTGGCTTTAACCCAAAGATTCTTAAATCTTAGGTTTGAATTTTCTGTAAGAGACGCACTTATATTGATTGTGGGACCAGTCGGATGATAACTATCAAATCCAGCAAGTTGAGTATCAGAATCTCCATAAGTGTCTACTGTAGTCCATAATCCATTAACTCCGTTAGCCATGCGTGGAGTCCAGCCAAATTGAGTGCTAGTGTAAAAAGTCTGCCCCCTACGAAGAAGGAAAGTATCTCCCGCAGCACCATGACTAGAAATAGGAAACTTCCAAGGATTACCTAAACTGCCATCTCCAGTAGAATTACTTCCAGTAACCCAATTATAATAATATGTAGCCATTACCTAGGTGCTCTCCTGGAAATTGTTCGTGTTCCAACGGTGCGTGCTGGATATGTTTCAATAGCCCCCATGTTAGTGAGGGCTCTACGACGATTTTGATTAAAGTCCAGTTCTGTTACTTTGGGGACTACTCCGAGACAATTAGGATTTGTTGGAGTCATACTGGGAGTTAGCTTTGGATTTTCAGTGATTGAATTTCCCCCAGAAGTTGGAGTTCCTCCCCCCAGACTAGATACATTAGTAAAGCAATTCCAGAAACAGTTATAGTTTTCTGAGGAGCCGCCCTCTAGTCCAATGGCCCTATTTCTGATATTTACTAAGATATTACCTTGAGCAGAGACGCCAGTATCATTATCTGCATAAATTCCCTCTTGAGCATTTACAATTGTATTCCCTTTGGGATCCATTCCTGTTATAGCCGAACTTTGTGTTATAGCCCATTCAGAATCAATAACAACATTATTATGGACTTTTACATTATTCTGCTGACAATAGATTCCATATTTTCCACCTCTAACTAGATTACCTCGAATGACTGCCCCAACAACATCAGCAAAAATAACATTTCCCTGATTTGACCATTGATTTTTCCAAATCGGCATTATACAAATATTATTCTGAACTGTCACATTAGAAGCTCCGGACTGCTCTGTTACAATAATAGCCTGTTTAAATGCCCCCCTACCATGATCTAAATAATTATCTGTAATTAACCAATTTCCGCCCGGAAGAGTAGCATTTCCAAAAAACTGCATACAATCTCCATTTTGGCGATTATCTAGACCTATATTAGATACATAGTTTCCTTTAACTATAAAGCGTGTTCCCTGCATCCAAAGAGCATCGCAAGAAATATTTTCAAAGATATTATATAGAATCTTATGATCATTTCCAAAGACTTGAAGTCCATTAGAATCTTGAGTCAAATCTATTTTATTATCATGAAAATAACAATTTTTGATTGTCCAACCATGGGCGGGCAAAGTATCGGACTGTCCTATGGAAACTAGTCGAATTGCGTTAGCGCCGTAGAACTCAAATCCATCTATTGTTCCATTATCCGCGGTATTATTTACAAAAATACATCTATCATTTGTATCCGCATCTATTTTTGGGCGGGGCCCAGCACCATAAGCCCCTAAATAAACCCCAGTAACTCCTACGGGAATGTTTATTCTACCTTTCCAAATTGTTCCGGAATCTTGTAGATATGTATTTCCAGAAGAAAATGTTACAGATGCCCAAGTGTTGTATGGATCTGAGATAGTCCCGGATCCGTTTGTGGAAGAATTAGGATTTACTCTAAATGTAGCCATTAGAGTTGTTGATAGAAGAAGGTTACTGTTCCAGTACCAGCAAAGTCAGCATAGCAGCCATTGGCGCAATAAATACCCGTTGCCAGTCTATTTTGAACTCCGGCAGCGGCTGAGGCCGCAACAATATCTACAATAGTACCTGTGCCTGCAGCAGTAGCATCTCGCACATTACACACAGCGGCTGATAGGGCTGTGGTAACAATATAACCATAATAGATACAGGGACCAGCAACCCCCACCTGACCATCAGCAGAAAGAGACACAGTTTTAGCCATGCCCCCTCCCCAGGTACGATCAAATGCAGAGTCCATTCCAGGCTCATTGGCTACATTGTTTACATGTAAGGCCCCACCAGTAGACTCAATATCTTCAATTTTAGGCCCACCATTTATTTCAATAGATGGGCGCCCACCCACTTTAACTGTAGCCATATCTCACCTTACATTACGTAAAATACGGTGACCCAGAATACACCAGCAGTGGCTGGGCCCGTGCCAGTTAAAGTTAGGTTATAAGAATACCTTTGATCTGAGGCTAAGATGGTACTTAAAGATCCGTTTGCATTACTATTTAAACCCAGGAAACTTCCAGTAGCAAACACATTAAGGTTGCTATATATAGAAGTAGACCCACTTTTAATTGCAATAGTGGCAGCAGATACAGTACCACCGGAAAGTGCTGTATTTACTTGTAAAGTTACTAGGATTGGTTGAGCACCTTTTGGAAGTGTGAAACCAAGATCATAATCTGTTGCTGTGGCTCCGCCGGAGCCGGCAGCGATATCTATTTTTGCAGATTTTGCAAGAACTACTTTACTACCAAATGTGGTAGTTTCATAGCTATTCTGTGTTGGAACTGTATAGTCAAATGACATTTGATTCTCCTAAAAAGCGGGGCTGTAAGCGCACTCAGTTCTTACATTTAAGTTTAGTGCAACACCCCAAACCGATTATACGCCGGGATTCTTATGCAAATTAACATAATCAATCATCTTTTGTAGTAATTCTATATTATCATTCACCATTCCTAAAGTTCGATTACAATTATTACATAAAAGAGATCGAAT
>JALHRR010000117.1 GCA_022841345.1 Saprospiraceae bacterium
GCGATTATATGCTTTCGTTCCTGTTTTTGCGCTACCTGTCCGACAACTACGAAGCGGCGGCCAAAAAGGAACTGGGACCGGACTATCCCAAAACGGAAAAAGACGACCGGCGCGCGCCATTGACCTTGTGGTATGCCGCCAACGAGGAAGACGTGCCGGAATTTGAGAAGCAGATGCGCCGCAAAGTGCATTACGTCATCGAGCCGCAACATTTGTGGAGCAGCATTGCCGAACTGGCCCGCCTCCAAAGCCCCGATTTGTTGAGAACCCTCGAAGCTGGCTTCAAGTACATCGAAAACCTGTCTTTTGAAAGCACCTTTCAAGGCTTATTCTCCGAAATCAACCTCAACTCCGATAAACTCGGCAGAACCTACACCGAGCGCAATACCAAGCTTTGCGTGATCATCCAGAAAATCGCGGAAGGCATTGCTAATTTTTCCACGGATATTGATGTGTTGGGGGATGCGTATGAGTACCTGATTGGTCAGTTTGCGGCAGGCTCCGGCAAAAAGGCGGGTGAGTTTTACACGCCACAGCAAATTTCCACCATCCTTTCGGAAATCGTTGTTTTGGACAGCCAGGAACCCAAAACCGGCAAAAAGAAAAAGTTGGACAAGGTGCTCGATTTTGCCTGTGGTTCGGGGTCGCTCCTGCTCAATGTGCGCAAGCAAATGGGAGCCAACGGCATCGGCAAAATATACGGCCAGGAAAAGAACATCACCACCTACAACCTCGCCCGCATGAACATGCTGCTGCACGGGGTAAAGGATACCGAGTTCGACATCCACCATGGCGATACCCTGCTGAACGAATGGGACATCCTGAACGAGATGAACCCGGCCAAAAAGATGGAGTTTGATGCAATTGTGGCCAATCCGCCGTTCAGCCTTCGCTGGGAACCAACCGAAGCATTAGGCGAAGATTTTCGCTTCAAGAGCTACGGTCTTGCCCCCAAGTCGGCGGCAGATTTTGCTTTCCTGCTGCACGGCTTCCACTTTCTCAGCATGGAGGGCGCCATGGCCATCATCCTGCCGCACGGGGTGTTGTTCCGGGGTGGCGTAGAGGAGCGCATCCGCACCAAACTGCTGAAGGACGACCATATTGACACGGTCATTGGGCTTCCTGCCAATCTGTTTTATTCTACCGGCATTCCTGTGTGTATCTTAGTCCTGAAGAAATGCAAAAAGTACGAAGACGTGCTGTTCATCAACGCCAGCGAATACTTTGAAAAAGGCAAGCGCCAGAACAATTTAAGGCCGGATGATATTGCGAAAATCGTGGACACCTACCGGGAGCGCAAGGAGGAAGACCGCTATTCCCGCCGGGTTTCGATGGAGGAGATTGCAAAGAACGATTACAATTTGAACATTTCCCGATATATTAGCACGGCAAAAGAGGAGCAGGAAATTGATCTCCAAAAGGTCAATGAGGATTTGGTGGAGATTGAAAGGAAAGCAAAAGAGGCGCTGGATAGGCATAATGGGTTTTTGAGGGAGTTGGGGTTGCCGGTTATACCGGGTTGAACATGATGTTTAATGACGTTTACTAAACTTTTAAAGTTTAGTAAACGTAGCTCCGTACCCTTGGCGGGATTGAGGTTCGGTGGGGAGAAACTACTTTCTTACATAATATTGTCAGTAAATAATATCTTGAATCACCTTTTAAACGCACGAATTTAAATTCAAGTTATAATTTAAATTCCTTAGAATCATGGAGAAAGAAAAACAAGCAAATTTTGATTTTTACAATAAACTCTACAATGCAACAATAAATATATTAGTTGATAACAAGATCAAGCCTAAAGAAGGTGGGGATGCTGGATTTGAATTAGAGGTTGAAATGTCGGATGCTCAAAAATTTAACATAAATTTATTTAAAAGGTATTCAAAAATACAAAATACAATTGGTCAACTTGAAACAATTATCAAGTTGATTGAAGTTAAACCAAGTATCTATTTCACGCAAGAAGCAGGAATTAAATACTCTGAATACTTGGGGTATAATTTAGAAAATTACTTTATAAGGATTACAACAATAATTGATCAATCAATAATACTAATTAGTGAATATTATAATCTCGGATTGCCACCTCAAAGCACATCTCTTAAAATTTTGTTAGAAAATATTCATACAAAAGATAAAGAAGTTGTAAAGCTTATTAAATCATTTGATAGTTCGATGCAACCAATAAAAAAGATTAGGAATCTTATTGCACATAGAGGTGAGTATAATGATGAAGATATACTAAAGATAGAAGCTAATTTATACATGCTTTCACTAATTGAGGATAAAAACTTAAATGAACCAGTTTTTGATGAAATGTTTAAATATATAGATGATTTAATTAATAAAAAGATAGAATTTGCAAAAAGGAACACGGTTTCTGTAAAAAAATTTTTATTTGCGCTAGATCATGTATTGAATATTGAGGAAGAAAAATTAATGAGGATAAAATAATGTGTGCAACAATCGCTTCTTAAAAAATCTTCCCAAGCCCTTCATTCACAACCAACAATCCCCCAATAACCCGTTCCATATCCTCCCTACTCAAGCACTTCACCAACCATTCCTCAATCAACCGCTGACCGAGTTGTTCCGCTTCCGTAGTCAGCACGAGGTCAATGACCAATTCATAAACCTTGTCCGCGCTGTCAGGCAGGACGGCTTCATCTAACCAAGCTTTGATATCCGGTGCGGTAACCGCATCTGCCGGGCCAGCCTGAATGATGCGCACAGCACGGTCCACTTCAGGTATGTAGGCGCTAAGCAATGGATTCCCATCCATCCGCTTTTCATTCAGAAACGAATGGAATGTCAATTGCCGGGGAGTGAGCAATTGCCCGAAGAAACGCTTCCAGCGGGCCTTTGCCAGACTATAAACCCGGCGGTCTTCTAAAAAAGTGATATAAAGATGGTGTACCATATCCTGCTTTATTTGAAACCGAAGACGATGAACAAAATAACGCAATCGCAATAAAAGCCGTTCACCCCTCCCCTTCAATAATCCTCAGTTTTGCGGCATTGTGTTCCCGAAACGCGTTGCTCCGTTCTAATCGTTCTTCCATAGCATCCAGGTCTGCCCCGGTGATCGTTGCGCTAAACGCCTGTGCCCGGGCAAGCATCCGGATATAAGCAGAAGGGTCTTGTTGCCGGGTTAAACGCCGCAAAGCGCCCATGTAATCATCCTGGTAAACGGTCGGGATAATGATTTTAGTTTGGTTTTGTTTGACCAATTCTGCGTTCATCATCACGCGCGCAATCCGGCCATTCCCATCCAAAAAAGGGTGTACTTCGCTGATCAGGAACATCATGTAGGCGGCTTTGGAAAAGGGATCCGACAATGCCTGATAAAAATCAAACCCCTTAATCAGCGTTCCTTTAACTAAGGTATAGTCAACAAAATGGGTTTCTCCGGCGCGGTTATTTTTTTCCTTAAACTGGCCCGGATTTTTCGATTTCCGTGCGCCAAGTAATACTTGATGCCGGTAGAGCAAAATCTGTAAAAGCTCGGCTGGATCAATGGGCGTTCTTTTCATTTCTTCGCGATTGCTGACCAACCGGTAAGTTCCCAAAACATCGTGCGAATCTTCGTTTCGGGCAGGCATTGGGGTATTGGTTTCAATAATTTTTTTGGCTTCTTCTATTTCAAATTCCGTCCCTTCGATGTAATTGGAAAAATAGGCCTCAAAAAAGGCGAAATTCCGGAATTCCATATTGGTGGTATTCCTTTCAGGCCTGTCCTCAAAAACTTGTTGTTTCAAGGCCACAAACAGCTTCTCAAATAGTGCAAGCCGCCCAGGATCATAAGGGTTTCCGAAGGCGCGTGCCATAGCCAAAGGCGAAGACAAAATGTCGGAGGGTTGAGTGGCTAACAACGCCCCGATGAGCTTATTCAACTTTTCAAATTCGTCGGGCATGCTCAATTGCTCTGAAATGTCCCTTGCCCGGTCGCGTAAAGCGTTCAATCCAGCTTCGCCCTGCACCCGGACCACCTGTTCCAAGCGTTCTTCCAACGCTGGTAAAGTCAGCGTTTTTGATTCCGGACCAAGTTGACGGGAGCTCTGCAGGTTTTCAAGCA
>JALHRR010000118.1 GCA_022841345.1 Saprospiraceae bacterium
TGATTGTTCAATTATTTTCCATCTCATATTTTTGATAATTCGAAGTGCATACCATCCCTTCTCTTCCAGGTACCACCCCAATGAAACCCGGCATCAGTAAAGCACTTTACAAATCCCTCGGATAAAGTGGGTTGCTTGCCGAGCCCATTGGTAGCGGCGTTAACGTCTATAGCTATTGCCCATGAGTGAAGTGACATACTGTTCAGCCCTCTTTTAGGCCTGACATTGAAGCAGCCATCCCATGTCTTTAATTCATGTCGATGATTGCGCTCTATAAGATTATTCAGAGCATCAAGCAATGGACCTACAATATCCTTATTTACATAAGCCCGGTCAGGTAGCGCAGGAATCAGCTTTTTAAGATTGCCTGCTTTTTTTGTGAAATCAATCACAGTCATCCACTTGCGCTCAAATGTCACATCAGGACTACCGTACTTACTAAATGCCATCTGACTCGTCACCATCTTCTTCTTCGTTTTGTTGCTCACGTGCGAGCGTGTTTATTACAAGTATGAATAATCCTGCCATCATTGCGGCACATACTACGAATGTGATTGCCAGGTAGATCATACAGCAGCAGCTTGGCGGTACTCAACTGGGCTTTTCTTTCTCTCTCTGTCTTGAGCCAATGAAAGCACAGCTGCACGATTGAAATATACTCTGCGGCCTACATACTGATGTGGAAGTTTATTCTTCCAGAAATTCATAAAATGTACATAGCCCATCCTGAACAATGCAGCAGCATCTTCTCCGGTAATAAGCTCCTCCGGAACATTGGAATCTTTGTTCAGCAGCTTCTTGATATCCTGCTGGAGGTCAAGCAACAATTCAGTATTTCTTTGGACCATATCTTCTAGTGTGATGCTCATGCGAATACTCTTAAAAATTGAAATAAAAAAAAGGCTGCAACTGCAATTAACAACAACCCTTCGCTGCTCGGAATCTTATGGGCTTGTATCCTCATTTTCATATTACCAATAGATTTTATATAAAAAAACAATATTTGACTGCAACTTAATCAGGGCGTATGTTTGTGTCCTGAAGCGTAGCATAAAAACGATACACAAATATATATTTATATATAGTTTTATCGCAATAAAAGTAGATATTTTTTTTGTTTATTTTGTAGATGTTGTATAAGTGGTTGATTTAAAGAAATTTAGATTTAAAAATAATTTATCGCAAAAAGAAGCTGCGGAGATACTGAGTATAGGTCAATCATACTATAGTGACATTGAGAATGGAAAAAGAGAGTTATCAGATAAGATGCTCTTCAAACTTAATGCATATCTAATCTCCAAAAACCTACCAACTTATGAGGTTAATGAAGATCAGGAAGTTTATAAGATTGACATCAGAACAGAAGAGTATGAGTATCAGGTATCAGAGACTAATGAAATAAGGAACTACGAGCGTGGCGATATACTAAGGTGTAAGAGGATTGATTTTAATGAATACATCCCTACCGGAATACCTTATCTGTTTGTCACTAAAATTAATCAGATACATGTAGTTAGATATTTACTGGAGAAGCAGATGGATTATATGAAGATCTCAGATACCAGAAAAGGTACAATACCGGAAAGCATTCCGGTATCAGATATCGATAAGCTATTTATAATTAAGGAAGTTGTTAAAAAAGTAAATGATTGAATATGTCCATTAGCAAATTAAGATCACAACTAACTAGCAATCAAAAAAACCTTCAAGGAGTTACTGATAAAAGCTATACAAGGATTGCATCTGAAATGCGAACCGATGAAACGCTTCTGAAACTTTGTATCGGATATGATCAAGGCAATACATATATAGCATGCACGGATAGAAGAATCATAAAGATATCATTAGGAGTTTTTATGGGAAGAAATACTGAAGATATAATGTATGAAAATGTAGTTTCAGTAGAGCAAAAAAAAGGCTTTGCCACATCAGAAATAACGATACACAGTAAATCGAATAGTATTAAAACTGATACTGTAAATAATGATATGGCTCGTGAATTTGTTGAATGGCTAAGAAACAAAATTTCTACACCTATTATGCCTGTGATAAATAATGACTCCAACGATATAATTAGTAAGCTGGAAAGATTGGCAACCTTAAAAGAAAAAGGCATACTTTCCGATGAGGAATTTTTATCCGAGAAACGCAGACTGCTTGATAATTAATTCAACCTCCCATCCACATTTCCAAACACTTTATCAGTGGCTTTATCCAGCTCATCGTTTTGACGCAGCTCTCTGAGATATATTTCTGTCATGGCCAGACTGGAGTGTTCAAGTAATGCCTGTATCTGCACCAGTGATAATCCGGATTTATCCGCCAAAGAAGCAAATGTATGGCGGGCTGTATGCATGGAAACATTCTTAGTAATGCCTACTTTTTTGCTGATGGCTTTGAGCTGATTATTGATCCGGGCATTTATCTTCTTGATCTCATTGAAGTAGGTCAGTGGATCAGCCTTGAATCCTTCCAGGTAAGGAAATACAAATTCGGTAGTATTGTTATACCGGTCCAGAATCTTGCGGATGTCCACACTCACAGAAATGCTTTGATCCTTCTCTGTCTTGCTGCTGTGGGAGTATATGCGCTGATCCCTGATATCTGACCACCGGAGCTGCAATACAGAACTTACCCGGCTACCACGCATGTACACGGCCATCATGAATACATCCCTGGCTAATGATCGCATAGGAGTCAGGACTGCTGATTCAATCAGCGTAAGCTCTTCTCTGGTGAGTTTTGGTTTATTGGTTTTGATGCTCCGCAGACGGACATATTGGAAAGGATTGATCTGAATGACTCCGGAGCGCATTAGCGAATTGCACAGCGTTCGGATGATTTTGAGATTATTCTGGGTAGTGTTCTCATTATTGCCAATTGACTTACAGTATCTGGAATAACCTTGAATCCAGATATGATCCAGGTGATTGATAAGAGGATCTTTGTAGAGCTTCACTTTGTCTGCCATATACCTTGGCTTGACAGATGATGAAGCCTTTCCGGCTGCAAGCAGATCCTGTGCATACTGGAGCAGGTAATCAGATAGTCTGGCTGCGGTTTTTTCTTTTTCAAATACAGCATCCGGAGAGAAGCGAATCTTCTTAGATTGAGCTTCGAAGTAAACGGATTGAGCTTTATGTTCCAATGCTGCAATCTGATCATTGATTTGCATAGCTTCTACTGTGCGGCCTTTTACCCTGCATTTACTTTCATCCCACATACTTTTATCGATGTCACTGATGGCCACCGTTTTTTTCTGGCCGCGATCTGTGACACGGAAGTAGATGGTGTATTTGCCTGATTTGGTAGGGCGGGAATAGAGGAAGGCGCGGGCTTTCATTTAATAGGTTTATAGTCTCTGATCTTCATGGCGGATTCTTTACTTAACCCCCAGCCAATCATTTCCATAGGATTCCAGTTTGCAACTTCTAAATAAGGCGGTAGTGACTCCGGTAAATTTTCACAATTCCAAAACCACCATTGATCACACATTGTCTGCGGTGTGGAATGCTGATATATTATTCCTAGTCTTTTCATTATTTCCTGTGGGTGGCCTTCAGGGCTTTCTTGCCCCTCAAGCATACCATATAAGCAATCAAATCTTAAATGCTGGGCCATAATTTATTATGATATTTAGTAGGTAATTTTTCTTGCAAGCGATTTGCAATCGATTATTTCTATATATGAAAGGGCAAAACAAATATAGAACTATATAGCTATATAAGCAAATGTAACTGATAATTAATTGATTACAAACACAAATTACTTAATATCAATGCTTTAGAAAATGGGTAAAAAAGGTGGGTTCGAATCCTGTCGGGACTACCATCTATGGGCAGATATTGCAGATAAATAGCAGTATCTGCCTTTTTTTATTTTTGCTGCAAGCGGATTGCAATCGATTAAAATAAAAAAGCCCGGT
>JALHRR010000119.1 GCA_022841345.1 Saprospiraceae bacterium
AGTGTACGGTCGGTTCAAAACCGACCGTACGCAGAAATTCCACATTTAAAAATAACAATAACATGAAAAAAGTATTCATTTTTCTCCTGGTCTGCCTTTCGGCACTGTCCATCAAAGCTCAGGACAACAAAATTGTCATTGGCGCCATAGACAGCCTCCAATCCAGGATATTGGGTGAACAACGAAAAATCTGGGTGCATGTGCCTGATGGCGCCAATCAAAAGTATCCAGTTGTGTATGTATTGGATGGCGACGGACATTTTTCCTCCGTTGTTGGGATGATTCAACAATTGAGTACGGGCGGCAATAACAACTGCCCCAAAATGATCGTCGTAGGAATAACAAACACCGACCGAACCAGAGACCTGACTCCGACGCATATTGATGCCGCCCCACCGTTTATGGACAGTGTTTCCTCTAAAACATCGGGCGGTGGCGAGCACTTTATCGCCTTTATCGAAAAGGAACTCATGCCGCATATTGAGGCAAAATACCCGACAGCGCCCTATAAAATGTTCATTGGACACTCTTTCGGCGGACTGGCCGTGATGCAAACCTTTGTGCATCATACCGACCTATTCAATGCATACATCTGCATTGACCCCAGTATGTGGTGGGACAAGCAAAAACTCCTGAAACAAGCAGAAAAAGCCCTTGCAGAAAAAAAGTTTGATGGAAAATCCCTGTACCTCGGCATTGCCAATACCCTGGAGGAAGGCATGGACATAAAAAAGGTGCAAAAAGATACTTCTGCCGCCTCTGAACACATTCGCTCCATCCTGGCATTGGATATGGCTTTTGTAAAAAACAAGAAAAATGGCTTGAAGTATAGTAGTAAATATTACCCTGATGATACACACGGCTCTGTTCCGTTCATTACTGAATACGACGCTTTGCGCTTTTTCTTCGATTTTTTCCCTATGAAATTCTCCATGCAGGATTTTACGGATTCCACCGGCGCTTTGGCGGATAAATATCGAAACCATTTTGCCAATTTATCTCAAAAAATGGGGTACCAATTAAAGCCCGATGAAATGGAAATCAATTTTATTGGCTATGACTTTCTAAGCAGAAAATTGTACAAAACAGCCGGTAGTCTTTTCAAACTCAATGTGGATAATTATCCCGAAAGTTTCAATGTCTATGACTCTTATGGCGATTATTTTATAGCCATTGGTGATCAGGCAAATGCGGCTATCCAATTGAAAAAAGCTTTGGCAATTAAGGAAAATGAAGGGTCGAGGAAAAAGTTGGAAGAAATTGAGGGTGGCGGAAAAGTAAACAAGGAATAAGGTCTGGTTTTACTTTTCACCTTTTTTTCGTTACAGAGCAGGGCTATGCTCCTCAAAAAAGGCTATAGACTTGTTGCGATGGGAGTCATCTCGGGCAAAAAATAGCTCATTTTCCCCTCCGAGCTGCCCCATCGCAATAGGTCTAATGTTTTCGATGCATTGAAAAAAATACTATTACTGCTTTGTTTCTCTGGTTTCTTGATATCATTTAGAGAAATCTGCCGCTCAGTGCACCTCTGGATGGCAAGGAATTGGCTGGGGAATCAACTCCCAAGTGGTTTTCCCAAAGTTCCTATACTCAGTAATCACTTCATCCTATCATCCAATGAGCTGTTCCTGTTAACAATAAATTTATTGGAATAAACCGGATTTTGACCTCCCAAAGTTGCCACAGCCCAATACATTCCACTGGGCAAATCTGAAAGATCTATCCGAATTTGATCCTGATTCACTTTAGAAAAGTTTGCGTGAATTACCCTTCCTAATATGTCTATAAGAAATATAGACGACTCCATTGGTTCATTGAAATTTAATCCGGATAAAAAGCAATAATCAGTGGCTGGATTGGGGTAAACGGACAGGGAATTATTGGTATTAGATAGGGTGTCATCCTTTGCGCCTCTTCCCCAAATCCCCCACAATCCCCTACAGTCCTCAATGCCTAAAGGGGTGCAGCAAAACGCTTCAAGGTTTAATTTTATAGAGGTGGATTGTGACCCAAAATTATCAGGAGCAAATCCCATGTTATCTTCCCGAAGGGTAACGGTATATGAGTCTGAACCAAATGAATAGTAAGGCTCAATGACCAATTTATTTCCGTAAGTTACTGGAAACCAACTTCCATCTGACAACTGAACGTGCCAACTATATACCGATATGCAATTGGGGTTAGTAACTTCAAACTCATATTTTGCAATTTGTTTTTCAAAACAATAAATTCTTTCACCGGGCACAGGAGTTTCGCCTTCACAATATAGATCGGCATACAATAAATCTCCACAAGTTTTTGAAATAGAAAATTCTGGTTTATAAGGTTCCGGGTTAAAAAAATCATCAACCAGATTATAAACAACTTGATTATCAGGATGATCAAGGCGATACACTTCGGGAGGATTGTTAAAGATATTTATTGCACATTCATCTACCGGATTACCCGCAGAAATTCTCCCGGGAATTTGAAGAAATGCTTGTGCACCACAAAATTGCCTGACAGCACAAAAATAATGTTCGAGAAATGCTGCCTGACACGCAGGGGCTAATTGCATAAACCAATTGGTGTCGTCGAATCCATAAGTATTTTCAAAGTTGCCGGGTTCACCTGCAGGAATATTATTGGAGCACGTTTCGCCAGCACCAAAATCAAAATACATAAAATATGGCATGTTTTCAACTTCACACCCCATAGGACTTATCCCTGAAGTGTTCCCGGAACCCCAGTGGCATACTGCACATTCGTCAATAATAGCCGGGAATTCTTCACCCATACACGGCGCACTATTAAATGGGTTGTCAGGAGGATATGCGTTTGCGCTGCATTCCGGGAAGATAGCATCTACCGTCGGAGGGGATGTAATTTCCCGAGGTCTAATTGGATGAGCATCAAAATCAAAAAGTAGCAGCCTTTTAGTCGGATTTTGAGGATCTACAAAGAATAAATTATATTCGGTCTGGTTATTTGGATTTTCACCCAGAGCAGGGTTCTCAGCATTCATGACTACAAATGATCCTATACTTGTCGCATATTCCCTTATCATAGTTAAAAGGTTATAGGTAATATCGTATGCCCCATCCTCAGCCAGGTCATTCCAGCCCCACATCCTAACCTGGCCCATGTGCAACGCAGTGTAACCACGGTCAATATAAAACCTGGCACAATAATATAACCACATTCTACCTTCTATTCGGGACACATCGGGACAATCTGCAAGAAAAGGTATACTAAGATTTACAATTCGATTTTCTCTGAAGATTAAATCCTGTTTTGGAATACCATTGTTAGTGTAGTACGCGGAGTCAAACTCTGGGTCGTTTGCAAATCTATTGATCACCTGAACCGGGATAATTAATTGGTCGTCCCAGTTTTCATCTATATCTATAAATTCAAAAATACCCGCTTGAATAACAGGCCGAATCAAACCTGCACAATCATACATTCTGTTAATATCGCATACTAATTGCTCAACAGCTATTTCATAACCCGACCCTTCATGTATTTGGTGTGATCCTCCCCACTTTCCTGCTGCACGAACAATCATAGATGCATTTAAATCTACCATCATTTGAATTGCCGAGCAATATTCATCCGGGCAATAGAAAGACCAATTTGCCGGGTCTTGATTGCACGTATCTGCATTTGGAATATTTGTTTCAACAATATATTCCATATCCAGTGCACGGGCAAGAATTCGCTCTATACCAGCCAGACAGGTGTTTTCAATGTACGGTTGGTTCACAATTGGGCAATTGACTGGATTTAC
>JALHRR010000120.1 GCA_022841345.1 Saprospiraceae bacterium
GCCGATATTGACGCCGTTTTTTTAACGGGCGGAACAGCATTTGTTCGACCGCTCCAGCACATTTTTTTTCGGATTTTTGGGGAAGACCGCGTCAAATCCGGAGACCATTTCAACAGTGTAGCTACGGGAATTGCTTATAGTTATGGCGTTTTGGCCCGGGAGTAAGTTTACTCAGGCAGCAACACTTCATCAATCACATGAATGATGCCGTTCAATGTCGGGATGGACGTTAACACCATGGCTTTTCCGTTCACCATCGTTTTGCCGTCTTTTTTGCTGATGTTTATCAGCGCGTCGCCGCGATTAGAAGAGGATAATTGAGGTGTTTGCATCAGTTTCTATTTTATTTCATCCCATGTCTTAAACCTCGTGTCTTCAAGTGTTCCGATTAAAATTTTTCTAACAACTTCAAGTGAAGCATCACTTATTTTTGTCACCCACCCTGGCAAGAATCCAACTGCCCAGTCAATTATGACTTTCCATAACCCTTTTTCATCCCCCAATAAATTACGCGCACTTTCTTTATATTCTTGACATAATAGGTTTGCCTTTTTTCCAAGTTCTGCATATTTTACTCTTCTTTCCTTCCTCTTGATTAATTGCTCAACAAGCCCGCCAATGGAGGTAGCTTGATTGACATCATAAATTATAGCGTCAAGAACAGCATCGTACCCTAATTTTACTTCGGCATATTGCTTAATAATTTTAGCATCCCCCTTGCCAGATAATTTTAACCTGCGAACTAATATTTCGCATTCTTCTTTATTCTTCTTGATTGCTTTAATTGTATCATTTTCAACCAAGAAAGATTTGAATTTTTGAATTCGTTTTTGCTCCTTTGACTGACCAAAGGATATGTTTGTAGATAACACAAACAGCATCAAAATTAAAATTTGATTTTTCATATTCAATGATTCATTTATGATGAAAAATAAAATCGCCTTCAGAAAAAATATTTAACTTTCCAAAAGAGGGGCGGTCTTTAAATTGTATTCCGCTTGTAGTGATGAGGTTTAGAAAGAGTTGAGAAGCTGTGAGCGCCGTGCTTTCGTTTTGATTTAAAGTTTTTATCAATGATTCAGTCATTTGAGTATTAACTTGTTGTTCTTCATATCCAGCCGTTATGAACGTCCTGTCAGTGATACCACAGACTAATTCAGGTTTCTTTATTGTTGATTGTGAAGGTATGTCTCTATTTATGCCGCTATCGTCCAAGATTTTGCCACTATAACAAGCATCAAGGATAAACAACAGCGTTTTTAAGTCTGATTTTTCTACAATTGCTCTTATTGCATCAAAGGACATTTTGTTTCCATCCGAAGTTAGAAATCCATATGTTGACTGTGACAGTTTGACTCCATGGCCACTCAAATATATCAATACATTACTTTCTCCACCTTTATTAGAAAATCCAGTAAGTGCATTTTGAAGTTCTTCATAACTAGGATCTTTTAAGGGGGTTATGGAGGCGAATTTGTAGTTGCTCTCTATAATTTTTACCAACGAAAATGCTTGTTCTTCCCACTTCGGCTCGGGCTTTTCGTAATTGCTAACCCAAATAATCAATGCATAAGTAGAGGTTGGAGCATGTTCAAGGCACTCTTCTTCAAAAAAGTTGAAAGTTACAATACCATCAATTCCGCTACCGCTTGCCGGTTGACCCCCTCTTCCCCTACTGCCATCTGATTTACCTGGGCCTTTCTTACCTTTAGCCCCACCTTCACCAGGACTACCGTTATTACCTCTTGAGTTTGTAACTTGAATTCTGGATTCTGGATTTAATCCTTCATCGCCATACTGAATACTTATATTCCCGCCATTACCGCCAATTCCTGCTTTACCACCAGTGCCACCGTCACCTCCAGATCCTCCTCCACATCTCTTTATTTTCCCGCTTACGATATCGTCATCGCCGCCTCTCCCGCCTGCTCCGCCCTCTCCGCCATTTCCACCTTTGCCGCCATTAGATTCAATAATTAAATTCCCTAATTTCGTAAAATTAGTTTTAATTGAAATATTTTTACCGCTTTCACCGCTCCCCCCTGGATTACCATTATCTCCTCTTTCCCCAGATTTACACTTCCTTCCTTTTTTTCCATCTCCACCTTTTTTACCATTTCTACCCGCTATACCGTTGGCAATTATTTTACAACCAATTCCAATTTCTGATTGTACAGCATTCAGTTCCCAAAATTCCGAACTGATTATTAAAGTAGAATTATCGTTCATGATAAATTTTTCGCATTTTGTTATGGTTACATCTATATTCCGAGTTTCTCCATGTGCAACTACAAAAAGTTGCTCATGACCTTGCCCGAATGAGTTGTAAATGAATGCGAAATAGACGATTGACAAAAGAAACTGTGATTTCATTTTATATTATTTTTATTTATGGTCGTACCAAACGTAAACACGGCCAACAATACAACGCCCTACATGGCTACTGCACGCCAGAATCGAGCGCGCAGCATTGTGCGTCCACGAATTGTTCACTGTTTTTTTTATACGAAAATTTAAGATAATTCCCTTTCAAGTTCTGTTGCTGCAGGAAACAGAATATTGTTTTCCAAATGAATGTGCAAATGCAAATCAGCTTCAAATTCTTTAAGCAAAGCAAACGTTACCCGGTAGGTATTACAGGCATCATTTGGAGGGGTATAATGATTGCTTAAAGTCTCAATTTTTCTAAATCTTTCTCCTTCGTTATCATGTTCATGCATCATCATTTGAATGGGATTTTGAACGGTGCCGAAATGTGGTTTAGGAAAAGGAATACCGTTTTTCTTTACCAAAACCATTTCCCGTATAAAAGGAAATAAGATCAATTCTTCTTTCTTCATGTGCATAGCCAGGTTTTCAGTTGCTTCTCTAAAAAGTGCATTGATTTCAAATAATTCGGGATGATGATTGCCGTGTACACGACAGATTTTGTCGAGATAGGGTCTTATTTCCTGGGTCTTTTCTTCTACGTACCTGTGATGTTTTTTTTCTATGTAATCTGCCAGTAAATCAATCGGCCATGATTTGTAATCCGTTGTTGATTCACTACTGTATTGCATAGCAAGTTCGAGATTCTGGATTACTGATGCCGTTTCCAGATTTTTGTTTTCGCATGCTTCTGAAATTGTTCGATTTCCGTTACAGCAAAAATCAATTTTATACTTTTTAAAAACGGCTGCTGTTCGGTAGCTCTGAGCAACCAATTCTCCTATAATGCTTCTTTCCGTGATTTCCATGTTGCGTGAAAATGTTGTGTTGTGGAAAAATTTGAAAACCGGTAGAGTCAGCTTGCGTGTCGGTCAAGTCAGTCTGTAAGAATGGTAAGATGCCAAAGTTCAAAAGCCCTATTCCGGCAACAACACTTCATCAATCACATGAATGATGCCGTTCGACGTCGGGATGGACGCCAGCACCGTGGCTTTGCCGTTCACCATCGTTTTGCCGTCTTTTTTGCTGATCGCAATTTTGCCGCCGTTGACCTGTTCAAAAGACTGGCCATCCTGCATGTATTCGATTTTGAGCGAACCCACGTAGGTATGGTACTCTAAAATGTTTTTCAGCGCGTCTTTTTGGTCGGGTTTCAACAAACCTTCTACGGTGCCCGCGGGCAATTTGTCAAATGCAGCGTTGGTCGGTGCAAAAACGGTGAAAGGCCCAGCATTACTCAACGCATCCACCAGCCCGGCAGCTTTTACAGCGGTCACTAAGGTGGTATGGTCTGCGCTGCCTACTGCAACCTGCACCACATTG
>JALHRR010000121.1 GCA_022841345.1 Saprospiraceae bacterium
TTTCTCGTACTGTTTGTCCTGTTGCTGCTACTCGACCCCAACAAAGGCGGCGGCGACGCGGCGACCAAAGGCTTGGGAACGGCTTTCATCTTGCTGGCGCTGATCGCAATGGCGATATTGGTGGTCCTCAACCTGTTACCCTGGCCCTGGACCAAATACCTCGCTTTTGCGCTGGTGGTGATGCCCTTTTTGTTTTATTTTGGAACATCGAAATGGACAGCCTACAAAAGGGCGTGGTTTACGCGCATCGAAGCCGCCAAGCCTATTTTTGACGACCCGAACATAGACCGTCTCGCGCGCCTGATTGAGGGTGGCGAGGCACAGGCTTTGCAAAAACGCCTGCCTTCCGAGCCACAGGAAGTGGTGCAGTCAGAGGATTTGCTGTGGTTCGCGTTGCAAGAGGCTTCCTCCAGCAGTTTCCGTGCTGAAGAAAAACTGCAATGCCTTCGGGTATTACTCGATGCCGGCGCACCATTGGATACGCTGTTGAAAGGTGACACCCCGGTGCAAGCCAGCGCTGCAAATACCGGAGACGCTGCTGTACTGCGCCTTTTGTTCGAGCGTGGCGCCGACCCCAATCAGCGCGCTCCAAATGCGGACTATCCGTATATTTTTGATGCCATCGTTTCTTACAGGGATCCCTTAGCTGCTGTGCAAACCTTCCTCGAATTTGGCGCCGACCCCAACGCCACCGCCATTTTCGACGACGAAGACGGCCCCATCACTCCCTTGATCCGGGCCGCGCAATTCGACAAATGGAAAATTTGTGTAACCCTGATCGAAAAAGGCGCCCGCCCTGATTTTAAAACTCCGAATGGAAAAAGTTGTGCTTTCTATATGGAAGAAGCGAAGGACGCCGTCCTTGAATATGGTGCCCCGACAACCCAAGCGGATTTTGCGCGGTTGGAGGCTTTGGTGGGGAAGTAAGGTACAAGTCTTACCTTTTTACACAACCCCTGTTATGCGATGGCATTATATTTTGTCAATTGTTCTACTGTTTCCTTTACAGCCATTGCGTTGGTTATTGGCAACAGGGCTCTAATTCAAATAATTCTGTGACCTCTGCTTGTGATATTGCTCTGTTGTAAATTAATATGTCATCAATTTTGCCTGTGTAATTACTCCCGATAAGCATATCTCCAATATCTTCTGCAAGGTGCGGATTGGTACAATTTGCATTTCCAGTTTCGGATTCGTCTAAATTTCCATTAAAATATATTTTGTATTCATTACCATTTTTCGTTGCGACGACATGATGCCATTTATCAGTTAAAGCAATGACTTCTCCTTGACACCCGCTTGAAAATCCAGTTATCGCATCTGTCCAAACAGAATTATTATGCCCAAAAACAGCCCTTCTGCAATCGTACAATCCAACTGACCATTCTCCTCTTCTATCTGGGCAATGCCCTTCGTCTCCTCTACCTAATAAAACTTCAAAACTCCCACCACTCCTTGATGTATCCATCGGTTCATACCAGATTGAAATGGAAAATTGAGATAATCCATTTAAAAAATTTGAATTCGTAGTGGTTAAAAATTCCTCATCTGGTTGCGTGTTGTCGAATAGATAAGCACAATTTGAATTACCATTTCTGTCTATTGATGGTATTGCAGTGGTTGGGTTTGTAATATTATTTGAATTTGAAGATTCATCATTAAGGCTTCCACCACTAAAAGGATAAAAAGCGATTACTCCATTTTGAAGATTTGCGGGTAAACAATCTACTTTAAATTCATCATCCTCTCCACAACTAAAGACACCTAGTGCCAGGATGAGAAAGAAGATTTTCTTCAAGTTCATGTTGCTTGTTTTATCATATAGAACGCTTCGAATAACAATTCGCTGCATCATCGTTGTATTTTTTTTCTGGGTGACGCTCATTTGGAGGAAAAGTTAATCCAAAACACAGATTTAGGTTTATTATTTTGTCAGTCTGACAATTTATAAATATATTCCTCAATTTCTGCTTGCCGGGCATTGGCAAAGCCTTTATCCGTTCCAATTTTCACAAAACCGCATTTTTCTAAAACTTTTTGGGAACCATAATTGTCAAAAGCCACCCGCCCATAGATTGGTCTGGTTTTTTCGATTTTCAAAAAGGCCTGAAGCGCAGCAGTGGCAATCCCCTGTCCCCAAAATTTCCGGTCTATCCAATACGTAATTTCAGCGTCATTTTCGATGACAAATTTTGCCAGACTGCCTACGATTTCACCGTTTGCTTTTATGGTCCGCATATTGATTGTCGGATCCGTTAAAAATCGGGTATACCTTTCAATATAAGCAGGTTTGTTGTTTGCGTCTTTAGGAGTGAATGCTGCCAGATAACTTGCTTCTTTGTCAAGCTGGAATTGAAAAAATGTGGTTAGATCGTCTTTTTGGGTTGTAGTTAAGGTGATGTTGTGGTGTGTCATTGTTTGTAAGTGTCTTAGTCTTTTGATGTTTTCCGGGCATCAATGTAAAATCTTTTTTAACCTTTTAGTCAAGTCCTGAAGATCATACGCTTCTTTTACGTTTCTACTTGTTTAGAAATGAAGCATGAAACGTCTGATATCACTTTATCCACTTGAAGGCCGATGGCGATTTGGTGAATAAAAATGTTGAGTAAAATAGTTAGCGGGCGCAATGGTCTTCAGGTATTGGTAAATAGCACGTAGATCCTTTTTTGTCATGTCTGCATATGTATCCCGGGCATGATGGTTGCCTCATCAACAGCTGTCCAAAAGCAGGTGGAGCGCATAGGCCCACTTGCCGGTTAGCCTTGGTAAAGGCTGTTATTCTGCCCAATTAATTTTTGATGTCCGGTCGAGATAAATTATTCCGTCAAATGCCTTTCCAATTTGCTGCGTTTCAGTTTGACTTTTTCTTGCCTGTGCACCAGCACCACTCATCGTGGTTACAGGTAAATTTAAAAATTCATACAAGGTTTTATCTTTTCCTGCTTTACGAATATTTAAGAATGTATTGGGATTTCCAAGGTTTTTCAGACATTCAGTAAAAGTGTTTTTAATAATTTTTTCATAACTAAATGATTTCATTTTTCCTTCCTCTGAAAAAGCTAAAAACTCGCCAAGTCCAAAATCAGTTGCAATGTTAAAATAAGACTCTCCATAAACTTTTCTTAATTGATGGCCTGTAACATCTACAATTCCGTTGCCAACCCAATCGCCAACGTGAGCGTTATGAGCCCAATAAAGTGCTTTTGATTGTTGTCCGTGAAAATCAAAAATCCATTGAATGTTTTCGCCCATATAGATGTCCCGAAAATCATGTTTTCTCTGTTGGGCATTTTGGTTAATTGCAGTAACAAATTGACCTAAAACTTCGACATGGCGATATGCTAAATTAAAAGACTCTTCTGATGTTTTGGCTTTAAATACCTCATGATTGTCAATAAAATGTTTTTTTAATTTAACATATGAGATAAAATAATCTGTTTTTTCGCTTTCTTCGATAGTTTGCCATAAGTGTTTTTCAAATCCTTCTATTTTGTAATCGGAATGTACTTTTTTTAGGTATTCCTGAATTCGATTTACGTCTGAAATT
>JALHRR010000122.1 GCA_022841345.1 Saprospiraceae bacterium
TTTGTCAAGTAAGTCTTTATGAATAAATTGAACTATTGGAGCAGCGTAAAAAGCGGATAAGCATGCGGACCAGAAAGCGGATGATAAATCAGAAAACCGTTTGATAACGGCACCTAACATTGGCTATTTTACATTGCTTTTTGGTTGATTAATTTTTTAAATTATAGAAAAAAAGCAACGATAAAATAGCCGGTCGTTGGGCGTCATGCCTTCATAGACCCTGTAAATAATTGAGATGTCAAACGACAAAATATTTATAAGCCATTCATCAAAAGATGTTAAGTATGTCAAATCCTTCGTTGACAATATTTTAATTCTAGGTCTTGACATATCCGGACAAAGAATTTTCTGTTCTAGCATGGAAGGACACGGAGTCAAGAGCGGACAATATATCCCCGATAGACTAAAAGAAGAAATTAACAAGTCATCACTAGCATTACTTTTCATATCAAAGAATTATAAGGCTAGTGAAGTATGTTTAAACGAAGTTGGAGCAGCATGGGCAACCTTGACAAAAGAGACCGTGATTCCATTGCTGTTGCCCAATACTGACTTCAATGAACTTGGCTTTTTGGACTTGAGCAGACTTGGTTTAAAAATATCACAACGAGAGGGTGTCTTGAAATTAATTCAAGATTGTAAAGAGCAATTAAACCCAAGTTTTAACCTTGAAAAGCTACATTCAAAGATTGAGGACTATTTGGAAGAAATAAAAACTTTTGACTCAGAGGTTTCACCAATTGAAGATTCTGAAGGAGAAGAAGAAATTGACGAATGGACTGATTGTTTTGAAAACAATCTATATCCTCTTAACAGAATTATAAGGAAAGCAATTCCTGCACTTAATGATGGAATTCATAGAATCGCTGACCCAAGAATTCAAACACAAATATTGACTGACCTTAGCAAGGCAGATTTTCTGAAATATTTCTGGTATAAGCATGCTGGAGGAGACTTCTATGTCGAAAGAATCAAAAGGATTTCATCAGGGAATTGGCTGATTTCAACTTTTAACTGGGAAGTAAAAGTAACGGACATGTGGGTTTGTATGGATTCTGAAATGCAATATGAGTTTATCCTAATTAAATCCGAAAAACAAGACCCATACAAGATTGACTCAGACGTTGGAGGAATGAGTTACAATGTCGGAGTATTAAATGACGGAACTGTTGTTAGTGAGAATGAAAGACTAAATGGTTACGCAATAATTAAAGGAGAAACAATTCAACTATCGGAACATGAGATAGAACCGCGTGTTCGGGACGATGAATCTCACTGGGTATTCCTGGTATCCCACTATCATAAGGCAGGATACAACGGGGACGCAACCATCGAATTCTGTGAGAAGTTGGACTCAGGTGAAATTGACGTCAATGCAGACAATATTTATAAATTTTTGAGGTCACTTAGGAATAATCCAGTTGTAATGAGATACCGGTAAGGCACGAACGCCCAACAAAATGTTTATGCAATGCGGGGGTTTGGTGTGGGTATTAAAAGTAATTTCTTAATTTAGTTTTGTGTCGGGGGACAGAGACGTGCAGGTCGGGCTAAACATTTCGCTGCGCTACATTTTTTAGCCCTCCTATTCCCCGCACTGCATAAACACAAACGTTATGCGCAAGACAAGGCGCGGATTCCAAAGACATTTGACGACCTTAAAATCAGCAAACTTTCGCTACGGCTGACTTGGACTGAAATGACAACTCCCCCACTTCACTAAAAGATAGCGCGAAGCGCAAATTTTTTTTCAGTTTTTGGACACTATTGACAAAATATACTTATCTCAGCACTTTCGGACGGATTAGCCTTTTCGTCATCTGGAATGTTAAAAAACCTTTGCTCTTAATATCATCGGACGGACTAGCCTTTTAGTCATTTAGGCTAGTCTTTAGTCAAGTGTCCGCGCTGGTCATTTCGTCTGACCTTTGACACTCATAGCGTCCAGAAGCTGGTTGTTGACCAGAATTTGACTTCTGACGTAATATTATCAATTTAACGGTCGACAAAATGTCCAGCGCATAACAACGGCTATGCATCATTGCTTTTATTTAATTATTTTTAAAGGAGAAAAGCAACGCTGCATAGCCAGACGTTAGGCGCAAGACAAAGCGCGGATTTCAAAGGCATTTGACGACCTTAGATCAGAAAACTTTCGCTACGGCTGACTTAGACTGAAATGACAGCCCTCTCCCATTTGACAAAAGACTAGCGCGAAGCGCAAATTTTTTTCGGTTTTTGGACACTATTGACAAAATATCCTGTAATCGGCACTTTCGGACGGATTAGCCTTTTAGTCATTTGGATTGCCAAAAAACTTTGCTTTTGATACCATCGGACGGACTAGCCTTTTGGTCATTTTGATTATTCTATAATCGCTAGCCTGCGCTGATCATTTCGTCTGACCTTTGACGCTCATAGCGTCCTTAAGCTGTTTGCTGACCTGAATTTGACTTCTGACATAATATTACCATTTTAACGGTCGACAAAATGTCCAGCGCCTAACAACGGCTATGCATCATTGCTTTTATTTAATTATTTTTAAAGGAGAAAAGCAACGCTGCATAGCCAAGCGTTGGCCGCAATGCCGTTTCAAATTTTTGCCACATGAACAAAATACTACTTGGGACAATTTTTGTTTTGACTTTTCAGCATGCTACATCTCAACAAAGATTAGCGGACAATGTAAAATCAACTAATCAGATTTGTTTCAAGGTAGACACTATTGAAACAAAGAATAAGTACAATGTTACTATTAGACTAGATTGGATGGACTCAATTATTGAACTCAATTATACGACTAGGATAAAGTACGACTTAGAAGAAGCTAGAAAGTTTAGGCGTGACTCTACATATCTCCCATCAGCATCTGACACCATCACTATGAATAAAATGAGAACGACAGGTGCTCAAAATTGTCATAGTTACGCTTTAGACAAGTTTTTCAGTAGCATCCAGTTTGAGAATTTAGTATTTACAAAATGGACTTCATTAAAGGAGAATAAGTATATGAGCAGCATTCTTGCGACTTCCTTCATAAAGACAAAATCTTTCGATGCTAAAAGAAAGAAATGTAAAGAATGTTCTTTTGACAAAGGTTCGTTAATTGTCTTTCGTAACAAATGGGACACTCCAATTCATACTGTTTACTTTGACGGACAATTATTTCATTCAAAATATGGAGCATTGCCGGCAAAAGAAGAGAAAACTGTTGACGAAATACTTAAAATATACTGGGACTCAATGAAAATTGAAGAATACCAGTTGGATAATGAAAAATTGACGGACTTTATAAACAGAAAAAATACAAAAAGTTGAGCAGCGGCACAGCGGCCAACAACGGCTATGCATCATTGCTTTTATTTAATTATTTTTAAAGGATAAAAGCAACGCTGCATAGCCAAGCGTTGCCGGCAATGCTGACCCGTCCTGAAAAAAGGCTACACAACACGTAGCAAAATGTACAATAATGACGGAATTAACAGAAGGTATTCTGAAGGCTTTAAACTCAAGATTTTAGCCG
>JALHRR010000123.1 GCA_022841345.1 Saprospiraceae bacterium
GCCCCCTTTTTGCTAGTCTGGCATCTCCATACAGACTAGTGCCATGTAGTTTGTTCATGATGAGCGTTTTTTAGTCTGTTACAAATATAATAAATTATTTATGTATAAACGCTAGCTTTCCAAGAGAGGGGTCTGGGGTGAGTTAAAGCCGCGGGAAGAAGGATCAGCCTCAAGTGAAGTTCCCGACAAAAAAGCTGCCTCTGGCTGAACAGCCGGGAGAAAGTTGTAATGCGCACTCTCTCATTTTTCTCGTAGGGGCGCACGGCCGTGCGCCCCTACGAGAAAAAAGGACGAGATAGCTGCTGGTGGGTGTGATAGTTGCCTGCCTGTAGTTAGCGCCAGCTGTCACCTCCTAAATTTATTGGCTGCATAGCAGTCAATAAATTTAGGGGATGTCACCTTTCAGGGCTTGCCCCCTGAAAGTCGTCACTTTTTCTTTGCATAGCAAAGAAAAAAAGTCACCATGCTACGACCAATGCCCCTAAGAACGACAAAACGAAAGCTGGTTTGAAGTCGCAAACACCTATCCACAAGACAGCAACCACGAAACTATTTTCTAATCTTAAGAAGTGATCCATTAAAATTACCCTACTTTTGGGAATCAGGAAACAAAGCAATATGACAGCATTTTTCAAAATCAATTCAATCCTCCTTTTCATTTTGCTTTTTGGTGCAACAAATCTGAACGCACAAAAAGTTGATTTTTCTAATGACACTACCACAGTTGAAGCCATTTATCACCATACTTTGACAAATGGAAGATGCTATGAATGGCTGGATTATCTGTGCAACAAAATAGGTCCCCGCCTGAGCGGAACTCCAGGTTATCTTGCAGCGGCTGAATATACCCGACAGGTCCTGGATACGCTGGGGCTGGATTCAGCCTGGTTGCAGCCGGTTACAGTCCCTCATTGGGACAGAGGTCAGAAGGAAATTGCCAAAGTAGTGAATTCAAGCAGAGGCTCATATGATTTAAGAGTACTGGCCCTGGGCAATTCTGTAGCGACCGGCGATCAAGGAATTCAGGGAGAAATCATTGAAATACTATCCAATGAACAACTTCAACAATTGGGAGAAAAGGGGATAAAGGGCAAAATCGTCTTCTTCAACCGCCCTATGGAAAGAGGAATCGTGCGCACAATGAGCGCGTACGGAAGAGCTGTCGACCAAAGATATTCTATGCCCACAGAAGCAGCAAAACTCGGAGCGATTGGCGCTATCGTACGATCCATGACAACCAAAATTGATACTTTCCCGCATACAGGTGGAACACAGTTTCTACCGGAAGGACCCAATATTCCTGCATTTGCAGTCTGTACTCAGGATGCAGAGACATTGAGCGATCTGCTCAAAAGTGGTCCAGTCTCTGTTTACATGAGATCCACCAGTAAAATGCTTTCTGATAAACCATCTTATAATGTGATAGGTGAAATCAAGGGTTCAGAGTTTCCGGAGGAAATTATAATTATCGGAGGACACCTGGATTCCTGGGACATAGGTCAGGGTGCACATGATGATGGTACTGGTTGTGTACAATCCATGCAGGTATTGTATACGATGAAATCAATGGGATACAAACCGAAAAGGACTATTCGCTGTGTACTGTTTTCAAATGAGGAAAACGGTCTCAGAGGAGGTACCGAATACGCGGCTCAGGCAAAAACCAAGGGAGAAAAACATATCGCAGCTTTAGAATCTGACAGTGGGGGCTTCACTCCGAGAGGATTCAACTTCGAAGGACATCCGGATATATTTGTAGATAAATTCAAAAAAACTGCACCGTTTGTGGATATCCTGGCTCCTTACGGATTGAGTTTTAATCCGGGTGGAAGTGGCGCAGATATTTCTCCCTTGAAAGAGCAGAAAACATTGTTGATTGGATTCCAGCCGGATCTGCACAGATATTTTGACTACCATCATGCGGAGACCGATGTTTTTTCAGCAGTAAATCAGAGAGAGCTCGAGATGGGAGCTGCTTCTATGACAGCCCTAATTTTTTTGATTGATAAATACGGTTTATAATGAGCGCACATGCAATACAAATTCACGATAAATTTTTTGTTCCCTACATTTCTGCTGCCGAAATAGAGGCAAGGATTAAAGAGATAGGCGCTTCACTAACTGAAGAATTAAAAGGTCAGGATGCACTTATGGTAGGTGTACTTAATGGCGCCTTTGTATTTATGGCTGATTTGCTGAGACAATGTGATTTCAATGTTTCTGTGCATTTTCTCAAAGCCAAATCCTACGAGGGCGTCGAAAGCTCTGGAACTGTCAAAGTGATGGACGCAGATGAAAAATCACTGGAAGGAATGAATGTGCTTCTGGTAGAAGATATAATCGATACAGGATTGACTGTAAAAGTCCTTTTGGAAAAAATTTGGGCGCAACATCCGGCTTCAGTTAAAGTCATAACACTTCTTCACAAACCGGAAGCAACTGTGCATGATGTCCGGATAGATTACGTGGGCTTTGAGATTCCTCCGGCATTTGTGGTGGGATATGGGCTGGATTACGATGGATTGGGAAGGAATCTTTCAGATATATTGCAGCTTCAAACTGGCTGATTTAACTACATTGATCTAAGTTGAATAGTAAGACCGACTAGATTAATTGGAATTGGCAATTTCTAATTCGCCTCAAGCCGGCTGGGCTCTTACTTTTTTCTGCAGTCAAAAAAGTAAGCAAAAAGTCCGCCCACTGTGTAGCCTAAGCCTAAAAATGCGTTTTCGCTTCGCTAAGTCTGCCAAACTCGCCGCGGTATTTGCTGTTCCTGCTTAGTGATTGCAGGCAATCTCTATAACTTTAAAGCTTCACCTTATGCTCACACAGTGCCAGCCTTGGTCGCTTCACTCAAAACCATTTTTTACGGCTTATTCTACAAGGTGGGAACCTACCCCTATCATCGGATATTTTGTTTTGGAGAATATTCCGAAAACGAAAATCAGAAGATTCCAACGGTGTTTGTGGTAAGAAATGGGCTGGATTACGATGGATTGGGAAGGAATCTTTCAGATATATTGCAGCTTCAAACGTCTTAAAGTGTAACATGTCAGACTTTATAGTTTTGCATTCCAAAAAAATAAACTGCAATCTCTTTTTGTAAAGATTAAAATAATTATAAATTTGCACCCGCGAATAGCAATTGACCCCTGGTGTAATGGTAGCACTACAGATTTTGGTTCTGTTTGTCAGGGTTCGAATCCTTGGGGGTCAACATAAAAGCCTCTCTGTTTTCAGGGAGGCTTTTTTATTTTCCTTTGTAGATTTGATTGCTATATTTTTTGCGATAATTTCAGGTAATTAAAAAGCGCTTAATCAAACTGGATTCTAAACTTCTAAGGGGTGTTAGTGGAATATTTTCCTTCTAATTCGCCTCGAGCCGGCTGGGCTTTTACTTTTTGAGATGGCAAAAAGTAAACAAAAACCATTCCCGCTGTAGAGCCTAATCCTAAAAATGCGTTTTCCTTTCGCTATGCCTGG
>JALHRR010000124.1 GCA_022841345.1 Saprospiraceae bacterium
GTCCCGAGGCTATTGAAATCATCAAGAAAAACATTTCGATTGATATTCTTATTTTGGATGTTTCACTCAAATCAGTGTCAGGACTCGAAATCATTAAAAGTATTCAATCATTAAACCCCACATTGCCTGTACTATTTATTTCTATGCATGATGAATCTGTCTATGCAGAGCGTGCATTAAGAGCTGGTGCTCGAGGATATGTGATGAAGCAGGAACCAAGGAATGTCCTGATAACAGCGATTCGTGAAGTATTGAAAGGTAATATTTTCTTGAGCAAAAGCATCCAAGAGCAAGTATTAAAGCGAATCGCCGTGAGAGGTTATGAACAAGAAGCTACGGTAAACTCCCTCACTCCCAGTGAATTTGAGGTGTTCCACTTGATTGGCCTAGGTTATAACAGCCATGAAATTTCAAACCATTTATCTCGCAGCATTAAAACGATAGAAACACACCGATTTAATATTCGCACTAAATTGAAATTAAGAGATACTGGAGATTTAATTCGCTACGCAACCAAATGGTTTGCTGATCAATAATAAAATATAGCAGTCCAAACTCGGCCTAACAAACAGCTACCGAATTTGACAAAGCGATTGACAGACTGAGCCAGGACTACTGCAAACAAATAATATTTAATTCCAAGTACAGGATGGATAGGTACTCGGACAAGTCGTTCTCAAACCACCTGATGGGGAACTTGCCTGTCTTTTCCAGCGCATCACTTCTAGAACATCATCGACGTATTCTGGAAGACGTTGCCAGAATATATAATTGGACTTTAAATCATCGCGTGCGAATACCAGGAGTTCCTGAACTGTTGGCACATGGCCCTTTTTATCGCCGCGCGTATTTAAATAATTGACTTTCTCAACTGTCGGCGCGATAGGTACAATCCCTGAGAGTTGAGAGAAATGCTTGTAAGCGCCTGGGGGAGAATACTGATTACCACGAAAATTCAAACCTGGTTCATCAGGATAAACATCCGGGCAACCAAGTGCTCCTCCCATTTTCACCATCGCTGAAGTGATTTGCTTGAGATATTCGCGTGGATAGTTTATTTCTTGAATCGTCATGGTGTTGGGAAAAAATGTACGTGCTTTCTGTTGCACAATGATTAAATTGTCAAACCATTTATCAGCCTGAACCTTAGTTAACGGTTTAACGGCTTGCCCCATGGCTGTTTCTATCATGCCGATACCTTCAACATTCGGGTGCGAGTTGTAGCGCTGACCCAATGCCTTGAATAAGGCGATCAAGCGGTCACGTACATTCGGATTCCATAACTTAATATTATGGCCGTCTATAGTTTTAGATCCCCAGTCTCTGAATGGAAATGCACCGCCTTCATATTTAGGTGCCTTCAAATAATTTGGTATGAGCTTCCAGTCAGCTTCGAATGATTTTGTCTGCACTTGAATAACCAAGCGTTTGTTCATAGCAGTGAGTTTGGCAAGATGCTTGTCGATGGATGAGAAATCATATACGCCGGGAGATTTTTCCAGCCAGCCCCATAAGTACCGTAGTTGCATTCCACGCAGCGCAGGTGTTGCTTTTAATTCTCTATAAACTTTTGCCATGTAGATCGGGTCGTCATTAGCCCAATTCTGAATGGTGTAATAGTGACCTGGATGCCATTTTATACCAGTGCTTTTAGATGGAATTGGAGCTGCACCTACTATTCCAGGTGCAACAATCATGCATATAACGAATAATGCCGCAATGGCTAGAGCATTTATCCATCGGTTAATGGTGGGTAAGATAATTCTCGATTTTATGAAATTTATTCTATCCATATAAGTTTCCTTTGATGATTTTGAAGAATTTTTGGTGTTATCCAAAATTTGAATAATGTTTCAGAAGATTTTCTAATTCACGCAATACAACCTATGATTGAAAACCGTTTACGTGTCGATTACATATGATTACCTCCCTTGAGTTTTTCTTAAAGTAATCTCTGGTTTCGGGTATTGTTCTATTTCTGATTGGAGAAATTCGTGAGCGCCTTTCAGAAATGCATTATTCAGAAAATAATGTTTACTAACCCGAGCCGGAGATTTTTTGAATGCTGCTGTAAAAGCAGAAGATTGGTTTTTCTAATGTTCAGATGATCGTTCTTATTATCTTCGGCTTGCCTAGCAGGCTATGCTGGAGATGTGATACAGAAGCTATCTTTGGGGATTTTTACAAGAATTATTTGTGTTGCTGGTCATTTTCAAGAGAATACGGCATATGAATATCCACAGAAGTATCTGAAGTGATTGTCGGATCAAATTGTGATCACTACAAAAAGATTAAGGTTCTACACTCTCTGTCAGTGGCTCATAATCGAAAGTGACAATTGCAAAGAAAAACACTATTAAGAGCAACAGCCTATTTTTAGGCTATAGACTAGCAAAAAAATAAGATGCCAGTCTATAGTATTTTATATCTTGTTTATGATAACAATCTGTTTCTATTTATTTTATAAGACGACGCGAGGCCTTTTTTGGATACAAGCGGGCTAATAATAAATAAGTAGTAAATAAAGCTATTCCCATATGAATTTCATCGCTCAATACAATACTCGTATTAACACTAATGTTTGGTTGTTGAATATTGATATACATTGCATATAAAGCCAAGAGCATCGTCGCTAAAGAAACAACAAAAATTTTTTGGATTGTCATGTTAACTCCTAATATTAGATAAAATAATTTATAAATAGTGAGGTGAATTATTTTTAATTAAATTCTTACCAACATTATTGAACAGTCGATTTTCTTAATTAGCTCTTCTGCTACAGAACCAGAAAAGAAACGATCCAATCCTTTGCGGTTCGAAGTACCAACCACAAGCAAATCTGCCTTCCATTCAATTGCTGACTCTGCGATTGCCATAGTGATCCCATTCAAACCGTATTGGTCATCAACAAGGATGAGTTTTGTTTCAATCTCTAAATCATTTAGAGTTGATTTTGCTTTTTCTAATACTTCAAGCCCAATTTTCTGACTAGACTGACTATCATCAATAATGCAATGAGCAATACATAATGATGCTTTGAAAATTTGAGCGATTCTCGCAGCTGTTTCCAAAGCATGTTTCGAGAATTCACTCTCATCAAGTGCAATATAAACTCTTTTGAACATATTTAGATTTTCCAAGATTCGTTAATTATTTTTTGTAACATTGCCTTAAGGCAATGTTACAAACAGATTTGGAGCCTCTTTACTGTAAGTTAGAGTTATCACTTTTGAGGCTACGAAAATATCTTTTAATGACTTCTTTGCCAGGCGTCTGCTCATGCTTGGTATAAACCATATAATGGATAACGCCATGGATTGCCATTGCAGCCAAAAGCCCCTCAAAGATACCTACCTTAAACACTAAGGCTGCCGTTATAACCGCTAGAGTCAATGCATATGAACCGTAGTGCGTCACATGCACC
>JALHRR010000125.1 GCA_022841345.1 Saprospiraceae bacterium
GCATTAATTATTGTATTCACGTTGGCTCCAGGATGCTCACAATGTATTATTCTACCCTGCAGATCATATATGAGCACATGATCAATGTTTGTATGCGATTTTATTGATATTTCTTCATTCGGGGGGGGGAGAAATTAAAAAGTTTCATATTAGTAAATTTTTAGTTACATAGAGTTACTAAATTGTTAAACAATTTAGTGCGCTACTGTTACATGTACTCCCCTTATTCTTGTAAAGAAACACAATTATTTCAAATATGCAAGACTTTTAAGTGTTAAATTTAAAATAATTGAAAGAACAATCTTATGGATGTTGAAACCAGTTTAATTAATAGTTCCTTTTTTGTATGGAAGAATTAGATTCCTACATGTTATCAGTATTAATCCTCTCCGACTGTTGTTGTTCGCCAAAAGCCAAAAGCGGTTTTACGCTTCCACCCTCGCTCTCCCCGGCAAAGGAAAGACAGCCATCATAGCCTTTACATCTATTTTCAGATTACTCAGATAAGCTTCATCATCATGATGACGGACCACACTATCCATCCATTCTACAATCTGAAGACATTCATCTTTACCTAATCCTCTGGATGTAATTGCGGCAGTCCCTACTCTGATTCCTGAAGTCACCATCGGAGATGCGGTGTCAAAGGGTACCATGTTTTTATTGACAGTAATATCCGCTTTGCCCAATGCTTCTTCAGCGAGTTTACCATTAATATTTTTAGAGCGCAGGTCAATAAGCATCAGGTGATTGCTTGTTCCGCCGGAAATGACTTTGTATCCCATATCCATGAATGCCTGTGCCATCACTGCTGCATTTTCAATTACTTTTATTCCATATTCTTTAAATGACGGCTGCAATGCTTCATTAAATGCAACAGCTTTAGAAGCAATTACATGCTCCAGCGGACCACCCTGCATCCCGGGGAATACTCCTGAATTTAAAATGGCAGACATTTTAATGGGCGAGCCTTTTGAAGTAACTCTTCCCCATGGATTGTCAAAATTCTGCCCCATCATGATAATTCCACCACGAGGTCCTCTGAGTGTTTTATGAGTGGTGGATGTGATAATGTGGCAATGTTGCATAGGGTCATTTAGTAATCCTGCTGCAATTAATCCGGCAGGGTGAGCAATGTCTGCTAAAAGAAGTGCACCCACTTCATCTGCAATGGCTCTAAATCGCGCATAATCCCAATCCCTGGCGTATGCTGATGCTCCGCAAATAATAAGCTTTGGCTGATGTGCTCTTGCTTTTTCTGCTACTTTATCCATGTCGATTAATCCCGTTTCTTCTTCTACTCCATAGAAAAAGGGTGTGTACACTTTACCTGAAAAATTAACAGGAGATCCATGTGACAAATGACCACCATGAGAAAGGTCAAATCCTAAAATAGCGTCGCCGGGTTGAAGGCAAGCCAGGAAAACTGCAGCATTGGCCTGAGCACCGGAATGCGGCTGAACATTGGCATAAGCTGCCCCGAATAATTCCTTCAATCTGTCAATTGCCAGCTGTTCTACTTCATCTACTACTTCACAACCACCATAATACCGGGCCTTCGGATATCCCTCTGCGTACTTATTGGTGAGGCAACTTCCCATGGCTCGAAGCACATCCTGAGAAACAAAATTTTCTGAAGCAATCAGTTCAATGCCATTCAGTTGGCGTTGGTATTCCTTTTCAATCAGGTCAAAAATGATATCAGACATGGCAAATAGTAGATTTAAGCCGCAAAAGTACAGCTTTGAAAGAATGTTTCCACTATCGGATTTATAAATTAGGGTCTTTAAACTTTCAGTCTAAAGCAAATAAGTGATCGGTTAAGTACAAATGAAGATTCCTACATCAAATTCTCGATCACCTTATCTTCACTGATTCCTTCTGCTTCCGCCTTGAAGTTACGAACGATTCTATGGCGAAGAACATAAGAAGCGATAGCTCTTACATCTTCAATATCCGGAGAATATTTTCCGTTGATCGCAGCATGACATTTTGCTCCCAAAACCAAATATTGAGAAGCTCTCGGTCCCGCGCCCCATGAAATATAATCATTCACAAAAGGAGTAGCTTTCGGCGTATTGGGCCGGGTTTTCGCAACCAATGTTACAGCATATTCCAACACATTATCGGCGATAGGGATATTTCTGATCAATTCCTGAAATGCCATGATTTGATTGGATGTAACAATGTGTTTAAGGTCGTATTTGATATTGGAAGTTGTATCTTTTACCACTTTGATCTCCTCCTCGTAACTCGGATATTCCAGTGGAATATTAAACATAAAACGGTCTAACTGAGCCTCAGGAAGCGGGTAAGTACCTTCTTGTTCTATAGGGTTCTGTGTGGCCAATACAAAGAATGGCTTTGGTAAAATATGTCTGTGGCCACTTACCGTTACGGATCGTTCCTGCATCGCTTCCAAAAGTGCGGCTTGCGTTTTGGGAGGAGTTCTGTTGATCTCATCTGCCAGTACTATATTCGAAAACAATGGACCTCTGTTAAATCTGAAATGTCTGTCCTCATCCAGTATTTCCGAACCTGTGATATCACTTGGCATCAAATCCGGGGTAAACTGAATCCTTTTAAAATCCAGTTCAAGGACCTCAGCTATGGTACTTACCAACAAAGTTTTTGCCAGTCCCGGTACACCTACAAGTAAGCTGTGGCCATTACTAAACAATGAAATAATAACTGCACGAACTACTTCATCCTGTCCGATTATTACTTTTCCAATTTCTTTTTTCAGGTCTTTATATGACTGAGCCAGAGCATCAACTGCTTCTACTTCAGATTTGTAAGCGATCATAAAATGTATTTTAACGTCATGTGAGGGTCAAAAATAGGAAATACCCTGCATTAACGAAATATTAGAGGCTTATGTTTTACTTGTAAGCAAATGTGTAAGCAGCCTGTAGAGTATCCCTGGGTGACATCTTGCTTCACTGCGCTCGCAAGGTGACGTCTATTGCCAACGGCAATAGGTGACGATTTTTGACTGCAAGCATTCAAAGTGACACTTTTTCAAGCGAGACTGAAACAACTTTTGAAAGTGGAATAAGAGTATCTTTCTTTCAATCCATCCTCCTCAACCAAAACTCCATCAGCTTTTCACTCTGAACACTTTCTCCCACGTCAGTCCAACTCATAGTAGTTTTTAATTCTGGCATTTTGGTATAAGCTCTTTTATTCCAAAACGCATCATTTGGTCTGTAATCTTGGGGTTGTGAGGGGTGTCCGTTTCCTCTGTTGACAGCACAAAAACCAGTCCATTCATATTCTTTAAATGATCTTGCATGTGTTTCCCTTTCATCAAAAAAAAGGTGCCCCAGTCCCAAACCTCTGTATGGTTTCAAAACGATGCTT
>JALHRR010000126.1 GCA_022841345.1 Saprospiraceae bacterium
CTCTTCGATGCTTCCGAAGATTCTCCAGTTCACATACTTAACGATGCCTGGGCCGAGTTTTTGGAACGCCCTCAAAAGTTTTCGGATTGGGAAAGGGAAGCGATACGAGCCTACCTTGTTTAAATTCCCTACCCTATTTATTTCCAGTTGGCGATGGCGACGAGGACGGTGTTGGGTTGTTTGTTGGTGGGTGGCATTTGTGAATACATTCCAGCTTAGGCATTCGCACTGACCTTAACCCGCTGCTGTAGTCTAACCTGTATTTGCTCGTAAATGTTAATAGTAGATTGCACTGGAATGGCAAATGTTGCTGCAATGGCATATGGTATTTGGGTGGCTTTAGCTAAACCAGAGGCATCCTCTTTGCAGCTTACCCTTATCTTCAACTCAGCCCCTTCAATAAATGGGTCTGCCTTATTGCCTTTCAAAACAAGGTGTTGGACAGTACCGTTTCGGGTAGAATAAAAATCATAAATGTCGTGTTCAAGTTTCAGTTCGGCATCTTTTGCTGTTTCGATGTTTTCAAGAGACAAGTATGCCTGTCTGTACTTTGAAGACTGAAAATTTAGAGGGGAAAACCATGCTAAAGTTAAAATAACATGCTTTTCTATTTTTTGACTGCTCAAAGCCTCTGGCAAAGGAATAGAAAACTCATGCATTTCCTCTTTTTGCAACTTGCCAAAGCCTAATATTGTAACTCGTTGGTCTGTTGAAAAAAGGGAATATGATTCAAAGACCTTTCCGTATCCAATGAATGGGTGTATTTTCTTATCAATCGCTTGCCTTGATAGGAAACTTCGAAAAATTTCGTCTGCCTTTCCCCAATGAGTTCCATGCACCATCAGTGCTTTTATCATTACCGAAAAATATTCTTCGGGGATACTGCCTGGCGTTTTACCATTTAGTTCATCCAGCATTTGGTGCAAGTGAATTGCATGGCGTGTAGCAAGTGCAGTTGAGTTGCTGGTGCCTATCGAATACCCTTCTGCATTAAGAGCGGCATTCTGTCCTGGCATTGCACTTTTTATGCCAGGCGGTTTTGCCCAATTATCTGGGTAATAAACCTTGATTTCTGGTTTAATTCGATTCTCCCTTCCAAGCACTTTACCGCCCGGGAAAAAGACTTCGGGTTTCACGGCACGGTCAAAGCCATTCCCGATACGAGAGTAGGGAGCAGGAAGAGTTTCTTTATTCATCAGGAGTCTGTCGTCATAAATCTCTTGTGAATCACCGCTTTTGTCTGCATTCAAAGCACCAACAGTGAGTGCATTTATAGACTCTCCCGGGCTAAGTATGCGACGATTGATGCGTTCGTCTGCAATCTTTTGATAAAGCTCTATTGCTCTTTCGGCAATTGTCAAAGGATTGCCATTTGCCTTTTTTGAAGGAATCACCAATGGCGATGTTTCATTGCCAGCACTAACTAAAAACAGCACATTATGCTTGTATGACAGCCAATCCAACACCTTAGCCCAAATACCGAGGTTGTAAAAAAATGGGCGGTCAGGGTCTCCAATCGCAAGGTTGATAATTTTAACGTTTGATGCGGTCGGGGCTTCGCCTGTTTCGCTATCTCCAACCTTCATGCGCTCAACAGCACGAATCAACAAGTCGGCAAATAGCCTCGCTAGAGGTAATTGTTCAGCCCACCTTCCGCTCCTATCTTGTCTCGGAAACATGACCGGACGAACGTATAATTTTGAGTTTATTGCTGTGGTCGGTTCGCTATGGTCGCCATGAATAATCAGAGATGCCATGCTAGTACCGTGAAGTCGATGCCTCGCAAGGTAATTTTCTTCGTATCCATCGGGGTCATCTATATGCAAGCGCCCTGCAAGTCTGACATGGTTGGAAATTGGCATTCCATCCAGGAGTGCCGCTACGGGTTCATTCAAGAATTGAACGGAATGGTCTTTAGCACTTGGTTCAGAAATGGGAAGATTCTCTTCGTCTTGAAGGATGGAAATGCTTTGCCCCACAGGACGGAAGGCTAAAGCTGCCGAAGATTTCAAAAAGCCGACATTAGTGCTTTCATTCAAAATCGAGAAGCAGGAAGCGGGTGCTTTTGCCACCAGAGCATGGTAGTGCAACTCAGAAACTTCGAGCTGAGAACCCTCTACAATTTGCCCACCAGCTTCGTTCAGAATTTGCTGAAACTCTCTAAATTTCAATTCATTGTATGAAGAATCTCCATTCTTGTAAACCAACTCCACTTCAAAATTGACTTCTTCGCTTGGGTTTGTGTACTGCTCCAAATATTCTCTTATCCCCGATTCCAGTAAACGGTCTTCCAATCCATAAGGTCTAATGTCTGTCAAAACTTGGAAAAGGTCTTTGTACTTATGGTGAAGAACCTTTTGCTCTGTTTTGTAAGAGTTCCAAATAGTTCGAAGCTCTGCGATTGCCTGCTGATTGGCAATGGAGAGGAATACTCTTTTCGAAGTAGGTTTCTTAACCATGTTTCCCTTGCTGTCAAGAAACTCAAATTCTTCCTCTATTTCTAAATCATCGTCGTATTCACCCAAAAAATCCATGCCTGGTGTTTTCTTAATGGCTCTGAAAAAATCGTCTATCGTCCCAACAATTTCCATCACCAAAACCATTTCTGGGTCTTGGCCGGACATACTGCCAGCCAAGGCAGCCGTTTGGTTTTTCCAAGCCAGTTCGAGGGCTGACAACCGCTGCTCAACTCGAACGGACTGTTTCTCCGAATTAAGTTGACCCTTAGGTTGACTTTGGGGTTTACCCTTTATCCGAGAATTGCTTAAAGGTTTAGCGAATAGCAAATGGGGAAGTTGGGAGGAAGCCATTGTTGTTTTGAATAGGTTAAACAGACTTTAACTGACCTTGAGCTATAGCTTTCAGGTTGCCTTCAGGAAGCGAAAGCACATATTTCCTTTGTATATCCAACAAAAAGTCCATTATCTCTGAGTAGCTGCGCCCGGCAAGTTTCTTCGCAAACTGGCTAGCAGTAACACCAAACTTTTTGGGAAAACGCTTTTCAAAATCCTGCACTACCTTCTCTATAGCCTTTTCAGAAGGTTTCCCCAACTCAATCTTTATCTGAAAACGCCGCCACACAGCCCTATCGAGTAATTCAGGGTGGTTGGTTGCCGCAATGACCACCACATAGCTGGGAAGTTCGTCCATTTGCAGCAAAAGGGAGTTTACAAGGCGTTTAATCTCTCCTGTCTCGTGCGTATCGCCCCGCTCTTTGCCAATGGCATCAAACTCATCGAAAAAAAGGACGCAATGTTCCT
>JALHRR010000127.1 GCA_022841345.1 Saprospiraceae bacterium
ACAGTAGAATCGCATCCATTTACATCAGGCAAAATATCTGTGTAAGTTCCAGAGGTGGTGTAGATGCTTGAGCCCACAGTATAGGATTCTCCATCGCATATTTCCTCATTCAATACTGTTTCAAAAAGTGGATGAACTATCAGATTCAGAATAACTGTCGAATCACATCCATTGACATCGGGCAAAATATCCGTGTATGTTCCTGAAGTTGTGTACACACTGGAACCAACTGTAAAAGAATCACCATCGCAGATTTCCTCATTCAAGACAGTTTCAGAAAGCGGATGCACGGTCAGATTGAGAATGACAGTAGAATCGCATCCATTTACATCGGGCAAAATATCTGTGTAAGTTCCGGAGGTGGTGTACACACTTGAACCCACTGTATAAGAATCACCATCGCAGATTTCCTCATTCAAAACTGTTTCGAAAAGTGAATGGACTGTAAGATTCAAAATGACTGTGGAATCACATCCATTCACATCTGGCAAAATATCTGTGTAAGTTCCGGAGGTGGTGTACACACTTGAACCCACCGTATAAGAATCTCCATCACAGATTTCTTCATTCAAAACTATTTCGAAAAGTGGATGAACAGTCAGATTCAGAATGACAGTGGAATCGCATCCATTTTCATCAGGTAGAATATCTGTATAAGTTCCGGAAGTGGTGTACATACTTGTACCAACTGTGTATGAATCTCCATCACAGATTTCCTCATTTAGCACAGTTTCAATAAGTGGATTTACAATTAATACAGTAATGACTGTTGAATCGCATCCATTAACATCAATAAGCACATCCATATATGCTCCCGCTATAAAATAGGTGCTATTTCCAACAGAAAAAGATTCACCGTCACAAATTTCCACGAGTTGAATTGTAGGCGATAAAGGATGAACTATCAAATTTAGAATTATAGTCGAATCACATCCATTTACATCTGGCAAAATATCTGTGTAAGTTCCGGAACTTGTATAAATACTCGTACCTACGGTATATGAATCCCCATCACAGATTTCTTCATTCAATAAAGTTTCGAAAAGCGGATGGACAGTCAAATTTAGAATCACAGTCGAATCACATCCATTGACATCTTGCAAAATATCAGTGTAAGTTCCGGAATTGATGTACATACTAGTTCCAACTGTATAAGATTCTCCATTGCAAATTTCCTCATTTAACACCGTTTCAATTAGTGGATGAACAGTCAGATTCAGGATCACAGTTGAATCACAACCATTAACATCAGAAAATATATCGGTGTAAGTTCCTGAAGTGGTGTACACACTTGATCCAACACTATAAGATTCTCCATCGCAAATTTCCTCATTCAATACAGTTTCAAAAAGCGGATGAACAGTTAGATTCAAAATGACTGTCGAATCACATCCATTGACATCCGTCAAAATATCCGTGTAAGTTCCGGATGAAGTGTATATACTGCTGCCTACCGTATAAGAATTCCCGTCACAAATTTCTTCATTTAATGTGGTTTCAAAGACGGGATGCACGGTCAAGTTCAAATACACAATTGAATCACAACCATAGCCTGTCAGTAAGGTATCAACAAAATTTCCGGAAGTAGTATATGTGCTGAATCCAACATAAAATTCTTCTCCATCACAGATCTCTTCATTTAAGAAGGTTTCAGCTGTTGGGTGTACAGTCAGATGTAAGGTAAACAAGCTGTCACAACCCTGAGTGGTTTGAAATGCAATATCATATGTTCCACTGGTATTAATCATATCTCCGTGAAAATCATAGTACTCACTTTCACAGATTGATGTGATGATCGTGTCAGCATATGACGGGTTTATAGTAAGATGAAGCATGAAAGTACTATCACATCCCTGTGAATTTGGAAACACAACAGGGTGACTTCCTGCAGTAGTAAATGATTGGCTGTGAAAATAATATTCTTCTCCCTGACAGATAGTTGCGTATGATTCGGAATAGAAAGTATCTATAACAGTCAAACTCATTAAAATGACACTATCACAATGAATATCCTGATAAGGATTGTGGTAATATTCTCCGGAATAATAAAATGCCTGACCGTAAAAAATTATACTATCTCCTTCACAAATCTCTTCTATATGCACAGTGACCACCGTCGTATTTTCTATAATAATTGTCAAAATCACTAAAATAAAAATATCCTGTTCTACTGTTAATATTCGTTCATATACGCCTGCATCTGTGTACATGATTTCCATGAAGCGAACCGAATCACCCAGGCACATATATATTGTTTCGTAGATTGTATCAATAAACATTGTATCCTGCGATGATTGAGCATGATGAGGAATTAAATTTTCAATGCAGACTGTCTGAAAATTAGTTCTTTCAGGAGCAATAGTATTATTCATCTCAAGTTCTGCCGCCTGAGCAAAATTTGAATAAAATAAAAATACCAGGAAGATGTATATCAACTGCCTCATATCAGGTTCCTTTAATTTGATCCGAACTGAGACATTGAACTTATAATCTTACTTCAGGGTAAGAATAGCTTTTGTGCAACAGCTGAATCAAAAGAAAAATTGAAAATGAATTGAAAGCGAGAAATTCAAAGCAAGTGTACTTTGAATGATAGCAGGCTTTCTACTGCAGTTGATAAAGATTGTCAGGTTATTTCCGGGAAATAGAAATCATTTTATCTCATGGACTGAAAAAAAATGCTGTCTATTTTGCAATAAATATATATTTAAATGTCAATCAAGTCAATAGCTGACATAAAAAAAATCGAAAAAATGCAGAATTTTTTTTTTATTAAGTTCGGACAAACAGAATCAGAAATTCAAATGATATTATTTTATTGAATATATATACTTGAATAATAAAAGAATAGAAAGTGTGTGTGGAGGAATGTTGAATGCCTTATTATTAACTGGCTTTTTGTTCAGAGACAGGGCGAATTTTGATTTGCCAGACCAGCAAATTATCTCGGGCGGTTTTACTGGTGTTAACTCAACTCCTGAACGCTTCAACTCCAACACTCGCGTGCTGTTCCGCTCCAATCCATAATCGTGGCTAACAAATTATACAGACTCAGCAACTATCTACATTATTGGAGATGGAGATTATAATGATATGGGAGAGGCACTGTTTCAAGCTATGTTGATAGCTTCCCCTCTATTAGCTAGCGTTTATACATAAATAATTTATTATATTTGTAACAGACTAAAAAACGCTCATCATGAACAAACTACATGGCACTAGTCTGTATGGAGATGCCAGACTAGCAAAAAGGGGGCTG
>JALHRR010000128.1 GCA_022841345.1 Saprospiraceae bacterium
AGTTTTCATGGTTTGTTATATTTTTTTGTACAAATACATTATTTTACACAAATATAACATTTATTTATAATATATAATTAGATGTGTCCTAACCTCAGGCTGTTGGCCCTTTGCTGTTGGCGAGCAGCCGGGAAGAAGGGGTAAGGCATAAGTAATAAGGGGTAAGTAAACAGCCGGGGGGGAGTTATGAGTGATGAGTTATGAATGATGAGTGAACAGCCAAACAGCCGCTTCTTCCCCAAAGCTTTGGGGACTGGCTACTAGCTTCTGGCTCAATAGCATTCCAGAGAAGCAGTTATTTGCGATTCAAAAGAGTAGCAGTTTTAATCCTTTTCAAAAAATGACATATATTGGATGCTCAAACAAAAAAGTATCTGATAATTCTAAACCCCAAGACGTATGTTAAGATGTAAATTACTGGCAATTGCAATCCTTGTAGCTGCCGTGTGCAGTGTTTCCGCGCAAAAATTTCTTCCTCCTGTAAATACTTTTTCCGGAAAGAAAATAGCTTATCTCACTATGGAGGATGGCTCAGAAATGGAAGTTTTTGTAGATAAGATCAGCAGAAAAAAAGGTCTTGTAGAAGAAATTAAAGCCAAAGGAACAGATGGAAAGAAGGTAAAGATCAAGCCAGAGCAAATCAAATCTATGTACCTGCCGCAGAGCGGCTGGGATAAATTTGGACAGAATATGGAATTCATCAATGATCCCCGCCAGTGGGAAGATCCGGGAGCGATCAATCAGGACAGAATCAAAGAAGGATATGCATACTTTGAAAAATCGGCGGTGATGATCAAAAAGAAGAAAATAACGCTGATGATGCAGGTATTGAATCCCGGATTTTCAAATAAAGTCAAAGTGTATCATGATCCATATGCGAAAGAGACTACGAGCTGGGGCGTTGGAGGATTTACAGTAGCGGGAGGTGATGCCAAATCTTATTATGTGGGCTATAATGGTGCCCCTGCTATCAAGCTGGAGAAGAAAAATTATGATGAAGAGTTTGTACGCATGTTTAGCAAATGTGCCGCAATAAAGGAGAAATATCCTAAAGTCAAATGGCTGGATTTTGATTCACATGTGTTTGATTATACGGTGGCATGTGATTAAATAATTGACTAAAATTAAGATTTATTGGCTGGTAGGCTAATGGATAAAAAGCCGGCTGCTTCCCACACCCACACTGCGCCAGGGATAGTAGCGGGCACGAGCAGAGACGCATCACCATGCGGCTCTGTGAAGTAAAGCGGATAGCCCGACCCCGTGGTGATATGCAGGTGCATGAACCCTGTAGAGACCTTGCATGCAAGGTTTCTACAGCACGACAATCGTCGTGGTATATCACCCCGGGGTGGCGCCCAAAACAATAAATGCCCAATTGAAACCTCCAGCTTAAACATTGGCTGTTCAACTCAGCAAATCGCTAATTCACGATTTAAGCACAGACCAAATGCAGAAATGGGTCGTTTAATAGGGTCCATTTCAATGGAGATTTTTATCTATTTTTCACAAAGCGGTTTGTTTATCAGTAACATATCGTATTTTTGCACCCCTATGAGAATAAATCGGTTAGTCCTGTTGCTTTTTATGGCTGTTTCTATGTTGTCCTGCAAGAATGAATTCGAGAGAATACGTGCAGGTGGCAATCCTGATATGATCTATGAATACGGCTTCAAACTGTATGAAAAGGGGGAATATCTGAAAGCTCAGACACTGTTTGAACAAATATTATCCAGCTACCGGGGAAGAGAACAGGCAGAAAAACTGTACTTCTCATATGCCTACACGCACTATTACCTCAATTCTTATCTCTCTGCGGCATTTTATTTTAAGAATTTTGCACAGACATTTTCTACCAGCAGCCTGAGAGAAGAAGCAGAGTTTATGTCTGCATTTTCCAACTATAAATTGTCTCCGGGTCATAAACTGGATCAGACTTATACACTGAAGGCCATTGAGGATTTTCAGAATTTCATCAATCTGTATCCAAACAGCCCGAAAGTGGAGCAATCCAATGCATATATTGATGAGTTAAGGGTGAAACTGGAGCAAAAAGCATACAATGAGGGTCAATTATACTTTGACCTGAGGCAATATCAGTCTGCTATTCAGAGTTTTGAAAATCTTTTGAGAGATTATCCTGAAACAAAGAATGCAGAAATGGTGCGTTTCCAGATTCTGCAATCCGCCTATCTTCTGGCTGAAAACAGTATCTATGAAAAGCAAAAAGACAGATATCAGGAGGTTCTCGAAAAACACGAGGTCTTCAAAAGTAAATATCCGAGAAGCAAGATGCTGAAAGAAGCGACTGCTATCCGCAATAAATCCAATGAAAAATTAAAAGAATTCAGCAATGTCAGATATCAAAACTAAAGTACAGAAAATGGATCCGAATGTGACTGCCCGCGATATCGCAGGAATGGCAGGTCGTGCATCCAACATTTATGAAGCACTGGCGATCATCAGCAAAAGAGCCAGACAGCTTCAGGTAGATTTAAAAGATGAGTTGAAAACCAAGCTGGAAGAATTCGAAGTGGTATCAGATACCATTGAAGAAATTCATGAAAACAAGGAGCAGATTGAAATCTCTAAGTTTTATGAGCGTCTTCCTAATCCGGCATTGATTGCTACTCATGAGTTCCTGAATTCCGAACTTACCTGGAGAGAAAGAGAAGAGCGTACGCAGGAGCACGAAGACTAGTATTCCTCAATCCATGCATATGAGTCTGGATGGCAAAAATATAATTTTGGGCATATCAGGCAGTATTGCTGCTTATAAGTCGGCTGTCCTGGCCCGTTTGCTGATCAAGTCCGGAGCCCGGGTTCGTACTGTATTCACACCTGATGCTCAGGCTTTTATCACACCCCTTACCATCAGTGCATTGACTGCGGATGCAGTATTCCATGATATTTCTGATCAGGGACACTGGAATAATCATGTGGAGCTGGGCCTATGGGCAGATGTCATGATTATTGCTCCCGCCACAGCCAACACTATTGGTAAAATGGCTAATGGTATCTGTGATAATATGCTTCTGGCTACTTATCTCTCCGCCAAATGTCCCGTGTTTATAGCTCCAGCCATGGATCTCGATATGTGGAAGCATCCCTCAACACGCAGAAATCTGCTTCAACTGGAAAAGGATGGTGTCACAACAATACCTGTGGGATATGGTCTGCTGGCCAGCGGACTTGTAGGCGACGGGAGAATGGCAGAGCCTGAGGAAATTCTGCATTTTTTGGAAGATCGGAAGAG
>JALHRR010000129.1 GCA_022841345.1 Saprospiraceae bacterium
TTCGTCACAAAATGCATGATGTGAAAATGAAACTTATTGCATGATATTGATGGTTTATCGTCGGCAGCTTAAACCAAAACGAACAAAGCAAATGACTTTTGACAAGAAATTATCCCACAGCGAAATCGCCGTACTTTCAAAAGAGGAAAGCTATTTATATTACCAATGGCTCCAGGAGGAAGAACGAAAAGCCATAGAGGAAGAACGAAAGGAATGGACTTTTCAGGATTGGTGCGCGTACGAACGAACGATGGGCAACTACGCAGCAGCGCGAAGAGACTTTTTTCTTGAAGAAGAAGAATTTCCAAAAAGAGCTAATCAACGGTTGGAAGCCGGGGCTGTAGAAAGATTCTCTTATTTTTGGCAAACAAAATCCCCTTTTTCTCAGTGGCACCCATCCATTTTTAATGCTCCTGGTTATATGTGGGATAATGAATTTGCAACCCAATTAATCAAAAACGGCTATCCCGAAGTGCGGCAATTTTCCTCTGCGGAGCAATACATGATGTACGCAAAAGCAATGCTATTTATTGATTTAGAAACAGCAAATGCCATCATGCAAACAAGCGATCCGAGGAAGATTAAAGAACTTGGCCGACAGGTAAAGAACTTTGAAGAGAATACCTGGTATGTATTTAGATGGCGCTTTGTGTTTCAAGGCAACAAATATAAATTTACTCAAAACAGTGATCTAAAAGACGATTTACTTGCTACTACTGGAACTACTCTTGTAGAAGCTGCCCCGAATGATAAAATATGGGGCATTGGACTAACAGAGGATAATCCTAAAGCTTTGCAACGATCAACATGGGAAGGGAAAAATTTATTGGGAGAAATACTGACTGAATTGAGAATGGAACTTATGGGGCATTATTAATCCACGCTTTTTTGATGGAAATAGATTTTAAAAACTCAGGATTTAATCACATCGTTCTTGCCAAAAAAGACGGCCACTACAGTTGGCATTACAATACCATAGACCACTTCAACACAGATATTGGGATAATGTAATTCCTAAATTGGGTGTTGTGATTTATTAAAATTAAAGAAATGAATATTCATAATTTATTGGATGACATTGTGGTGACGTCATACGTCATATCGAACAACAAGGGGTGCTGGTACGTTGTTCCTGTTGATTATTGGGTGATGAATCATTGGGGACAATGGGGCATATCATGGTCTATTCCTGATATAGAGAAAGGCCTTAAATTCCTTGAAATCATTGAAAAATTTCGGATTGATTCCAAAGAATTAGTATCGTTTTTCAGAGAAACCTCTGAGACTAATAAGGTAAAGTTACAACCACAAGTATTCGCAAATTTTGATAAAAAAGAATTCTATACAACTTTTGGAGAGTGGGTATTAGAAAGTTCCGTTTTGGATTCATGGGAGGGTGTAAGAGCTGAATTTAAAGAAAAAATACCCGTTGAAGAACAATTTTGGAATAAATCTATCGAAGCGTAATTGGCAAAAAAAACAAGTCTATATTTCAATTCATTCAGTAATTTATGGACGAAACAAGCAACATCTACCAACAAATTTTTGTTTCCAAATTCCCAGCAAAAGGGTTCAAGCAGTATCTAACCTAATTTTCAAAAAATGGCCATTCGGGCGGCAGCAATTTTTTCCCTGTCCATGTAAAGTGAAACCAAAAACATGCCTTTGGGCAAATCCTGTACGTCCAGCCCAAGCATGTTTTCACCGGTCAAAACCGGAACCCCGCGTTGTTGCACTATTTTTCCATGTAGGTCGGTAATTTCCAGCAGACAGGTTCCTGATTTTGCAACCTTAAAACGCCATTCACAAAATTCGCTTGCGGGATTAGGGAAAAGAAACCCCTGCTCAGAATCCCCCGGCGGCTCTTGTCGGAGGGAAGTAATCAGCCCGGCAATTTCCACTCGTATCAAAAAAGCTTCCATATTTCCGGGGCTGGCGCTGCTGAACAAGTTGGTGCCCGAAGTGCCGCTCAGGAAAACAGCTTCGTCATTGACGACCAAATCGCGAAATTCATCATCCCGGCTGTCGCCCCATGTTTTTGCAGTTTCCAAAGCCCCTGTTTCTGCATTTATTACCAGCAATGCGGCATCGTAAGCGCCTCCTGCTGCAAGGTTGGGCGAATTGCTCGTGCCGCCCACGTATACGCGCCCGTCTGAAGCAGCAATGGCTCTGGCCGTTTCTGTTCCGGCGCCACCCCAATGGATATGCCATTGTAAATCAAGCTCTTTTGAAAAACAGGCAACAAAAATTTGATTGTCCCCAGCAAGCGGCGTACTGACTCCGGTGAGGTACAACGCCTCCCCATCAGAAGCCATGCCCCAGGTGTTTTCCCAATTGAGCCAAAAATTTGCAGCTCCAAAATGCACGGAATCCAATAAAGCGCCGTCGGTTTTAGAACATTTTGCCAAAAAAGCCCGGCCTTCGTGCAAATTGGCGATGCCGTCGCCGCCCCAAAGCCCGGCAGCAAAAATGAATTCGTCGTCTACGACAAAATGGCCATCCTGGTGTTCCGCCGTCGTAGGCAAGCCGATTTGTTTCTGCCAAAGGGAATTGCCGTCAAAATCAACCTTTCGCAGAAAAAAATCAGTGTCGTAAATTCCGCCGCCGCCTTCGCCGCCCCACCCGCCGAGATAAACGCCATCGCCGGGGCGGATCACGATGCCGTCTATTTCGTCGTAATTACTGGCGACATCATAGGTTCTTGACCATAAGGGCACGCCTGCATCGGTTGTTTGGGCCAGCCACTGGTCGCAACTGTTGATGAAGCCGGGGCAGGCGCGTCCGGCGATCCAGCCAAACCCGCCTCCCACGGCCGTTGAATAAGCCTGCAATTCGGCGTTTTCCTGGATCAGATTCGGTGGCGCTATTTCCAGCCCCGTTTCCATATCCAAAAGATGAGCAGACACCTGAACTTTTGGCCAATTGGCTAACTTCAGGCTTGGCGTCCAGAAGACGTCGCCCGTTTCTGTGAAGGATAGCCCCCATCCGAAAGCAGAACCTCCGTTATCTCCGGATTTTGAAAAAATCCATGAAGGCAAAAGCGTATCCTGCGCCAATCCATTCGCAATCGCGACAAACAGAAATGGCCAAACCA
>JALHRR010000130.1 GCA_022841345.1 Saprospiraceae bacterium
CTGTATATCAAATGGTTTTTATAGAAGAAGCAAGATGACACAATTTCTGGGAATTCATTCTCAATTCTGTTTAGAAATGTAGCTGTTGCTAGAATTGCTTGTTTCTGAGACCAATAGTTTATAGTGTTATATTCTATGGAGTTCCATTCATTCCAATCAATTGATGCCAGGAAGGAAGGGAAATATTCTTGCAGCCGGGATTGGGTCTTTGATAGAGACGTCAGCGATCCATTAAGCAATCGAAACATATCATAGAAATATTTTAATAAAAATGATAAATTATTTCCTTCCACTTCTTTAGTCTTGTCCGAGTTGTTTGTTAGCGCCAACCTCAACGACTATTTGGTCAAAAAGGTAATTAATAATTACTATTGCAAAATAAAAATTATTTTCAACTTGTAAAATTGCTTGCCTTGTTTTATCATTTTCAATCTCTATACACTCTGTTAAATCAGATGATTCTTTAAAATTCAAGGCTAGTCCAACAACAGCTTGACAAATACCTAAATTCTTCAGTTGAGTGTTCTTCTCTATGTGAAGTGGATAGTAGAATAAAAGTTTGTTGCCTTCTGTTTCTTCGTTGGCAGCTAATTTGGGATTATACACTATGAAATACTCCAATTCAGAGTACATTCCTCCTTCAATTTACCGAAATGGACAAGGGGTGGAACACAGCTGAGTTTTTATTACTTTTCGACAGATACAGCCAACAATTCAGTTATTTTTCGTTGAAAATGTTGATTTTCATTAAAATTCAAAATTTCTACTATTCCATTAGATCCAGCTGCTGCAACCAAGTATGGCGAATCCATTGAAAAAGAAGCTGTAAATATCTTTCCTAAATCCAATTGCTTAGTCATAAGACATGCTGGTTCACCTGAAGAAGTATCCCAAAGCTTAACTGATTTATCAGAAGAAGCGGTCAAGAATGTATTGGGTAAAAATGGATTCCAATCAATTGCAGTAGCAGCAGTATTGTGAGCAGAGAGTGTGAACAACGGATTTGTTGATGATTTCATGTCAAAAAGACTCACTCTTCCACTCTCATCTGAAACAAGCAACCAATTTGAGTTATGTGGACACCATTTAAGGGATTCGACGTCTGCTGATAGGGTAAATGCCAACTTGCTGTCAGGTGCTCTGCTGTCAAATACAGCTACGGTTTTATCATATGATCCTGTTGCCAATACAGAGGTTTCGATTGGATTCCATTGAATGGCTTGGACTTTATCTTTATGATGATTAAATGAGTGGACAGCTGTGGTTGAGTTCAAGTCCCAGATCTTGACGGTGTTGTCAGCCGAACCACTGGCAAGAATATTACTGTGATTTCTATTCCAATTGAGGGACATTACAGAGTCAACATGATATTTATCATTTGCTTTTTTCTTTTTACTTTTACTTTTACTTGATGATGATGATGATTTCTTTGAAGTGGATTCTTCTTTTCCAAGGATCGCGACAGGGTAGACTGCATCAATGACGTCCAAATCCCAAATTTCAATTTCCGGTTCAAATGTACCAACAGCCAAAAGATTTCCACTCTTCCCAGCCGCTGATTGTATCCATTCCAAACAAAGAGGGAACGACGGCAACATTATATCATGATGGCAGTACAAGTTATCTTCCCCTTCTTCATAAATATGAACTTCAATATTTGAAATATTTTCTTCTGTTTTAGCAGCAACTATTATTAAATCAGATATTTTAATCTTTTCATCTTCCAAATCATCTTCTGATTCACCGTCAAATGTTATGTATGGGTCTTGAGAACCGAGTTCATCACCGTGATATTCCACACCTTTTACATTTCCAAATACAAAGTCAATCCCTCTATCTTCCTCTTTGTCATAATCTTGTAAATTATATTTTGCCAACTCTGGATCATTGTCGACTTCCATTTCTTCACGGTGTTCAGGTTCCTCACCCAAAGCAGCCATAGCTTTCTTACTCTCTTCTATTTCAAACTGGGCTGTTTCTGAGAATTTTTTGTATTCTTCTTCTGATAATTCATATTTTTCAGGATTTTCTTTAGCAACACCTTTGCGCAACCACATCAAAGAGGATATCATGGTGTAAAAATTTGACCCCTGGAAAAGTGGTTTGGATTTATGCGACTGTTGATTGCTGTACCGCTCGCTATTTGATACCATATTTCTGTGAGGATTAAATAAAAAATGGATCAAAAACTTTAATTTTTTTCTTTATTTTTACTTCATGATTCCCCTCGTCACCCTTGCAATCAAATGGCGAGCACCAGCAAACACAAAGTGGTTATAGAGATACCAGATGTGGCTACCACAGAAGCTAGCGATTCTCCCACTCCTGATAGCCACTCTGTTGAAATTATATCATCAACAGTTACCAGAAAGAAACGAGTATTACCACCAAGTATTCTAAAATCAGCAACTGCCGCAAAGAAGAATAGAGCGGTAAATTCTGACAGCTCAACAGAAAATACATTGAGTCGAATCACTATTGATTTGACCAGGGAATCTTCTCGAACTTTACAAAGAGAAGAATCACCTGAAGTAATTATTACGGCATCCAGTCATCCTTCAAGGTCAGTTGAACGCCCTGTTTCCCTCTACCATCAATGGACTACAGACTCACAAACGACATCATTAATACCGTCAAACAACAGAAATAATCGCACTTATCGTGGACCTACCATCCATCCAATCATACCAAGGAATTCCACGCACAACACATAGCCACCTGTCCCTCGCCAACCAGCGCGTCAACAGCGGAATGTAAATCCATCTCAAATCCATCCACCGCTCCCGCTTTCTTCACTAAGTCAAGAGCGACAAGAAGAGAGGAACAGACAAATGAGAGATATTCTCAACTACTTCCATCAAAATAATTTATATACAGGGCGATTCAACCAAACACCTGGAAGTGACTATGAAGAATTATTAGCACTTTCAGAGAGAATAGGGCCAGCAATTAGTAAAGGAGCAAGTCAAGAGAATATTGATAGATTAAATGTATTTGAATATCAAAAGAAAGAGGAAAGAGAGGTTGAAGGTGGGAGGGATTGCTCAAT
>JALHRR010000131.1 GCA_022841345.1 Saprospiraceae bacterium
ATCTGTTTATTCCTCTCAGTTGAAAAGGAGAGCATTGAAAGAAAATTTAATAAATCACTGTCATCATTGATTTCTATTTTTAAATTGAATTCATTTGATAATGTCCCCAACATTCTGTGTTTATTGAGATTGAGAAATTGACACATTTCCATGGAAGGGTCAGGACGGCTTTTATACCCAGACCGTCGTGAAAAAGAATTTTCTTGGGTAAAACTGACCAATCAAATCGAGTCACGTGATAAAAATGATCATTGATTACCTAACATATGACCAAATGTCAATCATTGCAATCTTTTTTATTTTTTGTATTTATACAATCTTTCTTTAATAATCACTAATTTCCTAAAAAGTAATGAATCGGTTATTTCATATCAATAATCTCTATGACAACAATCTCCAATGTAACAATCAATATTTACGTTCACAACGACTATATATTCGTATTTTGCCATCTTTTCTTTCTCCTTGTTTCAATATGGGTGAAAAAAGTGGAAAAGATTTCGGTCCCGTCAACAATCGCCGATGTCACGATATTTTCTTTTCAATTCTGTTTGTCGCCTTCTGGGTTGGCATGTTCATGATTGCAGGTTTCGCTGTCAAAAATGGAGATGTAAATAGATTGAGATATGGAATTGATTCTGATGGTAATTTGTGTGGTGTAAACAATGCAACTGGTCTTGATATGTCTGGCAGTCCTTCATTGTATTATTTCAATCCAACTGCACCGACAACAACGTATAAGAGATGTTTGAGTGCTTGTCCAAATAATACTGGAGATGTTGTATGTAAATATGGGGTAACAGCATCTGCTGATCCAACTACACTTGCTGGTCAAATGGACAATGGTGACTGTGTCTTCACAATTTCATCAACGTCAATGTTGAATAGATGTTTCCCAACTGGAATCCTCGGTGCTGTCAACATCACTCAAAACACACAAATTGATCTGGCTTTGGCACGCTTACAAATGGGTTTAGAGATGGACAGCCGTGAAGTTGTTCAAAAAGTCTTTGAAACATTTCATACAAGCTGGAAATGGATGTTACTTTGCTCTGGCGTTGCCTTGATCTCATCATTTGTATGGTTGATTGTCATGCAATTACTCAGTGGTTTAATGGTATGGTTCACACTTTTGAGTTATATTGCTGTTGTATCTGGTGCCACAGCATATTCTTGGTGGTTGTATTGGGAAACAATCCATGGCCGATCTACAGAATTGCTTGGATTTGATTTGCTTGAATCTGTTCAAATCAGTACAAAAACACTTTTGGCAATATGTATCATAATCTCTGTGATTGAAGCCGTATCTCTCCTCGTCCTCATCGCGATGAGAAAGCGCATCAACTTGGCAATCAGCGTCATCAAAGAAGCAAGTAAAGCCATAAAATCCATGCCATCAATAATTCTCCTACCTCTCGTCAAATACATTCCATTGCTTGCATTGTTCTGTTGGACTGTTTTCATAATCGCATTCTTGGCTACAAATGGATCTCAATTATCACAAGCATTCAATAATGTCACAAAACAATATACAGGGAAATCATTTTCACCTTCACAACAAATGTATTTTTTGGTAATTTATACATTGATGAACTTTTATTGGTCATGGAATGTTATTATTGGATTGAGTCAAATTACAATTGCTGGTGCAGTTGGCACGTGGTACTGGACTAGAGAAAAGAGAAACGTTCCATTTTTTGTCATCTTAAAAGCATTTGGACGTGGATTATTCTATCATTTTGGATCTGTTGCATTAGGTGCTTTATTAGTTGCAATTATTTCTGTCATACAATTCATACTGATGAGCCTACAATATAGATTGAAGGGTGCCAACAATGCTGTTGCCAAGGGCTTGCTGGCTTGTTTACAGACGTTGTGTGGATGTTTGGAATCGTTGATGAAATTAATGAATAAGAATGCTTATATTGAAATTGCCATTTATGGATATTCATTCTGTGAGGGAAGTAAGCATGCATTCAGTTTGATTGCTGCCAATGGATTGAGGTTGTTTACTATTGATGGTATCAGTTCAATTATTCTGTTCTTTGGTAAAATGGGTATCACTTGTGGTACTGGTATTCTTGGATGGTATTTGTTGAGACGTGATGCAAGTATTATTGAGAATTACACTGTTCCATTGATCTTCATCTGTCTGTTTGCATACATTATTGCTACAGCCTTCGTAAATGTTGTTGATATGAGTATTGATACAATATTTTTGTGTTTCTTGGAAGATTGTGAACACAATGACGGAAGTGCTGAAAGACCATACTACATGCCAGAAGGATTGAGACAACATGTAAGCAAGAAAGCTGCTCATACAGATTTAGCTCATTGATGAAATAAATTGGATATCACTTCATTTTCTACTATGTTTTTGTTTATGTTTATTCAACAAAATTTTGTTTTTCTTTGCAATATTTTATTGATTATCTCTCATCAATGCTAATTTTATCCGATCGTAAACACTTCCAATGCTATCCATCGCTGGTCTTGCCAATACACTGAAAACTGGGTTCCCATTCTCTGTCGGTGCTCCATAGTAATCAATTATATATCTCACTTCCTTCCCGCATCTATTTACAGTCCAGTCATGTCTGTCAAAGGGCTCATCACTGCCATTCCACCACATGTGCCAACGAGCAAGAGGACTCAAATCATTTTGACGCCCTCTGAATTTGCTTAATTGAAGACATTTACATTCTGGATGTATAATGGATTCGATTTCAACAATTTCTTGCCATACACTTTCATTAAGAGAATTGTGGACAGCCAGCATACCATCAATTTCTTGAGCTGGAACACCTTTACCTTTTCTAGCTAATGCATTGTAGAACATTAGTTGAGAGGGATATGTCCATGTTGTTGGTGGTACATCACTATTTGTTGTACGGGGTATGGTTGAACTTGCTCGAGCAGTAGTCAATGATAGACTGGGAGCTTCTTCAGGTGTTACAGGTTTAAAATTGTGTAAATCGTTTTCACTTGGCATAGCTGTGTTTGGATCCAATGGCATTGATGATTTGTTGTATGGACATTCAGAAGCCT
>JALHRR010000132.1 GCA_022841345.1 Saprospiraceae bacterium
AAGGCTTCTTCACGGGTAAATTCCATTGGCTCAAAGTCTTCTTCGCCAGGCAGCAACTTCTTCATGACACAATATCCGCCGATGATGCCCTGGTAGTCGTAGCCGCCGGAAAGAAACATCCCTTCTGCAAAGCCCAATTCCCGAAGTGTCTCCAGATCAAAAATGGCAGTATTGATAATGGTAAGATTTGGCCTTAGGTAGGTATGGAAAAAGAGTTTATTGGGTTGTATACCCTTGCTGATGGACAGGGTTGCAGCCTGGTTCTTTAACCTGGGGTTACTTTCCAGAATTTCTGGTTTTAAATAGGGATGGAAATTAGAAGCAAAATGCTCATTTACAACGAGTTTACTTTGAATTACATGCCCGCGTTTAAGTCCATAATTCCAAACTCGCCATCGCCCCCTCAGGTAGCGAAAATTTTGCATCATATTACCCCGAACCTGCAAATCAAGTAAGCTTTCAACATACTCATTTTTGATCCAAAAATTCCGCCTTTGCAGCATCAGATAGAGCATCAGCGTGTCTGTTTCCGCTTCGCCTAACAGGGTTCTGATCACTGGAGCGGTTGGCATCTGGCGTTCCTGCAAGTTGGTTTCTGCCCATTTGGTTTCGTCTATCTTTACCAAAACCGCCTCGGCTGCAACGGGGTAGCCCAAAACGGATATCGTTTGGATATTACACCGGATAATGCGCTGGACTTTGATGTGGTCAGCTTGTGCGCCGTAGCCCCATCCCAAAATATTCATTTGAGTCCAATTTTGTTCCGTTTCTGGTGTCACAAGGTTCAGATAGAGTTTATTATTTCGTATCAGGGCTGTGCCAGAGAGGCTGTAGAGTTGTTGTTCAGGGTACCTCGTTAAGGAATTGTGAAGCTCATTTACATCTTCCAACCGATGAAAGCCCCATTCTTCAGCCGGGAAAACATTTTCTCTGACGGGGTTACTGAAGTCTATTTTGATGACAAAATGTTTAATGGCATAACTTCTGACACTATAAAATGAACCAAGATAATAGGAGGGCCGCATTTTTGGAAAACCAGGTTCGATTAACCGAGTATCTGATTCTTTAATGGATTCTTTAAAGGCTTTCATATTGGGAAAGCCCAGAAACAGGAAATACCCATACACATAGGCGCGTTTGCCAAAAGTAACGGATTTTTCATCGGACATATTTGATATTTCCCGAAGTCGCTTGTACAAATAATCTCCAAAGTTAATTTTAGAAGACTCTTTTGAATGTTCTTCCAGAAATGCTTTGACTGCAGGATGACCTGCAATGACTGAAGCAACGGTGGTGAGGTCGGGCATAAATTCCGGAGAGAAATCACCCATGCCAAAAAATCTGGCCGAATTGCGCGAAGTGCTGTCTAAAGCCAGACCATATTCTTCCCGCAAAACCCGTTGGAGCGCTTCCCAAAGGGTTTTAAACAAAGTTACTGAAATTTGCTCGCGCTTTAAAGCGAAGTCTTTATTGGGTTTAGAGTTACTCACGGCAGGGGAATTTTCCGGAAAGTTAGATGTTTTTCCAGAAACTTTACAGAAAGTATGGGTTATTTCAATTGCCATCCCGCTGCAACTGGTAGCAGGAATGAAAATTCTGGCAATATTCTGTATTTTTTAAACTCCCATTATAATAAGACAAATTTGCCATGAGAGGGTATTTGAGTGCTTATCTTTGGAATGTCGCTAATGCGTTAAAATGATATTCTTTGACTTAATGTAAAAAAAAACTACAATTTGGATTGCACTCTCTGAGATTAAGAAAAGAGTAAAGCACGACTGAACTTAAGTTATACTAAGAAACGATACGCCGGGTTAGGATTTTGCATGTTCGCCCGATTAAAAAATTCCCGGCGCCGTACCCAAAATACCAAAACGGGGGGCCGCTCGTAACGGCCTCCCAACTCATTCAAACCGTCATTCTTCTTAGGGAATTACCGGTTGAATCTTGCAAATTCAATTTACAGCTTTTTCGGCAAATTCCCAATAAAAGGCGGTTATTTTTTCACCAGCAAAACTACACCGTTATGCTGAAAGCCAAACCTTTGCCCTCCCGGTTCCTGGCAGGCTTCGCCCTGCTCCTACTGCTGGTTCTTCCAGCCTGCACCCACCCTGCTGACCCTGTTACTAAAGAGGCGTACCTCGGTGATTATTCCACGTTTGTGACGACTGTTGAAAAGGATGCACACAACTACCGCTATCGCCAGTGGAACAAAGCGGACGCGCGCGCCGAATATTTGAATAATGCCTTGTACGATCGTTTTGCCCCGGAATTGACGACTGAAGAGCACTTGAAAATTGTCGCTTACAGAGCAAGATATCTGACTGCGAAGGTAACCTGGACGGTCAGGGAAGGCGTGCAAAAAGTCCTGGAGAAAGGCAATGCTCCACCATTCCCCGGATAGTTTCGTACGCCTGAGCAAATGCATTTCAAAATTCTCTAAAACCTAAGAATATGAAAATCAGAGCAAATTTCATCGCAATGAGCTTACTCCTGTTGGTCTGCTATTATCTTTTTGAAAATAAAAAGTTACAAACAAGGCTGGATACGCAAAATCAGGAATTGGATGCTTCTCAAATGCTTCTCGATAAAAAAGAGAAAGAATTGGAGGAAGCAAATAGGGAAATTGCCGTCCTGAAGGAAGAAATTGTCTCTAAAGAAATTGAAATAAGTGCCCTCCGACGGGATACAAGCGAATTGAGGCTTTTGCTGAAAACAGAACAAAGAGTTTCACGGGAATTGGAGCGCAAGGTAGTTGGCATCACTGCTGAGCTTATGGAAAGGGAAGCAGAGCTTGATGAGTTAAGAAAACAGGTTATTTTGAAAAACAATGAAATCAAAAAAATCCAGGAAGAAAATGCGAGGCTTCAACAGCAGATTCAACAGCAGGAAATAAGGTCTGCTATACCTGGAGGAAGTGAACACATCATTGGATCAGAAGGTGCGCCGATCTTTTTTATCAAAGGTGGACTTTGGGTTTTGGCTATTTCATTGATCGGCACCATCTTGCGCTTACGGGCATTAGTTG
>JALHRR010000133.1 GCA_022841345.1 Saprospiraceae bacterium
TTTCTTTTATAATCATTGATGTTTACAATTGAAGTGTAATTTTCATTAAATTTTTTGTTAATTTCATTTTCAAATTGTATTTTAATTATTGACTGATAATTTGTATTGATTGGCTGCAAAGGTTCAGTCAATGGGAAGAGATGAGGGGGGTTGATGACTTCCAAATTTGGTAGCAATTCGATTAATCGGTTGATAATGAGAGAAATATTTGAATTATTTTGATGAATTTTAATCATTTCATTCAATTTCCTTTTATATTCATCTGCAGTGCCAGCCCTCAGATAGAATTTAAACAGAGATACCGCCAGTTCCTCTCTTCTGTATAGCTCGTCTCCATTCAGCTCAACTAGACAGGCCATCAATTCCTCAGTCATATTCCCATTCCAATATTCACCCAGCAGCCAGACACCTTTTGTAAGGAATACTTCCCTTGTCCCTTCATCTCCAATTCTACCCAATAGCAAATCTTGAAAAGTTTTTAAAAGCGTTGTTGTTATGTATTCTCTTAATTGAAGGGATTTACAGGCCAAATCACATATAATGTCCATAAATTGGTTAGGTGATACAGACGGTCGCATTAATAGCAGCTGGAAGAGGAAGGGAAGCAACCATTGAAATTCATTCATACAATTTGAATAATTATCTTGAGTAATGCAAGTCACAATACAATCAACTATAGTTTGTTTAATGTGGGACTGATTATCTGTTTTTGTCTTGCTGGTGGAGCAGTGTTGTTGTGACGATGGCAGAGAAATGGACATCATGTCAGATATTTTATAAATCAATGTTCCTTTACAACTATTATTATTATTTTCATTATTTTTCATTTCTATTTCTGTTTGAGATATTAACTCTTGTCGTAAAATGGACAGTATTTCTCTAAAATTATGCGGGTTTACCATATATGGAAATATTTCAAATAATTTCCTTTTTAGACTCTCATCGTTAAAATTCAGTGAATCAAATAGATCTTTTTTTGACATAGAAGTAAAATTTAGCTGTGAGCAGTTTGTTGAAATGAATAATTTCTTTAATAACTTTAAACCAAGAAATTTCAAGTTCAAATCAATTGAAGATAGAAATTTCTCTGTTAAAACCGTTAAGCAAACTTGACTCAAATCATTTTTTTCATTCTCTTCATTTATATTACAGATTACAATTAAAAGTGTACTGATACACTCGAATAGTACAGAGATGGAACTTACTTTGCCATTTGCAGCATTGGTCAATAGATCTGTTAGCGGTCCTTTCAATTTTTTCACTAATCTTTTTTCAGTTCCAACTAGGAATCCAAATAATTTTAAAAGTTTAATTAAACACCAATTATTTGTGGCTAATTTCAAATGAGAGTACAATTGTGGGGCTACGAGGACTATGGCTTCACTGTTGTTCGTGGACCATTCAAGGAGGATCTGGATTATGGCATTGATGGAACGCTCATCTGCATCTTGTAATTTTGAGATTATTTTAGGGAATGATAGAGAAAGGGACTCTGGTTGAATTTGACCGATTTTAAATAAAATTAAAAGGGCCTTTTTTACAATAATGTGACTGGAGTGATCGGTCAGTTGAAATATTTGATTATATAGATTATTGGCAATTTCTCTGTTGAGCAGGGCATTCACCCCGTTTAAAGCACAATTTAATATCTTTTCATTGTTTGTTGGTTGGAGATCTCTTAAAAGAGTATTTATAGCTAGAGTTATTATCTGGCTGTTTGGCTCAATTAGTAGCGGAGCAGCAAATCCATATCCAATTTCTTTATAAATCAATTCTTTGCTGTTTTTGCTAATGGCGCTGCTACTCATACTAATATTGCTACTTATCAGCTCTATTACATTGAATTCTGACCAGGTAATATTCACAGACTCAAACAACATATTCAACAAACCCAACTTCTTGAGTGCTTCTGCTTTGATGGAAAGTGATTTTGATTTGCATTCATCAAATATTTTTGAATAATGTACCTTAAATAATCTTTGTTGTTCCTCTACATCTCTTTTAGTGGATTTGAGTGAGCGGACAAGGTCTTTTAATGTACTCTCAAACATACCGCAATATGTTGAGCAGACAGCTCTATTCCAATCAACTGGGGATGCAACTGCCATCAGTTCATCAATAAACAGTCTCCCCATCATAGCAATCATCCGGATCTTTGAATAAATTGTATATATTTGCAAATAAGAGAACGAAGAACTTTTCTGTCTTGAATACATAATATTTGACGCTGGGCCTTTTCATTAATAATGGAAGGTGATGGGAATGATTTGAAGAGTGTTTTGACATAGGCGTTAAAATATACTTTAAGAAATAAGTCTATTTATTAAATTTCATGCGCAGTTAGAGTTTAAATTGATTTTTTACACAATGTGTATGTAAATACAAAATATAATAGCTATTTGGCAAGATGGCCGAGTGGTCTAAGGCGTCAGGTTCAGGTCCTGATCAACGAAAGTTGGCAAGGGTTCGAACCCCTTTCTTGTCACCATTTTTATTCCGCTCTTCATTTATTTTGCTTTTATTGTTAAAATATACTGTTTCTGCATTCTTGTTGTTTCACATCTGTCAGGAACCCTGTCGTTGACTCTTCTCCAACCCCTTGTCAGTGACTTTGCCATGAGTCGACGTGTTGTGGACTGGTCTAAAGCCCTCTTGAAATGTCACCCTGAAAGTCGCAAAGCTGTTCTCGAAGCCCGCAGCTCTCATGAAGAATTCCGCAGAATAATATCTGAAAGCATTGGAAGTCGTCCCAAGTTCAATTGGGAACAATATGAGCGTGTCCTACCTCCACAATTTGTAGCTGAGCAAAGAGCTAAAGTTGAAGGCCTACAAATGCCGCCCCTTCAAGACTCTTCTGCTAAATTACAAGAAATTGCAAGAAATGAAGTTGCTGAAGTACACCATAAC
>JALHRR010000134.1 GCA_022841345.1 Saprospiraceae bacterium
GCCCGCAACGAACTGATAATCAACGCCTTGAAAATCCAGTCGTAGCGGTAGCGCTTTGAGACTTGTTCGAGTGTGATTTGCATTTGCTTATAGCACCATTTCAAGCTGAAGGCCAGAACTTGTTAATATATCTTGTGGGTCATTGTTTTCAAATAATTGGTGCTGAATTTCCGTTGCCAACTTATAGGCAAACAACGGTGGCACTGCATTACCCACCTGCGTGAATTGCCTTGCAATTGCCCCTTTAAACTCGTACCAATCAGGAAAAGTCTGCAAACGTGCCGACTCTCGGACGGATAATGTCCGTGGAATATAGGGGTGCAGATGAGAGCGGCCTCCACCTTTTGTGCCTCCAGCTATGACTGTTTTTGCAGGCTGTGCAGGGTTTAGCCTGTCCACCCTTCCGAGCTTATCCCTTTTCCCATACTCCAAATGCATATAGCGCAGCAGAGATTCAGCCTTGTGCAGTCGTGTTTCATGGTTTGTTACACCTTCAAGACTTTTAGTAAATACCTCGGCACATGGCGTTTTGCGCTTGTTCTTTTTGGGGAAGACAAAATTTCCGCTTCGACTACCAACCAATATGAAACGCTGCCTTGACTGTGGTACGCCATAATCGGCGAGGTTAAAAACTTGTGGCTCAGTAAGGGAATATCCTGCATTTTGTAGCATTTCACGGGCAGCCTCTAATTGCTTCCCCTTGTCCAATTCAATAAATCCGGCCACGTTTTCTATAATAAAAACCTTGGGCTGGAACTTGGTGATGAACCATAAATAGTCAAATAAAAGGTTGCCTTTTTCCTTGTCCTCAAATCCTGTCCGCTTAAAGTTATCGCCGTTTTTTGAAAACCGCTGGTTCGATGCAATGCTGAAAGGTTGGCACGGGGGGCCACCATGAAACACGCCTTCAAATGGGGTTTCAATGCCAAGTTTATCAATTAATATCTGAGCGATTTCTTCACGGTCTTGCACGTTTCCAGTATAATCGGGCGGGCCGATGACCAATTTTTTCGGAAAATTATGACGTAGCGTTTCACAAAAAACCTTGTTTATTTCTACAGATGCCATGTTGTTGTATCCCGCCAAAAAAAAGCCTATATCGAACCCGCCAGCACCTGCGAAGAAACTAATAGCTGGGATATTATTCGGTATGCGCTCAATATCGTCTATCCATTCCAACTCATGCTTTGGTATTACTAAGTCTATATTGGATAAATACTTTAAATCATCGTATTTAAGCCCAACAGTGGTCATTTCCATGGTCAAATCAGCACCTTCCAAGTTGGCTTTTATGAGCCAATCCCTTTGTTCATGTGGGTTTTCTAATTTTTGTTTGTTCTTCATGCGATTGCTTTTTTAGCCTCCAAATAAATTCCCTTTGCCTCTTGTTTATTGCTGAAATCATTGGCCATATGCCCATCCAACCATGTTTTATAGTAAATATGCACGCTTCGGTGACAATTGGGGCAAAGGGAAACTATATCCTCCAATGAAGTGCCTGTAAGTGAAACTGCTACCCCTGATGACAAAGGAAGCAAGTGGTGGATTTCCAGGATATTCTCCGTCCATGGGTATTTCTCCTTTGGAATCAATTCGCACATGTTGCATTGTATTTTTGGGTGGCGCTCAAAAAATATTTTCCTGAGCAATGGGCTTCTTTCGATTTTCAGGTGGGTAACACGGGAGCGTTTACCCTCAGTAAACACTATATCAAGTGGAACTTCAAATGATTCTGTAATTAATACAGCAGGTGTTTTATTTCCTTCTAAGCTGCCTAATAGCATAAATTCCGATAACCTGTCGGCATTGGGATTATGAACCAAAGGCGTTAAACCTACCAAATAATTTGCCAGGTCGAAAGACCTATCAAAATAGAGATGCCCACCAAACCATTTCAAAAAACTGAACTGACTCAAAACAACGAGCATTTCCCTGACCTGCCTTTTCTGGTCACCAATTGGTACATGCCCTGTGGAAGGTAGTTTAGCATACCAAAAAGTGTCCTCCAATCCTGTACAATTGTTTCCGACTAAATTAGAAAACACTTCATCCACTGAGATGCGGGGATAAGGATTGCTTTCTGAAACCGATGCGAGGTATTTGAGGACGGCCAAAAACGGAAATACGACAGCTTCATTTGCCGAATAACTCTCAAAAACCGGGGACGGATACCTGAAATTCTGAACCAAGACAGATAGGTATTCGTCAGCCTCACGTATGGTATGCTCTGCTATTTTTTTGCACAAATCCGTGACAATCAAGTTGTTGCCAGCACGGGTTGCGAGCAGTGAGCAGCCAAACACCCTCGCATAATTGCGCCAAACTGTGTAATTATTAGGGGCGAATGGCAATCCAGTATCAGCAGTAAGAACAGGGCGTAATGGGTCAATTCCTGTTTGTGAGATATTGATGCCGTCCATGGAATTCAAGGAAATGGCAATTGTTTTCATGTTGTCAAACATGAAATACTCAAGCCGGCCTTGGTCCCATCGCCATGTTGTCATTTCAAGAAATTTTAGCTGCCCAAAAGTAACCCCTATTCCGAAATCCGAAAACCAAAATCCGCAATCAAATCACCTCCCCATGTGCACCAGTAGCACGCTCACGTCCGCTGGCGTCACCCCGCTGATGCGGCTGGCCTGTCCGATGGTGCGGGGGCGCACCTTGCTCAGTTTCTCACGGGCCTCCTTGGAGATGGACGTAAGTTGTTGGTAATCAAAGTTTTCAAAAATCTTCAACTCCTCCAGGCGTAGCATTTTGTCGGCCAATTCCTGTTCTTTCTTGATATAGCCGTCGTATTTCATGCCCGAGATCGGAAGAGC
>JALHRR010000135.1 GCA_022841345.1 Saprospiraceae bacterium
AGCAACAGCAGTTACATACGAAATATGGCAAAGCTATTGAATAGAAAGGGAATAAGAGTGACGGCTTTAAATGCTCGTGGCTGCAACAAAACCCCTTTGATGACCTGTCGTTTTTACTCTATTGGCCATGTTGACGATGCCAAGATAGCCATAGAATATCTTAGAAAACGCTATCCTTCCTCACCGCTATTTGGAATAGGGTTTAGCTTAGGTGCAAATTGGCTGAGCAAATACTTGGGTGAAGTTGGATCGGCTACTCCTTTGATCGCTGGATTATCGATTGCTCAGCCATTTGATTTTGAAATTTTATCAAATTGGATCGATCAACCATTCAACAAATTTACTTACAACAAACATTTAGTCGCTGAACTCCTAAAATTCTACACAATTCATGAGCAGACATTCAGTTCCAATCAGTCCATAGACTCACAGGAAGTCCTCAGTTCAAAGACACTGAGAGAATTTGACAAAAACTTGACGATTAAAATCTTCAATTATGACTCGACAGATGAATATTATAAACGAAGCAGCAGTCGCTATTTTCTTCATGGCATAGCGATTCCCCATTTGATTCTCTGTGCTGCAGATGACCCAATGATGCCTTCATCTCAAATAGCTTATGACGAATGTCTGTCAAATCCAAATATTATTTTAGCTGTTACAGAAAAAGGAGGCCATTTGGGATGGTTCAATGGATTGTCACTGGAGGAGACTTGGTATGACTCTATTGCCGAGCAGTGGATATCCGCTTGTTTGAGTGTGGCGCAGAAAAGTTAGACAATTTTGTTTGTATCGTTAAATAAATAAACTATTTTATTAAAAATCGAGAAGTTCAAACTTTTGGTCTGTTCAAAGTACGTGCCTCATTGATCAGCACACGGTCAAATTTCTCTTTCTTTTCAGCTTTTAGTTTTGAGCTTAGGAAACAGCCGAGTATAACCAATAATATTTCAAACGCTGCAACAGAAAATACTGCAGTCATAATATACTTCATATTTAATTTGACGATGTTGCTAATCTTCACCTTGCAAGTGGCTGGTAGAGGTGCATTAACAGGTGGAACATAACCACAGTCTGTCGTTATCGTCTCATAGCCACAACACATCAACTGGCTCTCCAAACTCTGACGGTCTAACAACGTCATAGTATTAAACTGTCCTTCCAATGTTTTGTGCATTTCGGCGCTCATTTCTGTTGACATAAATACTAAGGCTGTGATAGCAAATCCGATTTGAGCCACAATCAAAAGAATGAGGAAAGTATTATAAATTCTCAAGCTATTGCGTGAAGAGCTCACTGTGCCACAAAGTCCAAGGAGGGACACAAATGAAATAACACCACCCAAAGCATACAGCCCTATGATCATGGCCCTAATACTGACCCATAAGCCCAAAGTCATGTGAATATATCCTGCTAAACCTAACAGAAATACTCCAATTAAAAGGGTTAAAGAATTAACCATAGCCAAGATTCCTTTAGCAGCTGTTGTGCACATTCTGAGGTGTTAAATCTTGTAGCAGGGGCAAGTGGCTAATTGAAATGAATCTGATAAACACCCATGTGATTAATAGGCTGTTTGCATAGATAAATTATTTTAATCATTTCAACTATAGTCGTTGATTCTTCGATTGGTTTTTCTACTAACTAACTTACTAATTACGGCCCGTCTTTAGCAGTTGTCAACTGGAAGCTACTGTGACGACCTTCATTAATCCATAAAAAGAAATAGCAAAATATCTTTTTTCATATGGACCTCAGTAGATGAACTTGGTGTCCACTGATTTAATAAATACTATTACTCACTCTTCTGATTTTACGCGCCATAATCCACCGTTCCGATAGATACCCCTGCAATGATCCTTCTTTTTTTCTCCCTCATCGTCTTTTCACTCCTGAAAGGTGGGAAGGCTGTTGTAAACTTTAGAGCACCTGCTACGTGTATCAGTCGTGGTCGTCCAGTAGATTGGTGGATAGTTCTCTCTGAAGACTCGGGCAAACGTATTATGGTATTGGACTCCTATGGTGTGAAAGTAAGCGGACCGCCTTTTTTCTAACTTGTAGTATGAAGCTCAAAATACATTTTCTCCTTTGAAAGACGGTTTCAATATGGATAGCGAAAATTCTCCGATTGTTCAAACCTTGATGGCATCACGTCCAAAAGTTCTGCCACCAAGTGCTGAAGTCTTGCCTGGTCAAGTTGAAAACACCGTGTTTCTGGCCTGGAACGATCAGGCTGATGAACAACGTGATGCTCATAATCAAATTATTCATAAATTATCTGGTCACTCAAAAGGTATGTTGGCTCTGCAAGGTATTACTAAAAATTCAAAATTTGATAGTGCTTCTGATGCTTGGCTAAAGAAAAAAATTGAGAGTTTGTCTGATGACGAAGCCCTTCTTTTGAATTATCATATCAGTCATTCACTTCCAAAATTCCCTAAAATGGTCAATAAGGAAAGAGCTCAGTTGCATCAAAATGTTTCTGACAGCACTCAAAAGATGAGGGATTCTGTAGTTTTTACACATTTGCCTGATAATTTTGAAGCTCTCTTTGATGATAATATTGGTGTAAATGGTCAAGCACAATTATTTCAATGTGTTTCTCAAATAGGTACAGTAAAAATTGATGATGAAGGTGAAGTTGTCTACAACAAGGCTACAGATATGACAAAAGCCCCACCCGCATTCAAACTGTTATCTGGTTTGTCCACTATTTATCCATCAATTTTGGGATATAATTATGATTTTAAGCATTATTCTCATAGAATATTTCACAAAATCTTTTCGCCTCAAGATGATTTCAACGCTACAAAGTTTGCTC
>JALHRR010000136.1 GCA_022841345.1 Saprospiraceae bacterium
AAAAGAAAAAGCAAAATTATTGAAAGAAGACGATTTCTGTGACGAAAGCTTTAAAGCAAAACTTTCCAAACCTGAATATGCCATCTCCAGTGATGACGAAGACGAAGAAAACAAGGAAGAATTTGCAAACTTCTCGGATAATTTGACAGAGCAGGAAAAATCAGAGATTATTGAGAGCAAATCACCTGAACTCCTCACTCTTTTAAGTGAATTCAAATCTTCTTTGATAGAAATCAAAAGTCAATTGACACCGTTGATTGAAAAAGGAAAGAAATTAGAAACTGAAAATGGAATGTCTTTTTTGCAAGTAAAATATCAATTAATGTTAAATTACTGCACAAATTTATGTTTTTATCTCTATTTGAAAGCAAAAGGCGTCAAAATTGAGAACCATCCAGTTATCGAGCAGTTGGTTAAATTGAGGATTTTGATTGAAAAGATTAAACCATTGGAAATCAAGTTTAAATATCAAATTGATAAATTATTGAATGAAAACAGCGATAATTTCACGTCAAGTGCTGATCAACTATCTCTCAAGCCAAATCCATCAAATATTGTAGACAGCGAAGCTGAAGATGATCCTGACCTTGGATCTAATACCTCAAAATCTGCTACTGAGCTATACAAAGCACCAAAAATTGCTCCAGTTTATTACTCTGGTGATGTTCAAACAAAGAAGGACAAGCAATTGGCTGAAGAAAAGAGATTATTGAAGGCAGCTTCAAAGACAAGATTGTTGAAGGACCTTCAAGAGGAATTCTCTGAGAAACCTGAAGAGATCTCTGATAAATTGGCAATTGAGCGAGACGAAGAGTTTAAATCTCGTCTTGCCTATGAAGAAGAGAATATGTTACGCTTCAATCTCTCAAAGAAAGATAAGGCGAAAATTAAGAAGAATCTTTTACCAGAAAATGAATTGGATAATTTTGATGATTTCTCTGATTTAGTGTCAAACAAAGGATTGGAGAAATTATATGAAATTGGAAGAGAAGATAAAGCCAGAAAATTGACCAAATCAGACATTAAAGAAAAGCCACGCTCGCAAGATCAAGACGATGAAAGCGACATTGAAGATGATATTGTTAATGAAAATTCAAATTCATATTATAATGAAGTAAAGCAAAAAAGAAAATTTGAAAAAGAATCGAAATCAAATTCATTTCAAGCTCCAAAAAAAGTAAAATTCCAACCAGTTCAAGATATGAATGAATCTGGAAGCAAACGTCCAGTAAACAGAGATATACTCAAGAACAAGGGTTTGACACCTAAAAGACCAAAAGAGAATCAGAATCCACGTGTCAAACAAAGAATGAGATTTGATAAAGCTTCAAAGAAATTGAAATCATTCAAAGCTGTGCATTCAAAGAATTCTGGTCCATATCAAGGACAAAGCACTGGTATTAAAACAAATCTTTCACGCTCTGTTAAATTTTGAAAGCTGAAAAGTGCAATCTCAATAAACTCAATGTTTGTTAACCACTTTAACTGTGAATGTTCTCGGTAACCCCTGCAAATTAAATAATCCAAATGCCTATTCATCACGTCCAAGACTTGAAAGAATTCAATGACCTCATTGCTTCTGGCAAAGCTGTAAACTGCAATTCACTATCAATGCTCCTCTAACCTCCAGATTGCTGTTGACTTTTTTGCTATTTGGTGTGGTCCATGCAAAATGATTAGCCCCAAATTTGAGGAATTAAGCAACTCCTATCCAACAGTATGTTTCCTCAAAATTGACGTTGATGTCCAAAGAGTAAACCATAAAATATATAAAAATTAATTTCAGGAAATAACTGCACAATGCTCCATTAGTGCTATGCCAACATTCCAGTTTTATAAGGGTGGTAAGAAAATTGATGAAATTGTTGGAGCTGATCCAAAGAAATTGGAAGCCAAAGTCCAAGAAATTGCCTAAATGCCCAAGAACCACTTAAAATAAGGGCTAAGAAATGATTGAATAAAATAAAACTGATCTGCTTCCAACTTTGTTGCCCATGTTAAAATATCCAGTGTCATTCCGTACTGAAGTCCCATTTATGATTGGAGCTGCCATTACTTATTGCTTAATAGCTAAACTCCACAATAATTATCAGGCAAAATGTAAAGAAAAGAAAATTATATGTTAATTAATGTTTAGTGAAAGAAGAGAGCAAAAAAGCTGACAACAAACATTAATAATGTCTTTATTCTGAGTGTTTTAAGTGAATTGCGTTCTTTTTAAGAAAAAGAAATAATAAAATTTAAAAGAAATTTATTTTATCATTGCAAAACGGAGAGCTGTTGAACAGGAAAGCAAATATTGCTGGCCCCTTACACTCAGCAGCTCATTTCACAATGCAGACTGGAGGGACTTCAGTTTTCTCATCTTCCCTTACCATAATCAACACTATGATTGGCAGTGGAATGATCGCTACGCCTTTTGCTTTCCGCTGTATGGGTTTAATCCAAGGACTGCTTTGGTGTGTTGGGTCAGCAGCCCTCTCATGGTTTTCCCTCCACCTGATCGGAGTGGTGGCTGGGCGGACGAGAGGGAAGTGCACTTACTATCAAGCAAGTCTACAGATTTCGCCTAAATTAGGTCCATGGATTGATATTGCAGTTGTTGCTCAGAGTTTTGGTGTTGCAATTGCATATTTATTGTTGATTGGAACAGCAATACCGTTTGTAATTGAGCAAGCGATACCGTCAGCAGCTGGAACAGTATGGACAAATAGAGCATTTATATTGAGTGCTGTTATGTTTGCTGTTTTATTGCCTTTGTCTCTGATGAGATACTTGAAAGCACTGAAATTT
>JALHRR010000137.1:0-630 GCA_022841345.1 Saprospiraceae bacterium
AAATGGAAATTCGCATTCATTCTTTGAAGTAATACAGAAATTGAGGGCTGAAATGAACGTCAAAGGGATACGGATACTTTGGAGAGGACTTGTCCCTACATTGTACAGAGATGTACCATTTTCAGCAATTTATTGGATGTCTTATGAGATTCTGAGGGAAAGAATCCATGTGAGCAAAGGAGAACATTTAGATGCATTCACATGTGGTGTCATATCTGGTGCGATTGCTGGCCTGGTTACTACACCATTTGATGTAGCTAAAACAAGGAGACAAGTCCATCAACACACTCATAATGCACCATACAGTTTGTTTAGACAGTTGACAGCAATATTCAATTCAGAGGGCATCAGAGGATTATTCACAGGGTTGACACCGAGGCTAGCACGTGTTGCACCAGCTTGTGGTATAATGATTGGCTCATATGAATTTGGAAAAGAGTATTTTTCATTTATTTAACAAAATTCCAAATCAAATCATTAACGTTTTAATTGTTTTCATTTTTCTAAGAAGTAATAAACATATCATCGTTATCAAGTATATTCTGCGGTGATATCGTTGAATTTCCTTCCAAAAAATCCCCTCCTGTCCTCTCTGTGAAGTTCTTGAAATAATCATTGAGTTCTATTGAG
>JALHRR010000137.1:640-2767 GCA_022841345.1 Saprospiraceae bacterium
TGCATTCTATTTCCCCTCGATGCAAGTATGAATGGCAAAGCCTTACCAGATGTCCCAGTCATTTCCCTCTTCAAAGCATCTGAGCTGCTGCTGAAATCTTCTACAAGTGCCATTGAGAGATCAACTTCTGGTGTAGATGAAGTAAAGAGTGGAGATGAGACGGCAGGCATATCAACAATCCTTGGCTGATAATCAGCTTTCACAGATTTGACTCTTTTCCTTCCAGTCCTCTGTTTAACTAAATTACTTGCATATGAATATTGAGTTTGATCTGAGCGGCCTTGTTGATGTATTTTCTGCATGAGGGCTGGACTAGGTGTTGATGGAGCTGAGAAACTGAGGCCATTCATTAATCTTTGAGCTAGAAGACTGCCTTCCCTCAGTACAGGTGTCGGCATAATAATGCCATTTTGATGGTTATTATTGTGATTGAATGGAAGTGGTGACGGCGACAGAATAGGGTTCCAGTTCTGTGGCTGCGGTGTCAACAATCTAGGTAATATTACTTGTTCATGATGTTGTGGTGCTGGAGTGCTTGGAAGTGTATTACTAGAAGGATTGTTTATAGAATTTGAAGTTATGTTGTGTAGATCAATGTCTTCCAAACTTCCCTCAGATTCATCAAGGTCACTCTTTAATACTTTAATTTCTTCCAATTTTCTGTCAGATGCTGCAGAATTATACATTTGAAGATATTTTGAGACTGGAGAATCATCGCTTGAATTGTAGCAACTGATCCCATCATCTGCATCTATGACAATGAAGAAGACTTGGGCGGAGCACAGAACACTCAGTTCCGCTGCTTTCTTGGCTAATGCAGCTCTTCGACGAATAAATGTAGAATTTCTATGCTTTACTTCAGTAATTGGCTTGATTGCTAGCTTTTTTCTTCCCATTGACGAAATATGAGGTAGTGATGGGCGGTGTCTCAGTCCGTTCGGAGATTAAGGTGGCGATGGGAGGAGCATTATAGAGACCCTCCCCTTCCAAAAAAACATGAGTAGGGCAATAGGGATTGTGGCAAAGAGCATTTTATTTTATGGACACAAATTTATACCTCTCTTTTTTTATTTTGCACTTCAAATTGGACTGTTTATTTATGCTTTTCTAGCTGCCTTTAATGCTCCTAACCTCTATTCTGCTAGAGCTTACTTTGGCCCACTTTCCTTTTCAACTGCCCGTGGTTCAGCATTTTTAATTTCATTTAATTGTCTACTTGTACTATTTACTGCTTGTAGAATGTTTTGGACTGCTGTTAGAAGCTGTTGGCCATTTCCAGTCAATTTACCTTTTGATGCCTTGTTTCAGTTTCATGCTATTGTTGGATGGTCTATACTTATTTGGAGTGTTGTTCATTGCAGTGCTCATTTTTATAATTTTCTTTCATTTGGAAATGTATTGGATTCAGGGCTTGGAAGTCCATTGAAATGGTATCAAATTGATACTGCTGCTACATGGACACTCTTTACAGCAACTGGGCTCACTGGAGCATTATCTTTGTTAATATTGATTGGATTGGTATCATCTGCTCAAATAAGGAAAATATCATACAATCTCTTTTGGTATGTTCATCACACTTCCTTCCTATTTCTGATAGCAACATCGATTCATGGCATGTTTTGTTTTATACACTCGGATCCAACTGGCTGTCTTGGACCATCGTTCTACAAGTGGTGGATTGTACCTGCTGCAATTTATTTAACTGAAAGGTTTATACGTGAAATTAGAGCAAGAAGATCTACAACTTTAGTCAAGGTAATATTGCATCCAACCTCTGTTCTTCAACTTGGATTCCACAAACCTTCTTTCTCATTCAAAGCTGGGCAATATCTGTATGTATATGTCCCTTCCCTTTCTGCTCTTGAATGGCATCCTTTTACAATTACATCTGGACCAGAAGAAAAAACAATCACTGTCCATATCAGATCAGATGGTGATTGGACAAAACGGTTGTATGCTGCCATGTCAAGTCCAAAATTGCCAAGGATATTGATTGATGGTCCATACGGTGCAGCAACACAAGAGGTATTCAAGTACAAAGTAGTTGTGTGTATCGGGGCAGGAATTGGGCAAACACCGTTCTCATCTGTCTTGAAATCCATACTGTAATTGATATCTGTTCTCTTC
>JALHRR010000138.1 GCA_022841345.1 Saprospiraceae bacterium
ATGTTGACTTTTGCCGCAAAAAGAACAGTAAAGAAGTTTCTCGCTACTAGCTTTGTCTGGCATATTATTATCCTACAGTGATCGAGTTTAAATACCCGTGATTGAAACAATTTCTTACAAGTACTTCACTTAATTCGGACTTTCATCTCTATGTGTTAATACTGCATCAACTAAGCCATAATTTACAGATTCAACTGCACTCATAAAGTTATCACGATCTGTATCTTTATCTAAATCAGACACTGGTCGCTCCGCATGCTTTGCCATAATCTCATTTAATCGAGCTTTAAGATATAGTATTTCACGAGCATGTATTTCAATATCCGAGGCCTGTCCTTGAAACCCTCCCAGCGGCTGGTGAATCATTACACGTGAATTAGGTAAACAATAACGTTTCCCTTTTGCTCCTGCAGTTAGTAGCAATGCTCCCATACTAGCGGCTTGGCCGATACATAAGGTACTTACATCCGGTTTAATATACTGCATTGTGTCATAAATGGCCAAACCAGCAGATACCATACCGCCCGGGGAATTAATATAAAAATGTATGTCTTTTTCTGAATTCTCAGATTCAAGAAATAAAAATTGCGCCACTACCAAGTTGGCCGTAGCTTCGGTTACAGGACCAACTAGAAAAACCACTCTTTCCTTTAATAAACGCGAATAAATATCATAAGCACGTTCCCCCCGCCCGCTTGTTTCTATCACCATTGGAATTAAACCCAAATTCTTAGGCTCAAGATCACGCATGTTATCAGATAGTTGAACCATTTCAAGATATCCTCATCAGCTCATCGAATGTCACTGTTTTATCAATTAATTTTATTTTATCGAGTGCCCAATTTACCACATTCTCTTCCAGTGCCAATGATTCCGCTTCTTGCAACCGCTCTGGAGAAGCGTAATGCCATTTAACTACTTGTTCTGGATTTTCATAACTTTGCGACGCATCTTCAATTATGTTTCGAACTTGGTCTGGCGTGGCTTTAAGAGCGTGAACCTTTACAAGTTCTGCCAGAATTAAACCCAATTTTACGCGATACTCTGCCTTTTCTTTAAAAAGATCAGCTGTAAGAGGTATATCATTCGCTTTCATTCCTCGCGCTTCAAAGTCACTTCTCGCATTCTGCATCAATCTATCTTTTTCCTGATTAATCAGTATGCTAGGTGCTTCAATTCGAGTAGTATCTAAAAATGCTTGCATAATTTGCTCTTTAATTCTTGATCTAATTCGTTTTGAAACTTCACGTTCGAGATCTTTATGTATTCCTTCTCGCAATTTTTTGATATCCCCATCGGGAATACCCAACAACTTGGCAAATTCTGCATCAACATCTGGCAATACCGGTTCTTCAAGCCCATTTAGTTTTACTTCAAATGTAACGGTTTTTCCAGCGATATCTTTACCGTGATAATCATCCGGAAAAACAACATCAAATGATTTATTGTTTCCCACTTTCATACCTATCAGTGAGGCTTCGAAATCCTTAAGGAATTTTCCATCCCCGATTATCAACTGAATATCTTCAGCGTTTCCACCAGGAAAATCATTACCATCAATAGTCCCATGATAATCTATTCTGACGCGATCTCCCTTTTTTGCTGCGCGACTAACAGACTCATATGTCACGCGCTGTTTACATATCATATCCAAGGTTTTATCAATGTCAGTTTCCTCAATCTGCACAGTAGGGCGATCGATATTTTGCTCGCTTAAATCGCCTAATACTATTTCAGGATAGACCTCAAATGTTGCGCTGACCGTATAATGTGTTTCGTTATCATTCGTAGTTTTTGCTTCAAAACGCGGATACCCAGCAACCTGTAGGTTGTGCTCCTTAACGGTATCCTGAAATTCTTTATGCACAGCGTCATTTAGCACATCCTGCTGGACTTGCACGCCGTACATTTGAGTAATTATTCTTAATGGAACTTTTCCAGGACGAAAACCATGTAATTTGGTTGTCTTCGCTAGCCGTTTTATGCGATTTTCAATTTCACCCTGCAATTTTTGCAGAGAAATAGTAATATCAAAGCGACGTTCTAGTGTACTAAGATTTTCTACATTTGATCCCATTAAAGTTCCTGACTGATTAAATATTTTTCAATATATTACAATACTATCCGATCAATATTTTTTGAGATTACCGGATAAAAAGCTTTTCGGTAACATACAAATTTCATTTGGTGCGAAAGGGGGGACTCGAACCCCCACACCTTTCGGCGTCAGAACCTAAATCTGGTGCGTCTACCAATTCCGCCACTTTCGCATTTTATGTTAGCTTAAGCGATTATACCTTTTAATCCCATTGACCGCAGCCAGATCATTCAATCCTCTCGGCAACAAGGAACTGTTTGTCCACTCACACCTTTACTATCTGGTCCCATCAAATATAAATAAGTCGTCATCAAATCTTCAGGTTGCCGCATCGTTTGCTTAATTTCACCTGGATGAGTTTTGGCACGCTGCGGTGAGTTAACGATGCCTGGCACAATTGTATTGATTCGCAAATTTGGCATGGATTCCCATTCATCCGCTTGCACTTTCACTAATGCTTCAATACCGGCTTTCGCCACTGTGACCCCCCCCCAATAGGCTGATGGCTTATGTCCGTGAGAACTTGACGTCATTACGACACTGGCATCAGGAGAAGCTTTTAACAAAGGAAGACATGCTTTAGTCAAAGCAAAAGGA
>JALHRR010000139.1 GCA_022841345.1 Saprospiraceae bacterium
ATTAGGATGTGTATGAAAAAATGCTGAAAAATTATCCTGTTTTCATACACATCCTAATTATCTCCTACTTAGTTACAACAAGGTTGATAAGTGGCATCTGCAGCACGAATACATGGATAAAGGGTTTATGACTGGCTATTAAATCAATTTCCTCAGCCGGAGTTTTCCACTCGATTAAACATTGAGCAAAGGAGGTAAGGCGAAGGAGGGAAAGACCACTCAAACCTTACTATATTTACAAACGCTGCTTCATCTCCTGAATCCGACGTGTCAATTCAGCAAAATAAGACTTTCTGTAGCGCTCGCCATCTGTGCTGATTTTGATGGATTTTTGTTTCATTTTAACAAACCATTCTGTGATATACTGTACCAGCCGAGGGTCAGTCCCGATCAGGTAGTTAGGGTTGTCAAGCGTACTGAATACAATAGATTGCAGATCATTAGTCAGCAGAATAAGGTTATTGGTGTAAATGGTTTCATTGTAATGCAGGGTCAACGTTTGACCATCCCTGCCTTTTTTTCCGTTTTCTGCAGCCTCTTTTAACCACGCTGTAAGTTCGAGCAGTTGATCGGAGATCGTACGGGCAAAATCGGTGGTGATGCTTCCTGTTTCCCGCATGTATTGAATCTGGCTAAGGGTATTATCCAGCATATTGAGCGGATAGTATTCTTCGGAAGGAATGTTGGAAAAACACTCGAACGCCAGTTGTCGTTTCGTCTGAAAATGCTGGTCTTTCAATAAGTCGGCGATCCAGTCCGGCCCCGACTGTCGTTTATCTACACTTTCCCAGACAGACTGGCTCCAAAGATACATTTTGAACGCCGTCAGTTCAGGATACAGCATGTAATAAAATACCGGAATTTCATTGGTGGCGTAGCGAATATGTACCGATGGCAATGCCTGCATGGCCTCCATAAACTGAAGCAGCCCTCCTACAAATTCATGTGGTGTGTTTTGCCGGTGCAGCAAGGACGGTAAGCGAAACAAAATTTGATCTGTTTGCCCGGCTACAAATTCATCTAAGGAAATACCAAATGAGAAAAACTGACTACCCGGCTTGTTTTTTCTCATATGGTGCGACTTTTCTGTTCCGGAAGTCGCATAATATGAGAAAATGAGTTAGGAAATGAATGGAGAAATGCCTATACATTTGAGGCATCCAGGAAGAGAGATTCGACATAGATTATTACCCTCAGTAGTATTTTTACAGCCTAATTATAAGTTACTATAATTAAGTATTTGCATGTAAAAATAACATTGCATAATTTCAGCATAAAACTCTATACCCCCAGAAACACGTCTTTTTACTTCATCATTAACTCTAAGATTATGAGGCTCATTTTTCTTCTTACTGTATTGATGCTATCTTTTTCTACATGCAAGAAAGAGGATGGCTGTCCACCTGATTTACCATGTGCTACACAAACTGGAGAAAACACCTTTGGGTGTTATATTAATCAAGTAGCATGGATAGCGCAAAAGGCTCCTTATATTTTGGATCCTAGCGTACATAAATTACAAGCATGGTTAGACGAGCCAGGTTATGGTACTGATCATAATAATTTTCTCCAAATTACTGCTACCTCAATTGATTCATTTGCTTATGACTTTATAAGTATGACTTTTGGTGCTATAACTAACATCGGAGATATTAACCATAATTTTCTTAATACCTTCAGAATTAAAGCATATTTAGATGGTAGATCAGGTATCATTGCTGGTGTATATAGTATTGATACGCTTTCACCTTACGAAATTGTATTAACAAAAGTTGATTATAATAATAATATTATTTCCGGCCACTTTTCATTTATAGGCTTGTCAGAAGATAAAGGAGATACAATTACTGTTACAGACGGGCGCTTTGATATAAATTATTATCCAGAATAATAACCTAATACTGATTTTCAGCATTAGGTTGGGAGTCTGAAACTATTTGAATTCTTTTCTCTTCCAACTCATATTCTCCTCCAAGGAATGAACATCTTCTAATTTCATTTTTTTCATTTAAACACTCAAAATAATGAAAAGATTTTTTCTTTTTGCTACGCTAATAGCGTGGCTTAGTACTGCTTTGTCCGCTCAATCTCTGGATGCACTTACACGAGCTATCGTGGAGCCTTTAGATAAAACAAGCCTTAGCAGTGGCATTCTGTTGCAACAAGCACCAATATTTGTGCAGCCAACTTTTTTCCGCCTCTCCAGGTGTTCCCGCTCCACTCCAACCGACACCCCAGCGCAGCGCCTGGTGTTTTTTTCAACACCGCGCGCAAACGTACAGCAGCATGCCGCATTTTTTTGATGCTTGCTAAATAGAGCGTCCAGTGTATGACCGACACCGGCATTTTTTACCGGATAATTATATACATCCACTCGAAAATGAAGTGATTTCACTTTTTCCGAGCGGATGTATATAAACCCATAAACGCATCAACTATAAACCTAATTCTGAACCACCAATTTGCGGGTGTTCAACGATTTACCGTTGCGCACCTCTACAAAATAGATACCATTCGGCAGGCGGCTGACATCAAAATTCATCTGATTGTCACCTTTGCCGAGCACGCGGTGTTGCTGAAGGGCAGATTTGCCGGACGGATCGAAGATAGTTACCTGAACGTCTGCTTCGGTATCCATAGGAACTTCTACCGTGATTTGATTGGAAGCAGGGTTGG
>JALHRR010000140.1 GCA_022841345.1 Saprospiraceae bacterium
TGCGCTACCGTGGCGCCGTGGCTTCGTCGCCGGAATGGCAGCATCGCATTCGGGAATTGGCAAACAAACTAAACCTGCGCAGCCCGGTCAGTTTGCTGGAATCGGGGTTTGTGCAGGCGCCATCGGTGATTGGCATTTTGAAGCCGGTTATCTTATTTCCAATCGGCATGCTGGCGCAATTACCGGCTGAACAGGTGGAAGCCATTTTGCTGCACGAATTGGCTCATATCCGTCGGCAGGATTTTTTGGTGAACCTGCTCCAGCATTTTGCAGAAACCATCTTCTTTTTTAACCCTGCTGTGCTGTGGGTTTCTACCTTGCTGCGCGAAGAACGCGAACATTGCTGCGATGAATTGGCCGTAGCCGCTATGAATCACAAATCGGGCTACCTGAATGCCTTGCTGCATTTTCAGGAACTCAACCTGGCCGGCGCAAGTTATGCCGCCGCTTTTCCGGGAACGCACCGCGGACAATTGCTCAACCGCGTGCAGCGCATCCTGGGCCTTGGCAACACTAAAACTTTAAATAACATGGAAAAAATCACCTTGATTGCCTGCGTATTTATGGCAGGACTGTTCTGGCTGCTGCCAGTTGACAACGTGCAAGCCCAGACAAAAACACCGGAAAAACAACGCATTTCGTCGGTCAACATTACCGGCGATGGTACGACGACGGAACCACAGGAAATGACCATACAGGAAGCGAGCGGAAAAACTTACGTCGTCAAGCGGGTGGACGGAAAAGTGAAAGAAATGTCTATTGACGGCCAAAAAGTACCCGAAAGCGAGTTTGGCAACTACGCCGAAATGGTCAACAAAATAGATGCAGAGATCAAAGCGGACATGGAGCAAGCTGAGCGGGATCGGGAACAGGCCCAACTGGACCGGGAACAAGCAGAACGGGATCGCGCGCAGGCAGAATTGGATCGTGAACAGGCCGAACGAGACCGTGAACAGGCTAAATTAGACGTGGAGCAAGCCAAACGCGATATCGAACAATCCATCCGCGACCGCGAACAGGCAGAAAAGGACAGAGCACAAGCCATCCTTGATCGCCAACAAGCAGAAAAAGACCGCGAACAATCCAAGCGCGACATCGAACAAGCCGTCCGTGATCGCGAACAAGCGGAAAAGGACCGCGAACAAGCCACCCGCGATGTAGAACAGGCCATGCGCGACCGCGAACAAGCAGGAAGAGACCGCGAACAGGCTGCCCGTGATCGGGAACAAGCTGCCCGCGACCGCGAACAAGCCCAAAAAGATCGCGAAATGATGGAAAGCATGATTGCTGAAATGATTAAAGACGGCCTCATTCCGGATAAAAAAGGCTTGTCATCTTTAAAGCTAAACGAAAAAACGTTTGAGGTGAACGGTAAAAAGCTTTCTGATGACGTACACCGGAAATACAAGACGAAATTTGGAAAAGACGCTGATTATGAAATTCAGTACAACAACGGAAATAAAATGTCCCGCACGAGAAAAACGGTAGAATAACGAACCGATTACTACTGTCCATACACACGCTGCCAATGATGGGCGCGCGTTTGCCGCCGGCAAGGACGCTGAAATGTCCGTTGCCGGCGGCGCGCAATAAGCCGTCGGCGTAGCCGATACTGATGGTGGCAATGCGTTCCAACCGGTTGCAGATTACGGTTCATTAGTAGCCACGGAGCTCAAATAAAAAGATTTGAACTATCCATAAAAGGCAAAAAATATACAAGAAGAATAATCAAACCAATGAATCTTATCCATATAGGTAATCGCCTGAACATTAATAATAGCAAGAATAGAAAAAGAATCAATACTACATTGTACGTCAATAGGCTTTTCAGGCTATATCTATTTTCTGGAGAGATGGTCATGTGGTATATTAAGTTATTGATGCTTAACCATCTGTAGTTTGTTGAAAATGAAAAATAGTGTACAAAGGGTATCAGGATAATGAAAAATAAGATAACCCAATTGAGCGTTCGGCTCAGTTTGTCGTTATTCATAATGAAATTTTGTTAGTTTAGAGTTTAGGCATACGTGCAGTTATTAAAATGAAGCGGTTGGAAAGTCGTGGAGCTATGGCACAGTAGGAAGATCGAACTGGAATAATTAATCTATTAAATTTTATAATAATACGTTTGTCGGTCCACACATATAACAAATTTAGTAGGGCCGAATAAAGTACGTTTGATTGGCATGTTCATTATTTGTATTCCGGAAGTATAAATAGCATTAAAGCGTATTTTTATTTGCTTTTTAAGAAATCCTGTCTCGATGACTTTGTATGTTGCATTTCCTGGAAAATTCCTACTGATAACTGAACCATCCTTCTTTAAAAATAAAGTATCAGTATCATAACTTAAAAAATGGCAAGTACCATCACTATGTAAAATATATTGTCCTTCCAGGCTATCAAAAAAAAAGATCCATGAATTATTATTAGCAATTAAGAGAAAAAAGATTATCGACAAAATGATAACAGAGATATTTTTTGATGTTTTTTCCATGTGAACTGTTAATTATTTGTAATTAATACGACATGATCGGAAAATAGAATAACCAACCGATCACTCCTGCACATAAACCCGCTTCACCCTCGGC
>JALHRR010000141.1 GCA_022841345.1 Saprospiraceae bacterium
ACGCTCTTCCGATCTCAGACATAACCGATGGAAATATATCTTTTAAAGAAATATCTTTAAATGATGCAACTACAATATTTCTGCAATCATTTTCAATGGACTTGAAGATAATATCCCTCAATTCTGTAAACTTGCTCAGTAATTCAGCGATCTTCAAGTTGTCAGCTGTATTTGTCAAGATATTTTCAAATTCTGCAAGATATTTCTCTTGTATAAATGGATTTATATGATAATCAATTAATGGAAATGTTGTTTTGCTCTTTTTTCTACCATTTTGGAGGATATCTTCTGGAGTATAGCAAGTGTAATAGTTGACAACTGATGAGAGGAGGGAATCGCCGTCTCGTTTCATCTCTGAGATCTGACTGCTTAGATTTTTGAGAATCGTCAAAACTCTTTCAGCTGTGAATTGAGAGTGGAAGAGTGTGTTGATGATAAAGGCTAGCATTTCAGACAATTTAGATGGAAGACATGTAAATGAAACAATAAAATAATTACCCAAATAATTATAAGAGAAAATTTCATTTCCCATTCCAACGCCGCATTCATATGAAATTGACAATGAATTGAGCCTTTCAATGACCTGTTGGTATGTCAGACTAGGGACGGGGACTGCTAATAGGGCTTCTTGGAACAATACTACGTAAGGTAATAAGTGAGATGGGACAGAGTCCATATTGAATCCAAGTGAGACATTGCAGAATTGACTGTCTACCTCAGTGAAATGAGAGTGAAAAGCAGAATTGCCAATTTGCAAAGAATCTGACAGTAATGAGCAAGGAAATGGCTGCAGTTTGTCAGCATCAAAGAACTTTGGCATACTATCAACTAACTCTGTAGGTAGCGGTGATGTTTGATGATTTACTTTGTTGTTGGACCTATCACTTTCTGATACATTGTCTTTTTGAGTCAACAATTTGTGAGAGTGACGCTCTTTTTTTTCCTTGTCAATTTTTGATTGGAGGGTATTTGACGGGATCAATTTCAATTCTGAAAAATTCTCATCAAATAAAAAATATTTTTGGAATACATTTAACCAATCTGCAAAATCTAATTTTTCGACCTTCTCCAATCTCTCCAAGAATTCCAAGCTGGAACCAATTCTATGGTTGGGATTATAGTAGTGAGAAATTATGATGTCATCAGTTATGGCATTGTGAAATCGATCGTGCAAATTCTCTTCAAAATTCTCAAAAGTTTTTAATTTTGTTCGATATATTGTTTCTTTAATGTGTTCAAATCCTGAAATACCATTGAAATCCAGGTTGTTTTTATAAAGAGTTGACAGGGTTTCTTTCAATTTACTTGAAAATACACTATCAGCAAAATAATCAACATCGTCATCGCTGTTGTGCTCGTGATCGGTGTCAGGCTCAGTTTCTGTTACTGAAGCATCAGTTTCAAAGTTTGATTCTTCATCATCTTGATCTTGATCTTGCCCAGATTGATATGGCACACCACAGAATTTTAACAGTATTCCTGTTTGGTGTCCATTCATGATTGTGTACTCAATGGAATTCGCCCAAGCCTTTTCCAATTCAACAAATGTTTGATTTAGGGGAGATGCTGCAGTTTGGGTCAAATATCTATACAAGATGAATATTTGAGTAGCCAATAATCTATCAGAGATGTCGAAACCTGGCCACAAAAAGGATATAGAGCCATATTCGATGTCTTCAGAGGGAAACTCAAAAGTCTGTGATTGATTCGCAGATATTTTTGGTACAATCTGATGATTTGAATCAAGAGGAGGTGGATATTCTGGAGTGATATTCTGAAAACTCTTTAAACATTTCAATAAATCCTCTTTTTCAATGTCCTTTGCACTTACAATCAAAAACATTTTGTTCAATTTATAATATTTCGAGTGATATTCTCTAATTTTTTCAATTGTTAAATTAGAGATAGCAGGTGTAAGGCCACCGTGTTCAAATGCCGCAAATGTATTTGAATAAACAGCCTTCCTCTGCAGTCGCTCACATAAGTCCCCTTCCGTCCACTCTCTCCCAGCCATTTCACAGAATACAACGCCACGCTCACTTTCAGGGGAAAGGGAATAGACTTCAGTTGAGAAAGTTGAAGGTGAAAGTGTTGGAAAGAGAATATGCTGCAGAAATACAGGTATCAATTGAAGGAGGCCTTGTGAACTGGCTGTAGTTATCGTGTAAGCTGTATGGTCATTGTCTGTATAAGCATTTGTACCAGGTGATAAACAACGAGTAGCCAATAAATCCAAATAGCCTTTTGGAAGACCATTTGTTCCACAGAAAATCAAATGCTCTAAAGTATGAGGGAGACCAGAGTCATCCTCTGGTTGAGTGGGAATGACAAATGTGGCAGAAGATAACGGGCTGCTTGGAGTATTTCCAAGAATTATTTGAAAAGAATGGGGAGAAATATTATTTTGATGGGAAGACTCTGGTCCATTTAGGGAAAATACTTGGAAATTCTGAATATCCATTTCAGCGAATTGCAAGGGTTTCGATTTTTTTATTTATTACACATTGGATTGGGATTGAATCGTTCAGGTAAATCTTTTGCAGATTTTATTGCTTTAGCATCC
>JALHRR010000142.1 GCA_022841345.1 Saprospiraceae bacterium
TCGCCTCTTCTTCATCGTCACGATCTTCCCGGTCAGCAACCACTTCATACGATGGCCTGGTTTTTGGTTTACGCGGGCTGTGCGTGATACTGGCGTCGACATGACAGCCCTGAGTCACCGTGATGTCATGCTCCTGGATCTGTTGATTGATCTTCTCCAGCAAACCATCCCATGCATGTGCTTGTGTTAATCGTGTCCTGAAACGAGACAGTACCGAATGATCCGGAACATCGTCTTCCAGACTCAGGACCAAAAACCGCATCACGTACAGATTCGCGTTAGCCATGTCTCCAACTGACTCATCACTGAGTCCACCGTGCCAGATTCCTGTCAGCAACATTTTGAACAGCAGCAGACCGGAATAGGCAGGACGGCCTGCGGCATCTATGTGGGGGCGTAATGTTCAGCGATTGCTTTTTCTATCGGTGTCCAATCAATCAGGTAATCGATTTGATTGAGAAAGTTTCCTTTGCGAGTACGGCGGGTGACATCAAACTCAGAAAAACTCATATTAATTAACTCAACAATATGATTAAAAAAATATTATATCATTAGGCACACCCAAGAACACTCTGCCCGTGCAAAACTCTCCGTGCATCTTACAAGTTTTTGAGACTTATTCAGAGTTTCCTTAACTTGAATTGTAACTTCGGTTAAGAAATACGTTTCTACTGGGAAAGGCCATATTCTGAGCTTTCCTATTTCTGCTTACTTATTACAGGTGTAATAAATAGAGCAGGAAGTGATCTATTTGAATACTTCTTGAGAACTTCCTTTTTATACAATCCATTTGATTCCACTATCACACCTTTTGCATCCGAATATTTAGATACATAAGGTTGTGTAAATAAGGGATCTTCATTATTTTTTGAATGCATTGTATTTCTGGAATTAGAAACCACATTTTTTTTAGTGCGTCCGATTGTTTCATTATTTTTTAGAGAAGATGCTTTCTTAGTTTGCTTAGATAGGAAATTACTATTTAATTCTTTCTCGCTAGTTGATGTATCATGATCTAGAGTCTTTGGTTGCAAGTTTCTTAATTCAAATCCTTCTATTTTCTCGACTTTAACTTCTATCTTCAATATTCTCTCAATATCAATCAATAATTTGCTTTCTTCTTGGCTTACTAAAGAAATGGCAAATCCTTTAGTTCCAGCACGGCCTGTTCGCCCAATTCGATGTACATAATCTTCCGGATTATTGGGTAATTCAAAATTGACCACATGTGTTAATTCTTCGATATCAAGCCCTCGTGCAGCAACATCAGTTGCAACAAGCACCGGAACCAGGTTTTGTTTAAAATCAGCCAATGCTTGAGTACGTTGCAACTGATTCCTATCGCCATGTATTGCTGCACTGGATATACCGCATTGATTCAATCGTTTTGCCAATCGATCAGCACCTTGTTTAGTCCTCATAAAAACTAATACTTGCTGTAATTTTCTTTGTTTTATTAAAAAAATTAATAGCTCCTGCTTTCTTACGATCTCAACTGGATGAACAACATGTGTGATTAACTCACTCACCGAATTTTTTTTTGCAACTTCAATTAGTACTGGTTTTATTAATATTTTATTTGCAAGTTTCTTTATTTCTTCTGAGAAAGTAGCTGAAAACATCAGGTTCTGTCGTTGCTCAGGCAGCAGTTGAATAATTTGTTTTATATCAGGCATAAATCCCATATCTAACATTCGGTCTGCTTCATCAAGTATGAATATTTCTACTTTAGATAATCCCAAAGTCTTTTGTTGAAGATGGTCCAGCAAACGACCAGGAGTTGCCACTAAAATTTCTATTCCAGAACGTAGGGCATTGACCTGTGCATCGATACTGACTCCACCATAAATTACAGTTGATCTAAGTGTTAAATACTTTCCATAAGTTTTCACACTTTCATGAACTTGTACAGCAAGCTCTCTAGTCGGGACTAAAATTAAAGCGCGTATCGGATGTTTTGCCGGCGACATGCTAGTATTTGCATGAATCTCGAGTCTTCGCAGCATCGGAAGGGTAAAACTTGCTGTTTTACCTGTGCCTGTCTGCGCACCACCCATTACATCGTTGCCATCTAAGATCACAGGAATAGCTTGTTCTTGGATTGGGGTTGGTTTTGTATATCCCTGATCAGAGATAGCGCGCAATAAATCAGTCGATAAACCGAGTTGCTCAAATAACATTTCTTTACTACTCCTTAATTACTTTCATAATTTGGTTGTTATTCTCATAATTGAAGTTATAAAAAAGGAATCATGTACCGCACAATATTCACAGTTACAATAAACAAAAGAACCCGCACAAAATCTATTGTGCGGGTTCATGTAATTCATTTGATCAATTTTATTCAGGGATATGATCCTTTGAGAAACGAAATTGATTTAGGGTAACTTATAATTAATCTTCATCATCCTCATCTTCGTCGTCTCCCTCATCTCCACTATCACCATCCTCTTCTTTCTGTAGCACCATTTTACCAGCCGCTAAACTCGCATTCAGATCCGTCTTGGCTACCTCTTCATGAACCAGATT
>JALHRR010000143.1 GCA_022841345.1 Saprospiraceae bacterium
GCATCTCCATACAGACTAGTGCCATGTAGTTTGTTCATGATGAGCGTTTTTTAGTCTGTTACAAATATAATAAATTATTTATGTATAAACGCTAGCTTCAAAAGAGAGGGGAGTGTAGCGACGATTGAAGGGGCTGTTCTCTTTTCTATTCAAAAGGAAAAGGACGGGATAGGGTTACCCCCAAAACACACAACTCACACATCAGGCTGTTTTCCTTTCCCTTCAAAAGGGAAAGGGCAGGGATAGGGTTCACACTCCAAACACACAACTCACTCCGGCTGCTCGCCAACAGCTAAAGCCAAGAGCTAAAGGCCAGATGTTTACTCATAACTCAAAATTCATAACTGGCTGTTTATCTTATATCTCATAATTCATATCTCATATCTTCCCACCTTTCACCCGATCTAACCCAAGCCAATCATTTTTTCCATTCACATATAAAAAATAATTACCAACTTCGTACCTTCCGTTTTTTATACCCGCCAAAGTCTATGAATTGCTCCTGCCGAGCCTTTCCCTATTTATTGATATTCACAAAAATTCAATTCAGACCATGCAAAAGTTCTTGTTATTACTGTCATTGACAATTTCCGCCATCATCTTGAATGCACAAAGTAATGAAGCATTTTTCCTGTCACATTCAACGCTGACACCAGACGGACAAACCATTATATTTAATTATGACAATGATCTTTGGAAGGTTAATATTTCTGGTGGTGCTGCCTCAAGATTGACCGCGATGGATGGAAATGAACAATATCCCCGTGTTTCTCCTGACGGCAAATGGCTGGCATTCTCAGGGAATCAATATGGGGGAACAGATGTGTATATTATGCCTCTGAGTGGCGGAGATATCAAACAACTAACTTTTCATGAAGCGTGGGATCACGTCGATAGCTGGACCTGGGATTCAAAATATATCTATTTCACTTCCAATCGCTACAATCGACAATCAGGGTACAAGGTATCCATTGAAGGAGGAACCCCGGTAAGATTATTTGCCAATTACTTCAATACTGTACATTCAATAGCAGAACACCCAAATGGTGAAATATTTTTCAATGAAACCTGGGAAAGCAAGTCATCTGCTAACCGCAAAAGGTATAAAGGTGCCTATAATCCTGATTTGCAATCCTATAACCCGAAAACGAAGGAATTCAAGGTCTACACTAATTGGATAGGAAAAGATTTCTGGCCAACTTTTGACAAGCAGGGCAAAATTTATTTTGTCTCAGATGAAGCAAATGGAGAATATAATCTCTATGAACTGGAAGGTAAAAATAAAAAACAACTTAGCAAATTCAACACTTCAATCAGCAGACCACAGGTTAGTGCCAACGGCGAAAAGATAGTATTCGAGAAAGATTACCAACTTTGGGTTTATGATGTAAAATCAAAGGAAAGTAAAAAAGTAAATGTCAATATATTCAGCAATAATATACTGTCAAAGAGTCAGGACTTTGATGTAAAAGGTAAAATTGAAAGCTTTGATGTTTCGCCGGATGGAAAGAAAATGGCATTCATTTCAAGAGGAAAACTATTTGCTTCAGATATCAAAGGTCAATTTGTAAATCTTCTTCCTACAGGTACAGGACGAGTACTGGAAGTCAGCTGGATGGTCGACAATAAGTCCATGATTTATGGCAAAACAAATGATAATGGCTATACGAACTACTACACAATTGCAGCAGATGGTTCTGCAGCGGAAAAACAAATTACCAGGATAGATCGAAATGATCGCGATCTCGTTCTTAACCATGACCGTAGTCTCGGAGTATATATAAGTGGCCGCGATGAAGTGAGAACCATTGACCTCAAGTCACTCACCACTTCACTGGTTGTAAAAGACGAAATCTGGGGCTTCCAAAATCCTGCTCCCGGCTTTTCACCTGACGGTGAGTATGTCGTGTTTACAGTTCGCCGCAATTTTGAGCAGGATATCCTGGTACATCATTTGAAATCAAAAACCACTACGAATCTTACGAAAACTGCCGTCACAGAAACCAATCCAATATGGTCTCCTGATGGAAAATGGGTTTATTTTATTTCCGACAGACTCGGCCCGGCCTATCCATATGGAATGAGAGATGCGCATATATATCGCATACCACTTGAAAAACATGATGATCCTTACAAGAGTGACAAGTATGCTGAACTCTTTACAGCTGACTCCACCAAAAAGAAGGAAGAGAAAAAAGAAGATAAAAAAGATGAAAAGAAGGATGATAAGAAAGATGACAAGAAAGAAGAGAAAAAGGATTCTGTCAAAATTGTGACTCCTCTCAGCATCAATCCTGAGGGTTTAATGCGTCTTGTGGAGCAGGTAGGTCCTACCTTTGGCAACCAGTCCAACTTATTTTTGACACAAAAAGATGACAAAATCACAATGGTTTTTGCCTCCAATCATAGCGAGTCACACAGTGAAAAAAAAATTCACAAACAATAAAAAGTAACGAATTTAGTCCAAGCGGCCAAAGAATCCGAGGGAACCATTGATGTTAAAAAGAACTCGATCGCGAGTCTGGAT
>JALHRR010000144.1 GCA_022841345.1 Saprospiraceae bacterium
ACGTTGGCACCAAAAAGAGGCGGTAGCCGAGCGCGTTCAATCTTTTTTTGGTGATTTTCTGATTGAACTTACTTAGACTCTGGGCACGAAAAGTACACAAATTCACAAGTTGTGCGCCATATACTCCAAATTTAGTGGTTGCGAAAACACAACAACACAACTAATTGATTATCAATTATCAATCTTTGTTTTTTCACAAAATCCCTTGTTTTGATTACACTAAACAACTCTTCAATTTCAATGAGACTTTATTTATTCATACTATACACAGGACTTTCTACTCTTTCGTTTGGGCAGAGTAAGCAAGATAAGGAACTTGTCAAACAAATTGACAAATCAATTTCAGATAATTACAAAAACTATGCACCAGGCTGTGCCGTTTTAATTGCCAAAAATGGCGAAGTACTTCTTGAAAAAGGGTATGGAACTGCAAATATAGAACTGAATGTTCAGATGAAATCGGAGATGGTTTTTAGGATTGGTTCAATCACCAAGCAGTTTACTGCAATGGCAATTCTACAATTGGTGGATAAAGGGCAAATGGCATTGACTGACAGTATTCAAAAATTCATTAAAGACTTTCATTTTAAAGGAAAAACAATAACCATTGAAAACTTATTGACACATACATCAGGAATTAAAGGTTATGAGCAGCTTGACCCCAAAGTCCCAAATGCTATGCGTATTGATTTTTCGCCAAAAGCAGTTATTGATAGTCTCGACAAACTTTCTTTAGAATTTGACCCAAATACAAGATACAATTATAGTAATTCAAACTATTTCCTGTTGGGCTATATCATTGAACAAGTATCTGGAAAATCGTACCAACAATATGTAAAAGAGAATATTATTGAACCAGCGGGGCTTAGTTCCACTTTTTATGAAAGCCAAACACAATTAATAACGAATCGAGCAAATGGTTATTTGTTATCAGACGGCAAATATTGGAACGCTGATTTTATTAGTATGGCTCTAGTTTATAGTGCAGGGGCTTTGCGTTCAAATGTGGCAGACCTATACAAATGGCATAAAGCTCTTTACGAAGGGAAGATTGTAAAGAGAGAAACATTTTTGAGAGCTATTCAACCCTACAAGCTTGCTGATGGAAGACAAATTGATTACGGCTATGGCTTTTTCAATAAAACTGAAAATGGCATTAACGCTATAGGACACGGGGGAGCAATTGATGGTTTCAGAGCTATTGAAATGCATTATCCTGAACAAGAAATTTATATCACTTTATTATGCAACAGCGAGACTGATAATTTTGAAAGATTTTTTCAAAGTATTTCCAATATTATTTTGGGCATAAAAGCAAAAAACGAACAAAAAGAAATAAAACTTAGTGGAGAGGTACTTGATAGTTATGTGGGTACATACAAAAACGACAAGTATAACGTAAGCATAAAAATTTACAGAGCCAACAGCAGAATATATGGAGACCTTTCCAATGGAACAGGTTCTAATATGGTGTTTTTGGCTTTGACAGAAACCCAATTTTTCTTGCCCGATATACAGCGAGTTAAAACAATCGCAGACTTCGTAAAAGAAAATGGAAAGGTGACTAAAATAATTTTAACCCAAGAACAACCTGTGGAGTTCACAAAAATCGAGTAGAGAAGTACGAACGCACACACGGGTTTGGCAAAAGTGGCGGTTCAGTGCTCCGCAGACACATTTGTGAGACAAATTGGCGCTAACATCAGAGTTTTGGAATTACATCAAATCAGTTGATGTGAATTTTATCAACAATGAATTTCTTGCAAAAGTAATCCCTCAAATCAATGAATTCATGAGCCATTGGAAGTATTTGTCTATAGGAAAGACTTCAATATTGAACTTCCGAAAATGGAAATCTATAATGTAGGAAATAATTCAGTAAATTTACACTTACTAAAATCAGCAACGCATAATTTATTGATAGTAGCACTGGAACTAAATGACCATAAATCGATTGAAGACTGGGAAAACTTACGAAAATTAGGTGCAAAAAAAATATTTCCAAGCCATTACGATTCGTACGAAGTTGAACTTCTTAAAATTGACCAATGAAAAAAAATAAAGTAACAAACCCATGCTCCACCTCTTTTTCAAAACTTCCGCCATCACGCCTCAAGAATGGGAGCACGCATACCGCTGCATTCATTCCATCGTCACGCATTTCCTCCTGAAACTCGTTTGAATTGAAGCGTATTATGGGCATCAGGGCAACCTGGATAAAGACCATTTTGAACTGCACGAAAACATCGGAACTCCTGACGAAAGCATCACTTTTTATGGTGATTGGACGATTTACACAACAGGAACCCTACCCCACTAAAACCATTGATTGATTGCATAGAAAAAGAAAAAAAATACAGCCTGTGAAGCAAAATGGTGTACAGGGAACGGATTATTTCCCTTGGGCAAGTCTTTTTGCACAAGCACCTGCAAGATTAAAGAAACCACGAACCAATCCACGAAGTTTCGGAATGGGGGGCGACCTGCCTCCCAAT
>JALHRR010000145.1 GCA_022841345.1 Saprospiraceae bacterium
GGTATCTAGGCAAAGCCTCGATAATTCTCTAGCTCCCTCAATCGGCAAGCTTGCCCACTCCTCAATCTTGCCGAACGGCAGTATGTAGGGGTAGGCAGAACTGAAGCCTTCTGCGCTTCGGACCGGCATGAAGCTATTACCCATTGCTTCGCCTAGGACACGTCCGCAGTTGGGGATGAACGGAATAAGATCGTGGTCAGGAATCCAGTCGAGGAGATTCTCGATCGGATGCACTATAACGAGCTCACCCTTGAAGAACTGACCGAGGACAAACTTGGCCCGAGTGCAGCAAAATCCGATGACAATAGCCGTGACTGTAACATCTCGGCTATTGAGCTCATGAAGTACGGACCGAAGTGTACCACCACTGAATGCTCCATCCTCAATGAGAACAACAGAGCGTCCAGCGATCTTCTTCGCCAAATCATCGTATTGCCTTGCAAGCGGCTTGAAGCCTGGACGAGGGCCATGTCCTATCAGCTGACCGTCCGCGTTGAACAGTCGGTTGATGTTAAGAAGTAGGCCTTCGCTTTTCGGATTCGAGTCGGCAATTTCTGGGCATGTACTGAGGACCGCTTGCTGACCGAGGTCAGTGATGCGGGAATCAACTTGCTCCCAGATTTTTCGCCTGAGTTCACTCATCTCGATCGTATCGATCGTGATGCCTGGAAGAGCCTGCTGTATCTTTTGAAACAGACTCATGTGAAAGCGTTCGAACAATTGGTCATTCGGACGCGGGATTGTGATAGTCTTCGGACGAAAAGCCTGAAGACGACTTGCCACGTCATAGGTAACCACGTAGGTCCCACGACGATCTAATTCTGTAGAATTCATGAGACCTCCTTGTTTTATTGTTTATGAAAAAGAACGGGCACTAGCCCGCTTTTATTTTATCTTTTATGCATTCAACTTGCTACCTTTTTCTTTAATTATTCTTGAGACGATCAATCAACATTTTGTATCCACCACAACCCTCTTTTAACCATCGATTTATTTTTGCGATCGTGTTCGGAGAAACCATCTCATCACCAGCCCACTTTTCTTGAATCTGAGTGAATGACATACCTGAATCAAGCATTTTTGCCACCTCCCAACGCATTGCAAATTCTCGCAAGTCACGCTCACTCATAAGGTCGCGGAAGAACGCCTTCAGCTCATCCTCGTTTTTTAACGACAAGAACGCCTTGATTAAGTCAGGGGATTTTTGTTCTATTTCCTTCCAAATGTTATTTTTTTCTTGATCGTCCATATTAAATATGATTATACCACTTTTGAGTGAATCTAGGGAATACTTTATCATTTCTTTATCTGAGACTATGACTGAGTGGAATTTAATTTTGCATGCAAAAACCCCTCCGTTGATCAGACTGACGAGGGGTTGGACTTACTCTGGTTGTCCCGATACCAGTCAACTTTCGTTGATTTTTTGATTGATTAAAACAGTTCATCAAGTGCCTTGGCACATTGAGCAACCGCCTCAGCTTCATCGTCACTGACGTCCTTACGTCCTTTTCCGAGTATGACTTGGCACAGTATTCCGTGATACCACTTTCTAGTGCCGTCACGATGTTCGATGTGAATTAGCTTAGTCTTTTCCGTCATTGACTGACGGAGTTCGTCTTCGCTTTTCCACGGCACATACTTTTCTCGGATATGGGTAAAAATGTCTTGGGTGAGGATTTTGCTATAGGCTTTTGCCATTTCAACCAATCGTTTCAGCTCTTTTTCAGGGAGCTTGCTTGGAAGCTTGTGAGCTGCCAATGTCTGGCGGATTGCCCTGAAAGCAACCGCATCAAAGAGCAATTCTGTTTTCATGTCTCAGACTTTACAATAACACACTCAAGAGCAGTTGTCTATAATATATCAACCAAGCGCTTGAAGATTGCATACATAGCATAAGTATCTAAATTACAGTAAATCTTAAGCGCATTGATGAGCTCAGTTGCTTCTTCTTTTGAATATTTTCCGTCTACGATTTTCTTCCATGCTTGAGATGCTGTACCACCCTCTTTAATCAAAAGCTCTTTATATGAAAGTTCAGGTACAAGAACGGGGAGAACTTTTTTAATCGAGCTACTACCCTTGAATTCTTTATGGACGTAGTATTGCTTTGAAAATATTTCCATGAGATCAAAGACCCTCTCGTTTATTTCTTCAAAGAAAATCTTATACTCTGGTAACCTTATTCCCATTTCAGAATTTCTTGATTTCTCGAAGGGTTTATACCACACGATTACGCTCCCTTTTGGACCAATATGCGATTGAAGAGACTTTGCTAATGCGGGACAAGGATCACCGGATTCAGTATAAATAAAATCAAAACTTTGAGGCTCCGCACCAGGTGTTTGAACAATTTGAAGTGAATATTGAAATGGTATTTGATCATATGATGAGTAGCCATCGAACAATGGGACTGCAGACGGAAATGTTTCGTAATCGAA
>JALHRR010000146.1 GCA_022841345.1 Saprospiraceae bacterium
ACCTGGACAGCCAGATTTTTTGGGTGAAACTGTTTTAGATCGCCTGTCGTTAACTGATGATCTGTCAATTGAGTTGAATTTGGTGATTTTGGCAGCAATCTACTGCACCTTGATGTGTTTAGCTTTCTTTTGTTTATGGAGAATTGTTCGAAAAATAAAAACACAATAATTTATTTATTTTTATTTATTTAATCTGTCAATTATTTCAAATTCTAATTATAGATACAAGCCACCTGTCAACTCTGTCAAGTTGCCACAATCTCTATAAATAGGCACAAGGGATTCTTTGAAACTGCCCTTATCATGAAACGAAGTAAGGTATCACCAGTGAAACAAACTGAAAAAGTGATGAAAAGTTCAGCTGTTAAAAAAGATGTTGTTGAGGAAATCAACAAATTGAAAGCAGACCCTGATCTGTGGGTTATGACAAGTTGCTACCATTGGGAAATGTTCATGACTTCGCTGATCTTTGCGTCGAGGATATAAACATTGTCATAATCAATGACATTGTGCATGCGAAGACCGCCCCATCTGGTTTGCATGAATTGGCTGGCACGTCTTGCAATTTGATGGTATTTCTACTCCGTCAAAAATTTGGGGGCTGCTTCCATGCTTTTGGCTCTACAGACCAATATTATGTGGCTAAACATGCAACCACAATTTTGCATGTCAAGCAACCGGATTCAAGTATCAAAATCAGTCGTCGTGAAAAATTCAATTTGTTGAGAGGCAGACAAGAATATCCAATATTTGTCTCTGAAGCAGCTTACACACACGAGTCGTTGCATGACCTTCTCGTTGAAGGTTCCAATTGGCTTAATGAAGCAACAGATGTCCAGTACTGTTTGCTTTGGAAGACAATATCTATTACAGAAACTTTTGCCATTCACATTTATGTTGTCAGCAGAATGTTGCCATCAATTGAAGATTTGGTTCAAAAGAATGTTGCCGGTACAACAAAGCAAGAAGACATTCAACAATTTGGAATGGCCTGTCGCCCTATTGAAAAACCAGATTTTGAACATGCTACCATTCAGGAGCTCCAAGATTTGTACCAGTTTATTATACATCAACAGATAGTCATTACTCCTGAAAACTTTGACAATGACGGTAATTTGCGCAATGTAGTTGTCCTCAATTTTGACGCAATAATGCTTTTGGGCCGGACAAATTTTGTTGTGGATCCTGAAGACGCATTCATATCAATTGATGTGACCGAAACAATTGAAGAAATCTATGATGAGTATCTTCGAAATCGACGAAGACGAGAGCAATAAAGTTTTATGAAAGCATCAGTGCATTGAAAGAAGGCCTTGTAACAGATGCAAGAAAATTGAAATTCAAAAATAAATTTTTTTTATTCCGAAGTTTAGATCTACCGATATTTCTTGATGAATATTGTTGTTTGCGAAATTTGCAGAGCTCCTGCAAGAATGCTGATCATGTCACTATTGGTCTATTTTCCTTAAGGACCTAGGCAGAATGCGACTGCTACCAGTGTACAAGTGTACGTGTGCGGCAGAGGTTGTTCAAAATAAACACTGAACAACGGTAATTGTAGCCAATAATTTCGACCATCATCGCGCAATTGCAGTCTTGGAGAATGGCTGCTTTCTTTGACGATATAGCGGAGCCTAAAGCGGAATCAGAGGAAATCATCTGCTTGCTGATAATGGTTACCTCCTTTGGAGTTTCAACTACCACGGAGAAATATATTAGCAGTGCAAATTGCAGTTTCAACTTGTTTGCGGGCAAGTTCCTTCTTCCAAATTTGTATATATCGCTTTTACTAATAAATTACTGTAAATTTTTATAAGTTTTCAAAATAGGAAAATTTTCCATTAATTCCATTTTCGTAAGATCCCTTCCGCTGTCTTGTCGCACCGCCCGACAAACCACACGGTTCTTTGCCGTATCACGTGGAATGCACTGTTGGAATATAATAAGCAAAAAAACAGACAATTCTATTAGTGTTTGGGTGCTTTTTTAGATAACGCTACGAAAGCAATCGATATGCCAAATCAACCACTATCTCAGGAGCCAACAGGTTTCTCTATATTACCTGAATATCTATCGAATTAGATTGAATTAGCGATTTTGGCAGAAATATATTATTTTTTAGTGAATTCAGCATTCGTTTATTTATAGAGAATTAATCGAAAAATAAAAATGGCTATAATGTTGAAGTTTATTGCTCTCGTCTTCGTCGATTTCGAAGATACTCATCATAGATTTCTTCAATTGTTTCGGTCACGTCAATTGATATGAATGCGTCTTCAGGATCCACAACAAAATTTGTCCGGCCCAAAAGCATTATTGCGTCAAAATTGAGGACAACTCGCACATTGCGCAAATTACCGTCATTGTCAAAGTTTTCAGGAGTAATGACTATTTGTTGATGTATAATAAACTTGTAAAAATCTTGGAGCTCCTGAATGG
>JALHRR010000147.1 GCA_022841345.1 Saprospiraceae bacterium
AAAAGCTGACAGTTACATGTTCTGATCAACAGCTATCTGAAAAACTTTTGACTGAGATCTTGAAAGACGTGATCACCCGTAACAAAATGGTTGGAAGATTGATTGTCATTGTAGGAAATGGAGCAGAATCTGATGATTTAAAAGCTGTTTTGGAAATACTGGAAAAAGCAAAAACAAACGTGTGGATTTAATCCGAATATTAGGAAAACAATAAAACTTCCCAACCTTCTACATCAAAATTGATGTCATATGGAAGAGCTAACAGGAAATGGATGTTCCAGAAAAGGCTACTCTCGTTGCGATTACTGGCGGCATCCAACTAGCATATCTATTTGATTGAAGCTGTCCTACCCCAGCATTCATATTAATGGCTGTCCACAAGAAGGGCTTCGCTACAGGACGCAAATTATTTGAAACTCTCCTTAGAGAAGCAGCCAAATTCTCTTCATACAATTTCAAAGAGCATGCAAAACGTCGAATAGCTGCAAAATATACAGACACCCTAAAACCCCTCCATACAACCAACAGTGAGAAACCAGAGGCACAAGCCATTATTGAGGCAGCCAAAGAAGACCTAAAAGTACTGGAGCGCATGACTGTCATCACAAGGTACTATGCAGCCAACAGATTGGTGGTTGAGAAATAATTGGAAATAAAAAGGAAAATTCTGTTTATAAATGCTTTTATTATTTCAATGCTCTATTGGTCTTTACTGTTTTTTTCCAGATATCCCTTCCTTTGTTGGACTGCTATGAAACACTTTATCGATAAACTGATTGTGTAATATTGAGAAATGTATTGATTCATTATTATTAATGTGTGATATGTGAGATGATTTGATAGTTTGTGACTCAACTGACTGTCCAAAGGAGGTCCCGTGATGATCACGCGCCACAGATAGCGGTGAGCTTGGCGGCGGCGGTGGTTTGGACGGTGACGGGACAGAGTGTTCACCATCACTCTCACTTTGAATAGACGATTGCTCAGAGTGGCAAGAGCAGTTGCGGTGGCAAGAGCTTGAAAAGAGGAGGGAAAGTCTGTTGCAGTCCATCAGGGGTCAGTTGAAATGGCTGAAACAGTTTGCTTCAGAATAATCTTTAGGTTTTATAGGTTGATTTTAAACTTTAGACTTTATATGTGATATGTTTGATAATAATCCAAATTGAAGCGGTTTTGGAATATTTACGCTTCCATCTTCATTTTGACAGATCTCTAGCAAGTTCATCAATACTCGAGGTGCAGCCATAGCAGTTCCATTGAGTGTATGTGGCCATACAGACGGTTTATCTGTATTAATCTTGTATCGAAGTCCTAATCTCCTACTTTGATAGTCGGTGCAGTTAGATGCAGATGATATCTAGAGATTAGTATTTTTCCATTGCTTTACCTCTCCCCAATTCCCTTTAACTGGGAAATACGCTTCAATATCATATTTTCTGTATGCAGATGCCCCTAATTCTAAACTTGCCATATCCAATAATCTGAATGTTAGACCCAAATCTTTAAAAATTTCAATTTGTAAATCTTTGATTTCTTCATGGTAACGCTCACTGTCTTTCGGTTCACAAATCACAAATAATTCAACTTTAGGAAACTGATGCAATCTATAGAGTCCATGACTGGATGTTCCATAGTGCCCAGTTTCAGCTCTAAAGCAGTGACTGGTAGCAACAATCTTTATGGGTAATTGACTTGGATCAATCATCAGATCTTCATGCATAGCAGCTAATAATATCTCACTTGTACCTGCAAGTGCAAGATCTGTTCCATTAATATAATATATTTGATTTTGATCTGCAGTTGTATGTTTTGGTTGGAATCCACATGCAGAAATATAGTCAGATCTGACAACATCTGGCGTAATTACGTAGCGATAGCCATTTGCAAGTGCTTTACTTATAGCATATTGTATGAGGTTGTGTTCAAGGAAGGCAGCTTCATTCTTTAGGAATAGGAATCGAGAGCCAGTTGTCTTTGCAGCTGAAGCAAAGTCCAATATATCCAATTTACGGCCCAGTTCCACGTGATCCATTAAAGGAAAAGTTCGCTTATTTGAATTTAATTTCTCAACGTCTCCAATCACTTGCAAAATATTATTTTTATCTTCATTTCCAATTGGCGTTGAAGGATGAATAAAATTTGGGAGGGATGCAACAGCTTCCGCTAGTTTCGCTTCTAAAGCAGTCAAGTTCAGTTCTTTGGCGGAAATTTTCTCTTTGATAGCTTTTCCGTCTTCTATAAGCGATGGATCTAAATAACTTCTATTTTTATGCTCGATTCTCACAGTCTTTGCAATTTTCCTCCTTTCTGCTCTACAATTTTCCAATTCCTTCTTTTCAGCTGTAAATGCTGTATAGTGTGAAGTGAGTGTATTAAAGTCTACAGGTGAATTACGGGATTTAATACTGTGAATTATATCATTTTTTTGTTCAA
>JALHRR010000148.1 GCA_022841345.1 Saprospiraceae bacterium
CACGTCCATGTCCTTTAAATACACATCGTAATCGTTTATTTTTTCGTTTAACAACATTGATACGATGCTTCCACCACTTACCAAAAGGTTCTTTTTGACCTTTTTTCTTAAATCTTCATCAGTGATGGACAATAGCCAATCGTTCATCTTGGCTTCGATTTTTGATTTGATAGATTTGATGTTCATTGTCTTGTGATTGAAATGATTTCCACCAGGCCGTCGTAGCCTACGAGCTGGTGGTTTCCATTGGCCATCAAGGACGTCAATACCTTTTCCGGCAACTTTCCTGCTGGGTCGCATTCGGAATAGGCATGTATCGGTTTTCCCCTGAAGGTGATGGTATAGGTTTTGATAGGTTTTTCTTCGTTGATGTGGTAAGCAAACGATTCTGGCTCCCTTGCTGCCAGGAGCTTGACCTGGTTGGCGAGCATGTTCACGCCTGGGCTTACCTTGAAACTGGCCATGTTGTGCTTGACGGCCATCATTGCAATATCGATAGCGGCACATGTCTCATATTTGTCCCCAATGCTTTTGTAAAGGCTGATCACTGGTTTTTTAACATCGTCCATGTTCAGTCTCCTTGCATCACTCCAATACGAAAACATTGCGCAGAACCTGTCTTTTCCCATTGAAAAATAGACAGGCCTGTACGCCCTGGCCATCCTTCCAGTGATTTCCGTCGAGATGCCGAACTTGATGGGGAGTGCCTCGAAATGGCTGTACGATATGGGCCCGACGCCCAACGCTTTTTCGATATGGTGCATGCAATCCGTCATTGCTTCTTCCGTCACCTGGTGTTCTCCGTGCCATGAATTGCACCAATTGATGAAAACCTCGGCCGGCATCGGCAGTGCCATCTTTGCGAGCTTTCCAAATTCCTCGCCATTGAACTCTATTTGCTGAGGCAACATGAAATATTCCCGAAAGAAGGCAAATGCGAGCCTTGCGTCTTCGGCCTCCTTGCCAATAACGACATCTGTCTCTTTTGACAGCTCGCTGTACTTGCATATGCTTTCGAGCTTGGGGCGCATCAGCACCGACAAAGTCCTTGTATCCATAGTGCGTATATTGTTGTTAATAAATAAAGCTCATCCCGCACAGCAGGATGAGCTTTCTCAAAGTATGGCGCAAATCTAAGGGCAAGTCATGGCATATTGTCCCTGCCCTTGCCCGGTTCTGCAAAAATGATGGACTTGACATTGTCTATGTCCAAATTGGTTATGTCGGCACTTGTCTCGATACAGACCTTTGTCCTGTCGTTTACCCTGAACAAGCGTCTAACGAAAACGGGCACCCCGTTGAGGAGTGCCCGTTTGTTGATTTTCACTGATATGTCGTCCATTTTATTCGTAAAGTTTGTAGAGCACGACGGGCATGAACTGCCCGTTGTCGTTCCCGTTGACGGTTAATGTTCCGGGTGACGTCACCTCGCTGAACTCGCTCCTTGGCAACAGCACGGCCGTTTCTTCATAGGTGATGGCCATGGCCCCAGGCTCTTTGCCGTCGCCGCCCATCACGCCCATTACCTTGCCCATGCTAATGTAAAAGTAAGGGCCTGCCTTCCTGGTCTGTTCAAACAGCCCCATCAGCAGCGGCGCATAGTATGGGTTTCCGTTCCTGTCGTGCCCGATGTACTTTGACAGCAAGTGTTGGTACACCATGCATCCTTTTTTGACATGGTGCACGAACTCCCTGTAGGTCTCGAACTTCAGTTCCGTCAAGCTCAGCGGTTGGCGCACGAACTTTTCTCCGTCCCAGCCATACCCAATGGACTTGATGGCCGCAGCCGAATGCCTTGCAAGCTCCATTGCTATTTCCGCATTGTATTCGGGCATGAGCTGGATTGGCGAGCACGGCTTGTGCAATGTTGCGCTGTTGATGGCATAATCAGGCATCACCACTTTTTTGTCGGCCATGAAATACGCATTCGTGGCGTCCATTGACACCGCTTCCTCCAACAGGTGCATGTCGCCCATCGCATATGCATAGGCCAACGGGAAAGGGAAATAGTTCTCCGGACTGTCTAGCGTGTCGTTGTCCCAATAGAAGCCACGCTTTTCCAATACTTCGTACTGCAGCTTGCCATAACCAATGCATTCCTTGGCATTGAACTTGCCCAGGTTCCTGACGTAGCAGTTCTGATGGTAGTCGCTCTCCAGTTTGGAGCAGTAATAGATGATATCGTTCTTGTCGCCACGGAACACGGCGCTGAGGTAGATGGCCATGTCGAGGTCTTCCTCCAAGTATGAGTATTCTTTGTCCATGTACGACCATTCGGATATTTGGTTGGCAATGCCCAACAGGTATATTGCCCAGTTGTGTACTTTGTACCAGCCATGCCCAGGGTCGGTTATGTAGGTGTTGCCAAGGGATGC
>JALHRR010000149.1 GCA_022841345.1 Saprospiraceae bacterium
GCCCGCCACCCAACATACAAATGGGGCGATATATTAAATTTGGCATGCCCAATGGACTGCAGGTAATTGTAGTCGAGAATAATAAATTACCTGTCGTTTCCATGCAATTATTCGTTGATGTTCCGCCGATCATTCAGGGCGAATTCGCCGGTTATACAGATTTTGCAGGTGAATTGCTGAATAAAGGAACTAAAAAACGCAGTAAACAACAGCTGGATGAAGCTATTGACTTCATGGGAGCTCAGCTAAGTACCAACTCTAATGGAATCTTCGGATCATCTTTAAAAAAGCATACAGATTCTCTGGCAATGCTCATGTCTGAAGTATTGCTGCAGCCGGTTTTTCCGGCAGATGAATTCGACAAACTGAAGAAACGTACACTTTCAGGTTTAGCCGCAGCCAAAGATAATCCTAATGCCATCGCAGGTAATGTGGCCAGGGTTCTGAGATATGGTAAAACTCATCCATATGGTGAAATTACAACTGAAGCAACTGTAGAAAAAATTACTGTAGATAAGTCCAAGGAATACTACAATACCTACTTCAGACCAAATATTTCTTATTTGGTTATTGTTGGGGATATGAATGTAATTCAGGCCAGAAATCTAGCTTCAAAATATTTTGGAGCCTGGGAACAAAAGGCTGTTCCTGCAGTTCCAAATCTGTATCCTAGTTTCTCTACTGAACGCACGGTGGATTTTGTTAATAAGCCGGGCGCTGTCCAGTCTGTGATTAATATCACGTATGCCCTTGACTATAAACCCACAGCATCGGATCGCGTTGCTGCTTCTATTATGAATGAAATGCTTGGTGGATTTTTCCGCAGCAGAATCAATCAAAAGTTACGTGAAGAAAAAGCATATACTTATGGTGCAGGTTCCAGATTAGTTTCTGATAAGTATGTAGGATATTTCACTACCAGTGGTTCATTCCGGAATGAGGTTACTGACAGTGCGATTCATGACCTTTTATATGAAATAGGCAGAATTCGCAGAGAGAAACTTAGTGATGAAGAACTTGCATTAGTAAAGAGTGTAACATCCGGTAATTTTGCGAGATCTCTGGAATCACCGCAGACAGTGGCTAATTTTGCACTTTCTATTGCCAGATATGGATTACCCAATGATTTTTATGATACATATCTGGAAAAAATCGCTGCAGTTACGGCTGATGATGTGCTGGCAGTATCGGCAAAATATCTCTCTGTTGATAACGCACATATTTTGGTCGTTGGAAATAAAGAAGCAGTTGCTGAACCATTAGCGAAGTATGCAACATCCGGAAAGGTCAATTACTATGATATATATGGCAATCCAATTGATGATGATCAATTAAAAGTACCGGCAAATCTTACTGCTGCAGAGATTATCAATAAGAATATCGAAGCGATCGGCGGTAAAGCCAAATTAAATGCATTAAAAACTGTAAAAATTCTGGGTTCTGCTGATTTCAGTGGTTTCAATCTTGCAATGGCTACATTATACCAGCTTCCTGATAAAATGTCAATGGAAATTACAGCTCAGGGCCAGGTATTCAATACTACCATTGTCAATGGCGGTAAAGCAAAAGTGGGCCAGATGGGTCAATTCAAATTGCTGGAAGGCGACGCTGCTACATCCACCGTTAATCAGGCAATTCTTTTCCCTGAAATGTATGTGGGCAGAAGTGACATGAAAGCTGAAATAAAAGGCATGGAAATAGTGGAAGGCAGGAAGACCTATATTGTGGATATTATGAAAAATGATCAGTCTACCGGCTTGCATTATTACGATGTCGAGACAGGAATGAAACTGAGAACAGTTGTCTCTGAATTATCCGGAGATGAAGTGATTACTCAAACTATTGATTACAGTGATTATAAAGTAATCAATGGTATCAAGTTTCCTTTCGCTACCAAATTAAGCGGAGGCGGAATGCCAATGCCACTCGTAATGAAAGCAACCTCTGTTGAAACAAATATTAAAATTGAAGATGCAGCTTTCAAGCTGGATTAATCAATATACAATCGAATACAAAAAAGCCTGGCGATCACATTGTCAGGCTTTTTTATTTCTACATGTCCGCTTCAGAAAACTAATCAGCCGATCTGCCCGGAACTTCTGATCGGGATTTGTCGTAGCCATGTGATACCGAGGTTCCTTCGTCAATTCCCATCTGCGACTGCGCGACCTGCGGCTTATCATTCATAACTCAAAACTCTCACACGGCTGTTCACTTACGCCTTACTACTTACCCCTTACCCCTTCTGCCGGCTGTTCATCGCGAGTCACACAGTGAAAAAAAAATTCACAAACAATAAAAAGTAACGAATTTAGTCCAAGCGGCCAAAGAATCCGAGGGAACCATTGATGTTAAAAAGAACTCGATCGCGA
>JALHRR010000150.1 GCA_022841345.1 Saprospiraceae bacterium
GGTTGATGTTGTAGTTTTCATGGTTTGTTATATTTTTTTGTACAAATACATTATTTTACACAAATATAACATTTATTTATAATATATAATTAGATGTGTCCTAACCTCAGGCCAAAAGCAAATAGCTGGCTGTTTCACGCATTCTCCTCCTGAAACAATGCCGGAATGGTCCTGAGAATAATTTTCGCATCAAACCAAAGGGAGAAATTGTCAAAGTAGTCATTGTCCAGTTTGCGGCGTTCTTCTTCGGACATTTGACCTTTTTTGCCCCTGAGTTCTACCTGCCAGAGTCCGGTGATTCCTGCAGGGGCCAGAAATCGTTTGGATGCTTCATCTGAAGTCAGTGCCTGAGCTTCATTTACCGGTAACGGACGATTGCCGACAATGGACATATCACCTTTCAACACATTGACCAGTTGTGGCAATTCATCAATACTTGTGCGCCGTATAAATGCACCAACTTTAGTAATTCGGGGATCATTCTTCAGTTTGAAAAATGTAGGTCCTGCAATCATTTTTTTCTGCTGGTGAAAGTTGAATTCACACATTTTACTGCCATCAGAAAAAATCAGGAGCTCAGAGCATGTGCTTCCATCGGGTCTGTCTGCACATCTTGGACATGGCTTTTCAAAGTCAATTCCTGCCTGACCTGTTTCAGCCGCATATTGATTCAGATGCTGCAATTCTTTCAATCTGGCATCTGCTCCTGTGTACATCGAGCGGAATTTATAAAAATCGAAGGTCTTCTGGCCAACTCTCTTTGAGGCATAGAATACTTTGCCTTTTGACTCCATTCGAATTGCTGCTGCAATCAGCAAAAACAAGGGCGATAGTAAAATCAACGCGATACCCGAAGATACAATATCGAATATTCGCTTGATTGCCAGCTGTAATACAGGTAATTCTCTCATTCCGGCTACCGTTTCCTGTGCACGGTCAGATATAGTTTTTGGGGCTCTAATCGCACCCCGCATATTTTCAGCTTTATATTCTATCAAATATTGCAATCTTTCAAAAAGACTTTGTGAATCTACTGGCAGAATCATATAATCATCGACTCCTGCATTTATAGCCTTTCTCCTTAGTAAGAAATCCCGCTCGAAGTGCATTAATATGAATGGAACATGGGCTCTTATCTTATGCTCTGTCAGAAATCTGATAAAATTCAGTCCGGTGACGCCCGGGATATCGTGTTCACAAAAAATGCAATGAATTTCCAGCTCAGAATTGAGAATCTGGTCAGCTTTAAATCCATTTTCAACATGAATGACTTCAGCCCATTCAGGTAAAGCGGAAAAAAAACTTATTATATCAGGATCATTGCCGATATATAAAAGTTTCATTTTATCTGTATATGCGCTCATGATTTCAAATTAATATGAATTTAAAACCAGGCGAACCAATACCATTAATTCCTGAGGATTAAAAGGTTTAGTTATAAAATTGCGCACACCCAATTCATAAAATTTTATTCTCGTCTTACTTTCTTCATCACCGGAAAGCATCAGCAATGGAATGTATTTATACAACTCCCCCACCCTGACATTTCTTACAAAGGTTTCACCATTCATCGGTTCCATATTGACATCACAGATGATCAGGTCCGGAATGTTCCCCTGATGAATCCAGTCAAGGGCAGCTCTTCCATCTCCTTTAGTCGTGACATCATAATCATCCTTCAGGAAATTTTCCATCAATTTTTGAAGAGAAAGTTCGTCATCGATGACTAGAATGGAAGATCTGCGTGGCATATTAGTAAGGTATAGGTCAGTGAAAGTAAATTCAATTTAGGTTATAAAACATCCCCTGGATTTTAAGAAGCTGGAGGAAGCAGACTTCTGGCCATATCCTTAAGCTGACCCATATGATTCCGTACAGATTCAAGGTCATAGGCTTTGGACAATTGTTCCATCTTCACAATAAGTTTGTACATATCCTGGATCATCAGATTTCCTGATGTTCCTTTGAGTTTATGAATAGCTCTTTCCAGTTTGTAAAAATCGTCTTGTTGCAGTGCCTCTTCTATTTCGGAAAGCAAGCCCGGAAGAGATTCAAAAAATAAGTCAAATATTTCCTTTACCTGATATTCTTTCATTCCTGTCGATGATACAAAGTGATCTATGACAGACCTCTGTGTCAATGAACTTGAGGCATTCTGTGTATTTGGCGAAGGCGAATTTGACTGATCGCTGGTTTCCATATGAGAAGACATTTTTGTGTGCTGATTTACCTTTTCCAACAACATATTCAAGTCCAGTGGCTTACTGATATAATCAGTCATACCAGCTGAAAGACATTTTTCTCTGTCTCCGGCCATCGCATATGCAGTTAATGCAATAATAGGAATATTTTAGATCGGAAGAGCG
>JALHRR010000151.1 GCA_022841345.1 Saprospiraceae bacterium
GATCTCATGCCGTCCGCGGTGCGCCTCCAGCACCGCGACGTCCTCGAGGAGCGCCATGAGCGGCCCGTGGTCGCCGAGGTCGCGGTAGATCTCGACGGCGGTCGCATAGGCGTGCCCGGCGTCGTCGAGCCGCCCGAGATCGCGCAGCGCGTCGCCCAGGTTGTTCTGCGCGAGCGCGAGGTTCAGCCGATCGCCGACCTCGAGCGCCAGGCGGATGGCCTCCTCGCAGTGCCGCCGCTCCGACTCGTGGTCGCCGGCCATGCCGTCCATCCACGCGAGGTTGATCACGCAGCTCGCGATCCGCCGCCGGTCCCCGAGCTCCGTGTACAGCGCGAGCGCTCGCTCGGTGTACGCCCGTGCGCGCTCGGGCTCGCGGAGCTGCTGGGCGACGATCCCGAGGTTGTTCGTGATCGCCGCGACGCCCGCCGTGTCGCCGATGCGCTCCCGGATCGCGAGGCTCTCCTCGTACCGCGCGCGGGCTCCCTCCGGGTTGCCCCGCTGCGCGTTCACGGTCCCCATCACCTGGAGCACCTCGCCCAGGCCCTTCCGGTCGTCGGCGGCGGCGAACCCTGCGTGGGCCTGCTCGAGCAGCGCCAGCGCGTCGTCGAACCGCCCCACGCGCCGGGCCGACTCGCCGAGCAGGTGATCGCACCGGGCGACGAGCGCATGCGTGCCGCCCTGGTCCGCGATCGGGCGCACCTCCCCGAGGATCGCCTCGGCGCGCGGGATGTCGCCGATGACGTGGAGCACCTGCGCGAGCCGCAGCGTCGCCTCGACCCGATCCGCGCCCTCGAGGATCGAGCGGAGCCGCTCGAAGTAGACGATCGCCGCGTTGTTCGCGTACGCCTCCTGGGCGGCGATCGCCGCCTTCCACAGGTACTCGCGCTTCTTGTCCTCGCGGTCGCTGCGCCTGTAGTGGTGCTCGAGCAGGGGCACGAGCCGCTCGACATCCGCCTCCGCCGAGCGCTCGAGATAGTCGCCCACTCGCCCGTGGAGCATGCTCCGGAGCGCGAACGGCAGGCTCTCGTACGCGACCTCGTGGGTGAGGCCGTGCTTGAACATCCACGCCTGCTCCGCCTCGCGGTCGAGGGCCACGAGGTCGAGCGCCCGGAGCGCATCGAGATGACGCACGACCTCGTCCGTCGAGCCCAGGTCCTCGTACGCCCCGGGCAGGGCCGGGACGTGGAACACCCGCCCGATGACGCTCGCCACCTTGAGCGTGCGCCTGGGCTGCTCGGGCGCGGCGTCGATGCGGCCGAGGACGAGCGCGTTGAGGCTCTCGGGGAGGCGGACGAGCCTGACGGCGTCCGGGTCGGTCGCGTCGATCCCCTGGGCGACGACGAAGCTGAGCAGCTCCTCGACGTAGAACGGGTTGCCCTCGGACCGCGTCGCGACGAGGTCGACGAGCGCGTCGGACACCGTCGCCTCGGCGCCGGCGAGCTGGTCCATCTTGGAGCGGACGATGAGCGCGATCTCGGCCGGCTCCATGCGCTCCAGCGCGAGCTCGGTGAACCCCGGCAGGTCCGCGATCCCGAGCCCGCCACCGGGCTCGATGTCCGGCCGGTAGGCGAGCACGAGCATCACCGGCAACGCGGTGCCCGCCCGCGCGAGGGCCTCGAGCAGGTCGCGTGACAGCTCGTCGATCCAGTGACAGTCCTCGAGGACGGCAACCAGGGGCGCCTCGCGCGCCCGCGCGCGCAGACAGGTCGCGAGCAGGTCCTCGAGGGACGACTTGCGGAGCTTCGCGTCGAACGTCCGCGTGAGCTCCGAATCGGGGATGGAGACGCCCACGACGTCCTCGAGCAGCGGGACGCGGGCGACGAGTCCCGGGTCGATCTCCCCGACGAACCGCTCCAGGGTCGCGATCTGCCGATCGATCGGGTCGTCCTCGAGGCCGAACAGCCGCCGCCAGATCTCGCGCCACACGAAGTACGGGGTCTTCGTCCCGAACGCCTCGCACTCGCCGAACGCGACCACCTGGCCCCGTCGCCGGGCGTCGCGCACGAACTCCGCGACGAGCCGGGACTTGCCCATCCCGGCCTCGGCCGCGATCCCGAAGATCCGGCCGTGCCCGGTCGCGACGTCCGTCAGCCCCGCGTCGAGGGTCGCAAGCTCGCGCGTCCGACCGACCAGCCGCAGCTCGAACCGCGTCTTGCGCCGGGACGCGCGCTCGAGCGACCCGTTGAGCGCCCAGACCGCGATCGGTTCCGCCTTGCCCTTCACGCGGAGGTCCGGAAGGCGCTCCCAGATGAACGCGTCACCCGCCTCGGCACGGACGGCATCGGCGACGTAGATCCGCCCGGCGGGCGCCGCCGTCATGAGGCGCGCGGACAGGTTCACCGCATCGCCCAGGCAA
>JALHRR010000152.1 GCA_022841345.1 Saprospiraceae bacterium
ATTGCAGCTGCTGCTGTATTACTCATTACATTCGATACGAGCACTGCAATAAATGCAAACAACACCGCAATCAGCCAAATTGGAATATCCAGACTTGTAACTTCTGTCATGATAATTTCAGCAAGTCCGACCTGAACCAATGCAATGCCCAATGCCTACACAACGCCGGGCCAGTGGAACGCAGCCGGGGTCAGGACACTACACATAAAGAACGCCGAAGGTCTTCAATAACAATTGTGCAATACAGCTTATTATGCTTTCCTCAATTCCAGTTGATCCTGCATTTTAAGACACATTAATTTCAACATAGTTTTTAGCTTAAAACTCCGGAGCTGAATCAAGCTACCTCTCTCCTATCATTACCCTCAAAATTTTAGAACAATTTTGCAGTGTGCCTGAGAAAAAAATTTATTTTTATTCCGTAAAAAGAGTCAACTTCCAATCCTACTTCAGTCATCTAAATCAGCCGCACAAAGTTGAAAGGTCCTGAAACTGGGATTTGGAAACGAGCAAACAAGGATAATGGTTGAGTACTGAAAACCATCATCGTGATTGGAGAAACCATCAACAAAGCGAGGTTTATAAAATTGACTTTTGTAAAAAAAACTATTCACATGGAAAAGGAAGCACTTAATTGGTTGGGCGAACTAGCCATCATCCACGCCGGAGGTAAAGAGACTGACGGCAAGTATTGTATGATTGAACTGTATGCGACAAAAGATGGCAGCCCACCATGGCATGTACATCATCGGGAGGATGAAGGTTTTTATGTGATTGAGGGGGAATTGACCATTTCAGTTGGGGACAAAACTTATAAAGCAAAGGCAGGCGATTATCTGATAGCACCAAAAGATATCCCGCATACTTATACCGTTGATTCTCCCGGATTTGCAAGGATATTAATAATTTGTACGCCGGCCGGATTTGAAGATTGTGTTCGTTCTATGAGTACACCTGTCTCCTCACTTGTTCCGCCTGACCCAGGCAGTGGGGAAATCGACTACGAAAAAATCATTTCTGTAGCTGCAGCTTATGAGGTGGAGTTCGTTGAAGGGCCAACAGAATAATAATAAGGATACAAGACTACATTGCTCTCAACAAATCGGATTGTCTAATGAATGTCCTGCATGCCTGATTGTAAAGATAAATCATTTCTTCAGGTCAATAATTGTATAAAATACCTCATTTATTCCGATCAGGCAAACCTTGAAGTGGCATATTTCGTCTTTCCGCAACAATATCGATTTAGCTCCTAAAATCAAAGCCTTCGCAATTCTGCCTAGTGGCTGACTTAAATTTTAATTTTTTATAATATGTATTTCATGAAATCCTTCATTGTTTCGGCACTTATTTTTACCAGTGTATTGGTATCTTTTGGGCAATCTAAAGAGGTCAAATTTCTAGTCGACACTGCTACTGTAATAATGAAAAACAATTCGGTAAATGCCAATTCTGTTAATTGGGACACTCTGACATCAATTGCACTGGAAAAAGCAAGAAACATACAGAGTCCTTACGATCTCGGACCGGTAATGCGTTATCTGTTTGCTTCAATTAATGATTATCATGGTGCATTCTTCTACCAAGACAGTATGTTTCAATGGCAGGGAAAACAACCTGAGGTTTCAGACAGCATCATGGGTGAGTTCAAAAAAGGTGTGCGAATTTCAACCGGTATTTTATCCAAAAATATTGGCTATTTGCGAATACCATCCATGCCAGGTAATTCAATTAAAGATTTTAATGCAAGTGCACAGGCATTAAATGACAGCTTATGTTCTTTAATGAAATACGAATTAAATGGAATCATTTTAGACCTGAGACTCAATGGTGGTGGAGCTATGTTTCCTATGATTTTAGGAGTTCAGCAACTCTTACCCACGGGCTTAACAGGGTCGTGGGTAACGAACATTACTGAAAATTGGTATCTGCACGACAATGGGTTTTATATTGATACGGCCCTCCTTGCATCTATAATACCAAAATCAAATATTGATTTACAGGATATTCCTGTAGTCATTCTAACAAGCCCGGTCACAGGAAGTTCCGCAGAATTTTTCATCATTGCTTTTAAAGGAAGAAAAAACACAGTCATTGTAGGTACTAAGACAGCCGGGTTTGAAACTATAAACAAAGGATTTGAAATAAATGATTCCGCAGGTATGAATTTGGCCATAGGATATGGAGCAGACAGGAATGGCAAATTATACACTGATGCATTGGATCCGGATATTTTAATAACAACAATTGATAGATTCAATAATCCGGATGATGATGAAAAAGTAAAAGCTGCAATAGAATGGATAAATAGTCCGAAAAATTAAACTTCCCTAAACAGTCAAAAAAACTTAAATT
>JALHRR010000153.1 GCA_022841345.1 Saprospiraceae bacterium
CTTCTCAGTGTTGTTCTGAAAAGTATTACGGACTTCCTCCATTGCATGTCCAGCTATGTGACTCATTTGCCCACCATTGCGATAAAGATTTGTAGGGCTATACCAAGGATGGCAGACATGACCATCGAGCCACCTATGATTTGCCATTTGAATTGTAGCATCTCATCGACCTTGGCATTGATGTCTTTGACATCTGTCTTTACTTCACCGATCTCATCTTTAAGCCACTGTAGTTGCTGGTCCATCTTATAGTCCTATTCGCTTGATGTTTAGATGTGTCAAACCAATATCTGAAGCGTCCCCTCGTATATCTAAAGCAGCACCACTTTCCTGGTAAACGAAGATTTCTGCGTAGTCACCAGCGACCATGCGAGCCATCAGCGCAAACGCAGTTCCAGACGGAACAGAAGCTGTCCCACCTTTGGATACAATTGCCTGAGTGACTTTCACGTTGTTGATGTACAGACCAGCGCCAAGCTCAAAAGCTGCCGCACTGATTGCAAAGTTAATTGCTCCCGTAAATTCATAAATCCCAGAAATTGGTGCGTTAAATCTAAAATTTGTTACAGAGTCGAAGGCATTGTGAGTGTCGAATCGTTTGTTGTTAAACTGTATTTTTGTAAATACAGTATTTGCAATAGCTGATTGAGTTGTTGACCGCGTTACAGCAGCTGCCACAGTCTCACTCGCAGCGATTGCGGATGGACCAGTGATGCGTTCGACAAGCATTGTTGTTAGGTCATTTGCGGTAGCATCACCTCTAGCGGTAATCGAACCCCCACTGTCTTGAACCGCATAAAGTTCGTAATAATCCCCAGTTTTTGCACTATCATCCTTGAACGAATAAGTAACAGAATGTGGAACACCAGAAGTTCCGGATTTACCAATAGATGTGTATGAAAAAGGCGTATTGTTTTTATATAAAATAGCCGTAAGCTCATAAGCCGCCGCGCTTACAGCTAAATTTATTGAACCAGTAAAATTATAAGATCCAGCAACTTGGATAGTATAACGATTAAGAGTTGTATTTACCCCTCCATGTGAATCGAACTTTGCTGTATTTAATGATATTTTTGTTGAAACACCAGTAGACAAAGATTGTCCTGTTGATGCAGACATTTTTGCGCTTACAACCCGCGTATCAGTCGAGTCACTCATTTGCACTGACGATGACCAGCCAACAATAGGTACAGAAAGACTAACTGTAGTAAATCCAGATGTTCCTAGCTGTGTACCTGTCATTGGAACTTGCCAGTTGTCTCCACCAAACTGAATTAAATTAGATCCACCCCAAACAAGTAATTCACCAGTTGCAGAACCTTGATGTCCATAAACACCAAGCACTCTGCTGTTTGGTAAATTAACACTCATTCCAGCAGGTATTGTAAATGTAGCATTTGATCCAGTTACAGTACCGTTTGTAAAGCGTCCTGCAATTTCTGCATTTGACCCAACTCTGCGCCAAAACATTTCAATACCTGTAACAGTACCAAGAGCTGCAAAGGTTGGAGTGTAAGCAAACCAGTCCGTAATTGGCGTACCGTAAGTGTAATTCGTTGGTCGTACACCAAGCTCACACTTTAAACTCCATGCACTGTTCGCAGTCTCTGCAACATACATGATAACTTTGACATGTGTTGTGTCTGCATCGGTTTGTACAGATCCAATCATTGTGTCCATCAAAGTTGTAGAGTTAGACAATAGTTTAAAGGACGACGGTTCACGGATTGTCCATGTTGTACCGTTTGGTGACAGTGCAAAGTAGACAATCATTGATGAGTCAGTTGTGCTTGACCCTGCGACAAATGTTCCAGAGTCTACTTTGTACTGGAAGAACACGTCCATGACTGAAGCTTGGTAACCGCTGTCAATCGTGATCGTTCGCTCAATTGCTCGGCCTTGTCGTGATGCACCTGATGACTTTGTTAAAATAAAAGAGCGTGTACCAAACAGCGGAGCCGTTGCACTGTTACTAATTGTAAAAGTTCCTGCACCACTTGATGGAGTGAATGTTCCTGCAGGACGTGTTGCAGCTGTGTATGACCCTTCAATGTAGTTGGTCACTGTTCCAGATTCAGCATCACCGTCAGTAATTAGATTGGTTGCACCGCCTGATACAGACCCATCAATCATTCCAGGGATTACTTTAGTTAATGGCATGTTATAACTCCCTTACGTAAAATCGACAGTCAGTTAGCGCCAAGTTGTTACTTGTAGAAACCTTAGCCTGACATTTAATTGTGTATGTACCAGCTGCTAAAGTGAAGTAACCTTTAATCTGTGATGCACATCCGTAAAATATATGGTTCGTACCAGCTGTCATACTTCTCAT
>JALHRR010000154.1 GCA_022841345.1 Saprospiraceae bacterium
TTATGCAGATCATACTCCCATTGGAGGGGTTGCTGCCTGGACAAGTCCTCAATGTCCCTCTGATGTTTAGACCTGATAAAATAGGGAAATTGGAATTTCGCTTTAAATTTTATTACTCATCGCTGAAAATCAACAATTTGCTGCCATTCCAACAACAAGCTGAAGCTATGAGAAGAACAACGTTCACTGCTCACAGTGAAGTCTTCCCTTTGTTGAAAGTGTTGGCAAATACCCGTCGAAGCAGCACTAATATCAACAATCATTTAGTTGGAATTGAAATTGAAAATATTTCTAATAATCAATCACATCAACTAGAAATCTGTGAAGCGATGTTTATCAGTCCATTTTGGAAAAGTCGGAATTTGGAAGAATCAACAAATAGCATCAATGGATTTTTGAATGCATCAGAATCAAGCCTCGCCTGTTTTAGAATATTTCATGAAAATTCTCCATTGACGACCGCAGAAAATCATTCAACTGAAGCATTTATTACAAAAGGTCTCAAAGAGCTCCTAACAGATCGACAGATCAAATCAAATATGCCTTCATTGGCTTTAAAAACATCAATCCATCGGTTCACTGAAAATTCTTCAATTTCTTTTGATTTGTTGCCATTTAGTGATTTTATTGTTCAAGCGAAGCGATATTATCGCAGATCATTTATAAGAAATCAGTTCCCAGACGTCTCTGAAGACATTACTGATAAGCTTTTTGCACTTTACAATAATGATGACTTGGATATTGGAATATTATGGAAATATAATGGCTTTCTTGGTTGTACATTTGTATTAGGGATCAATTTTGGGTTGTCTATGGGGCAGTACATTCCATTTCTGATCGAGACGGACAGAAAACTCTCAGAAATTATGAGAAAAAGTATAATAGCAAGTGCTGCGAGAGAAAAGCAAGAATTAATATCAAATTTTGCGAATATGAGAGGAAAAAATGAAATACCTGTCAAACTCCTCATAGTAGCCAACTCTGCCTACGCACATGATTTCTCAGGTGATCCAATCTCTAACCTGACATTTCAAGTAATTCTCAAAAACTTATCATGGTGCTCTGCAGTTAAATACTCTCTTCATATGAGCATCGCACCTGCAGTCAGAATTAGACGTACAAGCAGTACAATGAAGGCTATGGGTGGATTTCTAGGTGCAGACCCTCAATCACAGCAGTTGACCTCTACAGATCATTTCTGGACTGGCCAAACAGATTTTAGAGGGACGCTTGAAAAAAGTGAAGAAATTTCTTTTCCTATAACGTTAACAATTACCAAATCTGGATTGATTGACATAAACCAATGGCAATTGGAACTTTCCTTAGTTGATCGACCTGAGCAAAATTTCATTCAAATGCCAAGTAATCCTCATTACATCAAAGTAAACTCTGTAAAATTATAATAAATTAACTAATAAAATAAAATTCAATATAAATTTAATCTGCTGACTTGAGCATTTGCCATCACTGATCCAATCTAGTTGGTTGTTGAAATCGCTGCTTTATCATTCCATTTAACTTTTTTGCTCAAATCTGTTGATATCAATTCAGCCCTTAACTGAGCATATAAAAGGGCATAGTATATCAATCAAAGTACTTGAGTTTTGACTTTTATCTGTCATCCCTCTCAATAATCCAAAATCAGATAGTAATTCACAATTAAATCACATAAATCAAATCAAACTATTCAACAGTCCGCACTGATTATCTGCAATATGACTCAAACACTTGAAAAATTGGAAGGAACAGAAAATTTTGCTTTTTCAAACCCAATTATTGTTGATAATCTTAAAGAAGAGAGGAATTTTGTCAAAGAGCGATCTTCAATGACAACAACCATCAATACAACGCCAATGCAAGAAATGTCGCGGTGGCAAATGACACACAACAATGCAATACCAAATTCTATGAACCAATCAGAAAGAAATCAATATAAATCTGATGCAAACTATATGTGGAATCAATTCAGCAGCAATCCACTTGGACCTTTGCCACCAGCTGGATCTCAACTACCTCATCAAGAGCCAGTGTTCACCTTTAATATTCCACAATCGTTTCCCCAACAACAGCAACACTTTCATCAAAATATATCACCATATCTTCATAGTAATCTGATTGGAAATCATTCGCTTCCATTCATTCCAAACCAAGGATTTCCATATGGAGGCATGAATAGTCAAAAATGCTGCAGTAATTGTGGGGCTACCAATACGCCTTCCTGGAGAAGATGTCCAAATGGAAAACAGCTGTTATGCAATGCTTGTGGATTGTATCAGAAATTACATCACAAATCTCGGCCATTCTGTGTCTTGGATGATGGATCTATTAAAG
>JALHRR010000155.1 GCA_022841345.1 Saprospiraceae bacterium
TCTCAACGCCAATAACTCAAATCCTCCTAATTGGTTTGCACAGCATTTTCAACCAAATCAAAATAACATTAATGTTCATACTGCTCCAGCTGAACACATTCCAGGACATCATCCAAATGGACTTCCACCTCATGCAACCATTGATTACAACACATTTTTGACGCATCCTGTTGAGCAATCTAGGAGAGTTTTATGTAAAATTATTCGAAGAAAACATGGATTAGATGCATTTGCACCGCAATATGAATTATTTTTGGAAGGACCTAATAATACACGTACATTCATCTTGGCTGCCCGTAAGAAAAGAAAGAGTAGCAAAACAACGAAATACATAATTTCCAAAAATAGATTTGAATTCAAAAAAGATAAAAACAAAACATCCATTGTTGGTTCCGTCCATTCAAATTTCTTGGGAACAGTATTCTCAGTCTATGACACAGATAATGAAAACGGTGATAAAGTTGAAATCGCTTCAATTATTTATGAAGCAAATGTGTTTGGATTGAAAGGCCCTCGAAAAATGACTATATTGTTACCAGGTATCACTAAAGATGGACAGATCGTTCAAGTTTCTTACAAAGAAAATCAAAAATCTCTTTATGATAAATATAAACAAAATGATATTGAAGACATGTTAGTTCTGCACAACAAATCACCGCAGTGGAATCAAGAAACAGAGAGCTATGTATTAAACTTTAATGGACGTGTAACACTTGCATCAGTCAAAAACTTTCAAGTTATAAATGAGCAAGATCTTGATTATATAGTAATGCAGTTTGGAAGAGTTGGCAACGATACTTTTACAATGGATTTCCAATATCCTTTGACAGCAATGCAGGCATACGGGATTGCATTGAGTAGTTTTGATCCAAAATTGGCTTGTGAATAGATTTTTAATTTTAATTTAAAATTGGATTTGATTATTTTTTGGATTTTATTTTCATTTAATTTTTGTATTGTATTTAAAAAAATAAAAAGATAATTATTTGAGCGCAACCCACTTGTTTGCATACTCAATTCTTACCCATTATTTTGTACATATCTCTTACTTGTCAATAAAACACAGTAAGCCATCTAGCAGCCCAAACGCAACCCACCCAAGCAAACAATGGCAATAATGTCACCTGATCGCTTCATTGCCCTCTTCCAAGAATATCTCCGTATAAACACAGCTCATCCAAATCCTGACTATGATAAAACCTCTGCATTTCTTTCTTCTCTTTGTTCAAATGAATTGCCTTCTCATACGTTCAGAACTGATTGTCCAGCTGGGAAACCAATTTACATCATAAGTAGAATTGGATCGTCCCCATCCCTCCCTTCCATCTTGCTCAATTCTCACTTTGATGTTGTACCAGTCAGCGAAGAGCATTGGTCGTCCCCTCCATTCGCAGCCGTTCGGTTGGATAATGGAGATATAGTGGCAAGAGGGGCACAAGACATGAAATCAGTTGCAATTGGATATATTTGCGCCCTGATAAATTTAAAGGACGTATCTTTTAAAAGAACAATTCATATGGCGTTTATGCCTGATGAAGAGACTTCTGGGAGGGATGGCATGAAGGCTTGGGTTGAAACAGAGGATTTTGCTCGTCTCAATGTTGGAATGGCTTTGGATGAAGGACTGCCAAATATAAACAATTTTGTGTTTGTTTATTACAACGAAAGGAGTCCTTGGTGGATACGGATTGATATTGAAGGGAATGCAGGTCATGGCTCACAGTTCATATCTGATACAGCTGCAAGTAAAATGCTGGTAATCCTCAACAGAGTCCAGACTTTCAGAGATGCACAAGAAAAACTTTGGAGAGATGTTTACAATGGACAATCTTTAGGATCAGTGACATCAGTTAATATAACGTTTGCAAATTTAGGTGTTCAATATAATGTTGTACCTGATAAGGCATTTGTTGGTTTGGATGTAAGAATAAGTCCAGTAATGGGTATTGTTGAATTTCAAAAGATCTTGAACGGTTGGGTTGAAGGAATTGAAGGGACATCGATAACACTAGTAGCTCAATCTGATGAATGTCCATCTTCTTCAATCGATCCATCAGACAAATATTTTTCAGCTATTTCTAGCTCATTCAAAGCTAAAAATGTTGAATACAAAACTGATATATTCCCTGCTGCAACAGATTCCCGTTGGTTACGCAAGAAAGGGATACCTTGCTATGGTATATCATTTATAAGAAATACAAAAATGTTGCTTCATGATCACAATGAATATTTAAATGAAAATGAATTATTAAATGGAATTCAATTTTATACTGATTTAATACCAAAATTGGCAAATTTGGACTGATTCCTTCCAATCAATTCATCGATTCA
>JALHRR010000156.1 GCA_022841345.1 Saprospiraceae bacterium
CGACAAGAGATAACTTGGCTCGCTGTATTAAACCAGTTTCATTTGAATCATTTTTACCAAACAAAACTAATTTACCACCAGATATGTCTAGACAATATGATGAGTTTTATTCCGAGAACAGCCTCAGTAATCTACGCAGAACATATATCGGCACAATTCTGCTGACAATTGTATATATGTTTATGTCTGCAACTATTCCAGATATAAATTCTTTGCAAACGATCGCATACATTGTGTCCATGAGCATTACGGCGATTTTATTAGGCTTATCATTCTTCTCGACAACGCACCAATTCAACAAATGGCTATATTTTTCGTTTATCATAATCACAGCAGTCCCTTTATATATTAATTTTTACAATGAAATTAATTATGCAGTTGCAAACAATCAACCGCGTAATTTACATCTAAGAATTTACGTTTTGGTCATCATGATGTACTTTGGATTCAACATGGATACATATGCTAAAATCGCAACTGGATGCTCGCTATCTTTGATTAAGGATATAATGGGGGCAATTTTGAAACCAGAAGCATCTGAGGTTACCTACGCCCTCTTGTTTACTTGTGCTATTAATGTGACTGGATTTGTCGTCGCTGTTATCACGCAACTCTTCTTGCGACGGACTTTTGTCACAGTAAAAGTTGCCAGTGCATATCACAATGATTTGGCTGATGCTAGGGAAAGAACAGTCAAGTTATTAAAAAACATTCTGCCTAACGAATACATTGATCGATTTGAGCAGGACCACATGGCCAGATTCACTCGGAACAATAACTTCAGTGTACCGTCGTTGACCAACCAGATCTTTGCATCTTTGATTGGAGACAGCGATGCCAGTTCCAACCTTACAGGTGGCAATTATCCATTTGTAGATAATGGTCAATTTAAATACGTAAAGAATGTCACTATCATGTTTGCAGATGTCGTTGGGTTTACTCCGTTGTGTGAGCAGCTGCCACCAATTGAGCTCGTGAACATCCTTGACAAGATCTTTGGTAAGTTTGATATTATCGCTCAAGGGTTAGGTTTAGAAAAGATAAAAACCATTGGAGACTGCTATCAAGTTTGTGGAGCCCTATTTCAGCGACCAAATGAACCGAATGCTGCTCACGAAGGAGCCAACAACATATGTTTTATGTCAATGTATATGACCAATGTTCTCACGATGATCTCTGCTGAATACAACATTAAATTGCAAATGAGAATGGGAATTCACACGGGTGATGTTTATGCCGGAATTATTGGATCCAAATCTTTCAAGTACGATATCTACAGTGCTGACGTGGAAGGGGCTGCAATGCTAGAGCAATTGGGATCACCGAACGTCGCCCGTATATCTGAACAAACATACAAATTATTAGATTCAGCCCTACAACAGCGCTGTGAACTGGCAGACACTTCAATCACTCTGTCAAATGGTCAAACCCACAATTCCTACACACTGCCATTCACTCAAGAAATGAGAGAAATGCAAAAGGCCTTTACCAGAATTAAAATGTCGAATTTCGTCGACTATTTTGTAGACTATGTTAATATAAAGTCTTCAAAATCAAAACAGAAAGCCGCTAATTTGAGGCTTAGTGACGTAGCCTGGGAAGCCGCTGTTGATGCCCCTATTACTCATGAGCACCCAGATGCTTCAAAACAGCGTGGATGGATAACTCTACACGCCGCTACAAGATTCAACGGAAAATTCAAAGATGCAGAATTGGAGAAGAAATTTCAAAGCAGTTATATTAGAAATTATACACATTTGCTTAGTTTCTGCACACTGGCTGGGTTTGTAATTGCTGTTCTAACGGCTTTTGCGTATGCTGTTGGCTATCAACAATACAAGTTCAGCGCTGTTGGTATCAGTATTTATGGTATGTGGACTTTTGCAGCTCTGACATTGGCAGTAGTACGCTCACGTTACACAAACAGATTTCTCAATTGGAACAGGACTCGGCACATTGGCTCTCAAGCAAAACAACGGAACAATGGTAGCTATAATCTCAATGGTTTCAAATGCCCAAAGTTTGTGAAGAATCTGATTTTGCATCCTAATCTCTTTGCAGTGCTCTTTATTTATTTCCTATTTATGGGCACAAATCCAATTTTGTTCATTGTGATTTATACAAAGGGAAGCCAATTTTTCAGTGACTGTTTGACGTTCGGTGTATATTGCTTGCTGCTCTATCACGGTATGTTCATTGGTCTCAACAGTTTTATCTTGAATTGCTCAGCAGCAGGCATCGTAGCCCTCTATAATTTACTGGTAATTGGTGGTGATTTGGTCAACACAAATCCTGTTGATTTGACTTT
>JALHRR010000157.1 GCA_022841345.1 Saprospiraceae bacterium
GAAAAACAATCGAACGGGACATACTCCTGAAGAAGACCAAGAGGCTGTCGATAGCGCATCGGTTGCGGTTGTTCCACTTGCGATGCCTTTACTCGCAGGGCCCGGTTCGATGAGTACCATTATCTTATTTAGCAATCAGACAGAAGGAACAATTGACCAACTGGCTTTTTTTATTATCTGTCTGCTAGTGGCGCTTATTATTTGGGGTATATTGCATTTCGCTCCGCAAATTGGGGATCGTATGAGCCAAACCGCAATGAATGTAACAACGCGTGTCATGGGACTGATGCTGGCAGCCATGTCCGTAGAATTTATTGTGGGTGGGTTACGCAATCTTTTGCCGGGGTTAGCTTGACAAAAACCTCATTTCCTAATTTTATAAGTTACTTTCTTTGACTTTCTTATTGAGTTTGATCGACTGAATGACACTGTAAGCCTTCAAACCGATTTTGTACAGCAACACAGTCTAAATTAAGAGATGATATAGCTCGGTACTCCCAGATACTTTTATAAGAAACCCAACGCTGGAAATCTCTCCTATATGCTAACGTGAAATCAAAAGACTCCTTGTCTGAGATTCCGTTGATTCATGAGACAGCCAAGATTGAATAAAGCAGTGACACCCGAAAATCGCTGATAGAGCCACCCCGAACATTGTATGATTTCGGAAGGAAATCGATGGCGATTATATAGGGTTATATCTATTTCTTTTTTTGAGGCATTGTCATGGCAATCCGCTTTGCTTCCTAAAGCGCAGAAGCTTAATCATCAATCAAAATTCAGAATAAATTAAATTCAGAGCTGACAATCGAATTATTTCGCTTAATTTCCGGGAAATATCGAAGTACTACAGTATGATTTATCACATATGCTGAGTTCTAAAATAAGAAAGGGATTAGCGTTTAAGCTAACCCCTATTCTATTTGGTAGGTCGTGCCAGGATCGAACTGGCGACCAACGGATTAAAAGTAGCAGCCCCTCCGCAAGTTATGGCTTCAAAGCTTAAGAACTGTAAATTCTTTTTTTACTTCCTAATGATTACTCAAGCTGAAGCCGATCCAGCACCGAACTTCTATGGGTATAGTTTGCCTCAGTTTCAAGAATTTTGATTGAAAACAATCCAATGCTGAAATTTCTTCCGAACTGAATCCGACTGACCCCGAGTCCAACTGCCGGAGACTGAATCCTGGCAAGGCGGGGCGGGAAAAAGTGACGGATTTGCACAAAAACTGCCCGAGGTGCACCGCTGCCGCGAGTCGATAGGGCAGCCATCGCCACCCCCAAACGGTCCCGGAGCGGCCGACTCTGGGCAACAGCGGGGCCTTTTTTCGCCAGCCCGACCCGCAATTTTCACCCTTTTTTACGTCGTGGTTGTCGTGGCATTCCTTGATTTTGATTGATGCACTTTGAGCCGCCTCGTTCAACACCTTGGAAGAAAGGTGAGAATATCGCTGCGTAACCACGCTCGTGCTGTGTCCAAGTATTTACTGGACCTCGTAAAGTGTTCGGCCACAATTGACGAGAAAGGATGCGTACTGATGACGCAGATCGTGCAAGCGCAGGTGTTTTAGTCCTGCTTTGTCACGCAGTCTCTGCCAAACTTTTTGGATATTCCGATAGGGCATCCCCGTCAGACGATTAATGAACAGATACTCAAACTTGCCTTGAGTGTTCAATTGATTAAGCACTTCGATGGCACTCTCATTGAGGGGTACTCCTCGTAATTTTCTGCTCTTGGCATTGGTTGCCCTGATGGTGAATATGCTTTTTTCCAGATTCACATCACTCCATTTAGCAGAAAGCAATTCATTCAGGCGGCATCCTGTAGATAACAGCAATAAAGCTATCAGACAGACAGGCCGATTCTCATCGGTATGTAGCACCGTGAGCAAGCGTTCCAGTTGTCTATCATCCATATAATGCTCAATCTTGTTATCTTCATGAAACATCGGTATCCGTGACACTGGGTTTTTATCCAGCATCTCCCAATCAATGGCCAGATTAAGGGAATGCTTCAATAATTTAATCTCTTCCGGGTTTAATTCCTCGCCCCTTGGGGCGAAGGCTGGTTGAAAACCAGCAGTCTGAAGAGCGCTTTTAATACCTCGCTGCTTGCGGCGGGGTGCTTTATTGTGATGGTTGCAAGTGGCAGCGGCCAAGCCTTCATGCATTAGCTGTATACCGTCAACCCAAGTTGGACAAAATAGCGTGATTGCTTAAGAGACATTTTTAGTTCATCGTTACCCTAAAGAAAGAGGAACGACGATGACAAAGAAGGATAATCAGAACCGCAG
>JALHRR010000158.1 GCA_022841345.1 Saprospiraceae bacterium
GTGCTATGGTCCATTATTCTAAATTGCTAAATATTAGTTTCAGACAAATATTCGCAGTTTCAAAGAAGCACAAAATTGTCGCGCCAATGAATGATCCAAAGGTCCATAAACCAAATTTGAAAAATGAGTGGAAGACGCCGGTTCAAATGAACAAACATTGGAAGGATGTCAAATTTGTTCCTGCTAAGAACGATCAACCGCCGAAACCATCTGATGCTCTGTCTATTGAAAAAGGATTGAAATCCATTTTGTTGACGGACAAACCTGTAGGTGTTGTATCCAAAGCAACTGCTAAAACCCATAAAACTCATGATCCAACTGTCAAGGATATGTCAAAGAAACCATTTGAAACCAAAGAGCATAGACCAGCCTCATCTGTATCTGCTCACAATCATGGTAAAATGGTGGACAAACCACATTCAGTTGCAGCAAAAGCTCCAAAGCAAATCCTGAAAAAACCGGAAGTAAAGACAGAAACTTCAATGGTCCAGCAATCCTCCCATCCTACTGCAAGTGTCCCAACAGATAAACCAGGCACGTCAAAGAAGATTGTCAAATCTCCAAACAAAGTCGCTGCCAAGAACGCTCCTATTAAGGCTACGTTTGGATTTGTACCTGATCAGGTTCAAAGGGCCAATGCAAGTAAAAAACAATAAAAATAAAGAATAGTTTATGTGAGAATTACAGAAATGTTGTCAATTAGTCGGACGTCTTCAATAAAAACAGCGGTTGAGATGATGACTTCTCCAGAAAAATCACGCAGAGAATCGATTGATCTCAAATGACTGTCTGTAACAGCGAAGTAATCAACCTTAAAATTATTTGAAAGAGTTTCAGCTGCCTTTTTGACAATATCAGGAACAATTGCCTTTGGATCTTGCAATTCAACAGCAACAAATTTGAGAACTCTGTAGATTTCTCCACTGCGCCATCTCGCATCTGAAGATAGTCTAATATTACGACTACTCATTGCTAACCCATTTTCTTCTCTCAAAGTTTCACCAACAACGATTTTTACAGGATAGAGAATATCTTTCACTAAAGCTTCAACGACCTTCACTTGTTGGATATCTTTTTGACCAAAAAATGCAAAATTTGGCGAAATGATATTGAATAACTTGGAAACAACAGTTAAAACACCTTTAAAATGTCCAGGTCTATGAGCACCTTCCAAAACAGAGGTCAGCGGAGATTCATTGATTACAAAAGTACTGCAGCCAACTGGATACATCTCATCAACAGAAGGCATAAAAACAATATCAACCAAATCTTTACATAATTTATAGTCATTTTCTTCTGTTTTTGGATATTTTTCAAAATCACTTGCTTGATTAAACTGAGTTGGATTCACAAATATACTGACAACTGTTTTGGTGCAACATTCAGCACTCATTTTCACTATAGCATTAATTGATGGACTGCAATGAAATACTGAGACTTAAATGTCCTTGATGCAAGCAACCCATTGTAGGAACAAATCCAATCATATCATTCTTATGGCTTCGTCTCCATTCCAATAATTCATTAACACTCCGAATGATCAAAGCCATCCCTGAGCTACGGTTATGACCATAGAAGATTTATCCGAGGAAGAAGCCAGACTGCAAAAAATCAGCAATTCAATGGACAGCTTAACAGAAGTCACTTCTAAACTAGTAATTATTCATTTTCAAAGTTTAACAAGGTTACTGTCTTGAACTCATTTGAAACCAATATCGAGTCGGTTGAAGACGTCCTAATTCCTCTGTACCAAACAACAACAGATTCATGGAAAGTACGTCAAAGTAAATATTAATCATTTGTTTAATGAAGATATTGAAAAAACATTGGAAATTACAGAAACTGTCCTTAAATGCATTTCACTCATTAAATTAAAGGAAAATTACATCTTGGCCGGGCTAGCCGCACAATTTCACAGTAATTCACCTGAAATTATCAGTGAAGAGACTGGGAAATATTTACATGTTATCAATGAAATTTTGAGTGCAAAAATTACACTGAAAAACATAAAGATTAACAGTGTGCTGAAAACAATGGAACAATTGTCTCAATTGGCCGCTCACGGTGTAAGTCAAGTCGAGAAAAGATTCAATGACATAATGAAACATTGGGCGCAAACAATTGACTTTAAATCAAAAAATATCGATGAAAATACTTTGATCATCCCAGATGCTGTAATCGAACAATTGTCTCAGTTAAGCAAATTTATTGAAGACAATCGAATGGGAACAGGTAACTCATTTATAGATAGCT
>JALHRR010000159.1 GCA_022841345.1 Saprospiraceae bacterium
GCATTAATTATTGTATTCACGTTGGCTCCAGGATGCTCACAATGTATTATTCTACCCTGCAGATCATATATGAGCACATGATCAATGTTTGTATGCGATTTTATTGATATTTCTTCATTGAACGGATTTGGTGAAATCTGTACCGAATTTATATCCTCTACAATTAAATTGTTTTGAGGTAAACCTTTGTATTGATTAGTAGCATCGACTTGAAATATTGTCCAGTCTTCCACGTTTCCACAACCGTTCACTGCATTTATATTGAGCAGAAAATAATATAATCCATTCTGAGAAGCCCAGGCTATGAATCCATTTCCTCCGGACCAACCTATATCATCATTTTTCGGAATTTGCCATGCATTAATATTTTGAGATGGAACATCACCGGCATCCAGGAAATACGAAGCAGATAGTTGAATCGGATGACTTTCCAGCATCATTGCGACTACTGTGCCACTCGAGTGCAACACATCCAGTGTGACTTCATAATATTCGATAACACCATCTGACCCGTCAAAATTGAATGTTGGAGAACTGTATGCCAGCAAAGGGGACCCAGTCACTCCACTTAAATTTTTATAGACAGCGGAAACACCCCCCGGGCAAGGATTATTGGGTTGAGTGCCCTGACAAAGATTTACAGTCAGTTCCAGATCAAGATTTGGAGTATCCGTAAATACAACACACCTTGTGTATTCTTTTGAGGGACAAACTCCATTCGTTATCGAAAAATGTACAAGATATCTCTTACCGGCATTAGCTGAATTATAAAATGGTGAATTATCCAGAGCTGATCGTAAGTCCTGCAATTTTAGAAAGTCTGTAGGATTACCCCCATCATAAACCAAGTGTAACTGGCTTATATCAGGTGAAGACCATGTAATTACAAAATCACTACAACTTGTTACTTCAGCCCATTTAGTGGTCACAAAATATTGTCCTGATAGAATTAATGACAAATCATCCATTTCAAATAGTACGTTCACGTCCTCAGACACACATTCGTAAACAGGTGAGGGATTCGAGACTGATCCATTAATCTCAATAGATAATACATCATTATCTGTTGCAATGTCGTCAGATGTGATTGTAACTGAGGAGGCTGCAGGTGTGCTTAATGATCCTTCAGTCACAAAGTATGGTGTCATACCAACTACGCCATCTACTGTATATTCAGAATATAAATAAATATTATATGTTCCTGCAGGAAGATTCTGTATGTCATTGAGCATTCCATAGGCATATGACCCTTGCATCGTACTTTGGAATGAAACATATGCACACCAATTGTTGCTGCCCTGACATTGAGAGACACCCGGATTTACAAAAAACTCAATTTCATAATCATAAACAGTAGAACCACCAGATGTCTTTATCACTAAATGATGGGAGCCTGTGTAGGTCAGTTCAAGAAAAGAAGTTCGCTCCGGCCAGGTCTGACCAAAAAAGCCCGATCTTTCATATTTCAATGCACCTTTTCCGCAAACTTCCGGGATCGCGACCTCAAACAGCACTGGAAGCGCTACCATTTTCGGAACAAAGGTCAGGGACAAAGCTATTACCATTGCTATGCTTAATATTGATTTTCGAAATTCTTTAATCAAGAATAAAGAAATTAAGCCAGTTTTCTGAGGGGGGGGAGAAATTAAAAAGTTTCATATTAGTAAAAATTTAGTTACATACAGTTACTAAATTGTTAAACAATTTAGTGCGCTACTGTTACATGTACTCCCTTTATGTTTGTAAAGAAACACAAATATTTCAAATATGCAAGACTTTTAATTGTTAAATTTAAATCAATAACAAAAGAAACATATTAAAATAGATACCTGTCATTCCATTTACGATGCTTTTTTTTGTGTTTGAATAATGTGTTATTGTTAATTTTCACACATCCATTTCAGCTGTTCACTTACGCCTTACCACTTACGCCTTACGCCTTCTTCCCGACTGTTTCACACCGGAATATAAATCTCAAATCTGGCTCCTTCATTCAGGAGTAGCCGTGATCATTCCATGGAGATATCACGGACCTGAATCAGCTCGGAGAAGTTTTTAATACTTATGCTGTAGACGGCGTGATGCATTGTGCTGCGGAATCTCATGTAGATCGTTCTATTTCTGATCCATTGATATTTGTTCATACGAATGTAATGGGTACAGCATCCATGCTTCAGGCTGCAAAAGAAGCCTGGAAAGAAAATATGTCTGACAAAAGATTTTTACATATTTCT
>JALHRR010000160.1 GCA_022841345.1 Saprospiraceae bacterium
ATCTCTTCACGTAAATTTTTAGTGATATTTTCAAAAGAATCCTCTTCAACATGTTGCTGATTGGGGAATGTTGGTGGAATCTTTAAATCGCTGGCTGATTTACGGAGATTTTGAGGATTGTTTTTAGCAGCAGGCATAATAGTTGATTCTATTGGCAAAGAGGTTCTGTTTGTTGAAGATTTCTGAGATACATTGACTACATCAGATGAACTCTGCTGACGCACTGGGATCTGTGGATCTTTAAGTGCAGCTTTTTTTAAAGGACCTGGAAATGTATGCTGTTGAATTGGCTCAATTTTGTCTCCTTTTTCTATACTAATAATATTTTCAGAGAGTTTTTGAGATGATTTTGCCAATTTTAAGAATTTTCCTTCTTCAGCATTTCCCTTGATTTCAGAAATATTCTGTTTACTTGAAGAATCTTCCTTTGTCAGGGTTGATTGTGGGGTTGCTGTCATTATTAGTCCATTATTGAGTGTGAATGGGCGAGCTCTTTCCCTTCCAAGACTGTGATGAGATGCTAGTCTCTGTGATGGAGCACGAGCAAGATTTGATGAGTTGAATACAGCAAGAGTTGAGCCAGAGTCTACTGCAGCAGCAGCCAGTGCTAGATTCCAACCACTTCCATCAGCAACAGAGTTAGAGTGTTGTGGCTCAGAGCTGTTTGGAACTGGGCTCTCTGGACGTGAAAATGAAATTGGTTTATGAAATTCACAAAACAGTTCATTTTGATGTAAAATATAATTTGTAGCTGTAATTGTGCGTTTACATTTACTGCATTTGAGACAAGTGGACTTGTGATATATTTTAGAATTCCCAATTTTAACTTGTTCTAATGGATAGACTGTGAGAGAACAATAGGCACATCGATTGTTCATTTGAGAGATATTTGCTGTGTATAGTATTTAAGAAGGGAATATTGAAGCGGTGACGAGGATTGAAAAGAAAAAGTTTCAAATTCAATTGATGGAGGGAAGCGGGCCTGGATTCACCTTGGAGCTGTCCTCCGTGAAAAACAGTGAAATCAATTGGGTTGCTGGGACACCCCTATATTTCCTTTTTAGGAAAGAGTACATTTATTTCAATTAAACTGTGAATTTCACTGATTTTAATCACTTGTCTTCCAATAATTTTATTTTCCTTTTTATTTATTTTCTTGATTTTTCATATTTTTTCCAATAACCTCTCTCAACTTTCTAAATATGGTATAAAGTGGGAATCCAACTACATTTGCATAGCATCCTTCCAATCCTTTGAAGAACAGCAATCCGATCTCTTGATATCCAATTGCTCCACTTTTATCACACCATTCATTTGATTTCAAGTAAGCTTCTAGTAGGAAATCATCATAATGGCCAAATTCTATGACAGATTCTTCAACGAATGAATCCATAATGTAATCGGGAGGGACGTGTTGGTAGTTTGAGCAGCTGTTGGCATGGAAATCAAAAGAAAAAGAATGTTCAGCATATAGAATGGCGACACCGGTTAATACTGTTACTTTTTTGCCTTCAAATTCTCTCAGCATTCTCCTTGCATCTTCTCTGTCAAACGGTTTCTCAATTATTCTCCCTTCAAATGATACAATTGTATCTGCTGAAATTATAATTTTTGGGATTCCATTCAAATCTACTCCAGTTTTTTTGGCCTTCCCTTATGCAGTCAAACGGGTGTACGTTGAATGAGGAGACGAATGTGGTAAGTTCTCTTCAAAATCAGAGGTGTAAGTCGTGAACGGGAGGGAAAGGAGAGAAAACAGCTGTTTGCGTCGAGGAGATCCTGATGCAAGGACTATTTGTGAGGGCGGAAGGGCTAAAAGGGCAGAATAGGACGGGACAGTTGAGAAATCCATGAGAACCCTTGTCAACGAAAATGTGAGTCATCGAAAAACAAAGAGATCTTGGGAGATGGCAGTTGAAATTATAAAAGTTGGTTATTTATGTTATTAATAAAAGCAAAATTATTTTTTTGATTATCAAAATTATTATTATTTTCATTATTATTGTGAGCCAATTCTCTACAAGTTGTCCATGGATGTGATATAATCTCTGGAATTGTACTTCTTATCTTTGGATTTCCAATTAAAATATTGCGAATTAAAGATGTTGCTGAGAGGGAGGCAATTCCTGAAGGTATACGATAATTTGTTTTGCATATTTTATCATAGAGGGCTTTAGGTCGAGATGGCTC
>JALHRR010000161.1 GCA_022841345.1 Saprospiraceae bacterium
ATAAAAAAAGGCAATTGTTTAGGGTTGATGGTTGGTTTCCCTAACCCTAACCCTATAAATTGTAAATAAATAAACACAAAATAATCCACAAGTAAACGTATTTTATTGAACAATTAACACTTGATCCCTTGTTTTAATTGAATAACCAAAGACCATATTAGAGTATTCATCTATAAAAGTAACTGTATATTCTTCATGATTGTATCCTCGCACTCCAACTTTACCACATATGTCTGAATGAAATTGTTCACCAATTACTTGTGCGTGGATATTATTCGTATTAAATTTAGTCCTGATTTGCTTATTCAAAATGCAAATTTGACAATGTTGAATATCTTCCGGTTTTAGTATTGATTTTGATAATTCATCGCAATGATTGTCTTTCTGCCACTGCAACATTGATTGGTAAGGGATATGTCCGAGTCTGCTGTGCCACAACATAGTTTCATTATTGACAGTAAACTCAGGTAAACATTCAGTAGAAACTAATGCAGTATGTTGATTTGGTTTGGTATATAAGAGGTATAATCTATTGATCATCGGGCATACAATTTGTTCACGACTTTGGAACAAAATAACACAATTAAGATCAGAGAAAAGAAACTGAAGACCCATTTGACTTAATACCGGAACAGATAATAAATTGTAGCTTATGTCTGGGTGATAATAAACTTCAAGTTGTAACGTTGTGTTATCCAATTCAAAATTCAAACTTCCACTTTCAATAATGTTAAGAGTGCCTCCGTTGCCTAATATAATAGAAAATGGAACACACGGTTGGATATTATGCAATAACGATCGATCCGCAGTAAGATTTTTTGTAGCACCTGTATCAAGAATCCAGGTTACAGTACTTGAAAGTGAACAGGAAGGCAAATAATTTGAATTTCCTTTATTCCAAGTAGGAATAAAATTTGGTTTTCGATTGCCTGGCTTCGACCAACATTTGTCAGCCGAGTGATTTGCCGGCTTCTTGCAGTGTATGCAGTGAGAGCGGGTTTGGCAAACAGGAGCACCAAACCTCTTGCGGAAGGGGCCACTTCTCCGTCTAACCACCAACATAGTGTCACCAGTTTCCCCATTTTTATGCATGGGGCGTGAACAGGAAATTCTATTTGATTCAGCCAATACCTTACCCAAAGAATCTTCAATAGAAAGTGATTCAGATGAGTTAACAAGGGTAGTCACAAAGTTGGAAAAATCAGAATTCAAGGTTCCCAAAAACGTTGCCACAATTTCGTCGTCAGAAACTTGAGCACCAGCTGTTCTTAAATCAGAGAGAAGACCCTTGAATTTAGCAATATGTGCCCCCATGTCTCCATTGTGCTGCAATGACATTTGAGACAGCTGTGCTCTCACAAATAATTGAGAGTTGTAGTTTCGACTTTCAAAAACAGACAAGATGTTCTTCCAAGCAGCAGAAGCAGTGCTAGCCTCACGTATTAAAGACAACCATTCATCGGCCACATTCAAAATCAAGATAGAGCGTACAGCTTGGTCCACAGCAAGGAGGTCAGGACTGGAACAGACAAAAGTGTCAGATATGACATGGGCACAACCGTTGATGACCAACAGTGCCTGAATACGGTCCTTCCAACAAATAAAATTTTTTCTACCTTTCAATTTGTCGTTTTCAGACAATTGTGCTTTCATCAGGGAAGTTAGCGAAGCAGGGCCCATAACCTGTTGAACAGCTGAAGAGATAGAAGGAGAAGGGATGGATGGTTGAATAGAGGAGGAGGGAGTACGTGCCATGTCAGAAAATATAACAGGGGTCGTTTATTATAATTATGGGTTGCTTTTATAGTCCAACAAATTTAGCAGTTTACTTGTAAATTATAATAGAAAATCACAAAGAAATTGTATATTCGGTTTTCTCCACTGCTATCAATTGTTAAAATTTATAATATGTTTATATTTGGTCTCACACTCCTTTGTATGCTAGAAAAGCGGTTTATTTGCAAAGTCAAGAGAATTAATTTTCAGTCATTTTTCAGAACTGCCACAATATCGGGGTGTTCTCTTACAAACTTTTCAAATAACCGGAGACATTTTTTTAGTTTCATCAGCAGTGGCTCAATCTGATGAACCGTTTCAATAAACACTACAAAACATTTAAATTCAGGAGGATCTTCAACAGTAATTGTAATATTATTGTTGTTTACTTT
>JALHRR010000162.1 GCA_022841345.1 Saprospiraceae bacterium
AATCGTTATCTTTCATTTCTGATTTATTAAACCAAATGGCCAGATCATTTGATCATTTTAAACCAGAAAAACTTTTACTTAACAGTACTTTAGTAGGTCTGTTTTTAGACATTGGGGCTCATTCTTTAAGCATGACACTTCGAGATTATGTGAAACCTGTTGTATTTTTACCCAAAGTATCAATTCATGGTTTACTCTACATTGTTGAACCTCCCGTTGCAAAAACTGCAGAGATTCCTGTTAAAATATGTTTTGATTCGGTATCTGAAAACTGTATATTGACAGGGTTTGAGGACAGCTGCTTTCATGTTGTGAAAGATGCTGGTATGCCAAGAATATACCATTCTGCAATCGCTCAAATATTTGAGCCATTTCAAGGATATATTAGTCCATCATATTTTCCTGCCTTTATTGATTTATCTTTGAACTTTAAATCATTTTCCAAACCATCATCTGATGCCAGCCCACCACTATCTGACTTTGACAAGTATCGATATATGGCTCACGATTTTATGACCAGATTGACCGCTTTTCAAGGTGGTAACTTTGAATATAACTTCTCAAATAATCCTCATATTTCTATCGATGAATCCTTGAGTGTATATGCTCCCGCTATATTGACTGCAGGATATCTAAAAAATGAAAACATTTATGTTGAAGGCGATCTTGGAATTCGTGTGAATTCAATTTCCAGTGTAGCTTTGAAAAAAGGGCTGCAAGAGCAAGGCCAGTCATTTCTTAATTGGGATATTGCCTGTTTTGATCTGAACGATTGCCCTGATTGTATCCCAGTCCTATTTTGGCCTCACTTTTCTATCGAGCTTGGCATCAACAGTACAAATTGTAAAGATGATTCCTCTTCTCATTTGGCTGTGCAGCATTATTCTACTGCTTATTGTGTCGCTAATAATCTGTTGAATATGGATTCATTTCAAAAGTTTCGGACAAAATCTGTTTCTCTCAGTTTATTGCAGAAGGATTTGGCAATTACAAATGGTGGCAATGCTTCAAATATAGTTCGTTTTTGTTATTATCGAGAGTTGGAGGTGTTTCTAGAGAATTTTGTAAAACATACAAAATGTCGCTTAAAAAGCGGTACTCTCTTTCCACCTGTCATTAGCCACGGTGAAGCAGAGTTTTCTGATTTATTGTCCAACATTATTATCACAACGGAATTACCAAGAATTTCTGCTAGAGCTTTGTTCTTTTATGAAGACAAGTATGTTGGAATTTTTTTGAATATGGTTAAATCACACATGAATTTGCTGTTGAAGAAATCTAAAGATGTTTGGCAGCTAGATTTTATTGAAGTAGAGTTGAGTAAAGCAGAAATTTCTGTATCTTGTCAAGGTGATTATTTTGGCGGATTAATGTCCGAGAGTTGGGAATATGATAGATGGACAGAATTTTCCATTCCAGGTGTTAGGACATATACAGTGTTTTCAGCCCCAAGAATTATTTATATAACAATAGATGAGTCTGTTACAACCTTATGCTCATCACAACTGAGAACCGAAATCGTATCCAAAGGCCTAATGAACTTAGATGTAGAAATTGAGAGAGCTGCAACTAAAATGAGATCATTGGATCCAGAGACAGATATGAACGAATTTCAAAAAGAAAAGGAAGATTTAACTTTAAATATTGAAAAAAAGGAAATTATGGAGAAAATTATGAATAATGATCATGGAGCTGTTGGTTGTGAAACTCATCGGTTTATCATTCAAGGTATATTGCTTCACTGGAATATTAGCCTGAGGAATATTGTGCTGAAAATGCTTCATTTGAATCTACGTTTTATGTCATTAAGATTTGGATTGAGCAAAGAGATATTTCAATGCCTATCAAAAGGCACAAAGGAAGCCTTTCTACCGCTGATGTCATCAATTAGCAAGTCATCATTTGGTATTCCTTCTGATTCTGTGCATTTAGATGACGTATTGGATATTTTTAATGTGGCTGAGGATGGCCACAATATTATCACATCAGAATCTGATGACACAGCTGCTCGCACTGAACAGAAAGACTCTTTCAAAACAAATCTTGAATTAATTGATAAATGCAACAAGTTGAACCCCAGTCAAGTATTTGTAGTTACTTTTCTGAACGTGCAAGTCAGCTTAGAGAGTGATCTGGCTGACGCGGA
>JALHRR010000163.1 GCA_022841345.1 Saprospiraceae bacterium
CAGCTCAATTTATTTGAAAAGCGCGATTTGATGGCTTTATTGCGAGGTGACCCGCATAACCTGTATCACCCCTCTCATATTCAGATGTCTCTACTTTGAAAGTTAATGGGACAGTAGTGGTTACACAACAATGCTTCGGTCTGTCGGATGAAGGTAGCGAAGATGCCGTATACGACAATCAGGCAATTCGCCGCTCTGTTGGCATTGACCTGAATCGCGAGACCGCACCGGATGCCACGACACTACTTAAATTCCGCCACCTGCTGGAAGAACACCATCTGACCGAATCCATCTTAAATGCGATCAACGCCCATCCGGCTGATCGAGAATTATTTCTCCGCGAGGGCGCGATTGTTGATGCCACACTGATTGCCGCACCTTCCTCGACCAAAAACAAGGAAAGAAAGCACGATAGCGAAATGCATCAGACGAAGAAAGGCAATCAGTGGTTTTTCGGTATGAAGGCGCATATTGGAGTTGATGCACAATCAGGGTTTGTTCACACCCTGATCGGAACGGCAGCCAAGTTGCGTCCTGAAAACAAAAAATGAGAGAAATAATGAAAAAAATGACTCAATTCAGACCAGAAAATGCTGAATCTAACCCAGTATCCAAAAACCATGCTCGATACGCTGCCACGCGGTGAATTATTCAGCACTTCCTTAAGAACCATATGCTACATTCTTATACATCGCATACTGAATTTTAGATATATTGCAGCTATCTCAATCAAGTGGAGGGTAAAATGTTTCAATTACGCAACTTTAAGTTACTGAGCATGTCTATTTTATTGAGCGGATTAATCAACATTATCAATGCTGCGTATGCTCAATCAATTATTAAGATTGATGGCTCCAGCACCGTTTATCCCATCACCAAAGCAGTCGCCGACAAGTTTCAGATCGCAAAAAAAAATACCATCAAGGTAACTGTTAATATCTCTGGTAGCGGTGGTGGCTTCAAGAAATTCTGCCGCGGTGAAATTGATATCGTAAACGCCTCCCGCCCGATTCTTAAAAATGAAATAAAAGACTGCAAAAATTCCCGTGTGCAATTTGTTGAAATTCCCGTAGCATTTGATGCATTAACCGTGGCGGTGCACCCAGAGAACACTTGGAGTACAACCATGACTGTCGCAGAATTGAAGAAAATGTGGGAGCCCGCTGCGCAAGGCAAAATTTCCAAATGGAATCAGATAAATCCGGCATGGCCCGATGAATCCTTCAAGCTCTACGGTGCAGACACTGATTCCGGCACCTTCGATTACTTTACCGAAGCCATTGTTGGCAAGATTAAGTCAAGCCGAGATGATTTCACTGAATCTGAGAATGACAATGTTTTAGTAGAAGGCGTAGCGAGTAACAAAAATGGGTTGGGGTTTTTTGGCTTTGCCTATTACATCGAGGATCAAACCAAAGTAACAGCGGTTGCGATAAACAATGGAAAAGGTGGTGTTCTTCCGTCTGTCGAAACCGTAGAGAATGGAAATTATCAGCCACTGTCCCGCCCTATCTTTATCTATGTCAATGCTAAAGCAACAGAGAAACCTGAAATCAAAGAGCTTGTTGAATTTTATATGAAGAACGCTATTCTCCTAGTAAAAGAAGCCGGATTCTTCCCATTACCGCCCAGAGCCTATATCACTATGATGGAGCACTTTAACAAGAAAAGAGTGGGCACAGTATTCAATGGTGTATCGGCGGTAGGACTCACTATCGACGAACTAGTCCGACGGGAAGGTCGCTTAGAATACGATAATTATTAGCAGGCCTTTGAGAAAACATATTCGAGGCAGTCGATACAAGACAGAAACAATCGAAATAACACAGCTTATGCCTAAAAAACGAGCATTTCGAGCCTGTTTTTAACACCCAAAGAGAGGGTGCAAGAGGAATTAGAGAAACTTCAGCAAAGCGCGGGTATACCATAAAAATATCACAAATCTGGCAAAAACTATTAACAGAGCACCATTGTAATACTCCACTCCTCCCGTAGTTTCTTAAACAAAATTGATTAAAAATACAGTATCTTCAATTACAAAATTTTACAAAACCCGCTATCTATTCGATTGCCATTTTCTATCGCGCATTGTGCATTAGCATTCAATACCCATACACCTTGATCTGGTTTGGACAAGAGTAATA
>JALHRR010000164.1 GCA_022841345.1 Saprospiraceae bacterium
GGTAGCATCAGTTGACTGAGGGCCGTTTTTGCTAAGAGTGATAGGTGACAGAGTTTTGCATGGAAATTTCATCAACAAAGAATGTGCAACAAATGATAAATATTCACTTTCATGTGAATTTTCAATTTCTTTTAAGAATGCAGGTAAGAGATCTTGGCTAATAATCTGTTGGCAATTTTCCATATTTGGAAATACTAATGACGCCATCTTGTTAGGGGCTAAGGTTGGATCGTTGGCAGCATCTGTTGGATTATACCATTTTGACAAGAAAGCAGAGACTCTGAAAATATCAGTTATCGCAATTATTTCAGCAACAGAGGTTACAGGCTGATTATTTGGGATCTTTGATACAATCTGCCTGCAAGTGTCTAGGTAAGTTGACTTTAACTTGCTGCTCTTCAAGTCATGATCAATTATCAGGTCTCTTTCGCCTACAGCGTAGTTGTTCTCTAGACCATGATACCTTGCAAGTAAATCAGTTTTTATCTGGTTATTTTCAGGTAAATCATAAAATAATTGGCCTTTCATTAACTGGACAATATCTTCATTTGATTTTGCATCTGTATCAAGGACAGATGGCAGAATAGCTGCTTTGAACTTTTGAACGTACTTTTCTAATTTGCTGTCACTTAAGATTCCATTTGAATCAGCTATCAACGAATGAAGTAAATTGAAATAATTCAAGGATTTTAACTGATTATTAATTTTCTCTGTGTATTCAGTCAATTTAGCTGTAAATTCAACTAAAGGCAGTTCAAATAATGGGACTACAGAGCCATCAGATCGCTTCACCTTCACCGTTCTTAATCTTTCTAAATAAGGCAAAGAATCTAAAGGAAATGTGCTGAGTTGTCGACTAAACTCCCCTTCTTTGTCAGCGAACTCGCATTCAGCCAATATTTTGTTCAACAATCTACCCTTGTAAACAGACAGCTGAACTGAAGGCTCTCTGCAGCCCTCCAAATAAGCTCTCAGTTCAGCAGATCTATCACTAGCCCCTATTTTCAAAGGGCTGTCATAGTCAAGGACGGTGAGGACTGCAGAGCATAATTCACTGTTCTTCTCTAAAGGTTTTGGAAGGGACAACAAATGAGAAATACCTTGAAAACAGCTCTTACATTCAATTCCACTTTCAGCAGTCCAACAGCAGTCAACTAAAGCGGCCATACAACTGCTGAACTCTTCGGCTGGGAGGGCAACAGTTGTTGGCAAAGAGCTGTCAAGTATAGCAGAATAACTTGAGCAATTTTTAGTAGCAGCAATTGTTTGTAATAAGAAAATGGTTAAAATGAGATATTTTAACATATTTGAAAAATAGTTGCTGGTGAGCCACATGGTTGCGTTGGCACTAACCCCTTGGCGGCCAATGCAAGAGTTTTAGTGGATAGAAAAATTGACCAATCAAATTAAAGGGGTACACAGGGGCTGGATTTCAGCACAAGGAACTTGCACAAAATCCAATAAATTTTAAATATTCTTTTTATTTTTAAAGAATCTCGTGTTCAAGTCATACAATAAGCATTTATCTGTACACTGACGCTTTCTCTAAACGTCATATTCACCACAGATCTTGAACAATGCCTGGACTGCACGTGATTCAGTGATTTGATGCTTGGCCTGCATGGCTATACTGCATTTGAGTTTGAGATCAGGATCAGTTTCAAATAGATCAGTAAACATTTTTGGTGGTAAGACAAATCCAGCTTCTGCAATAAATCGTGAGAAAAGATCAATGTTAATGAGCTGATGAGTTTGAATGTAGTTGAGAATGGCTTTGATGTCACCTTGGGCTGGGATGCCTGGACCATGACTAGTTGATGATGACGATGACGAAGGTTTAGTTGTTGATGATGATTTTGTAGTTGTTTTACTTGATGATTTTGAAGTTGTTTTACTTGATGATTTTGAAGTTGTTTTGCTTGATGATTTTGAAGTTGATGAGCTTTCATCAGGGCACAGTGCTTTGACGGCAGCTGGTGTTAACAGAGCTGTTGCTTCCTTCATGACTTTAATAGAGCAAGTGTTGAGGACATAAGTCGAGTGCTCTTTAAACTGTGCAGCCAAATTTACAGTGTAATCCAAAGTGGATAAACTTTCTAAATGAGAAATAATCAAATTTCTGTAATTTTCTGGATAATTT
>JALHRR010000165.1 GCA_022841345.1 Saprospiraceae bacterium
TGTAAAGTCATACATTAAAGATAATGACATAGAAGTCACCGCCCTACATATCAGTGATGCTGATACGGACAATCCATATATCGCTAAGGCATTTGGAATGCATGGCGATGGCTATGGCTCTGGCTATGGCGATGGCTCTGGCGATGGCTATGGCTATGGCTATGGCTATGGCGATGGCGATGGCTCTGGCGATGGCTATGGCTATGGCTATGGCTATGGCGATGGCGATGGCTATGGCTATGGCTATGGCGATGGCGATGGCTCTGGCGATGGCTCTGGCGATGGCTATGGCGATGGCGATGGCTCTGGCTAATAATACATGATAGCGGGGTGAGCTGGAGATGGCTGCCAGCAGCGGACTCATAATCCGAGTGACGTTGGTTCGAATCCAACTCCCGCACAAAGTGCACTTATACGACAGCTCATTTCTCGGGGAGGTATAAAAGCCGAGGCCTCCCCAACATTTTGAAGATTATCACATCACATATAAACATATATAACCATGTTTAATTTGAAATTACTCGGCTTTCTCCTCCTCATTTCCGCAGGTATCAGCGCACAGACATCAGGACTGTTAATGCCTCCTTCTTTTCCTGATCCGGATTCTATTATTAATCTTAATCTACCAAAGCAAAAATATAAGCTCTCCGGTGGTAAGATCGGTGGATGGCTGACATTGTCCGCAGTATCATTCATAGATGGTGCTGCAGAGGGATATACATTTGACGGCCGTAAATCATTCGAAAGAAAATACAATGTAGATCCATATGGTTTTTGGGGATCTGAATCCTGGCGCCGTGTGTACGTAGATGGTGATCCCGCTAAAGGCCACAAGTCCTGGCTACACAAAAATATCGGTGCATGGGACTTCTATCATGCTGCAGACGATATCCGCAAGTATGGTTATATCGGAAGCGCCTCATTGCTGGGAATATCTATTTACAGATTTGACAAATCTATCTGGCATTGGCTGCTGGATGCGGGCATATCGATTGGGCTTTCCATATTCTGGAAGCGGACCGGCATGCAATGGATACGTAATTAATCATCAATTAAAATTCTCATATATGCAAACAATTGAACAGCTCATCGCTTCAATTCCTCCTGATAAGCTGAAAGATCAGCTGGAGATTTATGCGGTCAATATCACTACTCAGGAAATACCCAGGTACTTCACTGGTGAAGAAGTGGACAATCTGAAATCCACACTTGCTGATAATTCTGTGAAGATTTCAAAAGCATCTCTGGCACTCGCCCGGGCAAAGAAAATCTACAAAGAAGCTACTAAAGCTCTGATCAAGACTAATGCCGAAATAGTCATAGAGCTGCGCGAAGGATATGAAATGGTAGAGGGCAGTGTATATGAGATCGAGGATCAGGATACTGGCATGATGCTATCATATGACGTGAGAGGTAATCTCCTGAGTAAACGTCCGCTGAAACCAAATGAGCGCCAGCCTAAATTATTTAACCTTCAAACCAATGCGAAGTAATGGAAGATAGAAAGCAATTTCATATTTATGATGGCGAAATGAGGGAGCTGATTATCAGGGAAGGCAAGGCGCCTGATATATTTATACCAAAACCTCAGAAATTCAATGCTACCATCAATGGACCGGCTGATTATTTCAGCACCCAGCATGATGTGACAGATAAGCCAATCAAATTAAATCCATTGGTGAAATATAACGTTGAGAAAGGCTGGATTGAGTACATCAATTGCATCATGGCTGAGTCATCTGTGACAATCAAAGGTGAACTAATCCTGCATCCTGATCTGGTGAATCTAAGCATCAATGCTACTGCCGGTGGTATCGCTCCCAGAGACCTGGCAATGAAGCTGAAAAGAATCCGCCATCACTTTCCTGATCTGGAAGAATATTCAACTTTGATACATGCATTGACCAATCTGCTTGCAAATATTTCTACTGCTGTAGAATCATCAGAGCAACAGAAAGGAGACAGAAGAAGATTCGTGGACAAAGTAGTCAACAGCAATCTTCCGGGTAAATTCACATTGAATATTCCAATATTCGTAGGCACTGATCCTATCAGCATTTTCATAGATATCTATGTGGACACATCAGAATCAGATGTGAGGGTGCAGTTGCATTC
>JALHRR010000166.1 GCA_022841345.1 Saprospiraceae bacterium
GTTTAAAGACGAAATTCAATATAGAAAATAATTTTGTTAATTCATCTTTTGCAGTTAAAATTGCTTCAGAATCACTTGACCTTGATTTTGACATTGTAGCTTTGGAGCGATGGCGGTGAAGCGGTGAAACGGTAAGTGACATGTTGATGTGTTGTAGCTGGACTGAGAGTGGCCATTCGCTAACTGTCGACTTTGAACAAAGAGCTGAATTGACTATAAGAAAGAGGAATATTAATAATTTCAATGGAAATTGTCTCATAATACAATACACACAGGGTTGGAATTGTTCCATTTATATATCGAGTCACGTGAGCAATAGACTAACTTTGATTTTTGATTTGAGTAGTAAAAAAAACAGAATTTTGCAATAATTAACAATAAATGTATGTTTCATATAATAAATTAAATAAAAGTGATGTGTGTTCTGCATAGCGATCATCATCTACAAACGCATGAATTCAAACAAGGGTATCCCTCTTCAAACTGACTGGACAGCTGTCATGCGAAAGAGCGTATGGATGGCTATGAGCGGTGGTGTTGACTCATCAGTTGCTGCTTATCTTCTTTCTCGAAATGCACAATATAATTTGACTGGTGTTTATATGAATAATTGGGATGTTTTTGAAGAAACAGGGCAATGCACATCAGATAAAGATTGGTCTGATGTCCAGTCTGTCTGCAAGCAATTAAAGATTCCTTGCAAAAGAATTTCTTTTGTCAAAGAGTATTGGATAAAGGTATTTGAAGAGTTGGTGAAGGGATACTCTAGTGGACGGACACCAAATCCAGATATCCTCTGTAATTCTCAGATAAAATTCAAAGAATTCTACAATAGAGCAAAAGCAGAAGGGATAGACTATATTGCAACAGGACATTATGCACAGAAATCACTGGAAATTTCAGGTAGCGGTGAACAGAGATTTGTCTTGAGAAGGGCAGCTGATACGTCAAAAGACCAAACTTATTTTTTGTCACATGCTGTCAATCAGTCTATATTGGCTGACACTCTGTTTCCATTGGGCTCATTGATGAAAATTAAACAAGTCAGATGGATTGCTAGCAACGCTGCCCTATCAACAGCAAGGAAAGAAGAATCAATGGGAATTTGTTTTATTGGTAAACGTAAAAAATTCTCTTCTTTTCTTTCACAACACATACCAACCGTTCCAAGTGATGGAATTTTCATTGATCTTGACAGCGGGCAACCATTCCCTAATCAATTGCATGAAGGATCAATATTCTACACAATTGGACAATCTGCGAGGATAGGTGGACAAGCTGCAAAATATTACGTTGCAAAAAAAGACATAAAATCAAATACAGTTTATGTTGTAAATAATCCATTGCATCCATCTCTTTTATTTAAACAGCTGATTCTGCTTAGCTTCCATTGGATAGATAGAGAGCCTTCGTTGCCATTGATTTGTTATGTATCTGTTAGATCCATTGATAAATTTGGTTCAAAAGCAATAATACATCGATATAAACAAAAATATATTATTGAATATATGGATTGTCTTGAAAAGAGCGTTGCTGTTGGACAGTTTGCTGTTTTGTATGATGGAGGAGGGGACGGGATCTGTATTGGAAGCGGGGAAATCAGCCAAACTGTAAATATGTTGGAAGAAAGCTTTCCTTTAAAATAGAACGATTAGAATAAAATAAAATAAGAAAATAAAATTAATAATATATAATGCAATTTTATTGTTCTTTGATTAAGAGAGCTTTCCTTTAGAATAGAACGATCAATTAGAATAAATAATAATAAATAACGCAATTTTATTGTTCTTTGGTTGCTGAATTGCTCTCATTTGCAGCAGCGGCTATAGCTCCATTTGAAGCAGAAGAGCCATGTTCAGCATCGGCAACAATTCTCTTTATATTTTCATCGAAGTTCTCAAGTCGCTCTTTAATTTTGGCAATTTGAGCGTTAAATGCATTATTGCTTTCTGTAAATTTTGACTGTAATTCACCCAGTGTATTTTCAATATTTTTGGCAAGAGTATGGACTGCGTTCAGCTTTTCCATGTCAGCTTCAGGAGGGGCAGGATTGGCAGCAGTTGTTGAAG
>JALHRR010000167.1 GCA_022841345.1 Saprospiraceae bacterium
TATTCTTGCAGTATATGGCACCAACCACAAGATTTACAAACGTGGTTATATTTGATTCAATTTGATAATGTGTTTTCATCAAAATAAACAAATCATGTAGCATTCTCCAATTCTTTGTCCTCTTTGCAATATCACTGAGCAATGTGTTGAAAATATCGACAGTTGGTTTGATCTTTCTTTCTTCCATTTTTGTTAATACCTCGTAAGCTTTCCTTGTATTATCACTTGCCAAACTTGCTTTTATAGCGTAATAATATGTTGATAAAGTTGGCACTAAATCATGGCTCTCAGCTGCATCATACATTGACAAAACATTTGAAAAGTTCCGCCTCTGCAATTCTCTAAGAATCAGGCCATTCAACTCCTCAACCTGATAATTTTCAACGTGTTCTGTGGTAAAAAGAGGTTCTTTGGCTTCTTCTTCGATTTTATCTTCAATCAAATTGAATATGCTATCAAATACAGAGAGCGGAAGGGGTTTCATCAGTGGCTCAAGTAAAACCGCTTCACCATGCTTTTGTACATCTTGTTCAACCACATTACCTTTATCAGAAAAATTTTGTATTTCACTGCTCAAAATTGTTGATGGTTTGTTTGAAGTATTGTTCCACGCTTTCAGGAATGAACTAAAGGTTGTTGAGGCCGTTCCTTCACTGTCTTCATTGGCTGACTTCTCTAGAATGTCTTCATCAAATGTATAATCAGGAATATTATTATCAAAGGTAAATGAGCTGTATAATGCTTTGAATTGGGCAAATTTATTCAAACACATAGCTCTTGGAAATAGTTTTGCATGAATCGGAAATTTCATCCCCTGCAATCAATCTGCCCAAATCTCTGATTTTTAAACATTCATCCGTGGGAAGGGAAATCATCAGTTCCCAACACTAATCTATTCAACAAAGGATTTAATTCAGCTACAACTGTTGATACTTCAGACCCGCACTCAATTGCTAATGGTGTCTTCAACAATGCATATACGGTGAGTTCATTGATAAACACTTCGTAGCCACCGTATAATTCATTGAAGTCAAGGACAGTTGCCATGTATTTTTTATCAGGTGATTGACGTGACATATACGTTAATGTCCAATATCTAAGAGATTTTGTCTGCAATTTTTTGATTCGATCTAAACACTCGTTGTATGCAGGTAATTGACTTGAAAGAAATGTTTCATCAAAATCAAATTTTCTTTCAGTTAGAAAGGATTTGATATTTCTTTGTACAAGTAAATCTGCATATCTTCTGATTGGAGACGTGGAGCGTGTATAACAATCTAAGCCCATAGCCCAATGATGAGATGGTTTGCCAACATATTCACCGCTCTCAAAATATTTCAAATTCTTAAAGAAAACAAAATCATTTTTAGAAAGCTCTTTTCCATTTTTGATTTCAGTTATAATCTTCATATCTTCGCTACTGATCTCGGTTGGGGGCAGTTGACGTCGATATGGAATTGGAATATTATTTTCTCTTGCAAACATTGCAGATGCTCTTCCAGCCATAATCATACACTCTGAAACCAAAAAATATGAATTTTTGTAAAGATTATTATTTTCATTCAACTTTATAAGCGATCCAAGTTCAAGAACTGATAACTGCAATTTTGGAACATGAAACTCAATCATTCCCTGTGAAAGACGCCATTTATAATGATCTTTTGCCATACAATAAATTTTGTGAAGAATTGATCCATATTCTTTCTTTGGTAATTTGGAATTAGGTTTAATATATGGTTCCAATAATTCTTCGCACATTTGATACGTCAGTTTGACGACTTTAGGACACGAAGTCAGTTTAAAATTGTAATCTGAAATATTTCCTTCCTTGGATAGCTTAACAGAGTATGTTATTGTATTATTTATAGGTTTTAATGGCAAATGTCGAGAAGATTTGTCAACGGATTTGAAAGGTTCTATACTGAGCGAGCGCACAATTTCTCTCGGTAACATGGGAAATACTCTTTCAGGTAAATAAATTGAAGATTGAGATTTTCTTGCCCATAAATCTAAAGGAGAATTAAAAGGGATCAAGGTCGATGGATCTGAAATATGTACATTTAAC
>JALHRR010000168.1 GCA_022841345.1 Saprospiraceae bacterium
TATTGTAGAGTTTTCAGTTAACTAAATTCATTTTTACTACAAGACATTGGGCATTAGACAGTGGAGTTACCTCCTGATGCCTAATGCCCGATGCCCACTTTAATCCATTGTGATCTCAAGTGCCAAGCCACGAAGTTCATGTACTAATACATTGAACGATTCAGGGATGTTAGGCTTCCTCATGTTCTCACCTTTAACGATCGATTCGTAAGCTTTTGCTCTACCAATCACATCGTCAGACTTGATCGTGAGGATTTCCTGAAGAATATGAGATGCTCCGAAGGCCTCAATCGCCCACACTTCCATTTCTCCGAAACGCTGACCACCAAATTGAGCTTTACCACCCAAAGGTTGTTGCGTAATAAGAGAGTATGGTCCGATAGAACGTGCGTGCATCTTATCATCCACCAAGTGACCAAGTTTCAACATATAGGCGATACCCACTGTAACTGGTTGATCGAATTTTTCACCGGTCAATCCATCATACAAGTATGTTCTACCAAATTCAGGAAGACCTGCCTCGGTCAATTCAGCTGATACTTGATCCAACGATGCTCCATCAAAAATTGGCGTAGCATACTTTCTACCAAGTTTCTTACCAGCCCAGGCAAGCACAGTTTCATAAATCTGACCCAGGTTCATACGAGAAGGCACACCAAGCGGGTTCAGACAAATGTCTACCGGAGTTCCATCCAGAAGGAATGGCATATCTTCCTCACGAACAATACGTGCTACCACGCCTTTGTTTCCGTGACGACCCGCCATCTTATCTCCTACTTTCAATTTGCGTTTCTTGGCGATATAAACTTTCGCTAATTGCACGATGCCTGCAGGAAGTTCATCACCCACTTCAAGCGTGAAACGCTCGCGTTTGAAATCACCAGCAATGAAATTTCTCTTATTCAGATAGTTTTTCACCAACTCAGAAACAAGATCATTGGTATGATCATCCGTTGTCCAGGTCTCGAGGCTAATGTCAGCAATCAAGTTTACCTCTTCAGGTACATTGTAATTACTTTCATCGCGATAGATATTCTTGTCCGGGAAGAGATTGTTTTCAATCACCTTACCCGAGAACTTAACACCCTTGCTGATTAGCTCATCACCAAACTTATGTTTCACACCCTGACTGGTTTTGCCAGTAAGAAGTGAAGTAAGTTTTTTAATCATGTCGTTACGAAGGTCCGTGAGCTCTTTGCTGTAACGGTTACGGAGTGTATCCAACTCTTTCTTAGACTTTGAGCGCACATCCTTATCACGCTTCGGTCTTGAGAATAATTTTGTATCGATAACTACACCCTTTAATGATGGAGGTGCCTTCATGGATGCATCCTTCACATCACCCGCCTTATCACCAAAGATGGCTCGTAACAACTTTTCTTCCGGAGTAGGATCAGTTTCTCCTTTCGGAGTAATTTTACCAATCAAAATATCTCCTTCTTTAACCTCAGCACCAATGCGGATAATACCGTTTTCATCAAGATGCTTAACGGCTTCTTCACTTACGTTTGGAATTTCAGAAGTCAATTCTTCTTCACCACGTTTGGTATCGCGAACTTCAAGTTCAAACTCTTCCACGTGAATTGAAGTGTAAACATCTTCGCGTACAACACGCTCAGAGATTACAATCGCATCCTCGAAGTTATATCCTTGCCATGGCATGTAAGCGACTAACAGGTTGCGGCCAAGAGCCAACTCACCATTAGCAGTTCCATAACCCTGACAGAGCGGCTGACCTTTTGAAACTTTCTCTCCCTTTTTAACAAGCGGAGTGAGGTTGATACAGGTATCCTGATTGGTTCTTCTAAATTTAATTAATGTATAAGATTTCACCTCATCATCGAAGCGAACCAATGCTTGTTCTTCCGAAACTTCGTAGCGAACCACGATTTTCTTGGCATCTACGTACTCAACAACTCCATTGGCTTCTGCCAAAATAAGAGTACGCGAGTCAAGAGCAATTCTGCTTTCAAGACCTGTACCAACAATAGGTGCTTCTGGTCTTACTAAAGGAACTGCCTGACGTTGCATGTTAGAACCCATCAATGCACAGATCGGAAGAG
>JALHRR010000169.1 GCA_022841345.1 Saprospiraceae bacterium
AACAGCTTGTGACGTCTTGGTGCATAATATATCAAATGCTAATTTATTGTAATTTACTTGCTGTGCGCAATATTATGAATCCACCAATTTAATTGAGTGCTCCAGCCAAGTTTAATACTCTCTTCAATCTGCGCCCTAAAGTGATTCTCTGCTTCCTTCTCGTTCTTGCCAACGCAGAGGGAATCTCTCAGATAAAGCAGATCTAATTCACTTTGTAATTCCGGTATATTTGCCGAAAGCATTATGGAAAATAAATTAATTATTAATTTTGAATACCGCCTTATAACCAAATACGCTTGAATGCAGAGTTCGATGAACTCTGGGAATCTCCACGTTTTTGATTGATTCATGACATATACGAAATCAGGTGTCAGAACAAATGGTGCTCTTTCTCTTTTGATGCCAAATTTTCTTTTAATATTTCCTAGAAAATGTCCAAAATCTATATGAAATAAATAGCCCAATTTTGACAGCATAATATTATCATTATGTCGATCACCAATTCCCAATACATATGTAGCTACACAGTAACCAGCACATGATTTAAGAAAATTAGATAATGCTTTTTCATAGCCATCATCCGTTGGATTGTGTTGTCTAAGCCAATCTGCCAGAGGTTGATCTCTGAATGCAGCAGAGGAACCACCGCTTTTCACTTGGATGTTGGACACAGTGTCGCTGTCCAAAACAATTTCAATTAAACCTTGTGATTCACCAGTTGCCAAACATTCATAACATGTAAGATTTAAATCCAAACCATTTTTCAGCCACAAAGAGTCCATTAACTTTAATAATTGAAGAGTTATCATGTCTTGCCGGAGATCGTCCCCATCTTTAAACATTATAGTCAAAGATCTGTTTATAATGTCTTCTGATGTGTTAAAAACCAACCATAGAGGTAATTTCTTTGAGTCCATGTATTTACACTTATCCAAAATAATATCAGCAACTTTTATATTACTCAGTATAGGAAAAGTGAGACCATTTCTATACTTCAAATTTGAGAGCTCTGACTCCAATATTTGCTTCCGTTCAGTAGAGCCCTTCAATTTTTTCAAAGATTTAGATATCTGTGATAACTGAACAAAGATTTCATTCTGCTGATTGATGACATCAAAAATTAGGCCTACTCCCCTCAGCAGCGCCTCCAAATAGGCAGCAAATCTTATAGCTATTACAGGTGACTCATCCATTTCAGCTTTTAAATGCCAAAAGAACTTTTGTGCTACATTTCTGTCATTTAGAGATTTCTTCAACAAAAATCGAAATAACCTATTATCAATATATGGCTCATATTTTAGCGCTTGAGTTAAAAATAAAAGAATTTTGTCTAAAATCTGATTGTCCTCGACCAGCTCTAGACTATCAACCGCAAATCCTCTAATAATAGGATCATCAAATTTATGTCCAAGTAATTCAGCGGCAGTATCGATATCCAAAAGTGGCCAAGAATTGATTAAGCTAGAAATTAGATCTCAGAACTATGTTCTTACTGATATATCTCCAAAACCTGCTGATGATTTTTCCAATCCGTTGCATGTAATAACTGAGGTAATGCATCAGGATACGCTGATAAATTCCAACGATTGGCCCAGAACACCTCAACATCAATTTGATTTGTGGAAGGATCTGAGAGTAGAGCTTCCAAGGTTGGCTCCAAAGGATCAGTCGGCATAATCATTTCAGTATATGGTTCAAATTTCGGAAATATTATAATTTTATCTTCATATGGTAATTGAAGTTCCAAATATACGCCGCTTTTTTCAAAATCTAAATTCGGAATTTCTAAATTAGAAACCGTGGTGCTTTACTGTTCATGTCACAGAAATTTGAGGTAATCTTCAAATGAATTCTTCCCACATTCATATAACCTTTAAAATCAAAAATATTGAAACTCCCTTTCCCAATAAGTATTTCTTCATCTGATCCTTTCAAAGTTCCCCGCACCAATGCCAAAATTCGAGCTGATCGCGCAATGTCTTTCATCAGCAGTCGCGTTGTAACTTTAGTGTTGAGATTTGCTATTGATTCAGCAAAATTTATAGTTTGAA
>JALHRR010000170.1 GCA_022841345.1 Saprospiraceae bacterium
GAAATCTTGTCGAAAACGTTAAGGGTTTCTTCAATCCAAAAAGATCACTTGAGCATTCTTCATAGTCTTCAAACATCGGTTCATTGCTGTTAAAATTTTCACCGCTTTCAAAGGATCCAAATCTCAAACTATCAATAACAGATTTACTCAAATTATTTTTTTCAATTTGACATTCAAATATTTTTTCTTCAATACTTTGCTGTTGGAAGGAATCTTTCAGCGTTGCCAGTATTTTGTAGACATGGACAGGTTTTGTCTGCCCTTCTCTCCACGCCCGTCCAATGACTTGTTTTTCGACACTCGGATTCCAATCAACATCAAAGAGTATGAGCTGTGAGGCAGATTGGATATTGAGACCTTCACCGCCAGCTTTGCTTGAAAGTAAGAGAATGGCATTAAGAGTTTGTGAATTGTTAAATTTGTTGACGATATGTACACGTTCACAACCTGCAACTGTGCCATCAATTCGAAAGATTGAATTATGTGCAATCGGGAATTTAGATATCAAGGATTGTAAAATATCCAACATTTTTGTAGAATGAGAAGAAATTATAATTTTCTCGTTTAAATTTAAAATATTTAAAAGTAAAGAATGGACTAAACTTAGCTTACTTGAAGAATGTATCAATTTTTGCAAGTCTGTATCACAGAAGTTCCACTCAGATTCAGCCAGCAAAAGCGGTGAATTTGAAATTTGTTTCAATCTTGTAATAGCTGTCAACGGATTAGTAAACCAATAGTTATCTCCAGATATTGTTTGATAATATAGATCTTGTTGATGTTCATTGAAGGGGATTCTTAGTAGATATTCAAATTTTGGAGGCAATGTAACAGCAGCAACTTGGTCAACAGTCCGTCTCAACATGAATTTTCCTATTAATTCAGTCCATTCGCTGCCATCTGTCTGATCACTAGGCAAGTAAGTTGATCTGAATTTGGATTTAGATCCGAGAATATTTGGACATATAAATTGTACTATATTATAAAATTCTACCAAATTATTTTGTATCGGTGTCCCTGTTATCAATATGCGCTTCTGTGAATTTAGCAGTGATATTTTCTGAAATGTAGAGATCTCTGCATTCTTCAGTCTGTGGCCTTCATCACATACAAGCCAATGTATAGGGAAGTCTAAAAAGAGCTCAATTGATGAACATAATCGCTCATATCCAATGATCAGAATGTGTATCAGAGGAGATGATTTGAATGTTCTGATTGTCTCTTCAACTGAATTAACATTTGAAGTCGAACTCAAAGTTGATGTTGTTGATTGTTTATCAATTGTCAAAATTCTCAACCGCTCTCCTGTTCCTAACCATTTGAGGAATTCACCCTTCCAGTTGCCAACAAGTGCTAATGGTGTTACAATCAACGCCTTAACAGTCTGTCTGCTCCCATCCCTGTTCCTTTGTCTGTATTTAAATAGTGAATACAATAGAGAAATTACAGAGAGCGTTTTACCTAAACCCATTTCATCAGCCAATATGACACCATCATTGATGTCAAGGGAGCGTTTCATAAAGTGGACAGCTTGGATTTGATGTGGTTTGAGAAATTTGAGAACATATGAATCGATGACAAATTCTTTTGAATATTCATTTTTGAGTTGAAGTGGAAAATTTAAAGATTTTTTGGTAATAATTTTTTGTTTTTTAACATTGTCTATTTTGTTGTATTGGACGCCATCTACAGCAGATTGTTGCTCTGATGATTCTTCAATTTTCTTCACATTCAGCTGCTCAGTCAATTTCTTAATTTCTTCCAAAGAAATTTTACATTCAATTTCATATTCGTATTCACAATTATTTACATTATTTGTTTTCGAAAGAATTTCTCCACATTCATTGAGTAATGCAATGGATTTGCCGCCATTGGAAGAAATTAAGAATCCGTCTCCAGTCCAGCTCTTATTCTTGTTGAGGTGTTAAATAAATAAAAAGTAAAGAAAATTACTTTTTTGAAAGAATTTGATTTTTTCCTCCAAAGGAGAGGGAGCGATCCTATGAGGAGATTTGAACCTTATTGGCAGCATGGGTGTTATCAT
>JALHRR010000171.1 GCA_022841345.1 Saprospiraceae bacterium
ATTTTATTTCTCTTGAAGATTTTTTGAATTATCAAAGATCTGCAAGTGGCAGTTCAGGGTTAACAGAATCATTTGCAAGAGGAATTCTAAGGGCAATTTTAATCGAATTAGATAAATTTCATTCTGAAAATATTATGATTAATAACATTGATCCATTTAATATTTTGATTCGTCAATCAAGCTCTGTTGCAGACGGAGAATTCGAAATTATATTTTCAGATTATTCTTCAGCAAAACAAAGGGAATCGGCTGATAATTTTAAAGATTTTTCACCTTCAATATCACACATATTATTTTCAGCACCGGAGCAATTGGATTGTATCGCAAAATATTCTTCAAAATGCACTGGATACTCTCTCGTGGCTGACATCTACTCTGTTGGTCGATTAGCGTTGCTGTTGTTTACAGACAGCAGTTTATCTGAAATGATTGCTGATACGACCGTAGGATTTGCTCAAGTAAGCGGAGACATAATGAGTGAAGACAGCTCAAATCTCTTGAATCAACTCTGTGCTGGCGAGGCAGGAGAAGTGTTAAGCGAAGAGATCTGCGAGTTCTTGGCAGCCGCCCTGCATAACAATTGGGACGGTGGGAGATATAGTGCATCAGCGCTGTTGGATTCAGATTTTTTAAAATAAATTATGATTTTATTTTTGTTAGTAAGAGTAAGATTTTACGTAGAGAGCGCTTAAATCAAATTATAAAATAATTTTTATTTTAATTCAATCACAGACCAGTTTCACTTTTAATTGGCTGTTCTCAATTGTTCATACATATTTTTGATTTGATCAATGTATCTCTTCTTCAATTCAAAGCGTTTGATTTTGAAGGAAGCCGTCATAAGATCGTTAGCAATCGAAAACGGCTCTGCTTCCACATAGATGGCTTTTGGTAGTTCAAAGCCTTTGAGTTCATCTGAGCCAGATTTACCAAATTTAGAGATTTGAGAGAGGAGGAATTTGTTTGTGGCTGGAAGCGAGCAGATTTTTGCAAAGTTCCCTTCCAAATTCTGCCCTTTAGCCCAATTCATAACAGAGTCTTCATCAGGGACAATGATGGAGACAAGGGAAGCTTCAGTTGAATCACCGTGAACAAAGATTTGAGAAATATATTCAGATTTTGTAAGAATAATTTCAATTTTCTCTGGAGCAATATATTCTCCTTGAGCTAATTTGAATATATTTTTCTTACGATCAACAATTTTGAGCCGCCCCAATTCATCCCACATACCGATATCCCCAGAATGGACCCAGCCATCAGCATCAATTGTCTCAGCAGTTTTCTCAGGCTCTTTGTAATAGCCTTTAAAACAATTTGCACCTCTGAAACAAATTTCACCGCGTGGGTAAGGTTTATCAGCTGATGTATAGGACATTTCAGGGACATCCACCAATTTGATCTCATTGTTTGGGAACGGAATACCGACGTGACCTGTTGTCCAATCTCCTCTTACAGTAATAGTGCTGCCAGCGCATGTCTCTGTTTGGCCATAGCCTTCATAGACTTCACATGCAAAACAAATTCTCAAGAAATCCAAGACATCTGCACCAAGGGGAGCTGCACCTGTGATCATAGCACGGACCCTACCTCCCAATCTTGCCCTAATTTTGCTGAATACTAGTCGATCCCACAAGAAATGAGAGAAGTGACCATATTTCAAACTGCTTTTCTTTGAATTATAACCCCAATTGAATAGAAATTGAGCCAAACCACCTTTTTGTTGAACACCAGCCATAACTTTGTCGTAAATGCGATTGAAGAGACGAGGGACACTTGCAAAGAACGTTGGTTTTAGAACAGCGACATCATCAAGGAGTTTCAGAGTGTCCCCTTGATAGAACCCAATTCTTGCTCCAAGCCACATGAATGCAGAGCTGAGCATGCGTTCAAAGACATGGGCCAAAGGTAGATAAGAGATATGAATGTCAGTATTATTAAAGTCAGCACAATAATAATTTCTAAATAGTGCAATTCCACCAGAAATATCAGCAATCAAATTACTGTGTGTAAGAATGACACCTTTTGGTAA
>JALHRR010000172.1 GCA_022841345.1 Saprospiraceae bacterium
TGATACTATCAATATTGTCATTGCCGTTATTTTATTAACGTATATCAAGTAAATATTATCTAAAAACAATGGTTATAGGTAGTAAAATGTAAGATAAACTAAACCAAGGAATTCTCTGATGCTTTGGGGACCATTCAAAGTGAAATAACATCGCGGGGCCTGAAATTTAGAATTTAGTCCCCAAAGCTTTGGGGAAGAATTTAGAATTTTATAAACGTTGAATACCAGCATTCTGCAAAAGTGTTATACAGGAGATTCAAAATTCAAATTTTGCTATTGTATCAGGCTGCTGAAGCTTGTAGCTCTTCCTTTTTTTATTCAAATAACAATGAATAATATTGGACTGCTTTGGCAGATAGTCATAAAGAAGCCTGTTAATCATTTGAATACTTTTTCCGGATTGTCTGAATGTTCCTTCCAGATAACACCAGACTGCTTCTTTCTCTAGTTCAGATCCGACCCAATTTAAATTTATATTGGCATCAGCATATTGTATACTGACCCGCTCTTTTATATATATTTCTAATAATGAGTCCTGCTTCGCACTCTCTTTTCTGAAGTCCGCCTTCCAGTTAAATTCCTTATACAAAGCTTCCTGCAGATCATCAGTGAAGAGTTTGCAACTGAGAGATAGCTGTTTTTTTTGATCATCAATCCTTATTTCTGAGACACTTACGTAAATCGGGTGTATAAGTGCCGGTTTCTCAGATTGAAAAGATAGCGATACAAATAATGCAATTGGAATTAAAAAGAAATTATATTTGGTGCGGAACATAGACAACAAAAATACACAAGATTGAGTGATTTTTCTATTTGGTTTACCAGTGGGCTTGAACATATTGCTGATTTAGCAGCATATGACCACATTCTATTTTTAGTAGCACTTTGTGGCGTCTGGGCAATTTCGGAGTGGAAATCTATTTTGCTGATCGTTACAGCTTTTACGTTGGGACATTGCATTACACTTGCGGCAGCTGCAATTGATCTGATTTTTATTCCTACCCCAATTATAGAATTTCTAATTCCTGTTACTATATTAGCAACTTGTATCTATAATTTCACAAAGAAACCCGGAAGCGAAAACGCATCTGTCAGACTGCATTATGGCTTTGCCTTTTTCTTTGGTTTGATACATGGCTTAGGTTTTTCGTATTTATTAAAGTCCATGCTGGGAGTCGCCGATGATATTGTTTTGCCATTATTGTATTTCAATATAGGAATCGAAATAGGGCAAATAATCATCATTGCTTGCATTGTTCTATTTTCTTTATTACTCAAAAAGGCTTTCAACATTTCACACGACAAGTGGCAATTTTTCCTGAGTTCAGCTGCCTTTGGGGTAGCATTGATCATGGCCCTGGAAAGAATCAGCCCATTAATTGAATCATTATGAAAAGTATATTTAACACCGCTGTTTTATTCAGCCTGATATTGATTTCATCAGATCTCTCTGCGCAGAATATTAAAAACAATCCCAATTCCAACCACGGCAATAAATTTGAGCAGCTCGCGACAATTTTGCCAGATGCCAATACCTACCGAACTGCTTCAGGAGCTCCCGGCCATCAATACTGGCAACAAAGAGCAGATTACGAAATCGAAGCTACCCTGGATGAAGCTAAGCTGATGCTGAGTGGAAAAGAAAAAATTACCTATTACAATAATTCCCCTGATCCATTAAAATATCTGTGGCTGCAGCTGGACGAAAATGAACATCATCCCGATGCAGAAAGTAATCATTTCAATGGAAGCAAAATAGATACTCCGGCGACCTCCGGGCAGATGAAACCTTTAAGAATCAGAGATGTCCTGAAAGGTTTAGGAGTTCAAATAATTAGTGTTAAAGATGGTTCAGGTAAGCCGCTACCATACACAATCAACAATACAATGATGCGGGTAGATCTGCCCAAAACGCTCTCAGCCGGAAAAAAGACTGTGCTTCAGATCGAATGGAAATACAATATTCCTGACAGAATGAATGCCGGCGGAAGAGGTGGAT
>JALHRR010000173.1 GCA_022841345.1 Saprospiraceae bacterium
GGGTCTATATCCCTATTTAATTAGTGACTTCATAATTACTTGTAGGTTGCATCAAAGATGCCAGTCTTGGTACTCTTCAATTGATTCCAAAATTCTGTAAATGCATATAAAAATACGCCATGTTTCGCAGTATGTAACGATAAAATAATGCGCCAAGACTTTACGGATTCACATAACGATTCGACATCTAGCCTCAGCAACGTCTGAATGATATCGCTACACCAAACATCACTAGTTAAATCGTGGGTGCTACAAGTATGAGAACTCGTAACATCGGTTGAAGGAGTCAACCAGTCGCTGCTTTCATTCATTACAACATAGCCAAATGTATCTCTGAAATAATTTGGATAGCGAGAAAATTGTTGTCTAAAAAACGAACTATTTAATTTCGCCAGTAAACTTTGATACTTCCAAGAACTAATGGTCTTTGATCTTTCCAAAAAACTATTCACTATGTCAATTAAATTTTGATGAATATTTTTAATCTGTTCGAGGTTTCGTGGAAACTCTTCTAATATCAAATTTGGGAGACCAAAACTAGGCAAGGTGTCATCTACATCACAATCGAGTTTTAAACAGACAAAATGGAAGCACCTAAATAAATATTCCATTAAATCAAATTTCCAATACAATTGTTGAAAGGTCACTGCAAGCTTTAAAAGGAACTTGGCTGACAGCGATGATATACAGTGCGAGCGGTTTGGTATGAGATGAGCAAATCTCAACGCTAATCCATGAATTTCATTTGCCCTTTTTTTAGCTTCCGTTTTAGACTTCACAATCAAAATATACTCCGAAAAGATAGAATCAGCGAGTTTTTCCATTACTGTTCCCATTCCTACCCCCAAAATGCATTCATCTTTCAGGTAGCAAAATATATCCTGAAAGCAACCTTGCATGACTTTTGCTCGTTCTACTTCATAGATGGTCAAAATATATCCCATTTGATAATAGCTGTAATCACGCAGAGCAAATATATCGGGTATAATTGTCGTTAAGCATAGTCGCATTGTGGTCGTATCCTGTGCTTCCAAAGGTGCAAAGAAAGGTGGCTTGGTGAGAACTCCAGGTTCCAACAAATGATTATCAGTTAAAACAGGAGTCATTAATGCAAATTCTTTTATATTATTACGGTATTCTTGCGGCCACCTATGACTGTAGCGGTAACCAAAATATATGAGAATGTACCAGATTTCTTCGTAGGATCGTTTGAGATCAGATCTTATCGTAGCGGGTATTAATCTAGACAGTAAGGAAAGTGGAGCAAGTAAAACGCAGATTTCAACAACACTTTGTTTAATTCTCTGCATTCCGTGGCGTTGTACGATATACGCCTTTTCTGTAACACTTTTCATTACTAATTTCAAGATTGTTTGTAGAATATTAACATCGTTAAGAGCGTTGCATAATTCAATAATACCGTCAATAATTGATTGTAGAAGCAAATTTTTGTTGTCAAAATCGATCTCTACATACATTTTCATGACATACATGACGACATCGAGGATCATTTCAACGGAGACATTTTTCAGACTTCTAAATACCGCCTTAATTAAACTACAAGTATCATCATTTTTTGGTGCATTACGGAGTTGATTCATTAGAACTGGTAAAATAGCGTTCGCTATTTGTGGACGTTGCAACTGATAAGAAATTTCGGAGAGTAGCATAGTGGTGGCCGCAAGGCGCCATTTTTGATAAGATGAAATCTCTTCTTCTTCGTTGTCAACATTGCTCAAAGAAACGCTGTTCAAAAATGAAAGAACAACATTTACATCGTCATTTTTTAAAATGTTCTGATTAATAATACTAGGAAAGTCGGATTACCTTTAGAATTGAAGCAATCGCTGTTATCACTAATGATAACACATCAATTTGATCAGACTCACATAATTGCAACAATGGACTACCATTTGATATAACATAATTAAATAAATTTTGGCAGATGTTCATGTCGTGGGGTATAACCTTAGAGTATGA
>JALHRR010000174.1 GCA_022841345.1 Saprospiraceae bacterium
CAGCGGCCAACCCCTTCCCTATGAACCAGTTAGCGAGTAAAGCAAAACCGGTTGCCCTCAAACTCTCTTCAACAGCCACAAACCTCACAGCATCAACTTCTCATTGTAATTATAATTAGATTAGCTTTTAATTTACCGCATTTTAGTCCTAAGAGGTCCATTTCAATCATATCTCTTAATTACTAAAGAATTCGTTAAACAAGTGTCTGCTGCTAGACAACTCCGCTTGCCTGCATTAGAGACTTGGCCGGCCGCTAAACAAGGATTCAAAGATTTATTAAACGTTCCAGCAAGTTTTGGGGAACTGACACTTCGTCAAGTAGGGACTGGAGCCGTCCTCATTGGGGAAGTAGCTGCATTTTATTATGGAGGAATGTTGGTTGGTAAAGTTATTGGAAATTTTATTTGAAATATAAATTTGAGCGATTTTTAATAAATTTGTTTAAGAGAATATTTGACACAGTTTGCTGTAACGGCTGATGTTTTAATCCAACCAACCAGTCCCGCTGTTGGTTGCCATGCCCTCCCTTAAAAGGCCATCACTTCACTAGCCCTCTGCAAAACAAAGCAAAGTTTGTCATTTTTCTTTTTTATTAAAAATTTACAAATGTTTAATTTTAAATTTTTGTTAATTTTTATTTTTGCTCTCTACATTGCTACCATAGCTGCACCGCCACCAATCTTGCCATGTTTTACAGTGTTGAATCCGTCTAAAATCGTTCTAGTTCTCAACAATATCCCAACAAAAGTGGTAAATACAGTTGGTTATGTTGGAAATATCCTTCAATTTACAGGGAATTTCTTTGATCCAATGTCTCAAATTGATCTGAACTTCAACAGCTCTTCTCTTGCCTTCTCAGGGACATTCCATCGACCAACCTTTGGCGGTCTATTCCAGTCATCAAGCAGCGATGAGAGTTTATTTGAAGATTTGCCACATGGAAGTCAACCTGATTGGACATTTTACACAGTGGAAAACATGTTTTTAGACGGAAAAGAAGACATTCAAATTAATTTTTCACATCATCATCATCACAAAGTGTCTTTTGTTTTGGGCCATGGTGTCTCTGGACAGCCGTCCCTGTCCGCCATCTATTATTTTTCATACGAGCGAGTGGAAAAAAGAAGGCGAAAAACGTATCATGGATATCTTCAATTATTAAATTTGACGAGTATTTGCAGTTGCACTAATAATTTCTACGGTGTAAATGCTTACAACGGAACATACAAAGATTTCGGCTTCCTCTTCCCAGATTATTACTTGCAGGTCAACAGAACTGGAGATCTGAGTCTCAGTGGATTCCCTTCAAGCGGCTGCACTAATGGAACGATTGTTAATGTTTACGGTCAAATGACTTCAGATGCATTCAATAGACCGTTCACAGTCAGTATGTGGTTGAGATCAAATGTTGCAAACAATATTTTGGATGTCTATCCACCTTCAGGCAGTTTCTGCTATTACACACTGTTGACTGGACACATTCGAGATCCAAACACAGACACAATGTTGGCTTTGAGGGAAGGGAGCCAAGTGCAAGTTGGAGTTGGGGCATCACAGCTCCATCCAACACAATTTGGATTGTATATGGAAAGTGACTACAAAATTATTGAGGGAAGCAGCTATAGCTCTCAGCCAAGTTTGAGTTTGAGTATAGATCACGAGAGATCAGGCAGCTCCAGCTCATCGTCATCAGATACAATCAGTGATGAAGGGACACCTGTAAAATTGTTTTTGTTTTTGAACACCACGTGTACAAGTTAATAAAAATTGGGATTTATTAAGAATGCAAAGATTTTGCTGAAAGTCATTTGTCAAACATTTACTGAACTGCTTAAAGTCAGTGAAGTGTTCAATGCAAATATACAAATTTTTATTACAAATTAATACAAAATACAAAATATTTTACTTTCACTAGAAACATTTGCAATAAGCAATATTAGGTTCAAGCCGTATTCTCCTATTGCTAAATTTTGTTGG
>JALHRR010000175.1 GCA_022841345.1 Saprospiraceae bacterium
TTTTATGAGAATAATATAGCAGTTCTTCAATTAAAGGGAATTGTTGACTTAATTTCTCATTTATAGTGCTATTTGAGGGGGGCTGTAATGATAATTTGCTGTTTGATTTGGATCCAGTTGTTGCTCCAACGGAAGACAGATTGGAAATTATTTTGTTAATTTGTTCACTTAAATTTTCTGCTGTTATTTTGTTTAAAATAAATAAATTTTGATTAAAAAGTTCAATTTGTTTCGTGAGGATATTCTTAAGGGATGCCAATTTCTTGACAAGGTCTACTGATTGTCGAGCATTTGAAGGATTTGTTAAAAGACTATCAATTATTGGGATTAGCGGCGATAAACCACTTAAAACTGAGATAACAGAAGAGCGCTCAAATTCTGAAAGCGTCAAAAACGTAACAGCTCCTTGTCTTGTCCTTGTTGGTGGCGCATGAATGGACTGTTGAGGGATGGATTGACCAATTGCAGCTGTTGATAAGCCAATTTGATTGAATCCTCCTTTCTTTGTCTTTATAGCATTTAAGCGAGTGTATATTGTTTTTACATATTCTTCTTTATCAGCAGCTGTTACGTATATTTGTCCTTCAAATTTAACAGCCATTTCATGGATTGTTGCAGGGTCAGGGATTTGACCTGAAGAGCGAGTGAATTCAGAGAGGAAGCGTGAGATTTTATCAACAACTGCATTGCGCTCAGGGAGTGAAAATGAGAGACGCCAATTAGCGGCTGTATTGATGCCACTGGGATGGCCGCTTGGAGGATTGTTGTTGAAATTGGACATGGGTCAACCCATGGATTCAAACATTGAAATATTGACTGGCAGTGTAATTGGTGGAGCTGGACTTGTAAACTGTTTCTCTTTGCAAACCCTTTAATTTATTGCTAGATTTCTCTATTATGTTCAATATTATTTGTAAAGCGATATAATAATCCTTCTGAAGCTGAGCCTCTAATTTCTACAATATCTATAATCATGCTGAGTTTGTCTGGTTTCTTGCTCCTCCTCGTTCCTTTGGACGTCGCCCTCACATCATTGTTCACCAATTCTGTTGGAGGAAGACAAGAGTGGGCAACAGAGGAATTCATAACAAAAATTCAAAGTGTCTTATTAATTTTATATTACTCGCTAATAGCTGTGCTTTGGGGCATGTGCGTTACCGTTGTACCATTTGCATATTTTTACTTTGAGGCTTGGGATGGAGACGACAATGAAAGCGATGTTAACTCTGTTCGTAAAAGAAGTTGCACTGCGTTCAAATATACATTAATATTTGCCTTTCTAGCTGGTGTCCTACTAATTGCAGGCTATTTTTTGAGCGTTGGTAGCAAACCTGTCCTGGATTGGGATTGGTTTCGAAGAATTATCGGAGAAGGGAACGGAGAAAGGATTTTCATGTTTACCTTCAGCGTTGCAAGTGTATTGAGTTTGACTGTTTATTTATTTTACACTGCTTATGGAATGGCAAATGCAGGGGTTGGACTGATAAGAAAAAAACATTTATTTTTAAGCGCTGATGATTTTGAAGGGAGGGAAGGGGCTGATGTTGAAGTGAGAGCACCGCTGCTGGGACAGCACTCAGCATCAACTTCAATTGATGGTCAATCAGCAGCATCAACAGATAATTTGAGTGTCGTTGAAAGAATGCGTCAAAAATACAAAGTAACTGGAAATAATTCAAATGCAAATGATTCACTGCCAAGTTATAATGCCAGCAATTCTTCAAATAATCTGAGAAATAATCAGCGATCTTCACCTCCATCTCCATCTCATCGCAGATTAAACGTTCAAGTCAACTCTTTGCCTTGTATCCCAATCAAATTATTTTTTGGTGTCATTTTTATATTAATTTCATCTTTATTGACTGTTTCCATACTTTTGACATCAATTGATCGAGCTGCACATTCTCTTTGTGGAACGGCATGTGGATTTATCATTGAAAATTCAGAATTATTCAATCCAATGAATTCCCTGTTTCT
>JALHRR010000176.1 GCA_022841345.1 Saprospiraceae bacterium
GGGACACAAGTGCTGGGATTTGGCTCCTCACAACCGTCACCCTGGAGAGCCGGTGCGGATGAAAGCACTGTTTTCTCAGTAAGTACAGATGTCAGCATTAATGGTGAATTACTAAAAGCTGGTTCATATGGATTCTTTATGGAGCTGTATGAAGATCATTGTGTCCTTATATTCAATTCAAATACTGCGGGATGGGGAAGTTATTTTTATGATCAGTCCAAAGATGTACTCAGGGTAGAGACCAAGCAAAACAAGAATTCAGGTACAAGTGTTGAAAGATTGAATTATGTTTTTGACAAGGAAAGTAGTAAGAGTGTAGAGTTATCCCTAAACTGGGAAAACTGGAAAATTCCATTTATAATTTCTATTGATGAAAAGGCTACCATTCTGGCTGACATTCAGGCTCAAATGAGCGGAGCTTTAGGATTTGATCCTCAAAGTTTGCAAGCTGCTGCCAATTGGTGCAATAATCAGAATGTCAATTTGGAGCAAGCGCTTGGCTGGATAGAATCTGCAACCAACCCCAATTTGGGTGGTTTAAACAATTTCACAAGTCTCTCTATCAAATCAGACATCCTCGCCAAAATGGGCAAAAATGAAGAGAGTGCAGCAGTTTTCCAACAAGGTCTGCAAGTAGCAAAACCACTCGAACTCCATATGTATGGCCGCAGACTTATCGGTCAGGGCAAGCTTGAAGAAGCTTTCATTATCATGGAACGCAATTACAAATCGCAAAATGGAGCATGGCCCACAACAGTTGGAATGATGCGCATTTACTCTGCGAAAGGTGATATCAAAGAAGCTCTGAAATATGCGAAAATGGCACAAAAGCAAGCACCTGATGAATTGAATAAAAATAGTATCAACGCTGCTGTCAAAACACTGGAAGAAGGAAAGACTTTATAGTTGTGATTGCATAGACCTTACTTCGGAAATATCAATTGTCATAGCTCGATGACTTTCACTCCTACGTAATTTTGAAATTGCTGATCTTAATTATTGGAAAAAGAAATCACACCTTCGGTATAAAAACAAAACTTGCTCCCAGCTCACTCAATACAAATAAACAAAATTCGCCTTCATGCTTTGCGTACAATGCCTGAAATTCTTCGATGCGTTCAGGTCGGATGAGTCGTTTGGCTACAAATTCTTCCAGTGATGAAAAGTGGATATTCCACCTTCCTCCATTAACACTGCGCTGAATGATAGGCACTCCCAGGCTGATGGCATCCTGATGAATGACAAAAATTGGGTATGTTGTCCCACCTGCATCATTTATTTTATCCAGGGCTTTATTCAGTACTCCCAGGTAGGATTGTAATTGTTCTTTTAACAAGAAATACTTCTCGCTGTCACTCATTTCCATTTTCGACTCGAATTTATGATTTGTTGTGTATGTTTTGGGACAACAAAGATAGTGGAGAAATTGATTTGAGCTTCGTCGGTAACACCTAGCTGTGATGTCTATCTGCACCTCCGGCTGGATAGGTGATGTTTTTTCAGGGGACTAGCCCTGAAAAAATGATGTCTCCGCAATAAATTGTCTGCTTGGCAGTCAATTTATTGCGGAGGTGATGTGCAAGCGGAGCTTGCGGTTGAGTGGAGAGTGAGAGTTTGTTATAGTGTAGTGTTCAACTTCTTTCGGGCTGTTCCGGCTGTTTTGCCAGAAGCCAGCAGCTAGAAGCCAGCAGCCAGAAGGTACTAGTAGCGGCTGTTTTCCCACGCCGCTCGAAGTAGCTTGCACCTACGAGCACTCCCACCACACACACCGGCTGCTCTCTTACAACTCACCCTAGGCCAACACTTCAACCCGCGGCTTTAACTCACCCCCGGCCCCTCTCTTTTGAAGCTAGCGTTTATACATAAATAATTTATTATATTTGTAACAGACTAAAAAACGCTCATCATGAACAAACTACATGGCACTAGTCTGTATGGAGATGCCAGACTAG
>JALHRR010000177.1 GCA_022841345.1 Saprospiraceae bacterium
TTGGACTTGCTAAATCTATCCATCATGCCCGTGTTTTGATCCGTCAAAGACATATCCGTGTTGGAAAACAGATTGTTGATATCCCAAGTTTTATGGTGAGATTGGATAGTGAGAAACACATTGATTTTGCCTTGACTTCACCATATGGTGGTGGCCGTGCTGGACGTGTCAAGAGAAAGAGAGAAAGAAGTGCTGCTGGTGGTGGTGCTGAAGAAGAAAACGATGAAGAATGAATGGATTATTTAAATAATTCTTGAAAATCACTCACTCACTTTGAACCAATAAAAATATATTTAAAACAAGGGATCTGATGAACTTGTTCTGCGGTAGGATTCTTTGATGACTAGATTATTGATCAGATGGACTTGTACTGTACTAAATCATTCGAAAAGGTTTAAAATGCAATGTAATATTTATTGTCTATTAATTCCCAATGACTTATACAGTCTAGTATCCATTGACTTGAAATCAGCGGTTTAAATTTAGCAATAATAGCTGCTCCTTTCTCAAATGAATTCTGTACAACAATATCACATATAACAACTGTTTTGGTTTTTTTTAATCCTTTCAAACCTTCAATTGATTCTACTAGTGATCCACCACCAGCAATTATTAATGATTTCAAATCACTGACGGTTGGCACATCAAATTCACCGTACATATGAAATGATAAGCCAGAGAATAGAGGATCACCGCCATCTAACCTAATTTTCATTGGTATATCATCATGGCAGACTTCATCTCCTCTAACCGTGTACTCTGATTCATCTGCACGTTGTTGAGAATAGAGGCAGCAGCGAATCCAATTTGCATCCACAATCCATTTTCTATTTAGCAGGGCCAAGAGATATTTGAGTGTTCGTCGACATCTCCCTTCATTATCTGTGTTTACAACTAAGTGCGTAACGCTGGCATTGTATTCTGTGGCAATTGTCCATTTTAATTCTGCTGCCAATCTACTCATTTCTTTTTTCTGATTAGAATTTAGGTGACTTGCTAATAATACAGGTGATTTTTTGCCAACAGGAATTTGGACAGAAACAGATGATTTGGTTGATTTACAGCGAGGTGATGCTCCTAAGATTGATGAGCGCAGTTGAGATAGATCAGGTGTAGATGGTAAATCCAAATCAGTTGGATATGTTTCAAAGGCTAATAGTTCTTCATCATTTATATCATCATCTGAAATATTTGAATGGATATTTCCTTGATAATCACTGATATTATCCAATTGCTCTTCAATATTTTCCAATTCTCTATCGATTTCAAATAATTTCCTTTTCGTCTTTTCAATTGAACTGCTTTGTTTATCAAGAGTTATTGCCGTTGTTGCTGTTGTTGAAAATGACGGTGTATCTTCAAATGAATTCTTCCATTTTGTTGGATATGGGAACAATTGTGATAATTGTGAGAGCGGTTGTTCAATCCATTGGCGGGTCATCGATAATGGCTCTTTGCAGTCCAGCTCATATGCCAATACCATTGAATTGTAAGCATTGACCAGCTCTGAAGCACTTGAAGATGGATTGAGTGAGCGTTTAGTTATTTGAGATTTACAAAGGGGACAACTAGGAGATGTTTTGAGGGATTCTGACAAGCAAGATTGACAGAATATATGTGAGCAAGGAGTTGTCGTTGGCTCTTCAAATATACCTAAACTACAAAGGAATTAGAAGAGTTGATTGGAATGGAAATATACCATATTGGACATGACAGCTCTTGACCTATTCTAGTCAGCAATCCATTGACCTGGGACTGCATTTCTTGATGTGGACTGATCCCTGTTACAGCTGTCGCCAACCTTTAAAAAATGCTAATTTAAGCAACATTTATTGGATCCCAGCAAAATTTCTTTGGATATTCAATAGAAATATTATCCAATTTATCCAACTCTTCTTGAGTCAAGGATATGTCCAATTTCATATTATTTTCAATTCTATCAAAATGTTTAG
>JALHRR010000178.1 GCA_022841345.1 Saprospiraceae bacterium
AAGAAACATTTTTTCTAAATTTAATAACACAAAGCCAATATGAATTAACTGTAAATATTTGTGGCGAATCATCTAGTGGCTGCAACACTGGCAACAACAGCAATAACGCTGCAAATATCGAATCTTCAAGAACAATGGCTGCATTTGCATCACCATCTGCCACTAGAATGGACAGCAAAGGGAAACCACATCAATGTTCATATCCATTTCTGTATTTTAGTATACATGATTTTGAAGAGATGTTTAAAGACTTTGTATTAACTGAAGGACAATATTTGACTGTAACACTCAACATGATTCTGTCATCATCATCAACCAGTGAATCTGCAATCAAGCAATCTGTCTCAATATTCCAAGGTGCTGTCACATATAAATCCCTCTCTTCTGTTTATTCGCAGAAAAATCACACACTTTCCACTTCTCCAGAATTTATACTTATGAGAGGTCCAGGAGGGAAGGGTCATGCTCAAGTATCTGTCTCTCAAGTCATACGCAAAAGAGGGAAATCAGTGTCATCCACGGATCCGTCCGTTGATCCTCCTAATTCTTGGACAAGTCAGAGTTTGTTCAGCAAAATCAAAGGATCTGTAATATCAAATAACTTATCTGTTATTAAAAGAAAAATTACATTTCAAGAAAATACAGAGAATGGCAAAGATTCAAACCTTGGACTTCACTGTTGTTTGACATTTGTGAATATATGTTGGCAATCAATTATAATGGATTTGATAAAATATCAACAAAATTTAGTGAAAAAAACCAAAGAAAAATAATAATAATACAAAAATATTTATAGAAAACAAATAAAATTCAAAGGAATTGTGAATTGACCCATGTTGAAGGTCCTGCCCCGCTCAGTCTTGGCACATCGCTGCTTCACTTCAACAACACAGCCACCTAATTCTGCTGCTACTTTAACTTTAACTTCAGCTTCAACACAAACACCCTCTATTTCCACAGATAATAATTCTTCATCTTCCACTTCCAATATCGTCAAAGCTCAACACTCTGTAATTCCTCTGGCCTCTAATTCCATTCCTGCTACATCTGGCATCTTTTTTGGAACAAGAGCCGATCGCTCAATCCGTATATTTCAATCATGTCGAAATGCTATGCAAAGTGGGAATGCTCCACGATCTTGGCGCATTGAATTCAACACCGCCAGCAAATGGGAGAATCCTCTTATGGGTTGGACATCATCTGCTGATCCGTGGCAAGCCCTGAGCCTCAAATTTGACACCAAGGAAGCTGCAATAGCGTGGGCAGAGGGCGGAGGATGGAATTGGACGGTTGAACAAGAGCCAGCAAAAGAGAGCTGGAAAGTGAAATCATATGCAGATAATTTTGCATATTCTCCAAACAAATTGAAAATGATTAAAACAAAATAATTTTTAGTTTTATTTTTGCATTTTCTTTTCTTTCTTTGATTTCTTGAATTTTAGCTTGCCGCTGCTTTCTTTGCTGTTGCTGCTGCTGAGTGGGACATTGAGGGGCTGGGTGAGGGCATTTGGCTGGCAGTCTGGAACGACCACAAATTCATCACTCATTTGTGATATTACTTGGAAATGGAATGATTCTTTCTTTGAAAATGCCCTTTTAACTCTGAGTTTGAGGGCTTTTAATGATGCCATGCTGTACGTTTCAGGTGAAACAAGAGTGAAACGGCCGTTTCCTTTAAGAATTAGACTTTGGGGATTGGAGCGATTTTATTAATGTTTTACTTTTATTTTATTTTTATTTAAAATATTTCTATTTTTTTTATTTTTAATGTCGTTTCAAATTTTCTCTAAAGCCAGACAGATGTTGGCCAACCGACTTTGTAGCTGATGTGCGCTCCTCAGGACCTTCTCCTTGGTATCCAACACATTGACTATTTTTGTTGCGTTATCAAATTCAATTGCAAACGGTCGACTCAGAGTTGCTGCAAATTCCCTCACTT
>JALHRR010000179.1 GCA_022841345.1 Saprospiraceae bacterium
AAATTCTCATGGTAAACATTGGTTCAACTTCCACTGGCTGCAAAGTAGTCAAAGTTGGTACAGAATCCGCTCGTATAATTCTGAATTCACCTGCATGCACTGAAATTGGAGAGAAAATTGCCTTGTCTAGACGTATAGACAATCATTGGAGATTGATTGGTTGGGGTAAAATTCTTAAAGGAACTGCAATTGAACCTCAATCACATTAAAGATGCAATTTGAAAATAAAAAATATTTGATGATTCCTCAGGGGCTAGAGCATGTGGATCACCACTAGGAACCCCTTACCCCCTTGTTGCATCAATCCATCAAACTGCCGCAGGGCCAGCGTGCAGAGCATTAGACCTGTTGAACTATTTTATCTATGAAAATTGTTACAATATACAGTTCAGTGATACTATCGATATTTTCGACATTCGTACACTCTACTGCTCTTGATAGCGCTTTTTTCAAGACCGAGAGCAGACTTGTGTGCGGTTGGTGGAAAGAGCTAGCAGATAACCAATATGGTGGATCAATAGCTACACTAACATATACTGAGGAAATTCAAGATAATAGAACTTCTTGTACATTGGAATCCACTGGATTATCATCTGAATCTCTTGCTGTAATACCGCGAGAAGAGGATCATATCTCCAAACTTTGGTCAACTATCAACACTTGGTCTCTCAGCTCCATATCTGAAGAGCCAAGTCTTAAGCAATTTTATATTGATCACAAACCCCTGATTTCCCTTTTCCATCGACTGTATCCCAAAGAAATTCTTTCTTACAACATGCAGCTTGTAGGAAAGATAATATTGGATAATTATGAATTTGGTGATAAAAATGATTCTTTTACAAAATTTTCGAATGCTGTTACAAATAATGAAATATATACTTTATTTCGTACCATTCCAATGATTGATGTAAATCTTTCAATTAATTTCGGTCGTCGCTATCCTGATGTCGGTCCCTATTCTGCCAATGAAATCATCACTTCAGATGGTCACCCTACACATTCTTCCCCAATGTATCAAAACTCATACATTGCTACAGAGTGTCCTATGAGATATTTTGGAAAAGACATAGCAATTTTCTGGCAAATGATCTACGAGCAAGATGTAAAGACAATATTGATGTTAACTCCAGTCATTGATGAAAAAGATACAAGTCGTCCCCAACATCTCTATTGGCCATGCGGTCATACTGAAACTGAAGTATGCTTAGGAAATATAGAAACTTATTATACAAAGAACCCTTTGGCAACCTCTGATGATATCGCAGAGCCAGTCAGAGATGGTCCATATGTAATCGTTGAAGTTAAGTCTGAAACATTTAGCGCTGAAAAAACTGATCGTAACAAGCCAAAGTTTATTGAAAGAAATATTTGCCTTGTGTGGAGTGAAGATCCGCTGAAGAAAAAGAAATGCGTGCGACACGTTCAGACAAATGATTGGGCTGATTTCAGCGTTGCTACTGAGCATATCGTTATTCCTTTCCTAAAGATTTTGTATCCCATTCCATTAAGCCAACATTCTATACTTGTTCATTGCTCTGCAGGTGTTGGACGCACAGGCACATTGCTTGCTATTGATATTGCATTAAAGAAGATGTTGGCTGGGGAACCATACAGCCCATCACTGGTCAGCAAAACGGTTAGAGATTTGAGGAAAGATAGAATGTGGCAATGTCAAGAAACAAGACAGTTTTTGATGGTTAACAAAGTTGTGTATAATCTTGCTCAACAGATTGCCAAGACAATAGCAACAAATCCTGATATGATCAAGTTGACTTCAGGTGAAAGGACCTGTCAAATGCTAAACTCGATTGCCAACAATAGTGCTCTTGATTGCAGTTATTTATCACAATTGAATATTTGGCAGAAACGATTTGCGTCCGTTGTAACCAATCGTCCAATAGCTTATGAACTCTTTAGCAACTTGATCTTCCGTAT
>JALHRR010000180.1 GCA_022841345.1 Saprospiraceae bacterium
TGGTTGCAAATCCTTTTATAATAAGTGTAGCTAAAATCCGGTTCACATACAGCTTTACTTCTAACATTTCTTCAATACTTTCAGGAATGTTATTACTCTGTGCTATCTTTGGCAGTTAAACACTCAAGAATCGGTGATACCACAATTTAAAAATAAAACTGTAGATACTATTCTGCTGAGCCTTGCGCCGGCAGCACTTCTCGAAGCTGAAAACCTGATATCGAGAGGTAGTTTGATATCTTTCAGTGCTTTGGATAAAGGTGTCTGGGTGGGGGTTTTCCAGGAGGAAACCAGCATCGAGACGGAATTGTGGATGACAGCCTCCCGTGTCAAGGATACACAATGTGATTGCACAAAGTTCAAAGAGGATAAATGGTGTGTTCACACGACAGCTATGCTGGTTCACTGGCAATCGCAGCGAAAAAAAGTTTCTCTGCCGACTGAAAATGAATCGGGAAATACGCCCAGAAAAAGAGATCAGCACAAGATTACTGTGCGGCATTTGCTGAGATATATTGAAAATGATGACCTCCAGGATTTTATTATGGAGTATGCTAAACAGGATAAGAAGTTTGAAATGTATTTCAAGACTCACTTTTTGACCAATGTCCGGTTGGAGGATGATGATCAAAGATATGAGGATCTTGTTCAGGAGATTTTAAAATATAGTATAGCTTCTACTCCTTCTCAAAAAATCAGTGCCAGACAAGTTCAGCAATTTACACAGGCTGTGGACAAACTCTCGGATCAGGCCGTTAACCTGTTAGAGGCGTATAATTTCAGGGAGACATTTATCATTTTGCAGGTACTTACTCAAAAGGTAATGCCGGCGCTTTTGAGACATAACACTTATCCCCAAACGATTAAGTCTTTGAGGAAACTGGAAAATTTATTCATTGAATTGTCTCAATCATCGCTTTCTCCTGAGCTGAGTGATCAGTTTTCTCAGCTGAAATTGCTTGTTTTGGATCAATATCAATATCGTCCCGCATCGGCTTCCGGTAATTTGTGGCAGCTCTGGGATGCTGAAAAAGCACTGCCGACAGGGTTTGATTATATTCTGGCTGACGCGGGTTCATCAGAAGGGGCACCTCTGGCAATGGCCACATTATTGCATTTCAAACCTGAATATATCAGAGAGAAGGGAATTGTCAAAAAGTGGAGTTTACCTTCTTGGGATAGTTTTTTGGAAGCGACACAAGCACTGCAATCTTTGGAAAAAAATGCTCCCTTAATTTTAAATTTATTGATGCAGTATTTGCCGGTTTTCTTGCATGAAAAGGCTCTTGCAATGTTATTCAAAAGGGATACATCCATTGCTAAATCAGAAGAAGTACAGGCCACATTTACAGAATTATTTCTGAAGAATGGTTCTGTTGAATTGTTCGAACCACTTGGAATTAAGGAGCGGTTGAGATTACTAAAATATGTCCGTTCACAATGTGTCACGGCTGAGGATTTCTACAAATACTTCGGAGCACTATCAGTTTTGAAACGTGCTGAAATTATGGATCAGGAGTTGAGGATGGAGCTTGATTTTCCAAGATTGTATGGAATTATTCAATACTTGAACAAGGATCAGTTCAAATTTATTCAGGATAATGTCTTTCCTATCATAGCCACCCATTTAGATGATCATATGGGGCCTTTAAATTCTGAGAAAGTCGCTTTTATTTTATCTAATATTACGCTTAAATCTGACACAAAATATTCGAAAGCTTTGAAGGACAAAATTTTGAAACAATTTGGGAAGAGGGTTTCGCTAAGGGAAGTTTTGGTGTGATGAACAGCCAGCTATTAGCTGTTGGCTTTTGGCCTGAGGTTAGGACACATCTAATTATATATTATAAATAAATGTTATATTTGTGTAAAATAATGTATTTGTACAAAAAAATATAACAAACCATGAAAACTACAACATCAACC
>JALHRR010000181.1 GCA_022841345.1 Saprospiraceae bacterium
GAAGGATATTTGAGATTCCGCTCTTCAATTATATAATAAGCAGATTTAAATAAGTAATGACCTGGATGTTTTTGCTTTAAAGTCAATTTCTTACCACTTCTCAGCAATTTGTCCAGCATCTCTCCAAATCCAGATTGCAATTTCGCCAACCAACAGTAATAAGCAGCTGATTTTGACGAGAACGTAAAGGAAGTTGAGCTAATATGTTTTTCTATAACCAAATCAGCTCCTTCTTCTAATTCAACACTGCTAATATTCTCACACATTCTCAAACATAAAATATCCACGATCTCCCTCAAATCAACAATCCGTTTGTCATCTGTGACGTCATTTTTCATTGCATCCAATATAGATACATACGAATTTTTGTATAATTTCAACGCGCCTTCCCAATCACCTTTCAATTCACAGATCAAAGCCATTTTCATTTCATAATATACATTGTTTTCGGCCAATCCATTTTGTTTTGCCATTTTCTTTTTGATTCTCTTGAACTCTTCTTTGTAATAAACTGACATTCCTTCAATCAATAACTTCTCTAAATTTATCACATATTCTGAAATATTAAATGAAGAATTTGCAAAAAGTATTGAATATGAGCGAGAATCAAATTTGCGGTTAATTGCTGCCTCATCTTCAGTCGCTGTAAGAGAGTTGACAAAAAATACAATGTGAACTTTGAGTGATATTTGAGAGCAAATTTTCTTTAAATCTGAAATTTCATTGATAATTTTCTTTTCTAAAGTTGAATTCCATTCATAAAAGGTTATGATGGCAGAAGGCTGCTTGCAATATTTGGATATCCAGTCAGCGGAAGGGACACCAAATTTCAAACTTTGTTGCAGTCCACTGTGACTCTCTTCAACTTCAATTTTCTTTAAAGAAGGGCTGTAAGTAGAGGGAAGGAACAGTGGTTGGAATAGATTTGAAGGATGATTGCTCCAATATTCTGTCAATGCCTTCAACATTGGAAGTGCGAATGTTGGCTCAATAGACCAAGTGGAATTTTCCAGCCCTAATAGTCCAATTGTTGGAATTCTGTGCAATAAATACTCTTCTCTAAAGAAATGAGAGAGGTCAATTTTTGGTGAAGCAACTGGTGGATTGTCCATGAAATAAGACTAGGGTTATCGCATGATTGGCGCTCTAATAGAGTTCACTAAAACTCAATTTATTATAAATTCTCAGCATTAAAGACACTTGGAAAATATTATGGTTAACTGTGTCTGTTCGTCTAATCTCTCCTGTCTTATAGACGCCAGGGTAGCATCAACAGCATGGGAGAGCCAGCCTTGATGAACGCTGCTGTCGATGAAAGTCCTGAATGGCAAAAAATGAAGGCAGCAATCGCAGACACTGAGAAAGGATTGGCTTTATTTTTGAACTCAAAGTTTGGTGAAGCTGAAGCGTTGTTCGCCAAGCAATATCAGCAATCACTCTATCACAGTCTTGGATACAGCGCTATTTTGTTTATGAAGAGTTTGATGACGATGGCACCAGAAGATATCAGAAATACTTTGGATATTATGGAGACTTGTGTAAAGCTAAGCGATGGTCTTAGAAAGAAGGAATCCATGTTCACCATGGCTTATTGGACAACAACTACGGTACAATCGCTCGCTCAAATGACAACTGTTCAGAGACATGCTCAGTTGATTTATGCTGAAATATATATACTTAAAGCGTTGTTGACAATCTTGGCTGATGAAGGGGCAGGATTTGTGGTTGTAATTAAAGAAGCATTCAACATTCGAAACAGTTATTTAATTTACAAAGATTTTTCATCTTTTCTCAAAGTTATTGCTGATGGAAACAGCGAAATGTCTATTGAAGATGGAGGAACAAGTGAAGAATTGGACAATTTGACGATCGACGCAGA
>JALHRR010000182.1 GCA_022841345.1 Saprospiraceae bacterium
TTTAGATGATACAATCAAATTTGTACACGTAGAGTTTGTACTCATACAAACCAATGCAACATTAATTAACCTTGGAATATTTCTTAAAATTGTGTACATTCCTGTGTTCCAGTGAAAATCATATTCTCCAAATACATCAGAGAGATCCCAAGGTTCATTAACAATCTTTGTAAAGTCTATCGGATCGTTGCATGGAAACTCGTCAATAATAAATATAAACCTTTTGTTCCATTCACTGAACTGATTATTTATAAATTCCCTTAATTCAGCAAGCGTGCACGGAATAATGGAAATTTCAACTTTTTCTTTTGGTAAATTATCGTAATTTTCAAATAACCATTTCAGAAAACCGCAGTAATACAATGGTCTCGTCAACTTCGATAACTCGGATGAATTCACACGGGAAAGGTTACTTTTCCAAATTCCTCTAACTTGCAAAAGACCAGCACCTAATATAAGAGCGTCGAGTTTAAGACAGTTATATAACAACTTCGCAAGTGGTACAAATGGTCTATAAACTGGTTGGCAACCAGGTGAATCATCGAGGAGAAATGGAAGATAAATTACAGAATACGCTGTCCGCTCAATCTTTGTTTTAAATAATTCAGTCAATGTAAAAGCGACCTGAGTTTTCCCAATGCCGGACGAGGCACCAGCAAAAAAGAAACTGTTCGGCTCATTCGTTGGCATTTCTTTGAAAAAATTTATCAACAATTGTTTCAATTCTATTGCTTTTGATGCAGTAGAAACTTGTTCAGAAAGATGTATGGCAGTGGACCGATAGCCATCCAGACCTACGTTGCTCTCAAAGACAATCTGTTGTTTCACGCAGGAAATCAAGCGGACCAAAAGAGAGCATTTAACAGCAACAGTTTGATTATTTTCAAGTATTTTTTGATTAACAAGATCAAATACTTCAATATCATTCCATGTTAAGGGAGTATGTACGTTCTTCATTGTCAAGAAATCGTTTTTAACTTTCCCAACCAGGCTACCGGGCACTATTTCGTTTTGTAGATTTTTTTGGCTTTCTGCAAATTGTTTTCCATATAAAAGACTGAAATCGTCCATACTCAGGCTTGAAAACGACCATTCACTTGGTACCTTTGAACTTGGCGGTTGGACTTGGTTGACAAAGATCAATGGTTTCCCTATATTGCGTCCATAAATCCAAATCTCTTTGTCGTCGCTCAACTGCTCTCCATTGCTATCAAAAGGATAGATTTCTGCAATTTTACGTTGATGCTTGAAGAAAGCAACTGTCATATCTTCCTGAATTACTTCAGAGACTGGTTTATCTTGCTCTCCTTCTTTATAGTATATTATAAATGGGGGGCACACAACATACATTGGCTCTTCAAAAGTGCCAAATGTTTCATCAATACCTTGGTTTTCTGCCAACTGTGGCTCAGTTAACCAAGAATTTTTAAATATTTTTAGGTGTTCTGCAGCGTCTTCTGTAATCAACGGTTTCGCTCTTTCATTGTCTTTTTTTATGACTTGGTCAAAGAACGCTGAAACATTCGCCACTCCATGGCGAGAAACCTTACTGCAGAACTTACTAGGTCTTCCAGCTACTACTAACTTGTAGTAGATAGTGTTCGTGGATTCCGGTATAGGAGCTGTAGGCACCTGAATAGTAGTCAACTGCTGCAAGTCTTTAACTCCACTTCCAGCCGTTTGTGCTATATCTATGATTTTTTCCTCTGTTAATTTTGGCTTCTTTTGTGAAGGTTCACCAGCTGCTGAACCTCCACTTTCTTGATGTTTCAATAAGTCTCCCTCTTGCATGACTGGTTCCAAGTAAAGTGCAGGGGTATGCAACTCTGTTTATGCGCATAATAAACTTTTGACAACTAAAACGGAAAAACTTTAA
>JALHRR010000183.1 GCA_022841345.1 Saprospiraceae bacterium
AAGGGAGATTTCTTCTTGAATTTCAGATTCATCACAATAGTCGAAATCCTCTGTTTCACTATTTTGGTCGTTGGCTAGCATAGTCCAGGCAGGGGTAGAAAACTAAGTCAAGCGCTGAAAAGACAGATCGGTTTATTTTGATTAGTTTGTTTTAATGTACTTCTTCTTCTTTATCTTCCACTACACTTCCATATCTCAATTTATATAATTCATATGGGAAATATCATGATACTACTGTACGTTCATCAAATTTGCGACCGCCCAAGTCATCTTGTGCTGCTATTGCATCGTCCTCTGATGCATATTCTATGAGGACTTTACCTACATCTGGAACTGCATAGGTTGGAAGTGGTTTAGGAATTTGAAGACTGGATATTTTACCATATTTAGAACATTCAGTGACTATTTCATTGTAGAGATCACGGTAGGATTCTTCTGATCGTACTAATTCGGCCAATTCAAACATATTTAGCAATTGAACTACACATGTTGGGAAATTAGCTGTAACTGTAGTCAACATAGCCATTGCAGGCATCATTGATGCTATAGACGCTTGGATTTTCTTCATGTCCGCAACTTCGAAATTTAATTTACATTCTGCAACTTCGATTCCTTTCAGACAAGACGCTACAATTTGATGTAGTGATGGATCTTCGAATTCAACAAACGCAAAACCTTTAGAGCAATTAAAAAGAGCATCCTCTACAACATGGACAGATTTCAATCTACCAAAAGGACTCAATAATTCACTCAAATGCTCATTGTTGATAAATGTTGGTAGACATCCAACGACTAATTTCTCTTGACTCAGTAAAGGACAGATTGCATACCAAGGATCAATTGGAAGCCCTTCTGGATCTCTGAATCCGGATGGTCTATGAAGGCATACAGGTTGACCTTTGTACGATGTTCTGTTGGCTTTTAGGGCTCTTGTTGCATTTTCAGGTCTGTTGAAGAGAATGTAGGCTGTAGCAGATTTCCCATCCTCCGACTCTTCAAAATGTAATAAATCAACGGTTGTTATCAACTCTTTTGATTCGATCTCCCTCCTTTCTTTAAGACCTTGATCTTCAGGTTCAGACTCAGCATTCCTGACAGATATCACAGCAGAGTTTATCAAAGTCAAAAATTCTTCAGGAACTGAGTCTTTTGGCAAATTTGTAACAAAGAGGGCTGTATTCTCTTGAACCTTCCTCTCTCCAAATAGAGATGGATCTGGGACGCCTGTGAACAACATGGATATAACTGCACCATGAGCAGAGCTGTAGCCACCCAAATCCAATAATTTTCCAGGCATGAAGAGAAGACCAGCAGTTTTTAATTGATCAGCAGATATACCTTCAAATCCAGGTGGTTTTACATCCCAATTATTCAATCTTCTTGGTCGACGATTTAAAGGAATTACATCATTTGATGGAGGAGGGGACGGTGAACGAGAGCGATAGCGATTTGAATGATATCTTTTTGGAGGTGGTGGTGGAGATCTCCGTCTTTCAGGTGACCGTGAAATAGAGCGAGAGACAGAGCGATTTCTCTTTGCACCTGGAAATTTTCCAAAAGAACTTGAACCAGAGTCACTCAACTTTATATCTTCAACTTTTCTGCCACTGTATTGATCTCTATGACTAGTTTCATATATATCTCTTCTATGTTCCCTCCCTCTGTGATAATCATCACGGCTGCTTCTTCGGCTGCTTTCTGAATGTCGCTCTCTGCTCCTATCCAGCCCTCTGGCCCTTTCACGTTCACGTTCATAATCATCATTTCTTCTACTGGAATGATATTCATGTGAACTATATTTATCTGCATGACTGTCCCTGTGACTGTGCGAATAGGGTGCTACGCGGTCTTCGTTTCTGACAAGAGATCTGTTCCG
>JALHRR010000184.1 GCA_022841345.1 Saprospiraceae bacterium
TATTTAATTTTTGGTGCACACATGTCCACTGATTCTAAATCCAAACGCTTGTTAATCTTTAATTTATCTAAATTCGAGCTGGCGTCTATTTCAGCGCTATTGAATTGTTTATTCGCTGTGCAGAGTGTGAATGAACGCATTGGTAATATTGCTCCAATTTCATTGTTCTATGTTGACACCTCGTTTGATAAGGTTAACGAGTTTCGGAAAACAGCTATTTGGAATAATGCTACTGTAAGCACACTACTGGAAGTGAAAAGGAAAGAAATTTTGAATATTCCAACACTTACTCTGGCTTCGCAACTACGATCTCAATCAGATTCTGTATGGTGTGAAGACCAAATATCATTGGAGATTCGTGCCTCTGATGCAATAAGGTGCAGCGTTGGACTCGCTGCTGCAAGCACTGTCATATCTTGCATTTCTCGAACTTTAGCTGTCATTAAAGAAAATTCTTTGTTGTTTGGTTTAAGAAAACCTGTAGAATTGAAAACCAAGGAAGATAGACCAAATTCCCTATTTTTTGAATTTTATCTATCGGAAGTGGAATGCAAACTACAAGTGAGCCCAGTTGCTGACATTGATCCGATAACTTTTGACAGTTTTGCTATAAAAATTGAAGATATTTTATGTAAATTGGCTATTCTTAAGGCAGAATCGCTCCCAGCATTCTATCTGACAGCTAAATCGGCTGCCATGAAGGCTCATGCCATTCAAACTGACTCCATGGAAGGATATTTGAAGATCATAGACTCTTCAGTATTAGAGAATACAATATTTTCTTTTAATTCTCTTGTTTTATCCAATTTATTACCTTTGAGTCAAGAGTATGGGTTGTCGGATCGGAAAGTTGATGCCATTTTAAAGTCGATTAAACAAGGCATGCCACTGTGGTCTGTGGAGCATGGTAAAGCAACTCATCTTGATGAGCAAGATAACTACAAGCCATTTTGGCAGAGATCTGATACACGGCCATTTACAAAATCAACTGGCATGGTTCCAAGTGAGGCAATATCTATCCTGTCGAAGAAAGCTGCTATTGATATTCCCTACCGATTCCAGTTTTTGAGAATGTTTGATGACTTAGTAAATACCATTAAAAGTATAGAGGTTGTAGCTATTTCAATGCTAGTAGAGCGTAAAGTGAAGAAATTAGTTGTAATTCCAAAACTCCACTTTTCTATTGAAGAAGTCTCGTTTAATTTATTGGACGATCCGTTTGAGGCCAAACTTCACCGAATATTCTCAGTGCAAAAAATTGAAAATGCCCACAGATTGTATAGAGAGAAATTATTTTGGGATAAATGTAGAGAAATTGACTCGGCTCCTGTGGGAAGTGTGAAACTGAGAAAGTCCCTTTCAATGGATTCCTCTACTAATTTGGGCAGAAGTCGTAACGCGTTGCCTGATATTGATGATGCTACAGTTGATTATACTTATGCTGCTTCTTTTAGAAGATCTACCAAATTCTCTCAAGTGAATGCTGCAGCTGTTCCTGGTTTGTTGAAGGGCAACGATTTTTTGATCAGCAGATATTGGAAGTTATTGGAGTGTAACTCTGAGGAATATATTCAAAGATATAAACAAAATGGAATTAAGGCTTTTCCAACATTGGCTTCCTTTAGAGCCAATCAATTGGATGGGACAATACATACGCCGCAGCTGTGCCAATCGTTATCTTTCATTTCTGATTTATTAAACCAAATGGCCAGATCATTTGATCATTTTAAACCAGAAAAACTTTTACTTAACAGTACTTTAGTAGGTCTGTTTTTAGACATTGGGGCGCATTCTTTAAGCATGACACTTCGAGATTATGTGAAACCTGTTGTGTTTTTACCCAAAATATCAATTCATGGTT
>JALHRR010000185.1 GCA_022841345.1 Saprospiraceae bacterium
AACGGCGTCTAAACTGCTCTCGGAGGACAAAGCCAATATTGAAGATTTTCAGGCTGCTCAACAGCGCAGTTATGCATATTTGAAGCACATCGGAAACAAATGGTTGATCACCGACCTGATCACCATTGGTTCACCCCTGACCCACGCCGGGCATTTATTCGTGTATGAAAAAGGGTTGTTTGAAAAATTGAAAGAACAGCGGGAATACCCGACTTGTCCGCCGCGTTTTCAAAAACCGGATACGACCAATATTGTCAAATCCGAAAACTTCTCCATTGAAGGCGTGGAGCACCCGTTTACCGTTAAACACTTCAACCATTCCTCTCCTTTTGCCGTCACAAAATGGACGAATATTTATTATGCGTCGGATTATATCGGCGGGCCATTGCAGGGTGTATTTGGCAAAGGCATCAAAGACATTCCGGTGAGCAAACGGAATTATATTCCAATTTACCCCGGCGGCCACACGGATTATTGGACAATGCGCAATAAAAAACACATTGTAGGGGAGATTTGGAAAATATTGGAGACGCCGAAGTAGGATTTATTTTCTGTAAAAGTATGAATGCCATAATAAAAATAAATGAGCAGGCAACAACAGGTGATGAGGCTGGAAAAGAGGTAGTAGTTTCGGTAGAAGGCGAAGAGGAGGCGGATGGTTTTTTGCATGAGTTTTTTACAACGTAGCGAGTTTATTTATTTTTATGAATATCAAGTATTTGGATGATTTCTTCTTCATTCTTTTTAGTAACTCTCGTTATCTGAAGAATTGTGAAGCCTTCTTTTTCCATTTCAAGGATTATTTCAATTGTATTTTCTTCCTTTGCTTTTTTTGCAACTATTTCTCTTTCCCCCCGCTCATCTTGCTCCTTAATACTCACATTGTCATAGGCTTTTAATTCTTCTTTGCTCCATTGGTATTTGTCTGCTTCCAAAAAGGCAACCTTTAAGCCTTCATCTTCGTTGGCAAAATCAGGGATAACATTCAACTCTTCTGAATGCTTAATAAAATAAGTCCACTTATCAATTGGGGTTTCCAATTGATTCATCTCTTTTGTAAACTTGGGCAGCTCAATGAAGGAAAACTGAATATCTTTCAACAAATGTTCGTTTGTTGCCTTGTTCAAGATCAAATGACGCGTATGGTAGTCGGGATCATTACCAAAAGGAAAATCCAATATCCCAATAAAGTACGCAGGATGTAGTAGGGGATAGTCTTCTCCTTTATCTATCTGCATGGAGTAATCCCGCGAGATATAATACTGAACCCGTTTGTCAAAACCCTTCTTATCTGCCACTTGCATTTCTACAACAAATTTTCGCCCTGACTGGTCGGTTGCCCGAACGTCAAGGATGGTGGCTTTTTCTCCTGCGATACGCGGAAATTGGTATGGGTTAGCAATGGCGACACCGACCACTCGTTTATCGCCTTCTAACTCCAAAGAGGCGTTTAAAAACGAAATGAGTGGGGCGGTTTTCTGTTCGTTGCCGAAAATCTTGCGAAAGGCTATGTCGTTTTTTATATCCGCAAATTGCATAATCAAAAATTTAAAACAAAGGTAAGGATTTGATTGCTTATTATCAACTATTTGTTAATCCCTTCTCCCCTTTTTCCGGTACTCCACAACCCTCCTTTCACTGGATTGCCTCAACGGTAAATACCCCCCATTTTTGTAGCATCAAAGTGTTTATTTACTACATGGTTCATATAACGCCTATGTGACCTATCCCGCCGAGTCGGGACAAGTTGTGAAAACAACTATTGTGGTCTATGTGGTAAAAAAACACTTATCAAAAAAATAATCCGGCGCAATGATCCAAACCATTATTCCCGCCGTAAGTGATTCCGAAAATCAAAA
>JALHRR010000186.1 GCA_022841345.1 Saprospiraceae bacterium
ATGCGTTCAAAGACATGGGCCAAAGGTAGATAAGAGATATGAATGTCAGTATTATTAAGGTCCGCACAGTAGTAATTTCTAAATAGTGCAATTCCACCAGAAATATCAGCAATCAAATTACTGTGTGTAAGGATAACACCTTTTGGTAATCCAGTTGTCCCTGAAGTGTAGCAGATTGTAACAATGTCTTCCAAGGATGGCTCACATAGGGCAGATGGATTTTTTGAGCCTTCTTCTTCAAAACACTTCATTTCAAATAATTTAATATTATTTTCAGCAGATTTCCCCTGTAATTCATCAGTTAATTTATCCATAACAACTATTGAAGTCAAATGAGGGAGAGAAGGTTTCAAGCGAATCAGATTCAAGGCTTTATCAGCTGTTGCAAATGCAATTTTAACTTCTGTTTGATTACAAATGAATTCAACGGCTTCGTCTCCAAGTGTATCATAGAGAGGGACTGTAATGGCATTTCGAGCAAAACATGCTTGCTCAGCTATAATCCATTCAGGTCGATTTATAGAATAGAGGGCAACAGCAGCCTTCTCAGAGACACCTTGGAGCTTCAGAGCATGGGCACAATTTGTCACTCTTTCCAACGCTTGTGAATAAGTTATCCAAACATAGTCACCAGCAGAGCCATCACTTTTAATTGGGCGATAACCCATAAAAGAATCGCTACTGAATTTCTTTGCTGAAGCGACGAAGGCCTCTCTCAAACTATTTACCGGTTCAGGCATGTTGCTAATGAGACCATTGGCAGCTAGAGGGTGTCTGCGTGGAATTCCTTCACCTTCTTTGGTAGCACAGTTTGGAGAAGGGATTGATTGAGTCTTATTATTCCCACTGTTGATATTAATGGAGGACGAGCTTCTGTTGGCTTGGGACATGGGCTGATATGAAAAGGCAGGTGAATATAAAAGGAAAGTGTAATATATCCAGTCATGCGCTCAAATTTCTTGCAGCTAAATAGAATTTGAAAGGAATGGAAGCGAGAACGAGAGTCAAACAGAGAAGTAGCCCTTAATTGACATTATGTGTTATATACGGTATATGTTAAAAGGGTTGCAACAGTCAACAGCTGCTGTCAGAGAATTAAATGATAAAGACAAAAACGATTAGTTTATTTTTTATATTAAATTTTAATTCAAGTCTAATTATCAGTAATTAACAGACAAAAAAACAGTTTTTATCACTTATGAAGATTAATTTATTGTCTGACTATTATTGCAAGGGTGTATGCAGTTCAACTGCTAGTGAAAACTGAGCTGAGAACCGAGAACCGAGAACAGAGAACCAATGAGCTTGAATAGATATATTACCGCCGCCCTCCTATTCCTTTCTAGCGTCTCAGTAGCCTGTCTTCGCTTAGAATTAGCTGCTTCAACAGACCCCAAATTTGAGCGTTGCATTTCTTCATTTATTGCAGCACATTCCATTGTTACTGGGAGATTGGAAGTGAGTTCAGCATACCACATGACTACAGGTGTCAAGATAACTGATGGAGCAGGGAATAATTATTGGCCATATCCAGAGCTGAGCACTGAGCCAGCCCGTTTCTCATTCAAAACTGTTGAGAAGAGCGGGGATTATTCAATTTGTTTTAGTAATGTACTAACTGACGGCTATTCAAATAATCCAGCGATAACTCGTGAAGTCAATTTCAATGTTGAGAGCGCACCAGATCTATTTGACTCTGAGAAAGCAATGGATTTGAAAGTTAGACCATTGGAAAGAGAATTTATGAGATTGGAGAAAACCATAGCAAATATTGCAAGTGAAATGGACAATTGGGTTCAAGCAGTAATCCTACTAAGAGATGCGAATGAAGCGATAAATGACAGAGTTA
>JALHRR010000187.1 GCA_022841345.1 Saprospiraceae bacterium
CTTCCAATGTTGTTATATCTGTATCTGTAGATATTTTTTACGGTATTTCCATCAAATTTGATCGGACAAATCAATATGCTGCACCTTTAGGGTTGTTAGGAGAGACACTTCGCTGTAGATTTGACTTGTCCATATTAAAGTGCCCTGTGAATTCAATGGATAATTTGAAATGGGATGCATATTATATAAAATCTGGTGATTTGTTTTCTATTGAATCATCAGAACAAAAATTCACAGTATTCCAATTGAATGTCAATAATTTCCGAATTCCATCCAACGATCTCCCTAAAATGGAATTTGCAAAATATCCGCCCTCTGCCTCCACCTCAAAAATCCCATTTATTATTGATGGCCCAATTTGGGGACACGACAGCTTCTCTGTAATTAATAGACACGTGGCTGTTTCCCTCCTCCGATTCCCTGATGTTGAAATAAGGCTTGAGCCACATGATCAGTCCACTGAAGTAAACTGTTTTGAAGACATTAATTATTATTTATTATGTAATGTTGCCAAAATACTATCAAAATCTCTTGACAAATCCTCATATACTACTAGTATCCCATCTTTCTCTTCCAAAAGTCCAAAGATTGTATTTCGTAACTCATGGCCCCCAAAACTTACAGCAACACCGTCAGATGTTATTTGGATTCACCAGCAACCATGGGAATTTGTAGGCATTCCTAATAGTTGGGTTGACCCTCTCACTTCTCTTGTTTCTGAGTTGTGGGTACCTAGCCAATATTGTAAAGACTCGTATATTCTGAACGGGATACCTGTTGATAAGGTCTCTGTAGTCCCACATGCAGTTGACTATGAGAGATTTTCTGGAATAATTCAAAGCTATCCAATTCCAGGTGCAAAGAGATTCAAATTCTTATTTGTTTCTGGACTGTTACCACGTAAAGGTATTGACGTTATGTTAAAAGCTTACAAATCCACATTTACAAATAGTGATGACGTTTCTCTCATAATTCACTCAATATATGGTGATGAGTTCATGTTGGATGAAATCAAAGAAATGGTTAATGATCCAAATGGTCCACATGTTATTCATTTGACAAATTCTCTGAATTCCATTGAATTGGCACAGTTATTTCACTCTTGTGATATATATGTCTGCCCCTATCGCTCCGAAGGTTTTGGCTTGACAATCTTGGAGGCTATGGCTTCAGCCCTTCCACCAATAATAACAAAGTATGGTCCAGCTTTAGAATTCTGCCCTTCAGAAGCAGCATTTTATGTTGATGCAGTAGAAACTGATTGTACAATTAAGCCATGTTCAGCAAACTCTCAGATCTTTGGTGTGCCCACAGTCCTTCAACCGCGGTGGGCTGAACCATCTCTTTCCTCCCTCTCTGCATTGATGAAGCAGGCCTACACACTCCCTGCAGAGGAACTGGAGAAGAAGAAGGCTATCGGTCAAATGGCGGCACAAGCTGCGAATTGGCTGAATGTAGGTGAGATTATGAAAAAGAGAATTGACCGTCTCGTAGAAAATTATAAATTGAAAAATAATAACAAAAACTAATTTAATACAAAGAAAAGCTAATTAAATAAAAATAACTAAGGAACTACACATGCCAACACATGCAGGTCAACGTGGCAAAACACCAATGACATTACACATCCAACTTTAAACTTTTCAAATCCTTTTATTTGAATATTAAACTATTCGTTATAATGGTCTGCATCCAAAGTTCCCTGATTGCGGAATAAACCCGCAGATCCATCCACCCGGACAGACTGTCTCCACACGTTGACCATATTGATTGCAAATCAGCGACACCGTGCCATTATAACATGTGCTATTCAACTGTGGATTGCATGGTCC
>JALHRR010000188.1 GCA_022841345.1 Saprospiraceae bacterium
TCTCTTTAGATTCTGTCACTGAACCCATATTAAAAGACATTCCAGTAGGCACTGATTGATTTGATGGTTGATTGGGAATATTTCCTGAACTAGTGCTGCCAAAGGTAAATATACCTGATGATGATGATCCAGGTGGTTGACTTGCGCCAAAGTTGAATGATGGTGTAGGGAATGAGGTTGCTCCAGTTGTATTGAATGCTGGTGTTGGAAACATATTATTACTTTGACTGCTTTGAAATGGATTGCTAGCCATCGATCCAATTGATTGTCCAAATGGATTAGATGCAGTTTGAGGGGCAGATTGATTAGTTCCAAAAGTTGGTGCAGTTGTTGATGGTGTGACACTACTAACAAAATTATACTGTGGTGCTGAGTTAATTGATGCAGCAGTTGAATAACTTGGCATTGACTGTGGAACTGAACTGGGATTACCAAATGAAGGGAAAGCTGTTGATTCGGTTGATGCTCCAAAAGACGGACGTTTGACTGTATCACTAATTGAATTTGCTGTAGCGAAATTAAAAGCTGAAGAAGCACTCGCAGCTGATGGTGGTTGAGCACCAAATGTAAATGGGCTTGCTTCAGTTTTGGGAAGAGATGGTTGAGATGAGCCAAATGTACCGAATCCAGAGGGTTTATCTGCTGCGGCTACACCAAAAGCATTTGCAGTTGATGGTTTGTTGTCAACAGATACTGCAGCGTTGGATCCAAACTGGAATGCAGGTGTGACACTACTTGATGACTGGCCAAAATTGAAAGCAGGTTTTGATAATTCAGCACTTGGTTTGCTCTCTGAGCTACTTGTTGCATTTGAATTGAATTGAAATGCATTGGTTGAAGATAATGGTTGAGCAGTATTTGTAGAATTAAATGAAAATGGAGCAGTAGCATTACTTACTGAAGGCGCTGCAATGCTGAATGTGGGCGGAGCAGTTGAAGGCGCAGATCCAAAAGAGAATTGCATCTTGGGCTCTTCAGCTTTCTTTTCAGGCACAACTGTGGCAGTTGGAAAAGAAAACGCAGTGGACTGAGTATTCGACCCTTGAGCAGGAGGATTAAATGAAAATGTAGGAGCTTTTGGTAGATTTGTTGTAACAGGAACATTTGAAGGTGCAGAGAAATTAAATGTTGGCAATTGCGGTTCTACGCCAGTTTCTTTTTGTTTTTCATCTTTAATTACTGTAGATGGCACAGAGAACAAAGGTTGATTACATTGCAGAGCACCAAAATTAAAAGTCGGAACAGATGTGTTCATCGGTTCTGACTTGGTTGCTGCAGGTGAATCAGTTGTCTTTGGTTGAAAAGAAAACGGTGTGAATTCAGCAGTTATTGGTTTAGCAGCATCTTTTTCGGGTTTACTTTCAGTTTCAGCGGTTGGTGGAGCAAGTGAAAAGTTTGGCAATCCTGGTTTGGTTTCAGGTTTGATTTCTGCAGCAGTTGGTTGAAAAGAAAATGCAATCTGATCTTTAGGCCTCTCAACAACACCAGGAAATGAGGATAGATTTGGCAATATTGTTGCAGTTGAGGGCAATGAAGATGGAAATTTAATTTTTGGTTTCGGTGTGGCGTCTACATCTTGAAATGTGGGGAGTTTTGGCTTGATCTCTTGAGGAATTGGTGGAATTGGTGCAATTGGTGCAATTGGATTGTCTTCCGGTTTCAAAGAAGAAATGTTTTTGATTTCTTCATCTTTTTTCAAATTGTTTAATGCATTCTGCTCTTCGTTCTTTTTTGACAACGCTTTTAACAAAATTGGTGTTTGCAATTCAGGGACAGGCATTAATCCAGTGAATTTCGGTTTTGGTTTAACAACTTTTGGAG
>JALHRR010000189.1 GCA_022841345.1 Saprospiraceae bacterium
TTTACCTTTTCACCAGATAGATATTGAGATAGAGGTTGTCCGTTAGGTGCCTTGTCTCCTCTCTTATCCATCTCTTGACGAGCAAAGTTAGCCATTGCGTTTAATGATTTTTGAGATCTCTCTATCTTCCCACCCTGAATTAATCCTTGGCCTTGAAGCATATTCATTAAAGCAGTAGCTCTATCTTTTTGATATGAGAATATACCAGCATTCACAGCACCATTCTTAGGGTCAATATGTGTACCAAAGATTATGTTTTCTCTGAAGCTATTTTCTCTACCAACTTCAGCAGCGAGAGATAGAGCACCTTGATGACTAAACCCAGCATTTCTAAAGGCATTGTAAACAGCTGTTTGGAGATCAGTAATTGTTTGACCTTTAGCTCTTAAACCAGCATGCTTCTTATCAACATCTTCTTTAGAGGCTGCGCCACGAACCCCCGAATATGAGTTATAAATCTCTTGATACTCTGAAGGCAATTCACCTGGAGCATATGATTTGCCACCAATCGAAATGCTTTTTGTTACCATGCCAACAGATGTTTGTTCTTGGTTTACATTCATCCCATAACGAGTTTTTAATTCATCTGCGAACGAAACAGATTTTTGGCCTTCTGCATTTGTCCATTTATTGATTGCATAAACACCTGCACCGACTGCACCCACAGCACCAGCAACGCTTACAATACCTGAAGCACCGAGGAATGTCGCTCCTTTCACTACAGCTTCTGCAGCAGCAATTCCACCAGACTTAACGATATTCCATACAAGCTTTCCAAGACCAGGAATCTTTAAAAGGTATGCACCAATGCTCCTGTAGACAGCGATGTCTACAAGCCAACCGTACTTATCTTGGAATTGTTTTAGATTTTCTCCGAGCTTTTCGAGATCACTCATATCAAGAGTCGAAGCTGCAAGAATAGCAGCACCTGCTCCAAGTCCTTTTAGTAATCCAGATATGTTGCTAGACTTATCTTTCTTACCAGGACCAGACATGCTGTCTAATTGCTCTACTGGAGATGCGTTCTCGATTAGACTTTCTTTATCTAAAAGAGCTTGCTTTCTCGAAAGCTTTGCTTCTTGCTCACCTTGATTCTTGACAGACTTTGAGATGCCTTGAAGATATTTAATGGCAACTACCATCAATTTCTCAAGAGGCATTTGCTCAGAATACTCTAGCTTTTCAACATTGCCAGGATTGAAGTTCATCGTAACGGTAGTTTTGATTTTACTCTTTCCGGCGCTACCAGCCATTCCGAAGTTGTTAATCACCACATCTGGGTCGGTTAAAGCTCCTTGAAGAGCTCCACCTAAAGCTGCACCAGCACCTTGAGCAATTCCACCAACAGCTGAACCGATGCCTGAAGCAATACCACCGATTGCAGAGCCTGCTCCTTCAATCGCATCTCCAGCGATATCTAGTGCACCTCTTCCCAATCCTTTTGGTAGCTTAGCCATTTCTGTCTTCTATCTCGTTTCTTTGTTGCTCTAAATAGTTCAATAACATATCTACATACAAATCCCTTTCGAAGGGAATCATGTTTTCTATTTCACTTATTGAATACTTATGGTGCTGAGCCAGAGAAAAGATGAGTTTGTAGAACTCAATTAAGTCTATATGACTCAGCGCAATGTAAAAAAATCTTTGATGTTTTTAAGCTCGATTTCTTTCTTATTTCCAAGTGAATTCTCGTATTCAATCTTGTGATAAAGCTTCGGCATATTTTCAAAGAAGACTCTAACCTTATCGAATGTTTGAACATCCAATGAGTTAATAAATTCATTAAGCTCTTTCTCTTCGAATTCAGCAG
>JALHRR010000190.1 GCA_022841345.1 Saprospiraceae bacterium
TCTGGGTGCTCTGTTTTTATGGCGGCTAAACAACCGGAAAAAAAAGACATTGATCTATTAAAGGAAGGCGTGACAAGAACCCAATTGATCTCGGAGTTTGGTGCGCCGGTGATCAGTGAATATAAAGACGGCAAACGGATTGAGATTTTTAAGTTTGTACAGGGGTATAGTACCGGCACTAAAGCGGGTAGAGCGTTTCTGCATGGCGCTGCCAATGTTGCAACGCTGGGCCTTTGGGAGCTTGTTGGTACGCCAACCGAAATCACCTTTAGTGGTGACGATATGGCATTTCATGTTCAGTACGACGAAAATGACGTTGTGGATGAAGTGCTCATTATCAAAAAATAAAAAACAATGACTGCAAAGCGTGTATTTTGGAAATTACAAAATAACCTCCGGCATTAGCCGGAGGTGAAGGGAGGGAACTACGAGATAAATCAAGCAAGACGCTTATAGCAGCATACTGAGCAATTCAGTAATCAAACTCAATCTACATATCCATATTAGTTTCCTCTGTCTGCAAAATCAATGTGACAAATTGTCGCATCCCTCTAAAATTCAAGAAAAAGCATGATTTAGGCTGATCTTTCGAGAACGGTAATTGCCAGGTGCGACAATTTGTCGCATTGAAATTCATCGCCAAGGATTAGATAATCAATTAAGCGTTTAGAAAATGCGAATGCATTTAGCTGGCAGTAAGCACGGTGTTGAAACTGCGATTTCAAGATTCTAGAGGCTTAGGATGAGAATTGCACTCAGTTGCAAAAATAGAATATCAGAGGTATTTGAATTAACTAAAAAGGAAGTGAAATGGCAAGTCATAACAAAATTAAATTTATATCAGGTTCAGTAATTGCTGCCGCAATTTCAGTCATCGGTCACAATGTAGTCGCTCACACTGTGCTTGAAGTTCCATCCATCGTTGAAGGTGTCAGAGTTTCGAATAACGTTGTTGTCGGTCATGGCTGTGGGGAAATTAATGTCATAGGCACCAGCGTGGTTTTTCCTGATGGCGTTGATTCAACCATCACGGTTGATGGCCAGCCGCACACCGGTGATCTGACTGAGTTCATACAGAACTGGGGAAATCTGAATACGAAAATATATAGTAAGGCAGTTTTTACCTTTCAAGGTGAGAAGCAGGATGCCAATGGAAATGTTTCGGGTTTCTGGGCCGGCGGTGGTGATTCTTTGCCGCATGAAATGGCTGGTTTTATTCCATTTAGAACCAGTGCAGCAATTATCGAGCCAGCCTCTTGCGCAGCCAGTGTGAAATTTCATATCAATATCGTCGATATTTGTCAAATTACACCAGTTTCCGGATTTAGCGCTGAAACGGTTAATTTGTGGACAGTCGCCGGATTGGGTACGCCTTATGATCGCCCAGAAGATGGCGCAGCATCATTGACCATTACGCGTAGCGAAGCCAATCCTTTGCCGGAATCTTGTGGAGGAACAGGTCAGGTTGTTGAAGTAAAGCCTTCAGCAGCGCAAGTTAGCCGCGATATGCCGATTATTTTTAATGGCGCTCAGGTCTGGCCGCAATAATTCAAGCTTTATTTACGCTTGAAAAGAAAATGATCGCAGGCGTATAAAGAACGCCTGTGATCGGCTCATCAAATGTGCTAGAAGATATGATGTATTGGGTAGTATAAGTTATTAATGAGGTGCGATCATGCTGCAACTATTTTCACAAAAAACAGCAACAACTATTTTTACTTTGGCTGTACTTTGCTTTGCTTCTGTGAGTCATGCGCATGATGCCGGGGCTACTATGGACCCTGAAGGCAATATCGCAAGTT
>JALHRR010000191.1 GCA_022841345.1 Saprospiraceae bacterium
TGTCGATTATTTGAAAATATACAGTTTATAGGGAATGCTGATGAATTTTGCCAGAGAGTGAATGGAAGGCGCCAAGTCTGTTTGAGCAGAGCCTGCAAAATTGCCATCCCCTGAAAATCATACCTGTCAGAAGTCAATCATTTCTCCAAATAAAATTCGCATGGAAATATGAAAATTTTTCTTCAGTTGATATGCAAATTAAAAATATATATATTTAGCTCGGAACGGACAGATTAAATTTTTTGTTTTTCCAGTCCCCTGCTCAACCTGTGAACATTTATTAGCGTTCTGCTAGCGCTGCCAAACATGACTAGGACTAAAGAGCGCATTTACAGCACATTTGGAGGTGAAAACTCAACGAATTCTGAAGCTGTTATTCCAGTTGAAGAAGTACTACCTAATCCTTTTACTATTCCACGCTCTGTTTTTATGGATATGATTGATCCAAAGAATTTGGAATTATTGGCTGAAAAGGGCGGTCTGCCAACAATAGCCAGACTATTGTTTTGTAATTTGGAAAAAGGTTTAAATCCAGATGATAAATCACCGTCATTTTCAGACCGACAAACAATGTACGGCTCCAATGTTGTCCCTGCCATTCCAAGCAAGTCATTCTTTCGACTCATGTGGGAAGCATTTCAAGATAAAACCTTGATAATGTTGAGTATTGCATCTGTAGTGTCACTTGCTATTGGGATTTATCAAGATGTAAGTGAGACTGATCCAACGAAGCCCAAAGTGGGTTGGATTGAAGGTTTTGCTATTTTGGTGGCTGTCGTTATTGTTGTTTTGGTAAATTCTGTGAATGATTATCAAAAAGAAAAACAATTTAGAAAATTAAATGCAAAAAAAGAAGATCGTGAAGTTAAAGTATTGAGAAATGGAAAAAATGAAATGGTTTCTGTTTTTGATGTTGTTGTCGGAGATATATGTATACTGGAACCTGGTGAAGTTCCATGTGCTGATGGTATAATTATCGATGCTCATAATTTGAGTTGTGATGAATCTGGTGCAACAGGGGAATCTGATGCTATCAAGAAAAGCCATGAGAAAGATCCTTTTATTTTGTCTGGAACAAAAGTCTTGGAAGGTGTTGGCAAAATGTTGGTTATTGCTGTTGGACCATATTCATATAATGGAAAGACTTTGATGAGTTTACAAGTGGAGCCATCTGAGACACCTTTGGAAATGAAATTGGATCATTTGGCTGAATCAATTGCTAAATTGGGAGCAGCAGCTGCTGTATTGATGTTTTTTACTTTGTTGATCAAATATCTTGTTGTTGCAAGTATTAACGGTGAGTATCCTATACCTGTTGATAAAGCTATAGCTAGAATCACTTCAATTTTAATTCAAGCCATTACTGTTGTCGTAGTTGCTGTCCCTGAAGGCTTACCTATGGCTGTCACTTTGGCTTTGGCATTTGCAACAACAAGAATGTTGAAAGATAACAATCTTGTCCGTGTACTATCTGCATGTGAAACAATGGGTAACGCTACAACTATTTGCTCAGATAAAACTGGTACTTTGACTGAAAACAAAATGACAGTTGTTCAAGGTGAGGTAGCTGGGTTTTGGTTCGATAATGATTTCAAAATTAAAGAAATGGTTAGTTCAATCCCTTCCCATATTATTAATATTTTAATTGAAGGCATCAGTGTCAACTCCTCTGCATTTGAAAGCACTGATACAAAAACAGGTCAAACTGTAGCAACTGGCTCAAAAACTGAGGTTGCCCTGTTAAATTTTATAAAGAAATTAGGTGCTGATTTCAACAAAATACGTAATTCTGCAGAAATTG
>JALHRR010000192.1 GCA_022841345.1 Saprospiraceae bacterium
GGGAACAGCAAGTTAATCAACCAGACCTAATGCTTCCAATTAGAGGCTATCAACAAAACAATGAAGAGCGTATCTATACATTATGGGAAGTATTAAATTGAATTGACCAATCAGATCCATACTTTCCTTTTTTGGAATTCAGCATGACAACTGTTCCATCAGCCCTCTGTCTGACCTTCAAACCTTGAAATAATAAAGGAAATTGATTTAAAATAAAGATTAATGAAAGTTATAGACATTTTCATCTCTTTTCTCTTCAAGCTGTCCAACACTAGCCCTTAACCGTCAAAATAACCAACCCTCAATTACTACATTTCAAACAAATTTATTAGGTAATATTTTTTTAGTTAGAGGAAGAAGAAGAAGATGACGAAGAATCATTTTCATCAAGGCAAATTGTTCCACGATGTCCAGTCAAAGCATTTTCATCAGTGTGGAGGGCAAAATAGTTTGAAGCAAAAGTAAAGCACAAGAAATTCTGCATTTCTGGATTATAAAGAGCTGTGTACGAGACACACGAGTGATCTCTCAAACAGATCAATTGACAAGCTGTTTCAGTTGTGACTGGACCGTTGTTGACCAGTCCAGGCTCAATAGAATAGTTACTGAGGTCGACAATGTTGGACATGAATGGAGCAAGAGCGAATGTTTCACGGCAGCTATTTCTTGGTGCATCAGTTCTGTAGCCAGAGACGACATTTGGATAAGGCATAGTGTAGAGATCTGGTTTCTTTTCAGTGAATCCATAGCAGTTAATGCTCTCAACAAAGTTTGGAATGGATTGAACAAAAAGATTTTGCTCATCAGTCAATTGAGTTGATTGAATACCAGTCAAAAATCCAATCCATCCATAAGCATTGCACTCTGTATCTACAGCACATAACTGTTGGCAATCAAAAGCCGTTGGGGCAAATCCAAGTGGGAACCCAGTGTTTGTAAATGCAGTGTTGATGTTAAGAGTGAAATCAGTCTTGACATCTCCACGATCTTTAACAATCTTTTTCTTTTCTTCCCAGCATCCAAATTGACAGCCTTTATCTTTAGAGCAGTAGTCACTGCTGTTGCCACAGTAGCCCCATTTGGAGCAGCATGGGGCAGCTGAGCCACAGAGCGGTCCTCCGTAGGCACATTTGCCGTCTTGGCTCCCTTTCCAGCATCCACTTTGGCAACCAGCATCTACAGAGCAGTAGTCAAAGGTACTTCCACAGTAGCCCCATTTAGAGCAGCACAATCCACTTGGACATTTACCATGGCTATCACATTGTCCAGCACCTGATCCACCTTGAGCTGGCCAACATCCGCTCACACAATTCCCACCGTCTTTTGAGCAATAATCCGCAGTGCTTCCACAATAACCGTATTTGGAGCAGCATGGAGCTGAAGATGGACATTCACCGCCAGTTCCACAAGCTATGCTACCATTTGCAGCAACGAGGGAAATTAAAGACAAAAAAGCAAAATATTTCATTATTGTTAATTTCCTGATGAATAAGAATAAATGATGACAAAGAAGAGTTGATTGATTTACTATGAACTGAACAACGAATCTCCGAATACCCCTTCCACACAAACAAATGAATGTTATCTGGAAAAGGAAAATTTAGATTTAACCATAAAAGGAAAGCACCCCTTGCAATCTGTAATCTAATTGAAAATAGAACAAGTTATTTCAATATTTATACCGTATCTTTATTTTTTGTACGTTAATAGATTGATTTCAATCAGTGTGAGCTGCTTGAACTAGTTGTTGTACTATCCAAATGCATTGGACAGAAATT
>JALHRR010000193.1 GCA_022841345.1 Saprospiraceae bacterium
ATTGCAGCTGCTGCTGTATTACTCATTACATTCGATACGAGCACTGCAATAAATGCAAACAACACCGCAATCAGCCAAATTGGAATATCCAGACTTGTAACTTCTGTCATGATAATTTCGGCAAGTCCGACCTGAACCAATGCAATGCCCAATGCCAAACCTCCGGCAACCAGCATTAGCGTATCCCAGGGAAGTGAACGAACATGTTCAGCTGTTACCACCTTGGTAAGAGTTAGTAATACAATTGGTACAGCAGAGGTACCGGAGACAGGAATACCATGCAATGGTTCTGTGAGCCACAATCCAATGGTAATTACCAGTGTAAGAATGACAGCCATTCGATGTGTAGGATTGGTATCAAAAGTATTTGCTTTGACTGTGCTTAAATCAAACTGTGTTCCTTTCAGTTGAAAACGTCTGATCAGAAATAACCAAAAAAGCCAAACCAACAACATTGCCAGAGGAAATCCAAAAGCCATCCATGCAGCAAATGTAATCTGAATACCGACTTCCTGAAGTGCACCTACTGCTATCGCATTGGGTGTACTTCCAATGATAGTTCCGATTCCACCAACTGAGGCTGCTGCCGGAATGCCAATCAATATAGCGCGTGAGAACGCAGCATCTTTTCCCAGCATTACAATAAGAGGCAACACTGATGAAACCATCATCGCAGTTGTGGCCGTATTGGACATCACCATGCTGGCCAAAGCAGTTGTGTACATCAGTCCCATCAACAGCTTTTGTGGCTCTTCACCAAAACGTCTGATGGTAAATCGGAACAACGACTGATCCAAACCGACCACACTCATTCCTTTGGCCAGAAAAAAACCTCCTAATAATAGCCAAACCACATTGCTAGTCCAGGTGCTGATATATGTATCCACCGGAAAGGATTCATCAAAGAAAAAATCCGTTCCAAAGCCCAGCACTAGCATGGCAACCAAAAAGATTCCTACAGCAAATGGAGGAATAGACTCCGTAATCCATAAACCTACAGCAAGGACAGTCAGGAAAAAAACATAGTTTACAGATTCTCCGTATTCCAGATTGCTGAACACTACAGTTAATACAAATGCCAAAACAGCATTTCCAATAAAAGTGGAGGTATTGAATATTACATTCATCCTCAACTTTTTGTATAATGACATAAATTTCATTGTGCTGTAAAATAAGGAAAATACCAAAGTCTTTTTTCGTTCTATTTCATTTAGAAGGACAATCTGCTATCATACACCTCATTCATAAGCGCATGCAGAGTAATTAATTTACGTATTTGTGTTTATACATGTCTTTCCGGGGCTGAAGGTCTGACTGGCTGCAGGAACTTAGTATTTGGTCCAGAATCTATCTAAAAACTCCCTATTAAGTGTTTGTCATCAGAATCCATCTCATTTATTCATACCTTGTAATAGAATGACAGACCGTGAGAAGCATTTATTAATGAATACCCTTAATCTTAATAGTTATCCTTCTTGAATGGCACAGGATAATCACACGTTTGGCGAATTTTGAAACTTGTACATGTTACTATTAAAATAAATGACAGATATTATCATCAAAGAGGTAGTCACAAAAGACGATTTGAAGAATTTTGTTCTTTATCCGCATACACTTTATGCAAATAACCCCTATTGGGTCCCCTCTTTACGCTCAGACGAAATGGATACCTTTAATAAGGACAAAAATCCTTCCTTTAAAAATTGCGATGCAAAACTATGGCTGGCATATAGAAATAATGAAGTTGTAGGCAGAATTGCCGGAATAA
>JALHRR010000194.1 GCA_022841345.1 Saprospiraceae bacterium
TAGAAAAAGATTCAGTCAAAATGAAAGAAAGAAATGGACGATCAATGGATAATTATTTATCACAGTACAATGATGATGAAATTAGAGATGAATATCATGTTGATAGGGAGCGTTGGAACATTAAAAGAAAACAGTTTGTTGAAAGAGAAGAAGAGTTGGATATTAAAGACGTTTTGAGAGAAAAAGAAGAAAATTTGAGAAAAGATTTTTAATTTGTGAATAAAATAAAAATAAAAAATAAAAATAAAAATAAAATCTTTCTTTATTTTCTATAAGGAATGAAAAGCCTTTTACTGACTGGATTGATCTGATCTGGATAGAAGGCGGTTGATCCCTTTAAAAATCATCTTAGTCTAGCCCCTGTTCATTGCAACCCCTACCCATCCGTCCAAATGACTTTAGACTTGGATGCTTGCATTTCAAATCTCAAATCTGGCTCTCTTCTCTCTGAAGCCATAATTCATTCACTCTGCAACTCAATTAAATCCCTTCTTATTTCTGAAAGTAATGTTGTTTCCATTTCTTCACCTGTCACAATTGTTGGTGATGTCCATGGACAATTCTATGATTTATTAGAGATATTCCGTATTGGCGGTGAATTACCAAATACAAATTATTTATTTTTGGGTGATTATGTAGATAGAGGCTATCACTCTGTTGAAGTCATATCATTGCTCCTCTGTTATAAATTGAGATATCCTTCAAGGATAACTCTGCTGAGAGGGAATCATGAAAGCCGAACAATTACTCAAGTATATGGTTTTTATAATGAATGTTTAAAAAAATATAAATCTCCTTCAGTTTGGAGATCATTTACAGATATTTTTGATTATCTCACACTAACTGTTGTTATTGATAATTCGTTGTTTGCTGTCCACGGCGGTCTGTCCCCTTCATTTTCTACTATTGATGAATTGAGGGTGTTGGATCGATTCTCAGAGATCCCTCATGATGGCCCAATAGCAGATATAATGTGGAGCGATCCAGATACAGATAAACCAGATTTTGCGGTAAGTCCTCGTGGCGCAGGGTTTACTTTTGGATCATCAATTGTAGAGCATTTCTTGGCTAGAAATGGAATGAACCAAATTGTAAGAGCACATCAATTATGTATGGAAGGCTATCAAGAATTATGGGATGGACAATTAGTTACTGTGTGGAGCGCACCAAATTATTGTTACAGATGTGGAAACAAAGCATCGATTTTAGAAGTGAATGATGGTCGAATAGTGTTGAATGATGATATATATCAAGGGGACGATAATGAAGAAGAAAAAGAAAAAGAAGAAAATAATAATCAACAGAAATTGATAGAAAATACTCTAATCCATTCAACAAGTATAAACAGAATTTCAACAAGTATAAACAGAATAAGGGTTGGAAGCAAAACAAAGAAATTTGACTGCTATTTTAATTTATTCGATGCTGCACCTGAATCTTTTCTTGCTCCTAAACAAGAAGCACCTCAATATTTTCTGTAGAGTGGTTAGATCTCTTAAATAAATTGTAGATCCTTTGAAGTTGAGGTCAGTTTGTTTGATTCATGCATTTCAACCCTTGTAAACTAAGCAGGTCATGGACGGTGGCAGCAGTCAGAGTCCAGAAAATATTCAAAACATTCCCTTAAAATACAGAAATGCAAGAAAAACCATTGTACACTCTCATCTCCAAGAAATTCCTAATGATTCCCTCTACGCTGTTCGCTATGGAGCTGAAGGACATTTGCCCCTGAACCATACAGCCCTACGAGTTGCAGAAAGACTT
>JALHRR010000195.1 GCA_022841345.1 Saprospiraceae bacterium
ATTTTTGTCTTGAAAATTATTAATATAAAATCTCTGTGCAGTTTTCTTAACATCATCTACCATTCCAGAAATGGTCCTCTTTCCTGTCCTCGTAAATCCGGATTTCAACGCACCAGTACCAGCATAAATGTAACTGATATGATCCCCATTATCTGCCCAAGCAACCTTTAAGGGATCCGCCACCGCAGAATAGCACTCTTTACCAATCAACAAATAAAAATTTTGAATAATTTGATGAGAGATCGCTGATTTTACAACATTGGTACGATCCAAACAATCTAGACAATTTACTCGAAACACCCCACTTTGGACATTCTGGACAGTCTGATTTTGACGGTCGAACAGAAAAAAGCCCATATTATGAATTTCATTATTAATATAATTAATTAAAACGGAAACGCGATCGAAATTATTTCCTTTCGTTACTGCATGGAAATCAAAACCAGTTCTCTTCACTAGATCAGATCCCAATGCCTGTACCTGAGAGTGGTATGTATTACTTAACAAGACCTCACTTGAGTTCTCCTTTTGACTAAGCAAATCAATGATATGAACCCGGCCATATATTTCGATTAAATTGCAAAAGTGCAAATCTACTGCAGGTTTGGTGGCCTCAAATCCTCGGGATATCTGAATTTTGTGGGATCCTACTTGAAGACCTTGTTGCTCCCAAAAAACTAATCAATTAGAAAAGCAATTAAAGCTGACCTGGTACAGAACCTCTAATAATAATGTGCGATAAACAATATTTTGTAGTAAAGAGCGTAGTCTCAGTTTCAACAAAATTCGCAACATGGCCGTCGTCATCTACTCCACGAGCATTATATCTGGTACCTGTTCGCTTGCAACTCATTCTGGATATTATAGCAAGAATACTATCACTTTCTCCAATACTTCTAATAGGTGTAATAGAAATGTATCCTTGAATTATAATAACCATGAGGCCCGATTGATCTAATGTAGTCTGTGCATTTGTGTTCAGCTGTGATCTCAGCTTAACCAAATTACTGATCATAAATGAATTCCAGAAAAATCGTCTATCTAAAGAAGACCAAAATCCTTTTTCTCTAAAAAGATCGTTGTCATGATATTTCTTTTGGGCACTTCTAGTTAAATCAAAATCATATGCAAAGAAAAACGAACCCGATGAAAGAAACTTCATAAATTCGTGGCATGGATGAGTGTTGATAGATTGGGTACTACCAGAACTCAATATTTCCTCGGAAATATTGTAATCATACTTGTAATCAAATCTAGAAGTCGACAAAGAAATGAATGCCACTTTTGTTATTCTGAAGATATTCTTTCCGTCAAGTTGACCGACTAATTGAAAATCAGATATAAAAACGCAAAAATCATCTGATTAGAGCTAATTAGTTACCATTTTCATGATGCAGCATTCCAAGACATCCATAAGTAGTGTGCGGCAACTGCGTCCAACGTCTCAAATCCAAGCTGTTTGCTGGGCAAAAATGAGCAGCGCAAACATTATTATTTTGTTGGTTTTTTGATTCAAACACTAAACAGTACTGGTCGCTCCTCTGAGAAACTGGTAAAATAGCTAAGCAGCGCGGATGTTCTTTTACAAGTATCAAAGACTCCATCACACCTGGGTCTTTGTTGTGATTACCTTTTCAGGACAAATATATTTCATCGACTCTTGAAATCATTTTATGACAGATTATAAACAGCAGTTTGCAGACAATTTTTGGGTAAGCATAAATGAAATACTTATAAGGGCCCTCATGACGAAGGACTCAAT
>JALHRR010000196.1 GCA_022841345.1 Saprospiraceae bacterium
TTTCGACAAAAATGGAAACCATACTTACAAATGTCGACGCCCTTCGAATTTTTTTCTCTAATCTTACTTACAAAAACTCTATTGGAGTTCCGTTTAAAGTTACCATTCCAGCATGTGAACATTTGGAAATGATCAACGAACATAAAGCAAAAATGGATCAACTACATCAACAAATGTTAAAAGTTGAACGACTACTCGCACAAAGTGTTACTTTATCTTTGCATAATCATAGTAAAAACATCCGAACTGAGCTTCGAGTAAACCAAATGTGTACTCAGCTCAACATATAGGTTGATGACTAGAAAAAAAATAGCACGTAGATTTTTGAATGCTTCTGAGTTTCCCCGGATGGAGTCATAGAAACCAAGGAGCCAGAAAATATTCAAAAGCTCAAACTTTTCGCATGTACGTGCATTTATTCTTTCATACGAACGCAATAAATATTTTCTTTTGCAATCGATTGTAACACTTATGGGTTATATTTTTTTCATTCCAATTACACTTTCACTTATTATCTTACAAACGTTATCAGCCACCACGATTGCTTCGTTTTCTTTATCATATCTCGCCGCCTGTTCTACATCAGGTCCGAAATGCCACCCTTGTTGCCCTTTATTGTTCCATGTTCGCATTTTAAAGTATACATATTTTGGATAAAGTATATCGGATTTCCAGTATTGCACTCCCACATGATAATATTTTTCAAGTCCATCTTCATCAATACGATTGCCAACACACTCGACTACTATTACTTGCGCTGATGTTGATTTTTGCAACGCTTCAAGTATATTTGCATCGTCTACCGCCATATAGCAATTTAGGGTGTTGTTCATCTTCCCGTTTTTCTTGTTTTTGAAAACTGCAAACAAAATATTTCCAAGAAAAAAATGTATTGATCATCAATCCGAACATATTATTTTTACTTTTGATTCTTCCCCTCCTTTGTTTACTCTCTTGAACGAAGTATCTAGTTGTTTCATGATTTTTTTTATCACCAAGTCTGCGGTTTCGATAGTATTAAATCTCCAGCATTTTTCGGTGTTCTCTGTAAAATGCCACGTTTCTTCACCACCTTCCATCGTTCTATCATAAAGGTATATCGGTTTATAATCTTTTCCTGAAGGATCCCAAAGTAATAAAGTTATTGCAAATTTATTAGATCCCTTTATCTTTATCACGACTAGTTCCATTCCATTAGAACTGTTTAAATATTCTAAAGTTTCCTCGTCATCTACTGCAAAACTGCCGGTACTCATATTTTCTTCTTTTGAAAAAATGATAACAAAACTCGAGCTAAAAAAATTTTCTTTAGACTACATCGACATTGTCACCACTATTATTCGTCTTATTGACAATATACAATCAAACGTTGTTAGATTAATCATGGACGCAAGATTAACTACCTATGCTCTTCCCACATCAGAATTACAAAAAACTGACGAAACCGAAACGGATCAAAAGTCTCTCTTGTACGATATGATATCCTCGTTTCATCATCTTTTCAATCTATGGTACGATATTTTAATATACTACGAGCTCGATCCTACAACCCCTCCTCTCATACAATTCCTGGAATTCAGGACTGACATTTACAAAAAAATCAAAAACTTTAACATTGAATAATGGACTCTAAAAAACCAAAGACTAAATTTTACTTTCCGTGGCGCGACTCTACAAAAGTTTTAGATCAAGCAAAGTGTTTAAAATGTGAAGCAGAAAGGGCTATTTATAGATGTAACTATTGTCAGATATACCGATGT
>JALHRR010000197.1 GCA_022841345.1 Saprospiraceae bacterium
CTTGGGGCACAACACCTAAAATATCCGCATAATCACTTTTAATTATTCTTATTTCTATGCCGCCACTAATACTAAAACCCCTTATCTTAAATGGCTTTAATATTATCTGGGCGTTTTGAGATATGCGGGCCGCAATAGTATTAAGGGCTAAGCTTGCGGAATTTATTTCCAGGAGTTCTTCGAGTTCCCCACCATCTATAGCCTGCCACTCCGGGGATTCGCGTAGCTGCTTATTAATAGCAAGGCGTATATTGTTTTGAATCAAGCCAAAATTGCTATTGATTTTAATGCCAGCTGCCTCAATAGTAGCTCGCAGCATCTCTCTGGCTAATTCCTCTTCCGACAGCTTAAGTTTTATTCCCATTATATCCTCGTCCACGGACAAACGAAATACCGCCCCTGACTAATACTGCCGGGGTCTATTGGTTCGCCCGCTAATTTAAATTGATAGTGGGCAAATCCATCAGGAGACAGCACCACCATATATTCTGCGTTTTTAATTTTGGGCACATCAGTATAATACCCCTTAGTCTCAATATAGTTGTTGGGCACGCGGATTTCCAGGTTCTTCACCGGATAAATCCACTGATTCGCCCTCCAAGCTACAAGCACCTTTATAGTTGTAGAGACTTCCTGGGCGGCATAACCACTTTTACTATTACAGAGTGGGCACAATCCATAAGTAAACGGCATCGGCCCACCATTCTTCCATGTACCATTTGCACAATTGACGCACTCTACCAACTTCGGCGGATATACTATTCTACAGTTTTTACCCCACAGGTCGATAAAGTCGTCTTGCACACCTTGTATTATCTGACGAATGCCAGTGTCGTCTATGTAGTTTGACATTAGTATACAAGCCCCATTGTTTTAAGTCTTGGAGAAGGCGGACCTGTATCAGCACTGCCGAACACATCTCCGCTACCATAAACATTACTTCCTGTGCCGAAAGAACTTCTATGACCTACAGGGTTTGTGTTAGGCGGTAAATATTCTGCATTGCCAGATGCTAACATACTCAATCTTGTTCCTAAAATATTAATACCATTACCACCAAGTCCATTATTTCTATTTTCTCCTAATAATAAATAGCCGGAACCAAGCGCAGCAATAGCAGCCCCGCTAATATCACAAATATTATTCCCATCTAAATACAACGCAGCAATTGGAGTGGTGGGAACATTATAATCAAGAATAATTCCGCTTTGATTGTTTATAATATCACAATTTATGATTCTGGTAGTGCCATTATTTTTCAAATACATAAAAATATCATTATTAGAAATTAAACAATTAGTATATGTATTTGATTGGCCGGTAGCGTGATTTGTAGATACTGTATTGTTATTATGTATATAGCTTTTATTAACATGAATTTGCATATTAGCAAACACGCCAGAAGCTTCATTTGAATAATTACAATTATCAATTTCACATTCTAACCAATAAGGACTATTAGTATTAACCATTATAGGTCCAGGCATATCTCTCAACACAACACCATCGAATGTTATAGTGCTACTACCCAAAGCAAAAAGGTGTCTGAATCCACTTACTCCATTATTGCAAAATATTAAATCCTTGACATAACAACGATTAGATATAGCATTACTTGATATTATTCTAGCCGCTCCAGAACCACCACAATCTATAATAGCTTTACCGCCATCTCTTGGATTGTTAGAATATCCACAAAACATTACCCCTTGCATAGCCGTTGAAGCAAAA
>JALHRR010000198.1 GCA_022841345.1 Saprospiraceae bacterium
AAACTTTGAAGCATATTACAAGGGCTGGTTTGGGAAAGATGTATTGGACAGATGGCAAGAAACGAGTGGAGATTTAACAGGAAATACTTTAAAAGTGCGAATACTAATATCTAATTTTTCTTATTTTATCTTATAACTCCTTTTTAATCACTTAAATCTCTGACATTTTATGAGAATAGCGTTTGACTTTATCCTACTTCACAGATCTTCATCCATAGGATTTAAAATAATGTTAGTCTTCTATTAAATAGTTGAATTTGAAATAAAAAAAGTTGTTGTTGGATCATTTCACTTTAAATCCATGCAGTCTCAAAACGTTCTTTTTTGGGAAAATCGCCACGATCCAGAATCGAGTACGCGTTTCTCGCAGCTTTTCCAGCATCAGATTCTGCATCAAATACATTCCCATCCATTAAACGCCAATGATCAAAACAAGAGTAAATGAATATAGGGGCATACGCTTGAGATTTCACACTGCTGTGGAAAGTAAAAGAATTGGCCACAGATAAAAATGCCCTGATTTCACCAATTTCCCCAGAGATTTCACTTTCAAATATAATTAGTGCATTGTTTTTACTCAACTCATTTTTTATCATAACAAAATCGCTGTAAGAACACTTGATTTCATATTGGCAGATGGGTTCCAGAAGACTAGGATTTCCTAACATATAAGTTTTGTATAGAAAATAACTGGCCAACTGATTGAATTTGCCAGAGTGACAATATGGAATATCAGGAATCTTTGCTTCTATGATTTTAAAAAGACATCCACTCAATCCTCCTCCCAACAATGGACCTGAATCACAAAAGCTGACAAACTTATCTGCAATTACAGGGTGGAACAGTTTCAACTGATTGATATCTTCGCAAATTAGTATATTTGTTTTGGAATGGGTTGAGCCAACTGCCAGTATTTTCTTGGCGATTTCCCGATCCCAACCATATTTGTCTACCAACATCGATTTCAACTTGCTGATGTCGGATGTCTCTACTAAACCTTCTTCAATATCACTGCAGAGCTGTTCACTTAATGACTCAACAGTGACATCAGCAATAAATCTTGATGGTGTCTTGGTTCTAATGACTCCTGATTTGCCGACCACAGTTTCTCTATAAAAAGGAATTACAGGTGATATTGCAAACTTTAATTTTGTTAATTTTCTAAATTCTTGCAAAAACGTTCGAATGTGAGCATCTCCAGGCCCTTGAATAATACAACTAGGAAACAACCAGAATGGTACGTATATTTCAGGATCTCGCTTTTTCATAGAATCAAGTAGTTCGTGTAGGTAGTTTGAGTCAGCGGACTGTTCAAAAGTAATTTTAACTTGAGCAATAGGGAATTTTGAAAATTGCACTATTTCCACTTTAGATTTCATTTCAAGTTCCATCACGCATCCAGTATGGTCAATAAACCGACTCAAACCAATGATACCACAGAGATTTCCAGCTGCAAAAACTACATCGTGATCGGATTCAGCACCATTAATAAAAACAATTCTTTGAATATTCTTTATAAAAACTTCTTTATCATTATCGATTCTAAAGTTTGGACCTTGAATGCGGACCTTCAAACCACTGCTAACAGTTCCAGAGAAGACACGACCAAAGGCATAGAAACGCCCTTTATCAGAGGTCGGTACCATCTTGGAGATGTACAACATAAGTGGACCTTTTGGATCGCAATTCTTAATAGCTGTGCAGCATTCATCATCAGCTGGT
>JALHRR010000199.1 GCA_022841345.1 Saprospiraceae bacterium
AAGTTGATAATCCAGATAAAAGGAATTTCAGCTCTAACATCTCTAATCTGTTGAATTCTCAAATTTTTCAAATTCGTGATCCTGCTGGTTACAGCAATAACAACTCTAAATTTCTTCCTATTTGCAGTGATTACCTGTTTAGAACGGAAGGGAAAATTGAAGATCATCCAAAATACTCTGTATATGCTGTTGAAGGTCAGCCTATGCTATCTCTAAAGGTAATTGAAATTGGAAAGACCGATAGCTCTGCTGAAGAACGATTAATGAATATTTCAAATAATTCTTTTTATTTTGAAACTTCCAAGAAATCAGAAAACGGTTACTTTGAAAAAGCCTATTGTCAAACATCTATTGCAGGTCAATTTGCTTTTGTGGTTGAGCGCTCTGAGAGAATCCCTTCTCAAGAATTCCCTTCCCTATTCCAAGAGATGATTGCAGCAATATTCATTCTTCATGCAAATTCATTGAAACATAATAATATTTCCATAGACACATTTAGATACAGGGCTGCAACAAAGAAATTGATTTTGACAAATCTTGATTACTCTGGAATGATGACATCTGAAGTTGGACCATCAGAGACAGCAGGTATTAATATCTTGAAGTGCCCTGAATTCGGTCAAAATTCTGATAAAAATAGCATCAAATTTTCACTTACACATAATTGCTGTGATTGGTATTTGATTGGATCGCTGTTTCATTTCATTTTGACTGGCCGTGAATTGAAGACTGGGCAGTTATCAAGGCTGCAAGACTGCAATGAATCTGAATCAATGACAAATTTACTTAAAATTTTACAAAATAATGATCCATTTGAAAGAAATTTTGATTTAAATATTGAGCAGATTTTGAATCACTCTGTTTTTAGTAATAATTTTAGTTTTGATTATATTGCTCTTGAAAACGTAACGTTGTTACCTTATCAAATAGACGATGATGTGAGAAGCATATTCGCTTCCCTTCCACCTTGTCCTCAGAAGATTATAAAACGTTCACCACTGAACAACTTTGGTGGGGCAGCTGATATCAGTTTTACGTCAGATCCGAAATATGTGTTAAAGGAGATATCTAAATCAAAAATATCTTCAACAGAGAAAAGATTTGAATATTACCGTGGAAATGCGCTAATATTTGAAAAAATGACTAGAGTTGCTGCTGGTATTAAAATTGTATTGGCTCAATGTTATACTCAGTTAACAAACAAGAACGTTGCTTTCTTGATACCCTATTTTCCACTTGGAGATCTCTCTAGTTTGAAAGGTAAATTACCAAAAGAAATGTTGATAGGACTTTTCAAGCAAATGATTCACTTGGTTTACTTCTTGCACAGTCAAGGCCTGCAGCACTATGATATCAAATTAGAAAACTTTTTATACGATGGATCTTATGCCTATTTAAATGATTTTGATGGAGTTAAACTATTAGGGCAGCATTCTTCCATCCATACACATGTCCCACCAGAACTACTGGAAGGCAATAACTCTCAAGACGCCAAATTTTCGGAAGAAAATGGATGCTCTGATTGGTATTCTCTTGGAGCATGTTTCTATGAGCTGTGGACTGGTAGAACAGCTGATCAGCAAGGAAAGATCGGAAATATCTTTGATGATTTAAATATAAACAATCTCATTGTTGAAATGCTATTGAATTCTGATCCTAAGAAGAGGAATTTCAGCTCTCATGACAATGTACCCTATTTATTGCAGCACCCTGTCCT
>JALHRR010000200.1 GCA_022841345.1 Saprospiraceae bacterium
AACAAACCCCTTTACCATTTTCATCAACGCCTCCAAGAATATTAAATGTATAATATGGAAAGAATCGTTTGGAATACAGCATAATTGAGATCATTTGAGCCATGGAAGGCGTTGGCATAACTTTCCCATGGTTTTGAGCATAAGACTAAAAGTTATTATTCGCTGAAATAGATGAAAATTTACTTGTAATTGAGCTGTAATTTGCTTTGCCATAGCAAGCCCATCAGCGTGGAAACCAGAAGTAGCCAATACAGCCTTGTCAGTTAATTTGTACGTTTTCGGGGCATAACGAGTGTTAATATTATATCCTTCAGACTGGCGAGTATCAGCTGCAATTAAACAGAAATCTTCACCAGCAATTGCAAGAGATGAACTAATATTAGAAAGTTTGAAGAATACCCTCCGTTGTCTGTATATGGATCGAATCGACTTGACATGGGCAACAACGATGGCCTCTCTGTTATTAGAACGCCCAAAGACATTGACCGCACAAGTTGCTGCGTTGGATTTGGCCATGCCTTCCTTCTCAGTCCCTAATGTACATGATGTAAGTGATATTTTAAGAAGATTTAATTGGTAGCCTGTTGATTTTCTAATGAAAAACACTGATGACTCTAAATATTCCGATGCTCGAATTAAATTTGCTCATGGTACAACAACTCTTGCCTTCAAATTTAAAGAAGGAGTCGTTGTTGCAGTAGATTCTCGTGCTACTGCTGGAAGTTACATTGCTTCTCAAACTGTGAAGAAAGTCATTGAGATAAACCCTTATTTGTTGGGAACAATGGCTGGTGGAGCTGCTGACTGCAGTTATTGGGAGAGATTATTAGGCAAACAGTGTCGATTGTATGAGTTGAAGAACAAACAGCGAATTTCAGTTGCAGCTGCATCCAAATTGCTCTCTAATATGGTGTACAGTTACAAAGGAATGGGGCTGTCAATGGGAACAATGGTTACTGGATGGGACCAAAAAGGTCCAGGTCTTTTTTATGTTGATTCTGATGGAACTAGACTTGCTGGTAATATGTTTTCTGTTGGTTCTGGATCAACTTATGCTTATGGTGTTCTTGATGCTGAATATCGTTTTGATATGAGCATTCCAGAAGCATTGGAATTGGGAAGGAGAGCTATTTTTCATGCAACTCACCGTGATGCTTACTCTGGTGGCTCTGTACGTGTATATCACGTGACTGAACAAGGTTGGAAATTTATTGGTATTGATGATGTAGCTGAATTGTATTGGCACTACAAAGATCAGGAGAAACCTGCTGATAACATGGATATATAAAATACTTTTTATTTATTTGGCTTGTCCTCTTAGTCTTCTCTCCAAATAACAGGAACTTTGTCCGTTCGATATCGCTGTGTTACAGTGCACTCAGCCCAATTTGCCAGGTAGCCTGCTTTGAACATTTCTAAACCAGCATGAGCTATCATTAGTCCATTATCTATACAAAATCTTTCATCAGTTGCGTACAATTTTGCACCTCTTTGTTCAGCCATTTTGCCCATCATTTCTTGAAGTCTCATATTACAACCAACACCACCAACAATCAACACTTCATCTGCATTAATGTGGGCCAAAGCCCTTTCAGTTGTCTCCACTAACATTGCAAACACTGTTTCTTGAAGAGAAAAACAGAGATCTTCTGGAGAATGTCTATCAGAAATATCCTCAATGTATGACAGAA
>JALHRR010000201.1 GCA_022841345.1 Saprospiraceae bacterium
CCCTATCTCTCTTGTCTCCATGCATTATGAAATTTTCAAGGCCATGTCAAGCGGGACATCAAGCTGTAACAGAGAGCCATTCTGTGCTGTTGCAACCGAGATCCTTACTGGTTCTACAAGGCGAAGCAAGGGAAGAGTGGCAGCATTCAATATCGAAATTGGAAAGGGAAATTTTAGATAATGGGGAAATTATTGAAAGAAATAGAAGAATTTCTTTAACATTCCGCCAAGTAATAAAATTTGATTGAATTCTAGTCCTTTTCATGGTCTGAACAATGCACTCACCCTTGCAATGTTACCCGTCCCAGAAACTGTTGTCGTCCATCCGCTTGTCCTCCTCTCTGTTGTTGACCATTACAACCGTGTTGCAGCCAACACAAAGAAAAGAGTTGTTGGAATTCTTTTAGGTTCATGGCAAGGGAAAACTGTTCAAGTAGCAAGTTCATTCGCAGGTAAAACCTTCCTTAACAATTGATTAATACCCAGTGCCGTTTGAAGAAGATGAAAAAGAAGCCAAAGTTTGGTTCCTTGATCATGATTATGCAGACACTATGGCAAATCTCTGTAAAAAAGTCAATGGTAACTCTTTCCCTCTCTATTTAATGTGAATAGCGAAGGAACGACCAATTGGCTGGTATCACACTGGACCCAAACTCCACAACTCTGATCTAATCATTAACGATTTAATTAAAAAATTCTGTCCAAACCCTGTCTTAGTTGTAGTCGATGTCCAACCTTCACGTCAAGGGATCCCAACTGAAGCCTACGTTGCTGTTGAAGAAGTCTCAAAAGACGGCACTTGTGTAACAAAGACATTTGCCCATGTTTCTTCCGTCATAGAAGCTGAAGAAGCAGAAGAAATTGGTGTGGAACATTTGCTAAGAGATATTAAAGATATCGCTGTTGGAACACTTTCAAGTCAAATCTCTGCTCAGTTATCGTCCCTCAATTCCCTTTCGTCTTTCATGTCTGAAATATCTCAATATTTAGCCAAAGTACAATCTGGAAAATATCCAGCCAATCAACAAATAATGTATGCTTTGCAAGATATCCTCAATCTTATTCCAAATCTGGCTGATCCTAAAGTTGTTCAAGCTTTTTCAGTTGCCACTAATGATTCCATGGCTTTAATATATCTCAGCTCACTGATCCGCTCAATTATCGCTATGGATAATTTGATTGAAAACAAAATTCAAAACAGATTGATGGAAGTTGAACCTGTGACACCAATAGCTCCTGTTGTTGAAAAGACTGCAGTTGTTGCCAACAAATCCGTGAGTAAATAAATTCTTCTTTATTTTTATGTCAATTTTCTATTCTGCTTGCTGTAAATGCTTCATGTGCAGCCTCACATCGATTCTTTTCACAATCCAAATCTATCGCATAGCACATAAACGTGGCATCCATCGCATCAACCAAGATATTTGCAGCAAATTGCAATAAATACCAAGCAATAGCACTAAATAAAAGAGAAACACTCCAACCATAATCACTCATTAAAATATGTACAGCAAATACGTATGTGGCAAATCCAGATATTAGAGCGACTACCAACGTAGTTATAAAGAAAATGGCATTTGTCAAATAATCGTTAACGTAAATTGTCAGCAAATTACGGCGAAATATTCTCATTGCGATACGTCCTGAATTAAGAAAAGAATCACCTTTGATGGCAACATAGTA
>JALHRR010000202.1 GCA_022841345.1 Saprospiraceae bacterium
TTAGATCTGTCCTTGTAGAGTTACTTGGACGGTTCACAAAAACTCCATTAGATAAAATGTCTGTATTGTCCATTTCTCAAAAGATATTTCAAAATGTAAAAAATCCAAACAATAATTCAATCAATATAAATAATCTGTTGAAATACTTGCCTTCAAGTACAGCTGAGCAGTTTTTCTCAGAGATCGATGTCAATGGAAACGGAGATGCTACATTTGATGAGATATTTGCAAGTATTAGAAATTGTTTAGAAGAGAGAGAAATTCTGAAGAAAGTTGTATTGGATACAGATTATACTTTAAAGAAATTGGATACGATATTGTTAGTTATAATGTGGGTTATCTTCTCTGTGATGACCTTTTCCATTATGGCTATAGATATATTTACTTATTTGGCTACATTAGGTTCTTTAGCTATCAGTTTAACTTTTATTTTTGGTGGAAGTATAGCATCAATATTTGAATCTGTTTTAATGGTCTTTGTATCTCATCCATTTGATGTTGCTGATAACATTACTGTTAATGGAAAAAGTTATGAAGTTGTAGAAATTGGAATGGTTGGCTGTATTTTTAAAGCTTCAAGATGTTTAGTATATTTCCCAAATCGAACTCTTGTTAATGCAAAAGTTGTAAACATTCGTCGATCTCCAAATCAAACTGATTTCACTTTGGTGTATTTGGATTCCTCTGTTACTTCATCTCAGCTAAAAGCACTTAAACAAAAATTGGATGCTTTTGTTGATTTAAATAACAGAGATTACAAAAGCATTACACTGAGTATTCCTGAGCCGCTGACACTGAGAACATCCAAATGTAAATTGTCAATTGACTACACATTCAACTTTCAAGACTCGGCTCAGTTTTATTCTAGAAAACGGAAGGCTTTACTTTATTTTAGACAGGCCATTTTTGAGCTTGATATTAAATTTGCAAAGTTTGAACAGCTGTACAACTGACCTTAACTGAGAGTATAACCCAGTGATTCAACGGCTTCACTCAATTTGACTATCAGTCCATCTTTACACTCTATGGGAACAGAATTTTCTCTGCAAATTTTATCGGCAAGATGTAAAATATCACTGTCCTCATAATATGGCACAGTTATCCACTCGTTTAGTGTATTTTCAATCTGAAATTGTAATAAAGGACCTTTAGAATATTCAGTCATTGTCTTTGCTCGAAAATAATGCTGAGAATCATTTGAATTTATATTTTGCGTAGTCATTTCATTTCTATCATAAAATTGTTTGTTCCTTCCTCGTCCTCTGCCCCGCCCCCGCCCTCTGTAGCTCTTGTTCTCCATTCAGCCCCTGAGACAATTCAGGGGAAACTGAAAATTCTCCTTCCATAAACGTCCAACTTCACTTAGTCAATGAAAAGCCCGATTTCACATCAAAAAAGACTATCTATTAAAAAGTTCTTTAACGAACGTATCCGCATTTCAAGTGCAGATAGCCCAGCTCGTTCTGTTGGTTCAAAATTAGTTTTGTATGCCATCAAGATTCTTCTGTTCTCTATTCTATTTGTTGCTCCAGTGCTATTCATCAAGTACTATATTAAACCTGATGAATACAGCCTTTTTGAAATTATTCCAGATACAAGACTGAATGCTCCTATGGAAGTAATTAGATGGCTTGTTCTGGTCGGTGTTGCTTGTGGAGTTGTAATCTTTGCCG
>JALHRR010000203.1 GCA_022841345.1 Saprospiraceae bacterium
ACAAATTTATTAGAACAATTATTGACAAAATACTTACCACGATCTGCAGTGGATCTAAGAATAGCAAATTAGCAGCGTGTTTATTTCTAAAGAATCTTGTGGTTCGATTCAATGATTCTGCGGCCTCCCTCAAATATTTATTTTCTCTGTTTACTGATGGTTATTGGATTGACGCAGCAAGTCAAATTCATGGCTTACTAACTGATCTTGAGAATTCTCAATATTGGACTCTAGAAGCATCCGAAATTCTATACGATGCATATGTGGCAATTTTTAATGGGACATTTGAGGAAAATCTTTCGGTATCATATCTTAGCTCTGTATTCGAAACTGTACAAGAACAGCTTCATGAATTCAAAGCTCAAACCGATGAACCTTTTGAATCTCAAATATACAAAATTAACCTACTGCGGGTAATGACTCTAATATTCCAACAATTTAGGATAATTTTTATGTTTCCCAAGTTAGTTGACACTGTTGCAATTACAAATATTTTACATTGGAATATTCATCGACCTGTCATTTTGACTGTTGAACAAAGGGCTCTAATGCCAATTCTTTACTCAATCTTTCTAAATGTTAAATGGGCTGCACTTTTCAGCATTGCACAGTGTTTTGAATATTGTCCGTCCCTTCAAGAGTCCTTTGAAATTGCATATTCATTTGATATTTGTTTAGAACAAATGAAGAATGTTAGTCCAGGTCATATAGCTCCATTATTAGACTACGCTGCAGTGGCATTGAGTCTTCCATGGTCGAAGAGCTCTATAAATATAGAGAATTTGATAGAAATAGTGCGCTGGCATCTCGACAGCGTCTCATCATCGCCAAGACTATATACTTCAATAATGGAAAAACTAATATCGACCATATTCCAGGCTTCCATTTTATCTCTTGAAGAGTTTCATCAAGAAACAGCGCCAGTGAGAGGATTGTTTGATGTAATAATGAATTCTGGAGAGAATCAACGCCGTGATTTGGTGGTAAAGTTAGCTCAGTCGTGTACACGAGCATGGTCTGATTCCACAAATGCCAAACAAGTTTTGTTGAAATATTACATATGTGACCTTGCAAAACTCTGCATTTTTGGTCCAAGACGAGATGAGACTGATGATAAGATTAATGGCCTGCTGTCAGCTGAGTATCAACGCTCAAATGACGACAGTATTTTTGATTCAGCTGCACAGTTATTCTTTAATGATTATCTAGTCAGAGTCTATTGCAATTCTTTTATAAACTCTCTGAGTCCTAAGAGTGAGCTTGACTGTGAAGTCGCTTTGAAATTGTTATATTATCTGTTGAATGAGAGTACATCTGATGAATGGGATACTCAAATTAATAGAGTTTTTCCATTATCTCAATTACACTATCTAAAGTTTCGTTCATGGATGACAATATTATTATTATTACCTTTTGTTCAGTCGGATTCCGTGCCATTTGTCATTGACCAGATAATTATGTCCTTGAGACGAGAATCAATCCAGTCAACGCGATACTATATGGAATGGGCCTTGGCATTGTTGTTTATAAAATTTCCGGAATTTCTTGATAAACTCTATGTATTATTGGGGAATTTCAATGAAAAATCTGCAGTCTCGATCTCCTTTATGACGATAACGTTTAAGATTGGCCAATATGTAGATGTCCAAGTGAAAGGTGCATATTTGACG
>JALHRR010000204.1 GCA_022841345.1 Saprospiraceae bacterium
CACTGTAGGTATAAGCCGGAATGATGACTTCGTCGCCCGGACCAATGTCAAACCACCGCAGCATGAGCATGGCGCCCGAAGTCCAGGAGTTGACGCACAAGACCGGCGTTCCGGTCATCTTACCGATTTCAGCTTCCAGCAACCGCACTTTCGGACCAGTGGTCAGCCAACCGGTATTGGTCAGGCAGTCGTTGACTTCAGCGATGACGTCGGCGTCTATGAGGGGACGGGAGTAAGGGATTGTCATGTTCGTTGGTCGTTATACATTGGGGCTTTGTCCTGGTCTTGAAATTTCCTCGAAACACATGACCATGCTTTTTATACTCAACAAAATGGAGGTTGAGAGTGATTCATCTAATTGGCGCAGGTATTTTTCGTTTAGGATCATTTCAAAAAGAACTGATGTGGCTCTGCCATTATGCCCGCAACGCCTTCACAAATCCTACTTCCACTTTTGCCAAAGCAGCGATCCGGGCATCCGAAAATTCAGGAAATTCGAGCAAAAGCGCCAACACAACTTCGCGGGCTTTCTTTTCTTCGCCAAGCTCGAATCCAAGCTCGATGCCTTGCTCTTTACCAAGCTCGATGCCTTGCTCTTTACCCTTTTTAATCAGCATATCATACGTACTCATAGCCAAATCTTTTATTGGTGGTGGCGTTTGTTCTACCAATTTCGCCCAATCTTCATCGCTAAATTCGGTTGTTACCAGCATATAAACAAGGATTCTCTCAGGATATTTTTTTTCAGGATGTGTAACTTCAATACCTTCCAAACCATAAAAAAGGAACAGGAAATTGCGCTGAAGATATTCCTTCTCTCCCTGATGCTTCAAGGATAACAATACATTGATCAAAAAATGTGCTTTTAACCTTAGTATCGCTTCGTCATCCAATCTCGACAAATCCGTCAACAAGTAGTCAAAAGCAGGCAGGTAAGGCCGAAGCGATTCGTCCCAATCCTCAAAACTATCACTGAAATGCTTGAGTTCCCACCGCGTTTTACCGTGATAGAGGATAATCGGTACAATTAAGGGCAACGGCTTCTTTTCCTGAACGGCTCGTTCCCATACTTCGAGCATGTACCGCAGCAACTGCAAATGCGGATAGGTCTGGGGTGTACTCTTGTGTTCAAATAGAAAAGTGAGGTACGCTTCGCCTTTGTTCTTCAGCGGACACCGGTAAATAATGTCCGAAATATGCGCCCTGAGCTTCCTGCTCACAAACGAGCCTTCTACCCGCTCAATGGCCTCAAAATCAAGCTTCCCCGCCAGTTCTGCAGGTAAAAAATTGCGCAGATAATCCAGCGCAACTTCCGGGAGACCAAAGCTTTGCCGAAAAAAATGATCGTGCGGATGCCGGGGTTTTTCCATGTGGGATTGGATTTACTCCCGGCAATGATAACAAAAAGTTTTTAAAAATAAAAATTAAATACAATTTATTTTAAACCCTCCTTAATCATCCCCAAACTCCCCCCGCTCACCTCTCCCCGCACCCATCCATTCCGTTCATACGCCCGGATTGCCTGCGCATTGTTGGCCAGGACAGTAAGTTGTAACTTGTGGATGCCATACCCTTCAACGGCGCGCCGTTCAAATTCCCGGAGCAATTGAGAACCGTAGCCTTTACCCTGGAAAGCAGGATCTACG
>JALHRR010000205.1 GCA_022841345.1 Saprospiraceae bacterium
ACAGAGAAGCAAAGGGCTGTAATTGCAGTAGAAAAATAACGCATGTGATGGGCCTCGCAGTTTGGACCAACCTTTTATAGACAGGATGAACCTAATGAAAACAAACGGAAAAGGATTTATTTGTTCTCCAAGGAAACTTGTGTATTTGCAGGAATATTGCTGCTGTGACTAGCAGGCAGAAACATCAACGAGTGAAAATAACTAATGTCTTTCGCTAATATTTAGCATCGTGCCACTTTGTGAGATGAATGCTGAGATACCGCAACAGCTACAGCTAAACAACATATTGCGATAAATATCCATTCAGCTTGTAAATAAAAGTTATTTGCATTTCCATTGTTTCGCAAAGTCAATGCACTTGAATATCAGGTTCCGCAGACGGGCAGCCCATCTACAGTCAATTCCCCAGGGTTAGTGTTTGACCTATCAAGTGGATTTTAAGAGATCCACGGTGTCTCTCCCCATGCTCTCGTTTTGGACAAAACTCTGGATTTTCTTCTGTTTTCTTTACTTTACAAACCAGACAACAGTTCCGTCGCTTGTAACGTCCAGTCATAAGGTCATCACTCCTCTTAGATACAGTCAAGCATCATTGGTTATGAAATGTCTTGAATTCCTTAACGGTACAATTGGCGGGTTTCTATCGATAGAAACTATGAATGCAAATGCCTCAAATGTCGAATATGTTCAGTTTGCAGCAAATTTTACTAGAGCTCAGTTATTGATAGCTCATATGGAGTGCCTCTGTCTTAGATATCTCTTCAAACAGATATCACAGTTTGAATTTTTTGGTGGACTGCATAACATAAAAGTATTTATGAATGAAAATTATTCAAATCTAATGAAATACACTGTTGATCAGCTAGTATCACTTGATAAATCTTTAGTTGAAGGGAAAACGATGGGACATGCTGTGGTTAATCCAATTGGCTTTGTCTTTGAATGGATGAATTTGGATGTTTTGAAAGATTATGATACAGGCTCTAGTTTTGCTACAACTGGTTTGATGGTTGATTTTGAGAGCGTTGAAGAGATTTCAAAGAGATTTCAAATCTATCTCAGCACTGTTCTTGTCCTCCCTCAGAAATTTGAAATATTAACGACAATTTACAATATCTGTCAAGCAAACTCTAAAATATACCTTCAAATCAATGAAATATTAAATGATGGTAAATTTGTTCAATTTCTCAAAACTGAAAAGAAAATAGATTATTGGAAGTTTTGGCATAGCAATGTCACACCAGTCAAAAAAGAGGAATTTGCTGCGCACCACAAAATTATATGCAACCTTCAAAATTGGTTGTACAACCCATGGACAACCTTTTGGTCTGGGAAAGCTGCCAATGTTCCTCCGCTGCCTTCTGTTCGAAAGGCTGATATGGTGGCAGTGACTACGGCATCTAATGATCTTTTCAGTCATCTAACCGAAAACCTGAAAAATTCTATGAAAAGGATAGATTTGGAGATATTGATCCAATTCCCACTCAGCTATGGATATCTTTATCATGATCTCCAAAGTTTGAGCAGCTATTATGGAATTGTGGCTTGTATTTCAGCTTTACACAGTTACAGCAGGAATAATGATAAAAAGAAACTAGAAATAGTAAAGTTCCATTTGGCAACAGAATTGAAGGTGGCGTTAAAA
>JALHRR010000206.1 GCA_022841345.1 Saprospiraceae bacterium
GACAATCAAATAAAGCAAAATAAGGGAAATTTTCACCAATTGAATTAAGAAATGTCATCGGATTAAACGCACAGAACTGATCTGTGAACAGAAGGGAGTAAAGTAAAGCAGAATTGTTACGTGAAGTGGAAGGATTTCTCCAATAATTAAAAACGGCAATTTCTTTGTAATACCCAATTTCCAAAAGCTTACTCAGATATCTTGACTTTCTGATCACGGATGCCCGTCCCTCAAGGATCCAGGCGATTGGTCTCTCTCCTAATTCCAACATCTTTTCTTTACCAAGAGCTATCAAACTTTTAGATAAAAATGCAAAATTTTCTGTTTTAATAATAAAGTCCAAAAATTCTTCATTTTCATTCTTGGACAGTCCATATATATCCAACACAATGTAGCCAAAATCACCAAATTTTAGATAATATTGTATAAAACTTTCATTCCTTTCTTTCAACAGATATTTTAACAAATTTCCCTTTTCAATTGCATAACTGATGTATTTTATATTAATTAAATGTTGAAAGACTGGGTCAGATCTACTTTTGCAAGAACACACCAATGGACATTGTCCCTTGCTGGCCAGAAACACTGATCCCCAAGAATGTATCCAATGCTCTATTAAATCTAACTTGTTTTTAGATATTGCAAGTTCCATTGGATTAAAAATTATTGGAAGATTCTTATAAAACTCACCTACAATCGCCATCAGTTCAAGACAATCAGTGTCCATCGCAAATGATAGCTGGTAGCCAAGTGGACTCAAATTACTAGTTTTCGCCAATTTACTCATATATTCTGTTATAATATATCTGCAGCTATCATCAAAGAACATTGGATCTTCTGTAACAATCCGAAATATAATAGATAAAGTGTATTGAATAGAAATACTATATTTGGCAACAAAAATATCCAAAATTTTCAGATTTCCAATATCAATTGCAAGATTTATAGGTGATTTTTCATGTTGATTCAAATCATGAACTCTGATCTGGACTGATGGGAAGTCAGCAAAAAATTCCAAACAGCTGGCTGCACCATGATAAACAGCATAATGGAGTATATTATTTCCACAAACATCAACTTTCTTGTCATCTATCTCTGAATATTCTAGCAACAATTTAGCGATATCTGATCTGTCCAACTTCACAGCAGCCCATAATGCAGTTTGTTGAGTGGTGGAATCAACATAATTTGCCGTGTCTACATTGAGACATTTCTGTATTTCAGCAATATTACCTTGATTAATAGAAATGATCAATTTTCTATATTGAATAAGTGTTTGAGCATTTTCGGTTGATATGGTGTCTTCATCGATATCCATAAGTTCTTTTGGATGGGAAGTGCAAATATTCTCATAGTTTCTCACAACCCTGCTCCGAGTTGGATATTTATATTCAGTGCCATATTGATCTGTTATGTATTCAGCCATGTCCCTCTCAAGCTCTTCTTTTGGTTCTTCAATACAGCGCTGTCTTTTGGCATTTCCTCTGTGGAAATCCTTTGTGGCCTTTCGTTTTGCAGACTCAGCACCTGTCGTATTGTAACAACGACAACTAAATGATCCTGTCTCAAAAGATCCTTTTGTCTCAAGGAGACATCCTCCACAGGATCCTAAATCTTATAAATAA
>JALHRR010000207.1 GCA_022841345.1 Saprospiraceae bacterium
GGCATTTCTTTGGTAAATCTAAAATTGTTGATAGTATCTCATCACTTAATTATGTTGAAGTACTGAGAAATACCAATAAACCGATATTACTTTACCCTAGTAATAACCAAGGTAATTACCGCGCAAATTCAACTGTCAGTTGTCTAGGATCAATCTTTATCATAGTCCATTGAATGTTCCCATATCTAATATTAATAGAAAAATGCTTGAAGCACGCTTACCACAAGCTGGTCTCTTTAAGAGAATTATCGAATCGATTCGTGATATTATTGAAACTGTCAACTTTGACTGCTCTGCTGCAGGCATCTCCATTCAGGCTATGGACACAGCACACGTCTCATTAATTGAGTTGCTGTTACGTGCTGAATGTTTTGAGTCATATCGCTGTGACCGTTCACTTCCATTGGGAATGAACTTGAATTCATTGAGCAAAGTCTTGAAACCAGCAGGCAATGAAGATGCTCTGACAATTAAGGCAGCAGATGGTGGTGATACCATTAATTTTATTTTTGAAAGTTCAAGTAAGCACAGTTGACTTTATGGCTAATTTTTTAGACAAAGAACGAGTGTGTGATTATGACATGAAATTGTTGTCTTTGGACACTGAGCATTTAACCATTCCTGAAAATGAATATGGATCATCATTTACAATGAGTTCTGCTGAATTTCAAAAGATTTGCAGAGATTTGTCATTATTGGGCGAGTCTCTGACTATTGAAATTAACAAGGAATACGTTAAATTCTCTGCTGAAGGAGAAGTTGGAACTGGTAACATTATTGTTAAACCAAGCGCTGCTGCTGATGATGATTCTGTCGCAACAATAATTGAAGTCCAAGCTCCAGTTAGTAACACTTTATCTGCCAAATACTTAAACATGTTCACTAAGGCCACAACCTTGTCCAAGGCTGTGACTGTGTCTATGAGCGGACAAAACCCTGTTCTCATCGAATATAAAATAAGCGATGTTGGACATATTGCTTACTACTTGGCTCCAAAGATCGGCGATGAATAAAGAACACAATTTCTTAGTATACCCTGGAAAATGTCTAAAGTATTCAGCGTTGAAAATACTTCGCAATTTGCTGCAGTTAGGGTCCCAAAAATTGTCAACGAAGTTATGGTATTATATTTTACTCTAATGAATTACTAGAAATCCTACGCTCCTGGTAGCGCTGAAAGAAATGCTTTACAAGAAGCTCTTAAAGAATGTGCGGCTGAAGTACCAAAAATACCATGTGTGGTAAATGGAAAGGATTATTTTCCGAACTCCGCATTTTCACAAGAAATAGGGTCCAATTTTCGCAAAAATATTTGCCAGTTTCATTTAGCTGATAAATCTTTAATTAAAACAGCCATTGAAGGTGCTTTGTCAGCCAAGCCAAAGTGGGAATCAATGCCTTTCGCAGACAGATGTGCCATTTTCCTGAAAGCAGCTGATTTGTTGAGTTCATCTAAGTATCGATATAAAGTCATGGCAGCAACAATGTTGGGTCAGGGTAAAAATGTATGGCAAGCAGAAATCGACGCGGCCGCTGAGTTAGCGGACTTTTGGAGATTTAATTGTGAATATGCGCAACAAATTTACGAACAGCAGCCACCTCAACATTCTCCTGGTGTTT
>JALHRR010000208.1 GCA_022841345.1 Saprospiraceae bacterium
ATTCCAGATTATTATAGATTGATGACAATTGATTGTCCAACAGAGCCAGTCCATTCTCTATGTTCTCAACGCTGCTATCAACATCATATATTTTCTCTAATGTATTTAAAGGGCAGAAAACAAAATCTAACTTTTCTTTAATTCGGTCAAGACAGTTGTCAAATTCTGACCCTTTCTCAATAAAAGCGTGAGATTTCCCATGAAACCTTAGATATGACGCTAAATCTTCACAGTCCTGATGCAACTTTCCAAAAGCAGGCCCTTTCTTCAGTTTCAATTTCAATAATTCTATACAAGCAGTTGCATCTTGGACAGAATCATGTCCATTTTCATTATTTTGTATATTTCTACCCAAATATTTAGATACTAGCCATTTAAGAGATGGTTTAAATGAAGGTCCACGGGTATGTGAGTATAAAATTGCTGTATCAATACATTTTGTGTGTATAATTTTTAAAGCATTCAAATCATTTTCTAACGAGTGTCCCACAAGAATTGTTTCACTGTAAACAAAAGAAAGGAATTTGAATTGAGCATCTTCAAGTGATAAACATTCATTTTTCTCTAATAATTCTCGTGTTATACCAGAATATTTTGTATTATAATCTAAAATTGGATTAATTGGCTGTACAAATGCATCCAAGAGAACAGAGCCATCACCGTCCAACAAAGAGAGCCTTGCTAATTCCAAGCCTTTCTCAGTCAAGCACATTTCACAGTCAACTGCAATATAATTATAATATTCACAGCCATTTGGACACTCTGCTGTAGTCTTCCATTCAGAGCTGATTGGTGAGATTGGATAGCTGTTTTCAGTCAGTTCTTCAATAGACAATGCGTAGTCTTCTAATTGCCAATTGCTGCCCTTCTCCTTCCCTCCATCAAGTCGGTCTTTAGAGAGGGGAATTGATGAAAATGCGCTGAACGCAGAATTTACATAGCCTTTCGCACCTGGACCTTTAGTCAGAGCAGCACTATTAAATATATTTGCCGTTTTTGGCAAATATCTATTAAATGGACATTCTCTTAAATTATACAGCATTTCAGACGGTGGATTGAAATCTACCCATTTGTCAGATGTCAATAATAAATAGGGATCAAGACAAGGGACTAATACAGCAACGGCCCTCTCTAATTTCCCTCTGTTCTCTGCTACAGCTATTTTATAAGGGGAATTATGGGAAGGGTTAATGGAAATTTGAATCAAGTCGCTCAGTTCCCTCATACTCAACGGGTTCTTTATGTTTTTTGGTTGAAATGACATAAAAGGTTTTTTCATTCTTTTTCTTTTCTTGTTTAATAATTTTTCATTTGATAAATCACCTTGAGTATTGAGGTTATTAATTTGCCCTTCTTCAGTTTCAGTTTCCCGTTCCATTTCACTGTGGCCAATCTGTAGTAGTTCGTAGCTGTTGACAGATATTTCCATTGTTGTTGGATTGCAGGGGTCATGGCAGTTGAGTTTTGGGACAATTCATGCTCTGAGGAAGGGAATGAAAATGAGCAAGAAAATGAAAATATTTTTAAATTAATCAAATTTGGATTCTCTCTCTTCCCTTCTTCTGTCTGTTTACTATGTAAAGAAGGGATTCTTGACAATTTCCCCTT
>JALHRR010000209.1 GCA_022841345.1 Saprospiraceae bacterium
CCATAGTCTTTTTCGTAGCCTATTTGGTTCATCACGAAGGAGGGCGTCATGTCTGCCATGTAGCAGCAAACCATGCCGGCATAATTGCAGTGCAGCCGATCGAGGCTTTCGTCCAGCTTCACCAGTTGTATGCTTTTGCAATAGGCGATATGCGGCATCCTGGACATATGGGATATGACCTTTGCGCATTCGTTGCAAAACCTTGAGAACGGCTGGTGCTCAAGCAGCGCCATCCTCCACGATGGCGACATTGGTACCCTCACCTGCATAGTTTTCGTAGATTTCATAGGATTTTTCGGTTTGTACCTTTTCGAGCAGTTTGCCAACTTCCGACCTGAGCACCTGCATGGAGTTTGCTCGTGCCATTTCCCGGTAGCTTGGGTTCAATTCGTCGTCAAGGTAGGTTTCATAGAATACGGCACCGCTCATCATTGGTGGCTTACCGGGTTCCAGTCTCAAGTTTAGCATAAGGCTCACATCCTTGCCCATGCCGTCCTTCAGCACTTGGCAGAGCTGCACGATGTCCAGCATTGCGGCCATGTCCGAGATGTTCAAATTCGATGTTGTATTATTCATAAGCCAAGTTTGTTTTTGATGGAAGTGGTGATAAAGGAAGGCATGCCATGGCCATCGTCATATTCGTGCACTGTTTTTTCGGATATGCCTTTTTTGATTTCCTTGGCCATTGTTTCAACATCTACACCTTTGACAAGCGGAATTCTGAAACTGCTGCAAAAAGCAAGCACGTACTGCCTGTGCCTTGGTTCGATTTCCTCCAACGATTTGAGGCATGACCTTTCAAACAAAGATTGTTCGATTGTTTTTCCAATGTTCATTGCCTTGTGATTGAAATGATTTCTACCAGTGCGTCGTAGCCTACGAGCTGGTGGTTTCCGTTTGCCATTAGCGATGTGAGTATCTTTTCTGGCAACTTGCCTGCTGGGTCGCACTCGGTATAGGGATGGATGGGTTTTCCCCTGAAGGTGATGGTATAGCTTTTTGTGGGTTTTTCCTCGTCGATGTGGTAAGCAAACGATTCTGGCTCCCTTGCTGCCAGGAGCTTGACCTGGTTGGCGAGAAAGTTCACTCCCGGACTGACCTTGAAGCTGGCCATGTTGTGCTTGACGGCCATCATTGCAATATCGATAGCGGCACATGTCTCGTATTTGTCCCCAATGCTTTTGTAAAGGCTGAGAACTGGTTTTTTAATATCGTCCATGTTCAGCCTCCTTGCATCGCTCCAATACGAGAACATTGCGCAGAACCTGTCCTTTCCCATTGAAAAATAGACAGGCCTGTACGCCCTGGCCATCCTTCCAGTAATTTCCGTCGAGATGCCGAACTTGATGGGGAGTGCCTCGAAATGGCTGTACGATATGGGCCCGACGCCCAACGCCTTTTCGATATGGTGCATGCAATCCGTCATTGCCTCTTCCGTCACCTGGTGTTCCCCGTGCCATGAATTGCACCAATTGATGAAAACCTCGGCCGGCATCGGCAGTGCCATCTTTGCGAGCTTTCCAAATTCCTCGCCATTGAACTCTATTTGCTGGGGCAACATGAAGTATTCCCGGAAGAAGGCAAATGCGAGCCTTGCGTCCTCGG
>JALHRR010000210.1 GCA_022841345.1 Saprospiraceae bacterium
TGTCGGCGCCTTGCAGCGCCAGGCGGGGGGGTTCCCCGCGGGTGGTGCAGGAGTCGAACCTGCGACAGCCAGATTCTTGGTCTGGTGCTCTACCTGTTGAGCTAACCACAGTGGTCGTCAACACGGCCTTCGTCACAATCCATTCGCGGAACGCGCTTGCGCCAATCATCAGGTAGATGAGGCACGCGCGCCGCTGGCCCGGCCGAGCTAACGCATTGGCAGGAGTTGCCTGCCAGAGACGCCGGTGGGAGTCGAACCCACTTGAAACTGCTTTGCAGGCAGTCGCCATGCCGTTTGGCTCCAGCGTCGGAAATAGGCTTGAGGCTTGAGGCTTGAGAAGGAAAGCGTCGCGCCAACCGGACGGCCCTACCTCAAGCCTCACGTCTCAAGCCTCACGTCTCAAGCCTCACGTCTCTCAGTGTCCTCGCCAGGAGTTGAACCTGGTCCTCGACCTTCGCAGGGTCGTGTGCGAATCCGGCACACCCCGAGGACGGACAGGCGGGAGGCCGGAGGCTGTAGGCGTGAGAGGACAATGCTCGACCTCAAGTCTCAAGCCTCATCCCTCAAGCCTATCCAATATCCCGACCTGGACTCGAACCAGGACCTGAAGCTTCGGAGGCTCCCATGCGATCCGCTACACCATCGGGCGGTTGAGGATTAGCGTCTGACGCTCTGGCATCTGTTTGACTATGACCTATCATCCTTTCTCAAAAGGGTATCTGACCGGAGTCGAACCGGTACCTTCTGGTTCACAGCCAGACGTGCAGAATCCGCTACACCACAGACACCGTGAGCAGGCTGGAGGCTGGAGGCTGGAGGCTGGAGGCTGGAGATCAATCCTCCGGCCTCAAGTCTCCCGCCTGAAAATTGCAGGCTCGGGTGTCGCACCCGACAGTCCGGGCTTATGAGGCCCAGTTGAGCACTGGCTCGCCTGCGTTGAAGCAGGCTTGAGGCAAGAGGCTTGAGACGGGAGGGAGGGAGGAGTCTGTCTCCCGTCCTCCGGCCCCAAGCCTCAAGCCTCACGCCTGTTTCAATGACCCGTGCGGGAATCGAACCCGCCTTTACGGCTTGAGAGGCCGCTGTCCTACCGATAGACGAACGGGCCGAATAGGCAGTCTTCAGACGTCAGGCCTCAGGACGTATACTTGCCAGCATGCGAGACCACACGAAACTTCGAGCGTTCGAGTTGGCCGATGCGCTTGCCCTGTTGGTGTACCGGTCGACGGCCTCGTTTCCGCGTGAGGAGCAATTTGGCCTTACATCACAGATCCGCCGCGCCGCCGTTTCGATTGCATCCAACATTGTCGAAGGATCTGCGAGAGAGTCGGCCGCAGACTATGTTCGTTTTCTCGACATCGCCTACGGCTCAGCGTGTGAGATCCAGTACCAACTGTCGCTCGCAAGACGCCTCAATTTCCTACCGCAACTCAAAGCGGAAGAGCTTGACCGCGCTGCCAAAGAGACCTGCATGGTCATCAATGGTCTCATCCGCTCTTTACGCAAGACACTGAAAGCCCAAAGCCTGAAGCCTGAAGCCTGAAGCCTGAAGCCTGAAGCCTGAAGCCTGAAGCCTGAAGCCTGAAGCCTGAAGCCTG
>JALHRR010000211.1 GCA_022841345.1 Saprospiraceae bacterium
CAGACTCGCGATCGAGTTCTTTTTAACATCAATGGTTCCCTCGGATTCTTTGGCCGCTTGGACTAAATTCGTTACTTTTTATTGTTTGTGAATTTTTTTTTCACTGTGTGACTCGCGAAGCACATCACCTTCCTGATTTTGAAGCGTAGCTGAAAAAATCAGGAAAACATCACTTTTTCAGGGCTTGTTCCCTGAAAAAACATCACTTTTCAAGCCGGAGGCGCAGAAAAACATAACCAATTAACGTACTTTCGCATTGTCGAATGAGCTATTAACATTTTGAATCTTAATTCAAGCCATTCGACCCGCCAAAATTTCACAGATCAACAGCATTTTTATTCCATCATAAATGATTTAAAATGAACGCTGTTGTTGAATTTTTTAGCCAGGCCTGGCCCTGGTATGTAGCAGGACCTTTAATTGGTCTTACTGTTCCTGTTTTATTAATATTAGGCAATAAGTCCTTCGGAATTTCATCCTCATTAAGACATATTTGTGCTGCCTGCTTCCCTGCGGGAATTCCTTCCTTTCAATACAATTGGAAAAGGGAAGCCTGGAATTTGTTTTTTGTGAGTGGAATTTTAATGGGAGGATTTATAGCCGGGTTCCTTCTGGAAGATCCATTGGGAGTTCAGGTGGCTTTATCCACTACCCGGGATCTGGAAAATCTGGGAGTCATTGTGGACAATCAGTTAATGCCTGTACAGATTTTTTCATGGGACAATGTCCTGTCACCGGTCGGGCTTGTATTTTTTGTGTTAGGCGGACTGATGGTAGGTTTTGGAACTCGTTGGGCAGGAGGATGTACCTCGGGTCATGCCATCATGGGACTGAGCAACCTTCAATGGCCATCCTTAGTAGCTACCTGTTGTTTCATGGCTGGTGGATTTATCATGACTTTATTCATTTTTCCTTATCTGTTTAGCTTTCTGGGCTTTTAAAATATCAGAAAATGAAATCATCTACACCAATATCAGGGGACAATTCTTTCATCAACTCAGATGACTGCAGCAGTCCTAATCTGCAAACTCAATCAGATTCTTTTGCTTCCCTTTTGAAATACCTGATGCTTGGTATCCTGTTCGGAATCATCTTCGTGAAAGCGGAGATTGTTTCCTGGTACAGGATTCAGGAAATGTTTCGTATGCAGTCTTTTCACATGTACGGAGTGATTGGTTCCGCTGTTGTGGTTGGGGTCATTTCGCTTCAAATTATCAAACGACTGAAAATAAAAACTATTCAGGGGGAAGATATAGTAGTCTTGCCAAAGAAATTTCACAAAGGTCAAATTTATGGCGCTCTTATTTTTGGATTGGGTTGGGCGATCACGGGTGCTTGTCCGGGACCTTTATTTGCACAGATAGGAAGTGGATTTACGGTCATCATTATTACCCTGATTAGCGCTATTGCCGGCACCTGGCTATTCGGGAGATTTGAGAAGTATCTTTCGAGTTGAAAGTTGAGGAGTTTAGAAGTTGAAGAGTTTAGAATGAGAGTCAAAAGATTCGCACCCAAAACTTACAAATCTCAGAAGGGATAGTCGGCAAGTATTTGCAGCTATTTCCGGAGCTATAGTCGAAGCGAGGT
>JALHRR010000212.1 GCA_022841345.1 Saprospiraceae bacterium
GTTAAACATTGCCGTGTAATACCGGCAATTAGAAATTTAACAATTATAGCTGCATTAGGGACTTCTGTCTCCGTATATTGCTTTGCATATCTCGAATGGCGGCACGTTACAGGTGAGGTTCGTTCCTCACTGCGCGACCTGCGGCTCATCATTCATAACTCATAACTCCTAACTGACTGTTTCATCTTATCTCTTATCTCTTATCTCCGGCTGTTTCAAATCTAAAATCTAAAACTACTGAAACCTGATCCCCAAAGCTTTGGGGACTGAAATCGTCTTTCTCCCCCTCACTTTCCTTTTGCCCATTCATACAATTCCGGCTGATTCCGCATCTGCCTCTTGATCCATTCTTTGCGTCTCCTGATATATGGGCCGGGTTTTGTGGCACTATATTTTCTCGGGGAAGGAAGCACTGCTGCCAGCAAAGCAGCTTCATCCCGGTTTAACTTTCCAGCCGGTTTTTTGAAATATTTTTGAGAAGCCGCTTCGACCCCATAGACGCCATCTCCCAACTCGATGATATTGAGATACACTTCCAGAATTCTATCTTTAGGCCATAGCAATTCAATCATGAAAGTGTACATAACCTCCAGTCCCTTCCTGAGCCATGATCTTCCCGGCCACAGAAACAAATTTTTAGCTGTTTGCTGAGAAATCGTACTCGCGCCACGGCGCTTTGAACTTCCCCTTTTTTCTTGTTTCTCATTATACTCCATCGCCTTTTCAATGGCTTTCAGATCAAATCCATGGTGGTCCAAAAACCTTTGATCTTCAGAACTGATCACTGCAGCTTTAGCATGATCTGAGATATTATCCCATGAAACCCAATCTTTATGATAGCCAATCATCTTTCCTGAACTCAATTTTTCATAGCCTCTGATCATAATCAGGGGAGTGATCGGTACGGGTACCCAGCGAAAAAATAATATTGTCAGAACCTGAATGAGCAGAAATACCAAAAATATCTTCAATACCCAATTGAAAATTCTTCTGATTCCACTTCTTGTCTCTTTCTTTCTCTTCATTGACCTGAATTAATCAATGATAAATCTCAGCGCCTGAATAATATCTGCCATCAAATATTCAGGATCTTCCAACCCTATATACAAACGAACCAAATTAGTTGGATACAAAGGCTGCGAATTTCCAAGATAACTATTGAAAACACACATAGGCATGATCAGGGACTCATAACCTCCCCAGGATGCGGCCATTCTGAATTTTGTCAGTGCATCAGCAAATTGTTCGCATTTGACGATATCGTCTGTGTCCAGCAAAATACTGAATAAGCCTCCTGTACCACTCATTTGTTTTTTCGCTATATCTGCCTGAGGAAAATCTGGAAACATCGGATGAATGACGCTTCTGATACCTTTTGTTTGTTTCAGTTTTGTGGCAATTGTCATAGCACTGGCATCGGACCTTTGCAATCTCAGTGGCAAAGTTCTCATTCCTCTCAGAATCATAGCTGCCTCATAGGGAGAAATAATAGCCCCGAGCATCATATACTCATGAGAAAAAATCATCCTGATATGCTCTTCAGAACCACAAACCACGCCGGCAACTACATCACTATGC
>JALHRR010000213.1 GCA_022841345.1 Saprospiraceae bacterium
TTTGCTTTAATTCCTTGAGACTGTAGCCGTAACGTTTTGCTGCAGTCCGATTCGCAACGAGAATCCAGCCTTTCGTATCAACGATAAAAATAGCATCAAGGCTTGTGTTGAAAATTGTTCGGAAATTTATATCAGAAAATCCTGATGTGCTTTTTTTCATTTGAACCTTTTCGAACACTTTAGAACGACATGCTATAACTCTACCAGTTTTTCTATCAGCTGTAATTTGCGCATGCAATCCCCAATGTATTTGGCTAGCATTTCAAATCAGTAATAAGATCGTTTGTTGTCAATAAAAGGAGAGGGTCATTTTTGGATAGCGTAATTTTCTTAGTGTTGGTGTGTGGAAGGATTTCTTGATGTAAAGCAATGGCATTTATACGGGCAGTGTATGAAGTTTTGACGTCGATGCTGATTCAGGTAGGAAGTGTAGAAAATGCTAATTAAAGACACGTCTTAATTAGATTCATGGGGGTTGCGGTTCGTGAGTGCTAATATCATTTCATGAATACAAAAGGTGCTCAACGACAGCGAGGACGTTGAGCACCTTTATAAGGTAGAAGTCACTTATTTTGCTTTAGTTTTGACTAATAAGCACCTTTTCTAGTACCTTCTTCACTTGGCTTTACTGAGGTAGCATCACGTGCGCCATCCTCGCGCGGCCCTCCTGATGTAACATCCCGCTTTTCGGAAGAGCTTTGATGTTCTTTATTGCCATCATCTTTCTTGCTGGATGAAGAATGGGGTTGTACTTGCTTAGGTGAATTCTGCTTATCATCAACTTTATTTTGAGTTTGAGAATAATCAGCAAATACATGCATGCTTGTTAATAAAAATGCCGCACTAATAATAAGCGCCAGTGTTGATTTTTTTCCTTGAATCATAATATTGCTCCTTTTTGATTAATAGGATTTTTATAGTGCGTCAAATTCTTTTTTCCGTCTGTGCGCCACCTAACAAACAGGCATAATTTATGCAAGAGTAAAATTTATACGTTGGTATTTTCTAAAAGGTCACATTGCTTAGTTAGATTCGAAGTGTGAAATTATTAAATGTTGGCTATCGTACATACAGATTCTTTTTCAACAGATAACTTAAAAAATGATGATGAGGAAAATAGTTCATTATTCTGATCATCACGTAAATTAAAAACTTATTAAGGAGAATTAATTATGAACTGGGATCAAATCAAAGGAAATTGGACACAAGTTAAAGGTAAGGCGCAACAACAATGGGGTAAATTGACTAATGATGACCTGGACGTTATCGAAGGCAGGCGTGAGGAGTTTGTAGGTAAAGTTCAAGAGAGATATGGAATTGCAAAAGAGGAAGCTGAAAAACAAGTTGATGATTTTTGCAAAAAATGTGACTAACTGAGTTAGTTAAATACCGACCCGATTACAGAGCTAATAAAACCTTAAACTCTGTAATCGGGAAAATTAAATTCACGGGTAATGAGGGTGTCTTAGATTTTGTGTAAACGGAGGTTAATAGTGCCGAGACATTCTTTCTTTAAATTGGATAGTAAACCTATTGAGTGCAGGTTTCCAATCTCTAAGTGGCATAGACCATTTT
>JALHRR010000214.1 GCA_022841345.1 Saprospiraceae bacterium
GAGGAAGAAAAAGCGCCGGGGATAACGCCCCCCGACAGGGCGGTTTTCTCACAGTATGTCAAAGCAAAAGCTCGTATAAGATTTCAGCCAGTTCCCTTTCATCCAAGCCGCCCCAAGCAGTGATTTTGTAGCGGTCGCCACCTTCGGAAAGGGTATCGGCTTCAATACCCGCAACCTTGCTTTTCCGGCTGAAAAAACGGTGGGACTGCTCGGTGAAGGGCGGCACTACGGGTAACCTGCCGTGCAGGCAAACCACGTCGTATTCCTGAAAACCGGGGGTGATGGAAAAATGCTCGGCGGGGCGCAAGGTGCGCTCCTCGTAATAGGCTTCGGCGGAAGCAATTCGGGACGCCTCGACGCTCTCGGATAGGTAAGCTGTGTTTGTCATTTGTCTAATTCTTTGATTGTTTGATAATGTAAAAATACAAACAAAAGTGCTAATTAGCAAGACTTGTCAAGTTTTTGAAAACATATTTTTATTAAATATAAAACACAAATAAAAGTGCTAAATTATTAATAAAACCGCAACCAATATCAATTAATAATGTGCTTTAGGAAACAGAATGGACTGTGAAAAACACATGTAAAAACCCGATAAGCAATAAATAAAAATACAAAAAAAAGTGCCAAAAATAATGAATACACAAATAAAAGTGCTAACTTAGAAGCAGCAAAAAACAACTGCTGAAAGATGGCAACGACAAACACCACGAAACAGGAAGCAAACCGGGCAAGCGCCGCCGCACACTGGGCGAAGAAGGACGCCGAAGCCGCCCGCCATGCCGCACAAGCAAGCGAAGCCACCAACCCGGAGCGGAACGGCGAAGCCCGCCGCCACCACGCCGAAGCGCAGCAAGCAAGCTGGGAAGCACAGCAAGCCGCCCGCAAGGCACAAGCCGCCAACGACCCGGAAACCGCAGCCCGCCGCGCCGACGAGGCGGAAGCAGCAGCGGAAAGGGCGAAGCAAAGCCGCAAGGCAGCCGAAGCAGCGGCACAAGCCGACGCACCAGCAGACGCACTGACCCAGGCCGCCCGCAACGCTGCCAGCGAAGCACAAAAAAGCGCCGCCGAAGCCGAGCAAGCAAGGCAGGAGGCCCAACGCCACAACCTGAAAGAGGCCAGCTACGGCGACGTGCAGAACTACAAGGCAGCCCATGCACACAAGGCGGCGAAACAACAGGCAGCACGGGCGCAAGCAGAAGCCGAAGCAGCCGCCCGCAGCGCAAGCTGGGCGAGCTACCACGAAAACGAGGGGCTGAAACTGGAGGCCGCCAACGCCGCCAAACGCCACGCCAAACGGGCAGCGGCGGCAGCCGAGAAAGCGAAAGCGGCGGCGAAGGAAGCCAAGGAAGGGGCAAGGGAAGCCAAGCTACGGAACGACGAGCAGCCCACCGACCCGGAGGAATGACCAAGAACGACGGCGGGGCGGACAAGGCACGACCCCAAAAAACCAAGCCCCGACCAAGGACAACGAGGGAGCGGGCGGCGCACCCGCAGCAACGGACGGGCAAGGCGACACCCCAAAAAGAAAAAAGAAAAAGGATAACCCCTAAAAACCAGAGCCGGGGGGTGGG
>JALHRR010000215.1 GCA_022841345.1 Saprospiraceae bacterium
ATCAAATTTCCATGGATTCTGTTTGTAAATTCACTTACATCAGATATGATTAATGAGATTGGAGAAGAAGTTTTTGTTAAACTGCAAAAAAATATAATTCCACTAGAATTATATTCTTTAGGTCTTCGTAAAGGAATATTTCAATTGATCAAGGCTACTTTGATGTCATCCCTGGAAGGAAATTCAGATATTTTGCACATCATCCTCAAGAAAATTGAGTGCAATTTGATGAATATAATTGCAATCTGCAAAAAGGATGATATTGAATTCCTTCGAACTATCTTCTCTAAATTCTGGTGCCAATATGAGACTCCGGCTCTAGAGATCTTTGGAGCTCTTGTTGTCTCCGATATCTGTACCACTTTTGAAGATGTGGCAAAATATCCGATGGCAGTGCGTAATTTTATGGGGATTGGGAATGTAGCAGACAAAATTGCAGAATTCCCTTCACAGGTGGAGGACACTGAATATCTCTTGCAACCGATAGCTGAACTGATAGCGAGCTATTTGAAATTTGGGCCAAAGGATAGTTCCCTGTTTACTTTCCTTCTTTACAGTGAAGGTTTTGCTAAATCAGATAAGTTGGAACAACTCAAATATATATTTGCGGCGATACAAAGTGGATATCGAGATTTTCGAAATTTCAAACATTTTTTCTTACCAGTGATGCAGGACCAGGAGGACACCAAGATTATATACAATATATTAAATTACCTACAAAACATTCAATATCAAAGCGATACACTGAATGAGCTAAAAGCTATTCAGGATCAGAAAGAAATGAGTATGGAAGTTGAAGGCTCACACCCAATCAAATTATCCATCGTTCAAATAACTACTTTGGCAGCTTTATGTGATGATGCTTTGTTTAACTGTATGCATGCATTTTATACTTTTATATCAAATGAAAACTTTGTAGAGTTTGATGACGTCATATTAAGAGCTCATATTGGCTTTGATTTAGTGAATGAAGATCTCTCAGGTTTCCAATCTGTTCATGTTATGGAATTTTACAGACAAGCTCTAAATTCGTACCAAATACCTGATGAAGCCGTCATGATACATTTTATTGATCCTGAAAATCTCCTAAGAAGCACACTTGAGAAATTATCAAATGTTCAAACATCATGCCATGGAGAATACAAAATCAAGTTGTCTTCACAGTGGGACTTGAGAGGATTATCACAGGACGTTGATGGTGTATCAAGGTTTTGGTTGACAGAGTTCCTTTTTGCCGCTGCTGGGGAGTATTTTATAGAAACAGAAAATACTCACCTGTTGTACCCAAAGAACATCCAACATACAGAATTGGATAAATATTACATTATTGGGTTGGTGTTGGGAAGGGCATTCAAATTGGGTGAAATAGTAAAATTTCCTCTAGCTGATTTGTATATCAAGTTAATTCTTGGTCAAATACCTCAAGAAAAAGATCTTCAACAAATATTCCCAGAGTTAGACTTTGCATATCTTGAAGCACACCAGGATATTGAAGAGTTGGACCTCTCCTTCCATGTTCCGATGGATGGCAACCTAGTTCCGTTGCGTGGTGAAAGTTCCTT
>JALHRR010000216.1 GCA_022841345.1 Saprospiraceae bacterium
GCGCCTATCCGGTGTCGCCAATGCTTTTAGAGAATTCTTGTTAAAAGAAGCTGCAGAACTGATGGCTAATTCAAAGAAATAGAAATTTCTTGGATATGATTCAAGTTGCTATTTGATGAGATGCATAAGAATATGCTTGCATATTAATGAGTATGACTTAAGGAAATTCATATACACTTACTCAATCAGAGTTTATTCAATAGTATTTGATATGGCCCACCCAGACTTCATCAATGAGAATATATTCGGTACAACTCACGAAACAAGAGTCAGTGTTTATCTGACGTGCGGTTTCGTCGCTATGGCAGTTTTACTGGTGGATTTTATGACACCGCTTGGCGTAGCGAGTGGTGTTCCCTATGTTGCTGTCGTGTTACTCTCGTTAAAATCGCCTGAAAAGCGCTTTACCTTACTAGTGGCTTCTATCTGTACCTTACTGGTAGGAGTTGGATATCTAGGATCACCGCCGAGTGATATTCCCATGTATCAAGTTTTTGCGAACCGTTTAATGGCAATATTGGTGATCTGGGTAACAGCGATATTGACATTGATACAACGAAATAAAGTACTTGAATTACACCAAGAGCGATTGAAGCGCATACAGTCAATTAAAGAAGTTGAAATAAAGGAAGAAAAGTTAAAGGTTTTAAAAGCTACGATGCGAACAGTACAAGACATCACAGGTAATTTCTTAAATAATTTACACTGTTTTAAGTTTGAGATTGAGACAAATAAAACACTGTCACCCGAATCCGTGAAGAAGCTTGATGCGCTTATCCAAGATACGTCTTTGCGCATTGATAAACTGGGTAGCATAGATGAGGTACGTGAAAAAAGGATGGCGGGTGATATGATGGGCATAGATTATGAGCATTCTGCAAAGGATGCGGATACAGTCAGCAGAAAATATTGAGTGCTGTGAAATATTAGTGAGAGGATGAACAATGTTAGGGCAGGGATCAGGCGGAAATGTATTGGCAGCAGTTTGTAGTTTCTTTATCCCGGGGTTGGGTCAACTGGTTCAGGGGCGTTTATTGTCGGCATTTTTGTTTTTTGTAATCGTTGGCGTGGGATACTTTTTTGCCGTGCTGATTATTCCTGCAGTAATTGGTGGAATTTTTCATCTATGGTCAATCATTGATGCGGCACGATTCACAGGGCCAGTTTAAATTAGGCTTGCAATTTGTGCTGGTAGTTTTTATCTGACCAGCGAATCTATTCTGTATTTCTTTCAGAGCGGAGATACTGTTTCAAAATTAATCGATAGTTCCTTCAATTCCGCTGAATACTTCCAGAAAACCTTCAATAATCTTGACCCAACTGGTTTCTATTCAAAATAAGTTGCATGATTCTTAGATCATTTATCGTGTTTCCCTTTCCCAGCAATGCGAAGAAATAAATTTCTTCAGTCCGTTATCAGATAGAATTCAGTGCGTATTCACTAGGGTCTGTTGACATTTTGCGATAATTATTTAATAAATATAGACAAACTCGTAATATTGAGGTTCCTATACCACCAATAAAACGAGTTTGCGATGCCCCGCTTGATGCTCAGTGAT
>JALHRR010000217.1 GCA_022841345.1 Saprospiraceae bacterium
TCCAATCCAATATCACGATCCGCTTTTTGGCGCGCTTCAGTTTCTGCTATGGAACGTAATGTAAGATAAAGCTTGCCCTCATTACCTCCAGCACGATGAGCAACAATATTTTTAATGATTTCAGGATTTAGCAGCGGCCGACTCAATAATGTATCAAAGATATCAACAATAACTACGCGTATTGTCGCATCAGCCAACATTGCATGTACATTTTCCTGTTTGCGCAGCAGATACTGCTCAAAACGCCAACGCGACCAACTATTGGAGTTATCGTCCCGAAGGATGGCCGTCTTAAATCCGGATTGCCCAGTTACCAAAACCAATAAACGTTCTATACAATGCGCAAGCGTTGCATCTTTTTGCCCGGCTTCTTCAGGAAAATCCTCAATTTTAATATGCGCATTAAACAGGGGTTGCAGCGCTTTTGTACGGGCCCAGAACATTGATCCAGCAGGAAAATCAAAATAACCCTGCGGTATCTCTGTGATACCCAACTTATGGCACCAGAGGCGCCCATTTTCCCGATTGGAAAGCCATGTATATGCCACGTAAGGTAGCTTTGAGAAGTTCTGGGGATAAACAAAACCGATTGATTCCTCCCCAGTCAATAGCATAAAAATTCTCTGTATTTGTAATTTGCTACCCAACAGGTTTGTTAGCATATATTCTCGCCATCCATCGGTAGCACCATTGTTATACAGCGATTTTTTGCTATGAATATGAGCAATATAATCATAATGCTGCAATACTTCGCCAAAAGTACAGAACATGGGCGCAATGTCTCGCCCACGATTGGGCACAACAGTGATAGTCAGTTGCTTCAATTGAGGCAGATGGGAGAAAGCCCGCTCACATATTTGAATTGCCGTCTCATCGGTTGTTGAAACAAACAAATCATAGGAAAACGGCATCCGACTCAGATACTTTGCAAATTCTGCTGTCAGATCTGCATAGAAAATATGCGCATGAATTGCAATGCGCCCAGATGGCGGCTTAGTCAAAGGGGCAATAGCGGAAAGATCCATCATTCCTGTTAAAGAATCATCGAGATTCCTGGATAATAGACTGGCACGACCATCTTTACTTATCTGCCATACCTCATAATGCCTCATTCCAGCAAAGAGAGGACCTGCAAGCCGGTAGGCTGCATTTAATGCTGTGCTGCGCCAACGAACAGGCAACCACGAATAAATGACTTTTAACAGCGGTAGCATTCGACGACGCAAACCATCCCATGCATCGCGGTACTGTCCACGAAAAATCCGCATTATAAATCGCAAGGGAGCTGTGATTTTCCATGACGTTGAACGAAACAGATCATCGATAGCTTTACGCTGATTACCGATGGCTTTATGCTGATCGCTGATGGCTTTATGTAGTAATTGCTCACGTTGATTGCTCGCAAGCATATCCTGCTGTAGACGATGCTGCAGAGAGGCAACCAAATGTTCACTATCAGCTAAACGAGCGTGGAGACTGGATATCAACTCTTCTCTGTATTGAATCAAGCCTTCCAGTTGCTCGCCCGTTAAAAGCATTTTCCATTTATCGTA
>JALHRR010000218.1 GCA_022841345.1 Saprospiraceae bacterium
GTAGCAAACTATTGGCAGGCAACGGTACAAATGGTATTAAGCTGTCTGAAATATCCATTAAATAGCCATAGAGACAGCGGAGGACACTTTCATGTGCAATAATGAGGATATCGCTTTTGGCACGCTCTATTTCCATAATAACATTTTCTAGTCGGACAGCCAAATCATGATAGCTTTCACCACGTGGCGGTCGATAATTGTAGGGATCTGTTGAGTGTCGAATGTATTCTTGTGGGAATTTGACTGAGATCTCAGCTTCAGTTAGACCATCGAAATCCCCTTGAGAAATCTGAGTCAACTGTGGGCGAGAAGAAAGGGCGACGACTGGGATGTTTGCTGCTGTTTGAGCTGTAGTGACTTCAGTGTCAATCCAAACTGTGAGAGGGGCGTCAGATAAACTTATTTCTTGAGACATAAATTTGCCTAAAGATTGTGAAAATAATTTTCCATTTGAATTCAGCTCAGATCCAACTGCATTCCCTGATTTACCACCGCTTTGACACAAAAATATTGAGCGCCTCTCATTATAATGAATATTCATTAAATAATAAACGACACGAGTTGGAAGATAGCCATTGACATTATAGAGCTCAATTCTTTCGCCATTGTTTATCCATTTTATGGTTGAATGTTGAGGATCAGACATCGTTACATATGTTTTTTCATAGAATTCTATCCGTAGTTTATATTCAGCAACCGCTTCTGCAGCAGACTTGTTGTTGAATTCAGGGGAATACATTTGAGAATGACGGATATTTTCATCAACCATAGATTTGTCTTCACAGATCGCTTCTAGGAACAGGACACGGACACCTGCTGCAGTCAGTGTTTCATAGATGACTTTCCGTCTCTCTGGATCTGTATTTGCTGCATCCAATATCCCTATTAATCCATTAGAATTTTGATTATTATTGGTTGATGACCCAGAAACTGGTGATCCAGTTGAACTGCCTGCTGAGCCAACAGGATCTGGACTCATGGCCCTCCTCCCTTCCACACCAAACCATATCAACAGGTCATTGAGAGCTGCTTTGTGGAGGGCTTTTCTATGATTTACACTGGTTGGATTATTGGGGTCATAATAGGAGGATTCCAAAGCCGTCCCAAATACTTGTCTACGGTAATGAGCAACAGCAAGTGTTGTCGTCTTTATCCCTAACCAACGAAAATATTTACTGATGTGACGAGCAAGAAAGCTTTTGCCGCGAGCAGGGAGGCCAACAAGGATAATTGCTAGTGGGAGGTTACTACTTGTGCAATTTGGAGGTGGATGAGATGCAGAAGGGACTGAAGAACAGAATGAATTAACGGGCTGTTTGGGTGACGTAGATGAAATATCAGTTTGGATTTGAGGGTCTGTTCTTTCACTCATTTTCCACTCAAATGAGGAATGTGAGGCCTTAAATTTCACAAAGAGCGAACCCTTGGAATTTCGTCAAGGACAAAAAGTGATTTCAATTTAAATTATTGTACGCATTTCATCGAACCCTTCGTTTATTTCATGTTTTATTTGCTTTTTTTTAATTTCGCAAGTCATCCTCTTCATTTCA
>JALHRR010000219.1 GCA_022841345.1 Saprospiraceae bacterium
ATTCCAGCACCAAATCTGCGGTTATAGAGAGATTTTCAATTGATCCACGTCTTTTGGCTACCCAATCCTTTTCGTCCTCACAACTCAATTTCCCACCTGCCGCCAGCACTTCATCAGTCCCTTCAAAAACATCTAAAATAGCCCAAAAGCAGACGCAGAAACAGAAATTACAGACAACAGATTGCTTGTGTATTTTCAGTGGTAAACGATGTATGCCTTTATTTCCTATCAGATCCTCTGATTTCCTGTCTTGGTCAAAAGGATTGGAATTGTGCTTTGGAGATGAAGACATTTGTAGTAAAATTCTGAATCAATCAACAGAAATAAAATAGAATTTATTATGAGGAATGATTATTTGAAGAGCGGTTAAAGATTGCAGAGATCTTACTGATTATCGCGGTAATAACGTTTCATGTTCTGGTTCATTTAAATTGACTAATTTACCGCTCTTCAAAATCTGTTGTCCAACTAAAGAATGTTCATTGGGTGTGTATGGCTCTGTTGCTGCACTGTGTCTCCTGCTCTTATTAATTGGCGTTGTTAATAATAACTTTGATTGTTCAGTTGCAGAATTTGGCAGTTCTCCAGGACTCTTCCAATTATATATATGTCTCAAATTATCATCTGTTTCATCAAGGATTTCTTCTTGAACCATTTCTTCAACTATATCTTCCATCGTTATTATACCTATAGGCAACCCACCGTTATTTACAACTGCAGCCAGATGTGAGTGCCCTTGTCGGAATTCATTAAAGACATCAAAAAGGTTGCTGTTGTATGGAACTGTTGGTAGACTTGATAGAGTTAGACTTGTTAGTGGAATGGACATATCAGGTGGATATGCAATTAATTTTTTGACAAGTAACATTCCAATAATATTTGTGCGTTCACCACTGTATATTGGTATACGGGAATGTCCGTGGAAGACAAGGTCATTAAGAGTTGCACTGTCAAGAACAGATCCCTGGACATTCAACATGTAAACTCTTTCTAATGACGTCATAATATCTATAGGTGTTTTACCCTTCAAATCCAATACACCTTTTAATATTGTAACTTCATCTTTCATCAATAATCTGTTACCTAATACACTTATCAATTCTTTTAGCTGGTTTCTATTTGTTATCCAATCATTTGCATAGTCATCACCTAATATTTTCTTTAATACAAGTGATATAGGTTTAGCAACTGGATAGAGTATAAATAGAAGGATTTGAACTAGCCATTTAAATTTTGCAGCTATATTCAGTCCATATTTAGTACAGAAGGCTTGTGGAATGATTTCACCAAATAACATTACAAGAGCAACACTCAAAACAACTGCATTCCAACCATTTCCAAATATATGGTCAAATAATATTGGAAGACTTTCATTGATTATTGTATTTGCTATAAGAAGTGTACAGAGCAGGAGATAATTATCCTTTTTAAGTGGTTTGACTGCAGATGCTTGCATTCTTTGAGTTGGTGAACCAGTTTTTATCAATACATCCAATGTTATTTCATCCATCGCCACCAATCCAATAACTAGCCCAATAGTTA
>JALHRR010000220.1 GCA_022841345.1 Saprospiraceae bacterium
TTAATATTAATGAATTAGATGCTTTCGAAGAGCTGCTGTTAAGAGGAAGGGAATTTGGGTTTGAATGGCCTTGACTATTGAAGTTATTTGAGCGGAGAGTTGTTGTTGCCGTGGACATTCTTCGATAGATATTGAATGGGGATTTAATTGGATTATAACAATAAAATGAATGAATAATTGGTTGGTGTTTGTCAAGTAGATTTTGTCGGCGGTGGATTCGGTGATGTTTGTAAGCGGAAGTTCTTATGGTAGGGTTAGACCTCAGATACAGAAACATCCAGGCTTGGCTGCCTCCCTTAAATTAAATAATTAAAAAAATTATTCAACAGGGCCTCGCTAAAAATGGCAAAAACCATTCGTTGCAGAATGTGCAGGTAATTTAATATTCTAATAATTTTTATTTATTAATGTATAGAGCTCATATTGCAGATGAAAGTGAAATTATGCAACACCTTCCAAAAGAGGAAAGTGCTGTTGGCAGTCATGCGAAGAGGGGACAGACTGCAGCCATTGTTTGCTCTGCCTTTTATTTAGAAGTAAAAGATTGGATGGGATTGACACCAACGGAATCAGAGTCAGTTGAGGAGGGAAAGAATGACGGCAAAGAATGTGAAGGGACGGGACCTGCCATTGACGGCAAATTAGCCTGCCCTAAATGCAAAGGGAAAATAGGGAATTATTCTTGGTACGGCTCTACATGTAGTTGTGGGAAGTGGATTGTTCCTTCATTTGCAGTACATAAGAGCAAAGTTGATTTTATATAGATTTGAATGATTTTTATTTTAGAAAAAATGTTTAATATTCTTCATCGCTGTCTGGCTCACCTTCGATTGCGTAATCTGATTCATTTTCTTGTTCTTGGTCCTCTTCATTGCTATCTGCACTGTCATATTCTTCATCACTGCCCTCTTCAAAGGCCAAAGCATCAACTGTTTCCACTTCAGTGTCATCTTGATCTTCATTATCCACGGTTTCAGTATAGACTGATAGCGGTATATCCTCTTCTTCATTAGTTTGAGCTTTAAGTGATATATGTGAGACAATCATATCTAATCTACCTGAAAGTTTTAATAAATCTTGAAAGACAGTCATTCTCTTATCGATAACTGTGTAGAGGGCGGATAACTGATATTTCAAATCTGGAATTGATGTCAGGTAAGACAAGTGAAGGAATAGAGTCAACCGTATCCACACAATCAATACTAAGCCTCTATTTGGTTTAGCATCCATTTTAGCAACTAGATTGTTGAGGAGAGGGAACACAAATCTTGGTGGCAATTTTCTAATACTATTCTCTATAATAACCTTGTCACCAACTGCTAAACAGCTCTCTAATAAATTGTTGTCATTGGAATGTAGAGCTTGAATGAGCATTTGAACAAGGGAATCTGCTTTTGGTTGGAAGTCTCTTCCCTGTTTCCTAGCCTTGGAAGGGAAGGGTTTGGAAGGATAGATATCTGATAATTGCTCAGAGAATGATGGTTGATTAGAGTCAAGCGATAGCGGTGTTGGAATGACAGAATGTTGATCAATTACAGA
>JALHRR010000221.1 GCA_022841345.1 Saprospiraceae bacterium
TAAGAGTGCCGCCCGCCTTTCATTCAAATCCGTCCATCTCTCTCCACTTCTATGAAATCTCTGTTTTTATCACTTCTTGCCGCCACTTCAACCTCTGCTCATTTGGCGTTCTCAAACCAACATCTCTTCCAGTCCATCTTTCAATGGCATCCATTGGCTGAATTCGAAGCAAATTCATCCTATCCATCTGTTGACTGCATAGCTCTCCGCGGATCCCTCAGCACTTATCAAATTGAAAAGTGTGCTTATGCTTGTGCTACCAATGTTGAATGCACAACATTTGACTATGATGGATTCGATCATTCCTGCAAAGGCTACAAATATTATGGAGACTATTTCAACACAGTGCCAGACAGCCGAGAATACACTGGTCGCAAAATGAGTGAAGAAAACAAATGTGAGCAATGTTTTGATACATTCTTGAGATATGATGGATCCATGATTTCTTTTGTTGAACACGCTGCAATCCATGATCCAAAATCAATTATTCGCTTCCCAGTCCAGCTCTCAGCTACAGAGTGCCAGTTGAGATGCAAAGACGTTAAAGGCTGCAAAGTCTTCACATACAACGACATGACTAAACAATGTTTGGGTTTGGGTGATACATATGCAAAGAGCGTTATTAAATCAAATGCTTACACTAATAATGGAAATTTTATTTCTGGAAAAAGAGTGACTGTATGTCCAGTCTGTGATTTCCCAGATAATATCATTGTGTCTGTCTCAAGCCAATCTTCTTCTTCTTAAAAGCGCTGCAATCTTTTCTTCTTTTAAACTACTTACCTAATAAAATTGAATGTTTATAAATAAATTTTAGCTAATTATGGATTGGAAATGTTTAGAATGGGTTTGTTGCATCATTAGCATCTCTGCTAATCATTTCCAGCTATCTTTGAATACCGTTCAGGTGTCAATTGGACCAATCGGAGAATTCCTTGACGTTGCCGCCTATAGTTACATTGACTATTTCCTTTTATGGATAACGTAAATAAATAATCATTTAACCCTCCCGTCCGCCACCCATCCCATCACCAAACAATAATAATCATCAACGATGAAAGTCTTTGGAATCCTTGCTTCAATCATTTCTTTGATCTCTGCTCAGCGCCGCTCTAGCTCTAGCAGCAGCAGCAGTTTCAGTGGAAACCAAGATTTCTCACTCTTCCCAAACTACTATCTAAACAGCAATCAACAGAACTTGATGGGCTACACTGATACTGTTTTTGAATGTCAAGCTATGTGTGCTGCTGATCCACGCTGCATGTCTTACAATTGGGATCTGAGCTGCGGTGCCTGCTATTTCTCAACTGAGTCCACCTTTGAAAAATACCCAAACACTGGATATTTTTGTGGTCATCGCAAAAACCCTTCAAGTTCCAATCAATGCCGCACAGATTTCTTGGTCTTTGGTGATATGGACATGGTCACGCCATATATTACCACAGATTCTGATCACTTGATCAATTTTGGTAAACAAAGCGACGTTGTTGCCTGTCAATTACGCTGTCTCCACCGCAAAGATTGCTTGAGCTAC
>JALHRR010000222.1 GCA_022841345.1 Saprospiraceae bacterium
GAAATGTTTTCTGCAAATATACACCCAAAAGATTCTAATCAATGGATAAAACTGCTGTCAAGAGATTTCCCACTTCAATACAAGCATTTGAAGAGAGTCAAAAGAGTTTATCTTGAAGGCAATAATAATGAACATCAAAAATATTCTGAATTTAAATTATTTGTGTTAATAGAAAAGTCTGATTACACCTCAATCAATGAAATACAAAATTGGATGAACAAAAATAATTTAATTTGTATAGAAATCCAAAAATTAAATGTTCCAAAATTATCTCCAAATAATTACCCTACTTTTTCAACTTTAAATGAAATTTGGCCAATTTCCTATCATGAGAACACTGGCAAGTCAAGGGATGATTGTCTGCCAGCTGACAATATATTGCAACACATTGAAGTATTCTTGGCAAGCAATAATGCATTAAACGGAATAATTGTTCAGAATAACACTGTTATTGCAACAGCATTGAATAATGATAATGATAATGAAGAAGAAAATACAAATCCAATATATTCACACACGTGTTTCAAGCTAATCCAAAGAGTATCTCAGTTATCGAACAGAATTCACAATTCATATCTTTGCAGGGATTGTGACGTTATTCTTAGACGGCAACCATGTTTAATGTGTGCAATGGCTTTGATCCATTCTAGAATTAATAGAGTATTTTACATTCCTTCATTGATAAATTCTATTAATCAATCAAAAGAATATTCCATTAATCAATCAGAAACAGAAGGTGCTTTTTCTAAATTTGGGTTACATGAATTGAGAGCTTTGAATCATCACTTCAAAGTATACACTGTAAATATTATTGAAGATGATCAGCAGTGAATCTTTGCCCACCCTAACTCAAAATTGCACTTATTCACCAACAAATGCTCATGACCCCTGCATCAGTTGAATCCCAACATGTCTGACAAGTAACAAACCCTTTCCGTCCCCTCTCTTACACGCCCCATAGAAAGAAATTTGCCACTTTAAGAGATTTTGAAAGTAATAGCAATGAACATGACGGAAATGATTCTGAAGAAGGTCAAAGCTTCTTTGCTGGAGGTGGAATCAATATTGCTGCACCGCCATCCTCAAATCCTGCCCGCAATTTATTGAATTCTATATTCTCACAAGCTGCAAAACCACCTGGCTCTCAAGAACCCTCTTCAAATGATGATGATGGAGATGAAATTGAGCGTCACATAACATTTTGGCGCAATGGATTCACATTGGAAACCTCGGGCCTCTATGAATACTCGAATCCTGAAAGTCAAGAATTATTGGAACAAATACAAAATGGACGTGCACCATTAGAAGTAATGAATGTAAAATTTGGACAAAAAGTAAAATTAGTGATAAATCACAAATTATCTGAAGATTACAGTCCACCAAAACCAACATTGAAGCCATTTTCAGGGTCTGGTCAGAGACTGGGTGCAGCTGTCCCTCCAACTGCATCCACCTCAGCATCAACATCAGTTGCCTCCAATCCTTCAAGCCAGCCAATAACTAAAGATCAAATCAAAGAACCAGTTATTAACC
>JALHRR010000223.1 GCA_022841345.1 Saprospiraceae bacterium
TTCTTCAGGACAAAGGAATGTGCCTCTTGCGAGCCAACAGTCGCAATTACAAACAAATGACTCAAATATTGGTAAAAATTACAGTTTAAGCCGTGGAAAGCCAAAATTAATTGCAGTTCCCTTGTACACTACACAGCCACCCAAAAGTCAAATTTTTGGTGATCAGACAACTGCTATAGTTGATCAAACAGACAAAATTTTACGAAAAATCACAGAAAATAAGCGAAAAAGAAAAATAATGACGAAGAGATACAATGAATCGAAGCGAAAGAAAACTAGACAGGCCTCTGAAAGTTTTACAGTTGCGTAACATCGTTTTTATATTTCTTCTTATTTGTAGAGAAATCGCTTTACATATCAATGGCTCACTTGTTGAGTACAAAAATGATGCAGCTCTCAATCATGGTGACGATGATGCTGATGATTGAGAATGGACTATTTTGGATTTCAGTTCCAGTATGAAGTCTTTATAATTGAATGGTTCTGGACTACGAGTAGGCGTGGAATAGTCCGAAAATGAAATGGGTGCTGAGTATTTATCATTTTCTCCATAATCATTGAACTCTTCCATATCTTGAAAATCATCGTAGTTGGGAGAGATATCTGAAACGTGGAAAGCATGTTGCTGAACTGGTGTATCCTTTCTGAGTTCTCTGATTTCTTGTAATATAAATAATAACTTGTCTTCCAATAATTTCCACTGATTTGGCTCGTCCTTTAGTTTCTCGAGCAGCAAGTTGCAGTCCACCAAATTCTGCCTGATACTTTGAAGATGAAAAGGTAAATTCTCAGTTTTCATCCAATCAAATGCATATAATTTGTGTAAAATACTTTTTGGACGCATCGACAAATCCCTTACTTTTGCAGTCAACTTTAGATAATCAGGAATGGAACAGAGAACAGTCTTGAAGCACCAGACCTTGTGCCATTCACTGTTCAAAAGTTGACCATACAAATATTCTATAAAGGCAATTTTGACTTCCAGTGATTCTTTAAATAATTCTTCTTCATTTACTTGCTGTAATTCAGCAGACTCAATGCAGCTAAACATATTTAATGCCAAAGAATCACAGAATTCTCTTCCTAGCTGAGACAATTGAGTAGGGCTTTTAAATTTACATAATTTCTTTGTATCTTTCAATAAATTGATGCAATTTTTAATGTGAAAAAGGAAAGAAAAAGCAATTTGTTCTTTTAAATAGAGCTTAGCAGTGAACAAATAGCGGATTGGTGGGAAATCCATAGGTCAGCAACCCATGTTTTATTCAACTGGTCTTCCTGAGCATGACCCAACAGTAGAAGCTGCCCTGACATTATTTGGTTTAACTGGGATGTTTACAGTTATTGGTGCTAACAAAATCATGAATTTTCCAGCATTTTATAGTAATTCGTCTCTTTGCTTTTGAATCAGCTAATTCTAATTTTAGGACCTCGGATTATTGTAATGGGAACAGGAATTGGGATGGGTATAGGTTTATTTATGAGATGGGCAGCCATTGAAAGCAAAAAGAGGT
>JALHRR010000224.1 GCA_022841345.1 Saprospiraceae bacterium
CGCGCGCACTTCTAAACCAACTGGCTGGTTCATCAGTTATTTCGAATGTTACCAAGCCTGGCTCATCCTTTGGCCCGAGTAAAATTCGACCATAGGGCGATGCACCGATTTCACTGGCTCCGTCACCGCCGATTGGATCAACTCTGAAACTACCGTGCATACCGGCTTCCATATGTGCAATTAAGTGGCAATGATATTGCCAGCTTCCGGTGCCAACACCAGTGCCTGCTTTGACGGTAAAGGAATGGCTATCGATTTCATCTTTCAATAGCTTGGTATCAATCACTTCGCTGGTGCCCGTTTTCAACCATCGATGCGCGTGTAAGTGGAAGGTGTGTCCGGGTCCAATTGATAAGATATGAAAGCGTACGATATCATTTTCAACGGCGCCTGGATTAGGATTCGCCCAAAGTGGTTTTTGTTGTGAGCCACCTGGAATAATTTCAGTTCCCCAGAAAGTTGAACCTACCATGAATAGAACAAATTGTTTATCGATATCAGCTGATGTGACAGGAATAATGCTGCCATCTGCATTTACATAACTGTCAATTGGTCCATGTGCCTTATCCACAATGATTGCGCCAAACAGACCCAGTAGTTCCTTGCCACTACTATCACCGTGATAAACGAAGCTGCCTGCTTTGCCAGCTTTAATCTTATAATTTTTTGTTTTTCCAGGTTGAATTTTACCAGAGCCTGATTGCGCAAGGTCAGGCACCTTAAACCCAATTTTGATGCTGGTGTTATTTGTTAATGACACATTAACTGTATCACCTTTCCTTACGAACAAAGTCGGTCCCGGTATGACTCCTTCGTTTCCTGCCAGTGCATACGCAATCTGCCCGTTAGGCAATGTTTCGGCCGTAAGCGCGAAGTTATGTTCTGTAGCCAGAGCGAACTGCGAAATTAAGAGTGTGATTACAAAAAAAACACTTGCAGTCATTGGTCTTCTAAGACCAAAGGCATTTTTAATCTTCATTTTTTATCCCTATTATTAAGTTGCTAACATATGCTTACTGGACTCGAAATTTTCCCTTCATGCCCAAAAGATTATTGGAGAAATTTTTGTCTTTATAATCAGCGCTATTTTTGGCAATAACACTGAAAACATGTTTCTCTAGCGGACCGATTGCAACTTGATTAATAAGATTGTTGGTTCCGGGGTCGACCCATTTATAGCCGTCTAGCTTAAAGGTGTGAATATCGGTGCCTAAGGCAATTAAATGAAACCGGACATTGGAGTTTTTTGTTGCAGCCAATGTTGGATTGGTGCCATGTTTTGACTGAGTTCTGCTCGCTCCGTCGATTTCCATACCCCAGAAAGCATCGTCGCCTAAATAAATTACATAATCCTTGTCAAAATTTGGAGTGCCGATTTTGTTGACGATGATTGCTCCAAAAAGACCTTTGTGCTCTGCTCCATTATGGGTTTCAAAATTATGATCGTGGTATGGCCAGGTGCCAGCAGTTCCAGCTGCAACATTCCATTGATA
>JALHRR010000225.1 GCA_022841345.1 Saprospiraceae bacterium
TTGGTGTGGCAAATGGGAGAACAATTTCATCAGATTGCAAGGGTGAAAATTTATTGGACAGAATCACTTCTTTCTTGCTCCTAATTTAGGTTTAGGGAAAGTCAATGGCGCTTTCAATACAGCTACTTTTGCATTTTCACCTTTTACTTTATCAATGTAACATCCAACTGATTTGTAGAAGTCATTGATCTTTAACGATCCAACACCTAAATCAGAAGCGATTTCAGCCACTTCTACTGAAAATCCTTCAATGATTAAGGATAGCACACACACATATGCAGTTATTTTATCTCTTCCATATCCAGTTGCTTTCGTTTTCTTACGTTGACCAACTTTTGTATGCTGCTCTTCAAAAAATGTGGACAAGATTCTGTTCTTGACTGGAACTGATATGGGTCCCATTTCAGCAAAGAACTTTTCATTATTATTCAGCACATTTTCTCTTAAACCTTTTGCTTTCAACAGAAAATGTACGTACCAAAGTAATTTCAGAGTGCGTTCAGAGAGCGGTGATTTTATGTGACATCTCAACAGTTTTCGCAAATATTGTCCAAAACCGTACTTTCCACTGATTTCTTCGATATTTGCTTCATTAACTAAACTTGCTAATTCTTTCCATGGCATTAAATCCAATTCATGTGGAGAGATAATTCCATTCAGCGGATATATATCTCCTGGAACGGAGGCTGACAATTCGAATGGAGGGATTAATCGATTAGCATTAATTTCTTCTTGGATTTCACTTTCAGAAGGCAATAATGCAGATTTTTCTTCGATTTCCTTTGATATTACATCAGCAGTGTTTGAGAGATCCAAAATATCAATTTTGTTTTTATCTCTGTTTTTCAGCTCACGTTTCTTCTTCTTTGTTCCAAACGCTTCGTCTAATTGATCTCTGGCAGCCATATAGCTGTCAGCTGATCCTTTGACTAATAAATCTGGATTCTCTAAATTTTTAACAAAATGGTTAACGTGGAACATGGAAGAGTCAAACACTTGGATTTTTCCAGTCTTCTTATCAAGTATTCCAACGGCCGTGCTAAACATGTTAGAATATATACTGCTAAGCTTACTTGTACATAGAAGAGAATGTTGGCCCATTGTCTCCAAAATTCAAAGCCTTAAATGAACGTCTATCGTTTTCACCCATTAAAGCCATCTGTTCAGGATGTTCATCATTTCTGTAAATTTTGAGTGAAACTTCATCAGGTATAGGTGCATCCACTGGTCATAAATAAAATAAATATAAAAAATTTACATGTAAAGGGAAATCCTTCAACTTCTTTCGACGCTGGACAATGCTCAAAGGTATAAGTCTTTTGGGTCATTGGAGTCAGGGGATGGTGTCCAACGGTAAGACGCCCCTTCTCAGTGCTAAAAGTTCTAATTTATAGATGAAGTAACTGCTGTAGTTTTTGATACAGGTTCTAAATGGACTAAAGCTGGGTTTTCTGGTGAAGATACTCCAAAAGCTGTATTTTCTTCATTA
>JALHRR010000226.1 GCA_022841345.1 Saprospiraceae bacterium
AACACCGCGCAGAGATGGAAGGCGAGGGACTTACAAGAAGAAAATCCTTTGTGGTGTCAGCGGAGAAGTTAAGCCAGGTGAGGTAAGGGATCAATGACTGTCGTCTTATATACGGTAGATGGTAATTATATTGGGACCTGTTGGCTCTGGCAAGACAGTTTTATTGAATATATTAGCTGGAAGAGTAGTTGGAGGACATATAGAAGGGGACATTAGTGTAAATAATCAAAGAAGAGGAGATTGTTGGAGGAAATTAGTTGGTTACGTTCCTGATCAGCCACTTTTCTTCCCATTCTTGACTGTAAGAGAGACATTGAGATACGCTGCACAATTAAGATTGCCAAATACAGTCGATGATCAAGAAATTGAGAGGAGGGTTGATTTATTGTTATTTAATTTTGGATTGGAAGGGATCAAGAATCGATTGGTTAACGAAGGCATACGAGATGGGCTGAATATAGATGAGAGGAAAAGATTGGCGATTGCTATAGAAATGTTGACATATCCAAGTTTATTGTTTATTGATAATCCAGTGGAAGGTTTGGATACTTTTACAGCGTTTAATTTAATGGAGAGTTTAAGTGAGTCTGCAAAAAGAGAGAGGAGAGCTGTCCTCTGTTGCTCTAAACAGCCAAGAACAGATATTTTATTTTTATTCAGCAAAATTATATTGATGGCACATGGAAAAGTGGCATATTTTGGGTCTGTAAATGGCGCAATTATTCATTTTGCTTCCCTCGGGTACAACTGTCCACAATACATGAATCCGGGTGATTTCTTTATGGATCAATTAACTGTGAATTATAAAAGAAGGGCAACAAGGGAAAGTAGTTTGAAGAGGATCAGCGGATTTATTGATTACTGGGAGAAATTCACGGGGGAACGGCCTGTAGCTGAAAGTCAGAATATGTTGACACCCCTACCAGAGCCAAGTCCAGTTATTTACAGAAAATCTCAATTAATCAAACACAGAGTCTCTTGGATGCTTCAACTGCTCATATTATTGAAGAGGCATTTTGTTTATATTTTCAGAAATGAGATGATCGTTCTTGTCAACTCAATTCAAGCCGTTGTTATGGGATTGATCATCGCCTTTGTTTTCTTTCAAATGCCAAATAATCAAAACGGAATACAAAACAGAATCGGTATTGAATTCGTTGTGATCATAAATTTGGTGTTTTCTTTGGTCGTTCCAGTTGTCAATGTAAATTTTGCTCAAAAGAAGTATATAAGGGAAGATCGAATGATTTCCCTGTATTCTCTCAGTACCTTTTCCATGTCAAAAGTCATATCAATGTCCTTACCAATGATGTTGAAAGTTACACTGTTTACACTTTGTATCTATTGGATATCTGGTATGAACCCAGCAGCAAGCAGATTTTTCATTTTTTATGGAATATTACTTTGTGTTGGATTTCTTTCAAATGGAATGGGTCTTTTTATAGCAGCAATTTCACCTAATGAATTGGTGGCAGGA
>JALHRR010000227.1 GCA_022841345.1 Saprospiraceae bacterium
TCATTTGCCGAACAGGAAAAAAAAACACCTGAACGGGAATTTAAGACATCTTTATCTTTATTTCAAATACTCGGGTAGAGATAGACCTCTGGTTCTAATTCGGGGAAAATCCAAAAAGGGTTGCCTGGGAGCCGTTTTTTTTAAAAAGGTAGGGTATCGCCAGGTCATTGAGTCTTTATCGTGGCCTGGCTTTTTGTTAGTTTGGTTTTAATCTGTAGAGTAAGTCTTCAATCGAAGGCCCGATATACGTGAGCATACTCTTGATGTCTTTATAATCGTAGCTCTGGTAATCAATGATGTAGATGTTGTTCTTGTAGGTTCCTGCCAGCCCGATGCACAGGTATCGAACACCGCCAGCATCACCGAACGGCAATAAGACATCCGAGAAATAATAGTGAAATTCAGCTTCAATAGATTTAATGTTCTGGATAGAAGCCTCTATCCATTCAAGGGAGAAAACATCTGTTAAGTACTCTGGCGGATTCTCCCCCATGTCAATCGTCCTATTGATGGGAGAACAGCCGTTTGAATACGATAAAATGGCTTTGAGGGCATCTGGCAGGGTAATATTGTATTTTTCCTCAAAGTCCAAAAGGACTTCTTCAGACGCAGGATTACCATGCTTTTTTAAATAATCAGGCAGGTGCATCTCCTGGATTTTCGGAATTTCAATCGTTGCTATAACCTGATTTTTTTGATCAGGCAAACCTGATTTAGATGGTTGTGTATAAGCATAAACTTTTGATGAACAAATGATTGTAGTGAAAAAAACGAGTTTAAGAATAGTAGAAAGGTTGGCCATGGTTCTAATATTGTTTTGTCCCTAAATACTTGACTGATGCAATTCTTATCAGTGTTCGAAGCAGCAAAGTATTGATAAAAAATCAGACAATAGCAGACAAAATCAGACAAGATGATAAATTCTGCGATTACCATCCGCTGGTTGAAATTTCGCCGATTTGGGAGTGGTTTTTTGATTAATAAAGGCGGGCAGAGCCCGTAGAATAGTACACGCGAGGCGGAGCCTCAGCGCGAGCAAGCATTTCCTGAACAGGAAAAGAGGTGGCTCAAGGGGGATGTTGAGTATTTAGTGAGTTGCTGACCTTGGCTTGGCTTTCTGTTAGTTTGGACAAAGTCGGACAAGATCAGACAAGATCGGACACCTAAAGAAAATATAAAGAATCTATACGTTAATAAAACAAACCCGCTCGCGCTGAGGCTCCGCCTCGCGTGTACTATTTGTCAGGCTCTGCCTGACATAAATTAACCATATTATTTCAAAACTTAAAACCAACCAACATGAGCGTCGAATACAAAATCCGCGACCAGCACGGCCTGAATTACCTCACCTGCGCCACCGTAGGATGGGTAGACTTGTTCACCCGCCAGGTTTATCGCGATATCGTGCTGGACAGCTGGCGGTACTGCCAAAAACAGAAAGGCTTCCAGATACACGCCTATACGATCCTC
>JALHRR010000228.1 GCA_022841345.1 Saprospiraceae bacterium
CCAAGTTATGTTGTCCAGCTTATTCAAAAACTATGTTAAAACAGCTTATCAAAACATACTAGCCTACAATATGGACATCTCCAAACTTCACGAAAAAGTAGAATCTCAGGTGTTGGAAGAAATATGGACACGTAAAACTGGTGCGAATGAATTCACTGTGTTGTATAAAGACTATCCCCTTCAGTTCCAAACACTGCTAAAGAGTCATATTTTGTCTGGTGGTATTAGCAAATTTTTCTTGAAAAATTTCTACAAAACAGAGTACACAGCCTACACACAGTTTGATCTTTCAAAGCCATGCGTATATGGTGCTGTCCACGCGATGAAAGCTAAATTAGGCACAGTTACAGAAGTCAACGATCAATGTGATGCTGAAAGTAAATTGAAATTGGAGAAATGGAGCGAAGCTATGGGCAAAGTCCGTATAGATCTGATGCCATACTATGAGTTTGTAAAGTCTGAAACTTGCATTCCAATCCCATTTGGAAATGAGAAGTTGAGAAAACTTTTAGATTGCCCCGTTGATAAATTTGAAGAATACTTGAAGGAACTGACTGATGACTCAAGACTGCCAATATTAAGATTGCCAGGTGTCTTGCAAGCTATCACAGTTAACAATGTAACAAAGAACATTTACCTTGATGATGATGATTTTATGAATTTCGTTACAGATGTTAAAGCAACTCAATTGCCCAGTATAGATCGAAGTGTTATTGAAAAGATGAATTACTTGGATTATGTAAAGGCTGTCAAATTGGCTGCTTATCAAACTCTGCCTGATAAATTAAAAGAGTTGAAAACCTATATCAATTACGTTGACACAGGAATTGCAGCTCTTGATGTTCTTCATCTGGAATCTAAAATGATTAACAAGAAAATGCTTGAAAGCAATATTGCTTCTAACCATTTCGATGGATTGAAAGACGTTTTTCTTGAACTCAGTTCATCTCAGCTTATTTTCACTGAACAAGATATCTCGAAAATTGTTGATTTATTCAATCAACCATTTTATAGAAATTCTTTCTATTCTTCAAAGATCATGAAAGCTATTGAAGATTTTTTGGTTATTCCAACAATTGAAAACATTGAAAAAGTTGTCGAAGTCAAATTTAAGAATGACTTTGAGGTGTTCAACTTGTTTTTCGATACATCTCTTAAGAGTAATTTGTCATATGGTAAGAATTACGCTCTATACACATTCAAAGTGCAGAGAGCTGATGACGGGAAAGTTAAAACACAGCCACTTGAGAAGATAGAGGCGGATTTGAGTGATGATCGCTATCAATTTATAGTTTTATTTGATTCATTTAAGTTAACACATCCTCTCGTTTATGAAAAGATTATAAAGTTTTACGAAGACAAAGTAGCGACTTCTTACGATATGTTTCCATTTCATCATCAAAGTATACAATTTGAGTTGATGGAGGAACACTGGACTAACACCGATAAGTCTGCGATGGATG
>JALHRR010000229.1 GCA_022841345.1 Saprospiraceae bacterium
GATATGTGGATTTTTCTCGGTCTTGTAGGGTCCGTCGGGGAAGTAGGAATAGGGTGGCAAAAAACTAAAAAATATCAGACCATTGTTACCGATGGAGAATTAGACCGTCCACTGGGTCTAAAAGAATGCGTATGGACCAAAATGGAGGTAAATATCCATGCAAATTGCAATCGAGTTAAAATCCATTTCACCACAAACAAGGTATATCGAGTAATAGAACTGTTTGATCCGTGCCGGGATTTTTCAGATACATTACTGTTCAAGCCTACCTGTATTGGAGTTTTAAGTGTTACTCCGGTAAAAGGTATTGGCCGGCTCGTTAACGGTTCGTATTCGGCGTCTTTGAAAGTTTTTGACAAAGACATGAATGATACGAATTTCAATCTGCCATCAATACCGGTAAATGTGTCTGACGGTGATCATCGGATGGATGAGGAAACAAAATACGGACTTGTTATTGAAGGACATAATCTTCCTCGAGATTATAACATGGCAGAACTTGTCGTCATTGAGAACATAACAGGAGCCTGGAAGTATAAAGTGATCAATGATGTTCCGTTCGCTGACGGATACTTCTCATACACTTATACCGGGGCGGAAGGTTATTATGCTGATGACAAGCTGGCAGACATAAATAATTTGAAACAACAGTACTTCGAGGGCGATGGAATTGACCAACATGATAATGCTTTGTTGCTTCATGACATAATGCCTCAAAGAAATTTCAATTTACAGAAATACGTAAACAATTTCAAGGTAGGATATAAAAGGTGGTTGGTTCCATTAAAAGAAGCTGCGTATTACAATGGTCTAAGGGAAAACGAAAATTATGCTCCGTGCATTTGGTACAACGGAAAAGACGGTACCCGTACTATTTCTTTTCCGATGATAAACCCAAATCAATTTTCGGGCGGATCAATACCGGCAGGGGGGCCCGGTAATTGTACAAATTGCGATTTACCTATATGGGCTACTCAGGACACCTCTATCAGAACTAAACTTTATACGGCCTTTGACCTTTGTGCTTTTGGTTCACTTTCCGGAGCACAATATTCAAATGATTTGAAAACTAAAATCAATCCCGAAGGGGAAGTAAATCGTAAAATTTACACTGAAGACGCTCCGTTATCATACCAGTGTAACGGTACGTGTTCTGAAGGTAAGGCCGGTGGAAGCTGTTTCGGAAATTCCTGTGGAGCCGGAGCCAACGGAAGCGATGGCGTGTTACCCCGGACATTAAAAGAAACAGATTCTATTCAACTTCCGGATGAGGAAGACCAAAACACAATAAACAACGATTACGGCGAATTATGCGAAATGTTTAGCTGTGACAAAATAATGTTTCGAAGTGCTCTGCAACAAATAATCGAAGGATTGTATGCTATTGCAAATGCTATAAGAGAAGCTTTTAGTCTGGCTCCACTTCCGGTTCCAAATAACCTGCCAAATTGTACTTG
>JALHRR010000230.1 GCA_022841345.1 Saprospiraceae bacterium
GGCTGCGGCTCAAGCAGTGCCATCCTCCACGATGGCGACATCGGTGCTTTCACCTGCATGAATTTCGTAGATTTCATAGGATTTTTTGGTTTGTACCTTTTCGAGCAGCTTGCCCACTTCCGACCTGAGCATCTGCATCGAACTGGCCTTTGCCATTTCCCGGTAGCTTGGGTTCAGTTCGTCGTCGAGGTAGGTTTCATAGAACACGGCACCGCTCATCATTGGTGGCTTACCGGGTTCCATCCTTAAATTGAGTGTCAGGCTTACGTCCTTGCGCATGCCGTCTTTCAACACTTGGCAGAGCTGCACGATGTCCAGCATTGCCGCCATGTCCGAGATATTCAGGTTGTTGTTCATTGAATCAGTTTGAATTTTAAACAATTGCATGGATAGTTTGAAATTTGTTCAATCAGGTTCATCGCTGTCATCAGCTTGCCCGAAGACCTTGTCGATAATGGTGTTCAAATACCTGCTTGTCAATGTTTCTTTGTCTTCTATGCCACGCAATATTTCTATCAATTTGTTGAAGTACGCCACGTCGACACCTATCAATTGTTCTTCCAGCACATTGGCGTTTTTAAGGTCAAGCTCTGAAATCTGGAACATTATCTTCAGCATTTCTCCAGCGTTGATGTTCCACCCACGCTTGATGAACTTCTTCATTCTTATGATGGAAGTAAGCGGATAAAGCGAGCCTTGGTATTTGAGCTGTTTAGTGATGATGCTCTCAAGTGCCTCTTTGTTGGTGACCAACCCTTCCTCGAAAGTAAAATAGCAAGTGGCGTGCACGAAATCAAAGCTTTCGTGTATGTCCTGCACATTGCCATTGAACCTGAGCACTACCTGTACTTCATCACTGAGGGAAATGGCATTTGGCGACAAAAACACCGGCCTGTAAGGTGGAAGGTTGTCAACTGGCGTATTGTAGTCTATTTTCAACCCACCATTTTTGGCGGTAAAAAACAGCTTGACTTGCCTTTCTTGAAGGTTTTCCAGGGAAACATGGAAAATGCCAGTCCTATGCTCGTTTTCTTTGAGCAATTGTTCTTTCTTCCTTCCATCAAGCACAATGGTGTCGTACTTTTTTGAATAATAAGTTGCAAGCTCAAACAGTACGTCCATGTCCTTTAAATACACATCGTAGTCGTTTACTTTTTCGTTCAACAACATTGATACGATGCTTCCACCACTTACCAAAAGGTTCTTTTTGACCTTTTTTCTTAAGTCTTCATCAGTGATGGACAATAGCCAATCGTTCATCTTGGCTTCAATTTTTGATTTGATAGATTTGATATTCATTGTCTTGTGATTGAAATGATTTCCACCAGGCCGTCGTAGCCTACGAGCTGGTGGTTTCCGTTGGCCATCAAGGAAGTCAGTACCTTCTCCGGCAGTTTCCCTGCTGGGTCGCATTCGGAATAGGCATGTATCGGTTTTCCCCTGAAGGT
>JALHRR010000231.1:0-332 GCA_022841345.1 Saprospiraceae bacterium
CTTTCCCACGCAGAATCCAAACTGTCCAACTCTGCCATTTCATCTTCAAATGAACCAGTCACCGCTTCTTCATCACTGTGATGTATCGACGAGACATCACTCAAGTGACCTTCATACCATGATTGTAAACTGAGAATTTCATCATTATTTACATCAACCTGATTCATATCAAGTGACATGCGATGACTATTGTAAAAATTTGGTTGTGATTTTGCCCTTGGCCTAGTAGACCGTCTATGATTGCCGATAGGTACACTGCCTTGACGACTGCAATTGTAGTCTTCAAATCCTGATAAACTACCTGTACTAGGGACCTTATCTTGATTTTCAGC
>JALHRR010000231.1:342-1447 GCA_022841345.1 Saprospiraceae bacterium
TGAAGGTCTTTGGACCTTTGCAGCCCTCTCGTTACCAACACTTATCCATGGATTTGGGCTGTGAGCAGAATTTGCTTCTTTCCAAATATTTTCCAATTTGTAAAGACTTTCGTATTTGTTACTTAATTCAATCTGTAGTTGTTAGGTGTTTGAATTGAGTCTTACGATTGTCTTTGTCATATAAGTAGTTTAATGGAATATTATCGATAGGAAGAAGGAAGATGATGAAGAGATGGGAAATGTCAAAGCAAATTTTTTTATCTCTTTTCAAACTAATGAACAATGGGAACTGACAAAGAAGAGCAGCAGCAAATTAAACAGGAAAAGCCACTGTCTACAAATGGAAGAGTTACAGGGAATCCATCCCGAAGTTTTCCGATAAATAAAAAATATTTTAAAAAATAAAATGAAAAATGAAAACGAAATATTATTTTATTTGTAAACAGAGTTCTCAAAAAATGAAAAGTTTTGCAAACGATTTCAGCGCTCAATCAAGGCAAAAAGGCTATTAATTTGCAGGAATCCCTTGCAATTTAGCCGTCATGCTTCCCTTGCTTGCCCGCACTCGCAATTACTCTAGTAGCACTCAGGTAAATCAAAGCATATATCCACTAATTCTCAGTCTTTAATACAAAGACTCAATGAAATTATCCCTAAACAAAGGGAAGTTGTCAAAAAAGTCAAAGCTGACCATGGCTCAAAAGTCCTTGGCTCAGTGACTGTTGACCAGGCATATGGTGGTATGAGAGATGTCAATGGTTTGATATATGAGACCTCTCTTTTGGATCCACAAGAAGGCATTCGATTCAGAGGATACTCAATCCCTGAACTTCAAAAGCTCCTCCCAAAGCTCAGACCGGACAGCGAACCATTGCCTGAAGGTGTTTTGTGGTTATTGCTGACCGGTGAAATTCCAAGTAAAGACCAAGTTGCTGCTCTATCAAAGGATTTAATGTCACGTGCTGAATCTCACAAATTACCTGAATCTTTGAAGAAAATACTGACCAAAGATGTTAATCCATCCTTGCATCCTATGAGTCAACTTTCATTGGCCATTATGTTTATACAAAATCGCTCACAATTTGTTAAGGACTATTCAGGTGGT
>JALHRR010000232.1 GCA_022841345.1 Saprospiraceae bacterium
AAATTTGTTCCAAACAGAGAACAGCCGAGGTTCTTAATAAGTAAGCGGCTCCTTCCTATTTTACTTTTACCTAATTAGTCAGTCTACCTGTTTTATCTTTTGATAGTGTAATTGATAGTCATTTTATTGAGAAATTACTTTTAATATTATAAATGTTAATGGAAAACAATTCAAGTCACTCAAATCAAAGCAATAACCCAAATCATGGCCAACAACCGCAACATTCCAACGTTGAAGGGAACGGAGGGCGAGTTGGAGGACTGACAAGAGCTGCACCTTCCACTGCTTCTGGAGGCAGCAGTAACAGCTCGACAGTTGGTGGCTTAGCCTTAGCCACTAATAACGGAGCTGGCGGGAATTCATTATCACTTCAAAGCAATAATTCACAATCACTTTCAAATTCCCTTCCAAATAACTCTAATCATAATCATAATTCAAATAGTCGTTCAAATTATGTTGATGATGGATTACACTCATATGGACATCAAAGTGGGAACGCTGCTGCTCTTGCTGCCCTTCAATATCACCATCAGCAACAACAGCAGGCTGCTCAGTTGCAAGCTGCTCATCAACAGCAATTGTCTAATGCTGCAGCAGCCAATGGAATGCAGCATCAAATGCACACTACAATTCATCAGATAATGCCTGAAGATTTGGAAGACAGTTGTGACGATGAACCAAAAGCTGAGAAGAGGGCTGGTCGAAGGAAAATCAAGATTGAATATATTGAAGATAAAAGTCGAAGACATATTACATTTAGTAAGAGAAAGGCAGGGATTATGAAGAAAGCGTACGAATTAAGTACATTGACTGGAACACAAGTCCTTTTATTGGTTGCATCAGAGACTGGACACGTGTACACATTTGCCACCCCTAAATTACAGCCTCTAATTACAAAGCATGAAGGAAAGAATTTAATTCAAGCCTGTCTTAATGCACCTGAGCCTGGTATGGAATTAGGTCTAGTTGGTATAGGGAACGGGTACAGCGATGGAAATAATTCAGCTGCTTCAATCCATTCATCTGCTCTTGCATCACATCACCATTTACACCATCATGACACTGATTATTCTTCACATTCATTACAACATGATAGCCATTTATCTGCTGCCCTTAAACTGTCAGCTGTATCTCCTTCTTCATCGTCCCCGTCCCATCCGCCCTACTCAAATCCTTCAAACGGCAACCCTGGACAATATCCAACAACGTCCCTCCCCTTGAATCTATTACCTAATCCAGGCCATCAGTATCACCATCAACCACCATATATGGCTGCCTATCCATATTGGCAGAAACCTAATCCAAATGATCCAAATGAACACAATCAACACTATGATCATCATGAAGATAAGGAATAATTTATTATTTATTTATTTAATTTTAAGAATAAATTGAAAAGAAACGCGATTTTTAATTATAATTTTAAAGAAAGAATTGACTTT
>JALHRR010000233.1 GCA_022841345.1 Saprospiraceae bacterium
GGTTTATAAGCAAGGGTTACCACCGCCGATAACCAATAACTATTTTGCCCCAGCAGGTCGGAGACACTGCTGCGGCGCTGCGCTTGGGCGAAGGGTTGGAAGACCTGACGAGGCGGAAAGTAAAAGGACAAAATTGCAAAAGGCAATGTTTAGCAATGAGTTATAGAAGAATTAATACCAAATAATTCTGTTTGATTACTTAAGTATGAGGGCTGAATACCGGGAATCTCACATTTTAGATTAGAACACCCGAACGATAGAAATACGCGCATAAATATATCTGTTGGGTGCTACTTCAAAGGCTTTTCAGGATATATAATTGCTCACTTCGCTTTTGTCGGCACAGCCGACGCGGATAGGACGCACGAGGCTAAAAAAAGCCTCGCGCGAGCGCATTGGTTTTGGGGTAGCATGGTAACCTGTGGGCCAGCGGGGGTTGCGCTTGGGCGAAGGGTTGGAAGACCTGACGAGGCAGAAAAAGCCACGCGCGAGCGCAGAATCTTGTAACACTTAGAAAGGCAGAACTATGTCATCTTCCTCTCCTAAACACGTTGATAGTAAATGTTCTAGCTGGTCTCCATTTCCCTTTTTCATCCATTAAACCATATTTTTTAGGGATAAATTTTTCATAAAAAGAATGATCACAGTATATTTTGAAATCTAGATTAGGAGGATCGGAGATTTGAATATCATAATATGCTAAGTATTCGACTTCAACATGCTCATCCTTGAGTTTATCTCTAGATTTCTCAAGCATCCTATTAAGCCCTTCTTTTTTTGAGTCTTCAATGGACGCAGAAAACCAACCATCATACCTTAACCAAGTTGGCATGAAAATATTGTTAGATAAAATACTTGTATCTTCCTTTAAGTGCTCATTATAAAACTTTCGACCTTCTTCGAGGCTTTTGAAAACATAATGAGACTTAAGAAGCGGTTTGCCCAATGAAAACCAATATTCAAGGTCTTCCGAAGTAAAGGCATATTTTCTTTTCCCAATTCTTATCTGGCCACATTCAGTGATAATATTCCCTTCAATGATTACAGAATCATCTTCCATTAGATAAAAATTGTGTGAACCAGCACAATGATATTCTTCTGTTACCATTGGCAGTTTCAAGGAAGATATTTTCCTGAATGCTTCTCCATCAAGCAAATAACTCGTATAAGTAGTATCAGACTTAAAAGCCTCGGTAAGATTAATAATTAGTAATTTATAGTGCTTACTATATAAATCTACCTTGCCAAATACTACCTCTTGCCCATTGATGAAGTTAACTGAGGTAATAAATATCAATAATGCAACCAATTTTTTCATACAACTTTTTTTAAGGCTTTTGTTCGGAGAATCTTTCCTCGATTCCATTTGCTTTAAGAACTTCATTGCGCCTCATCAGGTCTTCTGCACCTTCCCACTTCGCCCAAGCGCAGCGCCGCA
>JALHRR010000234.1 GCA_022841345.1 Saprospiraceae bacterium
GGCACTTCTCGTGATGTAGACTCTAGAATAAAAACACCGGTACAATTGGGGTCCTTTGTGCTAGCTTGGTCGAGGCATATCATGTTACACGAACTTGAAAAAGTAACAGCTATGATGACGGATTCAAAATTTAGCATTGTAGACAAAAAATTTTCATATCGTGACACAGATTCACTTATTATATCAGTCGACAATGCCGTGTTCAACCGAATGAAGCAAGAAATTATCCCTGAAAAGAAAGTGAATGGAAAAATGTTCTGGGATCTCGGTGAGGAAACAAAAGTAATCGAAGCGGTGTACCTTGCACCTAAAACATACATGATGCATTACGTTAAGAGGGACCGAAATGATCCAAAAAAATTGATACATGGAACTAAGATGCGAGCAAAAGGTATGCCTAGTAAATACCTCACACCGCGGATGTATGAATACGTTCAAATGATGATTGATGAAAAGCTAGATCAGTTAACGGATGAGCAATTACAAGAGCGTGATGCCAACATTGATTTAGACTTGCCAGAATTTGAAGAGGGAATTGGGAAACCAAAGGATTTGATTGAAAAGAAATTTGATTCGATAAAGAAAATTGTAACACGAATGAATGCAGTACAAGAAGGCGAAGGATTCAAGTACATGTCGTGTGTTAACCAACCACAAATTAGGTCATTTTTTAAAAAATTTTATACGGGTCGTCGATACTATCCACATAATGGAAAATGGCATCTCATTCCATGGGGTTTCGATACAACAGTGTTGGATGAAGAAGATGCATCGTTACTTTTAGCTCAAACTAGTTTATTTGTTTAAATCAAATTCATGAACGCGTGGTTTGTTTAAATCGTTGTACTGAATAAGATACTTTTCTCTTTCTTCAGGATATTCATTTTTCCATTGATGCTGGTCAATCCAATTACCGATTGAATTTGCATTTTTACAAAATTTTTCTTTTTGATCCAACATGGCTGCAACAACAACAGGCTCGATCGCTTTCAAGTGACCTTCCTTGAGTTGAAACTCGAACAAGTGATAATAAACCATCGCTTTGTTGTACCACTTTTGCATAACTTTTTCCAATTCCTTATCTTCAATATTCTTTGTCGACGATTTGTTGAAAATCGAATGCTTTTTAAAGTGGTGCCAATATAGTTTACATGCGTCTTCGAAATTTTCATGATTATTTAGAAACCCTCCTTGTCCTAACATTTTGCTATGTACACCCACCAATTGTTTGTTCTCCCAGTATTTTTCGATAGCACTTCGCTCTGATTTCTCTTCGTCTTCAATTTCATTCGCCAATTTCTCCCATGCGGCATAATCTGTTGAACTACCTTTGCGTTTTGTTGACATGTAAAAAAAATGATTTTTTCACAACGCGTTTTTCTAGGAAATTTTCATAATTTGAAGATGCAAGACATAAGCAAAGAGACTCTCGAC
>JALHRR010000235.1 GCA_022841345.1 Saprospiraceae bacterium
CGTAACCTCTTCGTCTCATTCTGATCCAAGTCCTCAACTTTGTCCACAAATATTTGATTCCTTTTACAACGTTTATATCAACCTGCTTATATACTCTATCAGTCCTCAAACAATGCTTTCTATCTAACAACACCCAATAAACTACCAATGTTGCACCTAAAGAGCACAAACTAGCAGATGCAGCAATCAGAAACATTATAATTTGCTGATATTTAATAGCTTCCAATGGTTTCATACCTGCTAAGATTTGACCTGTTGTCATTCCTGGAATAGATACCAACCCCTGAAGACTCATGGAATTCAACGTTGGTAACAATCCAACCAATAGGGCTTGTTTGATCGTTGGTTTAGATGCTTCCCAGCGAGTAGCACCAAAGGCCAAATATAATTCAACTTTGTTGGATTCATTGTAAAATGAGTTTAGTGCATAATTCATTGAGAGGGCGACAGCTGTGCTGGCATTTCCCAACAGCATTCCGATCTGTGAAAATTAGAAATTAAAGCCAAGTTTACCGTTGGAATAAAATGTTGAACTCTATAAAATGGTGATACTTGCATAATAATTCCTGTCCCAAACATTGATAAACTCATATTAACTACAAACAATACAGCAAAAACAACTAAAAAGGAATATTGGAAGGCAAATTTCACTTTAGAAAATGTTACTTCCATAGCACCAAAAATAGACATTAAAGTTGAAAGAGCCAGCAGTAAAACAACATTTTCATGCTCAAATAACGGTTTAAGAACAAATGCAAGAACGGTTAATTGGAGGACACATCGGACTGAAGCAATAATTAACTGATATTCTATTTTCAAATGCATTACTGCACTTATAGCAACTAAAACATTAAAAATATGAATTTAAAAACTTACTGTTTATGAGGACTAATAGCGCTGCGTAGAATACATTAAGCCACCCAACTTGTATCAGATTTTCATCACCCATTGAAGCCCCTGCTCAATAATTCAGTCATGAGGTACGCATCATTTCCATGTGACAAATTAATTATCCATCCATTATAACATCTTCATTTTTTACTCCTTAATGTGTTTAATTCACTCTCTAATCTTATAGTACACTTAAACTTAAAAAAGAAATGACACCTGAAGAACTTCAAGCACTTGAAGAGCATGAATTTACTCATGGACCAATGTCTCTCTTAACTAAAGCCCTCAAAGAACACACACAGATATTAATTGCATGTAGAAATAATAGAAAATTATTGGGGCGTGTTAAGGCATTTGACAGACATTGTAATCTTGTCCTTGAAAATGTCAAAGAAATATGGACAGAGAAGCCGCAGAAAGGAAAGGGAAAAAAGAAAGCAAAATCGATTACAAAAGACAGATTTATTTCAAAGATGTTTTTGAGAGGTGATTCTGTTGTTTTGATTGTATGCACAGGTGTAACCAGTGAGTAG
>JALHRR010000236.1 GCA_022841345.1 Saprospiraceae bacterium
TTTTTGGCTACTTGAATTTGATTCACTTCATCATAAATTTCGTCAGAGCTCTCGTCGAATACAGCACCTCTAACAAAGAAATCTGTCAACAAAAGACAGCCAAGTATCAAGGTGATCCAATAGCTGTATAATTTCTTTCTAAAGGCAACATTTCTCATTTAAAGACCAGCAAAAAATAATTTAATATCCGTTATATAACTATGCTTTCAATTTATAAGCGATCCACCGTTATTTGACTACCTGGTTGCTTATGACGTGGCACAGTAGAGCGGCACTGTAGCTATTTCGGACGTTTAGATTTTAGATCTTCGTAACAGTTCATTCGACGAATAAAATTTTATATGGTGGAATTAGCAAAATTAAAGAGAGCTTTATTGGATTTCCACAAAAGAAATACCGTCACGTTTTAAAGATTCAATCAGCCACTGACTATCAAACAAGGAAGCAGTTGTATGAACGCCGCCATTTCCATTTCCCTTCCCTTCCAATAGTCCAAAAATAGAATCAACCATAAATATCGGTGTAGCAATATAGCCTGGTTCAGGTCCATTAATTGCAGCATTGATAGACAGAGATTCTTTATCGCTGCCAGATGGAATTCCTTTCGCAAAAAATGTCATTTCAAAGCTCGTGTCTCTTAATTGCTCTTCAGTTGGACCCTCTTTGCTGAACAAGCCAAAAGAGAATATTTGTGGATAACTCAATAATAATTTCATACCAAATTCAAATTTAGCCAAAAATCCAAATATAGCCCCAAACAACATTATAAGCAATAAATAAAAGAGTGAAGAGACAGTGAAATATGCAACGTATTGAATTGGATCTTTGCTAAGGACACTCTGTCTAAACAATTGACTTCGCTTAACAATACTGGCATCAGCACCTGGAAATGGCAGGCACCATCTACCGAGCTGTTTGTTCCAAAAAATCCCTTTGACTTTCAATTTTCTTCCAATGTACTTTAATTTCTCTTTAAAGAGTTTTGAGCGGATTTCCTTTAAATTCCCTTGATTATGGAATCCATAGACTGCACTTTCCCAAGTTGGGAAATGAAGAGCAGCCGTACTTTTGCTCTTCAATGTCAAATATGACTCAATACTTGAACATTTTGCTCCTTTCTCTTCAAATAACCCTCTCACAAATTCTGTTCCAATATCTGCTGGGATGGAATCAAAGCCAACAGCACTTACAACTGATATTCCCTTCCTTGCTGCTTCATCATTGTATTTGACAGCAACTGACTCAATAAACTCTGGTTCACCGCTGATATCCAAATAATGACAGCCCTCCTCAACACATGCCTTAACGACCATTTCTCCAGAGTGTCTGTATGGCCCAACGCAATTTGCCATTATAGAGCAAGCCTTGGCAAATGCTTTCAATGTCTTTGGAATATGTATATCAACAACAGATAGAGTTGGA
>JALHRR010000237.1 GCA_022841345.1 Saprospiraceae bacterium
CGCCTTTTTTCTTTCAGAGAGTGAAAAAAAAAAAAAAAAAAAATCTCTCTGGGAAAGAAAAGAAAATCGGCGAGTCACGTATGGCTCCTGTAATCTGGAAACCAGCCATACGGAATAGGGGTGCCATGACATTTCGCTCCCAAAGCGGTTTCATTGGACTGTGCAGGGACCCTTGTCAGGACCCGCTGCTCAGCCGATTTGGTAAGGACCATGGCGCAGGACCGTGGCGCAGGTTTGGGTTTGGGGCTCGCGGCCTTGGCGCGGGGCGGGACGCGGGGGGATAGGCATGGGGCGGGATGGGGGGGGCATTGGCCCGTGCGGCCCGTGGGCCGTGTAAAAGAATGCGTGTAACGCTTTGTCTTGACCGGGCGAGCTTGATTGCGTAACATGATGGAATTAACGGGAGCCACGAACATGAGCCATGTCACTAACTGCAAGCAATGCGGCAAGCAATTCACTGCCGAGCGCAAGAGCGCGACATACTGCAGCGATAGTTGCCGCGTCCGAGCTTGTCGATCTAGGGCGCTGGAATGTTGGTATTGCGGTGATGTAGCAAACTCACGCGACCATGTTATTCCCCACACGACAACTGGACTAAATCAACGGCGATACGATGGAGTTGAGTTGATTGAATGTTGCGCGAATTGCAACTCCATTCTAGGCGCAAACCTATTCGACACACTCGCCCAGCGCGTTGCGTTTTTAGCTAAACGTTTTTGCGTCAAACATAAGCTGGATAAACCCCATGTTGAATGGTCCGAGGATGACCTTGCAGAATTGAAAGGCAACCTCCGCCAATACGTCAAGGCTAAGGAGCTTGAATGGGCGCGCAATCGGTCCCGCTACCTTCACATGCTTTTGCGCCAAGCTTTGCTTGAAGAGATCGACCGAGGGCGATAGCCCAAACAAAAAACCCCCGGCCCATTGCGCGCGTGTGGCGGGCGTTTGGCGGGGTCCTAGCGCCATATGGCTTGCCACCTCGCGCCATGAGCGCGAGCATGAAAAAACCCCGCCAAGCTGATGCAAGGCGGGGGCGCGCTAGTTGATGGGTCCGGGGGGATTGCGCCCCCCGATCCGGTGTCAGAGATCGCCGAGCATCTCGTCGATGTCGCTCGGCATATCGGCGGCCGCAGCTTCACGGCGCGCCAACTCTTCCCGCGCTTCCGCCATGATGTCGCGCGGGATAGCGGCGCTGGCTTGCTTTTCAATCCAGCCCATGACCGCCTTATCGTCCCATGTCGGACGCTTTTCATTCGCCTTGAAGAAAGCCGCGACTTTCTCGGAAAGCGCGACAAAGTTGGTCGCCGTCGGTTTCGCCGATGGGCTGACCTTGGCCAGCGCCTTGGCAAAGATTGCGCCCAAGGCACCCTTGGCGATATCAAGCGCCAGAGCTTGCTCATCCGTCCACTTGGA
>JALHRR010000238.1 GCA_022841345.1 Saprospiraceae bacterium
TATAGAAATCATTGTGGTTCCTGGAAGAAAGGTAAGACCGAAGATGCATCCGCACACCATCAAGCAATTGAACATCCACGTTCAAGTTTGCCGTTGGTAAGTTAAAATCTGATCCAAGTTCTACCAGGTTACCAAGATCGTTGCTCTGATTGAGGGACTGAAATTGCATGGCGAAATCTCCACCAATTCTAATTTTCATTCCCTGGAAAGAGGTCGTATCTGATTTGCTTGGTTCAAACACGTTGAGCCCCCGCTTGTCATTGGGCCGCCAGTATTGTAAAGACGGTACTTGTGCATACAACACTCCTGATGTAAAGAATAGTAGGGGAAGTATGGCTTTGAGAATATTACCAATAGTTTTCATGATGATCGTATTAAATGGTTTGGATAAACAATTAAGATTAGAAAGGACGTTGAAGGACAATCCTGGAAAACGCCCGAGTAAGCAACACATGAACGTATTCCTTACCGATTTCGGCTAAATGATCTAAAGGAGAAAAGTTTGGAGCAGGATAGAGCGGTGTTTGCCCGACCTGACTGGTGGGTCATTTATTGAAGGTTGTAATGACCGATCATTATGGATACCACAGATATCCAATTGTGCATTGTGTGATATGACTGTGACAAGGCTCGTGGATGATACAATAGTCGGTGCCTGCACCGACTGAAAATCATCGATTGATAAAGTAATTTCTTCATTCTTGCAGCCGTCACAAGTTTCCTCGGTCGTTTCACAACAGGAGTCCGTAGTTCTTTCAAATAACTCTGAAGTGATAAGTTTGTCATGACAGAAATGCTGATATACCGTCATTTCTCTGAATGGAAATAACACGGAGGTCAGGGCAGTAATATGCAGGATAAACCTTAGCATTTTTGTCGTGCTTTCAATATCACACCCAAAAGTATCCCATCGGCAAGCAATGGCAAATGGTTGAAGTCAGTCCATTAAATGATTAATATCAGTTTTTTAGCAACGGTATGGTATACGACCTTAGAAACATAAGCAAACAGCCCGGAACGAATCGGGCTGCATTAGTGATTTGAGAGGTTTCAAAGCAAAGCCTTGATTCCGATCGTAAAACTTCTCGGCATTCCCGGACGCAGACCGGCAGGCCTGCGTGCGACCGCATATACTTCATTCATAATGTTTGAGACTGAACCATATGCAGTAAGAAATTTATTCAATCGAATGTTTGTAGATAGATCAACAATGAAATTTCCATTCAGCTTTTCCGATGGTGGAATTTCACCCTGACCGGGCGTGGTCCGCATTACTCCAACATACTTGGAACTAACATTTATATCAAATAAACGATGTTGCATCCCCGCGTTCAATGTTAGCTGGTTAGCAGCCAAATAAGGAATCTGATCACCTTTAACCACAT
>JALHRR010000239.1 GCA_022841345.1 Saprospiraceae bacterium
TAATCCGCAGTAAAGGTTCCTTGTGATCCGGGAGTGAAATTAAATCCATCCCTTGTATAAGTCTGACCTAAACATAAAGGGAAAGGACCCACATCTGTCTCTCCAATCTGCACCACGTTAAATGTAAAACATGCTCCCGTATATCCCGGATTTAATTCCGTCAAACTCTCACTGCATGGATTGTCTGCATCTTCCAAACATACTGTATAAGGACCATCCGGCTGTCCATCCGGAATAGTGATTGAAATCTGCGGTAAAACTGTATTTGTAGGTCCCAGAAATGGATCATCCCAGGAAAACTCATTCGCAAAAATTCCATTAGTTATAGCAACTGTGAATGTTTCTCCCGGACACACAACTGTGGGTCCTTCTAGATCCACATCATAAGGCTCCTGGCCTTCTAAAGATGGGGCTTCAATTCCTATAGCCTGAACAATCTGATATTCGCATACAGAACCCGAACATCCATCCAATACAAACCAATATTGTTGTCCAATAATAAATGTAGATCCACTTATTGTCTGACTTCCTCCAGTGGCGTTACAATCTTGCCAACATGTTCCAGGGACTGCTGTCATTTGACCGCCGGCGCCCGGACAGGTGGTTAATACTGCCAATTGAATTCCCGGGTTATTATTTGTACAATTTGCAAAAACCACTGTTATCGAAAGTGTACTATTAGTTGCTATGAAACTAAAATATGCAGGATTATTTAAAGCGGAGAAACCGGGACAACCACCGACACCTATATCTGGAAATGAATTATCCGGGGGCAGTGTGCTGCAAAAATTTTGTAATTCACAGACAATGGGAGCAGCGTTGCAATTCAGTGTCGGTTGGGGGGCCTCCGGATCAGGCGGACAAAGCTGAGCATATAAGTTAATATTGAAAAAAGCGAATGTAATTAAAATCCAGATACACCTTAATAGTAAAGTATTCACAAGCAATTGAATTTGATAATCAAGAAAATAGTCTCCGAATTTTGTTTTGCGAAACTACAATTGAATAAACAATAATTTCATAAAATCAGAAGACAGGACGCAAAAATACCAATAATCTGCTATTTTGAACAACAAGCACAATAAAACTTTTATGTTGTTATTCCAATGCAGTAGTAATGATAGATACCAATTCAGTTGAAATTGTTGCCTGCCCAGAATCAATGTTGGGGCAATTACCTGCATTGTTGAAGAATTAAGCTTTCTAGCAGGAATTTATAGTTTTTAATTTTTAATACTAAAAGAAAATTCTTTGAATTTAGCAACAAAAGCAAAGCCGAATAACATGTAGCTATCCGGCTTTACTTTTTTCTAAAACAAATGAAGAAAATTGAATTTGATATTTATCTCATCAATGCTACTTCTCCATATACTTGTATGAT
>JALHRR010000240.1 GCA_022841345.1 Saprospiraceae bacterium
GCTCTTCCGATCTTTGCCAATGTAGGATATAAAGACACCTGTGAGCCGAAGGCTACGACTTCCCCCGGGAATCAGTAGCGAAGGGTGCTGAGCGGGAGGTTAATCGCCAGCGGAGAATCACCCATGAAATACAAGTATTAATGAAAAAGGTAATGATTTTAACTTTAGGGGTAATGGCTGTCCTGTTTATCGCAGCTATAATTCGGTTTCTCTATTTTGAATCGCAATTGAACCAACTATATTACAGGCGGTGTCTTATTAAGAATGGTATGACGCTTACAGAAGTATATAGGACTCTTGATGTTGATATAAAACCCCATATTGATATTTATTTAAACATGAATGACAGTTCATATAGACACGCTGCGTATTTTCCGCCACGATGGATGGACGAAGATTATTTGTCAATCGAGTTCAATCCATATACATCGGAAGTAATAAATTATTATCCAACATGTGATTAGTTATTGTTTCGCCACCCTGCTGCCGGCTCGCTCCAATCCTCCACTGCTTTCAAACCCCTTCTAAAATTTTGGCTATGAGGGAGGTGGGTCGCCATCGAGGAAAATCATTAAATATGAAAACACTCGAAGCGTTACAAACAGCGCTAATTCATCAGCTCAAGAATTTTAGTATAAATATTAATGCTATCGATGAGGGTTATTATAATGAATATCTGGGAGATACTTCTATTTTACTGACATCAATTTTAGAAGAAAAATTACCTGATACAGATAATTTTGAAACAGGTAAATGGCTTGACGACTGTTTGATGACGAAAGCAGAATGCCAAGGAAATAAAATATTTATTTGGGGTGTGATGATTTGGGGAAGGCAGGATACCACAAAACAATGGACAGATCCGCTTTACTTTGAAATCCAGTTCAATGAAAAATGGGACGATTATATTGAAATGACTTTTCTACTTGGAGAAGTAGATTCACCAGAAATCACATATGAAGAATTTAATGAAAATCGAGGTATGTGGGATCGAAGTTTTTATTCTAATAAAAATTGGAACCCAGTCGAAAGAAATTGGAGCTACCTAATTAATTTGAAGTAGTCATGGCATTGAAATTGGCGGTTACGAGCCTTTACAAACCCGACACCACCAAGCAATGACTAATTGCCAAATCCGCTCGGTCATACCCACTGTATTTCGGATTTAGGCGCACGGAACGCAATGCCTCCAAATCCCCAGGCCGAAAACTGAGGTCGGTGATCGGAATTCCCAGTTCGGCGTACAGCTTCCGGTAGTCACTCAGCCGGAAACGGTTTTGGGGTTGGATGCTGTTGTCAATCCAGGCCCAGGCGCGGTCGGAGAAGCGCAGGTAGTTGTAAATGGTGATGGAGCGGTCGAAATGCGCGAAATGGT
>JALHRR010000241.1 GCA_022841345.1 Saprospiraceae bacterium
CCAAGATAAGGGTTGTATACGAATCTGACAGTAGCATTGCGGATTCTATTGTGTATACCTAAAAAATTGGATAAATCTGGATCAGTGAGATTGGTTATGCGGTCACCAAAATTGCGTGTTTCGTACGAGAAATCTCCTTCCATGCGTACTTTTTCTGTGATATTCCAAAAGGGTATTACACTTACACCGGTATTAAGGCTGAAGCTTGCGGTTAAATTCTGCCTGGCTGAAGTTTCGCGCCATCCACTAAGAGTCAATCCCGTTTTATCTGTGGGTCTCCATTGAAAAATGCCGCGCGCATTGAATCCACTAAAATCGCGCTGTGCAAAGCTGGCATTCAGACGTTCTACCCACCCTCCACGCACCTGCAAGCTGGTTTTACTTGTGACATCCCAGTTAATTCTGGCCATAACCTCTTTTTGATTGTAATCATTATTGACAAATGCTGATGAAGGCTCAAAAGGAAAATTACCATCTATGTAGCGAAAAAGCACCCCAATCGTATTTCTACCAACTGTTCCGCGCGAAGAAACATAGTCAACCCCCCCCTCAAACTGATTTTCAGTGCGTTCAAGGAATCTTAAGCGTGGAACATCAGGAGGAGCTTTGATACCAAGATCATAGTGTGTAAATTCACCGTTCAATTTCCATCTGGGATGAAACCGCCAGGCTGCGTTAACGTATTCTGTCAGTTCAGTACGGATAGATTTAATACCTGGCTGAAACAGGAAAGGCGCCAATGATTGTGTATAACTGGCTCCCATATTACCTTCTAGCTGGTTGCCTATCAACCAGTTCCAGTTGCCGCTAAAATTTTTCAGATTGTTGTCCATAATGCTAAATCTATCAAACTGAACGCGACTATAGTTAAAGTTAGCACTTAAGCGCTGCCGGCTGATTTCCTTCTGAAAAATAACACCGCCGGTAAATCGATGCGACATATCAAAAAGATCTTTTTGAAGAATTGCACTACGAATAGTTCCATCAGGAAGGTTGTCGACCCTCTGGTTATCCCTGAAGCGCAATATATTGTCATCGGCAGTATAAGAATAACTTCCGAAAGGCTGTATCACTTTTCCAAAAGTCTGCTGTGCATGAGTAGATGAGCTAAAAAAAACCAACATCATGCATCCTGAAACAAAAGACCCGAACCGAATGGATCGTAACAAGTCAATCACGCTGGACATAAGACACTGACAGATGTACGTAACCGTACTTTCACTAAACAGATATTTCATCAACTTCAAATTCTCAGAGTTCGCATTATCATTACCTGAATTTCGCAGATATTTGACAGAATCGCCTTTCCTTTCCCTTAGCATGTTCTCATAAAATTATTTTTAACAACAATTTTTCTATAAGAAAAATCGACTTT
>JALHRR010000242.1 GCA_022841345.1 Saprospiraceae bacterium
AATGTAAATGAAGTGTTAGAGATGTGTGCATACCGTAGGTCGTAAGACCCGCGCACGGCGGTAAAATATAGCCGCCGAAAAAAAGGTGTTGTTCAACATAAGTAGTTATCGGTTATTAAGTACGTGTCCAAGATTATTGTAACAGATAAAAGTTCTTTGAAAAGTTGATCTGAAAGAGTTTGCCGAAGTTTTGGAAGATGTGAAAGATGGCATCCTTGAGGTCTTGCTCGCTTAAGTAATCCTTTGGCTTTAACCATTTGTATTTGATTTTGCGCCACAGGATTTCAATAGCATTGAGATGAGGGCTGTACTTGGGTAAAAAGAAGAGGAATAGATTTTTACTTTGCCATTTCTGAATTCGGTTTTGAATACTGGCGGCGGTATGCCAAGTGGCTTGATCCAGGACGATTACAGTTGGCAGGGTGATAGTACTGCAAAAATCATCGAGTGCCTGACAGATAAAATCAGAATTGATCGTGCCTTTGACGGGATAAGTGTAGAGTTTTTGATCCAGACTCATAAGGCCGAAAACGTTCATAACTCGCTTACTGTCAGATAAAATTCCTGTTTGTTCTCCTTTTGGCAACCAACCATAAGGTATTTGTGGTAATCGGGAAAAACCACTTTCATCTGCAAAATACAAATCAATGTGTTTGAGGGTAGACAAAGTCATCAAAGTTTGCAAATCCTGTACGCCCTGACTGTATTCAGCCTCTGTCGGTTTTCCTGCAGTCACTCGTCTGAAGCGTTTCCAGGTGTACCCAATCTTTTTAAAAAACGATGAAGGGTTCGTTTAGACAAAGATTGACCTAAACGCTTCTCCAAGGCGACTAAAACCGGATTTAAGTCTTGAGCATGTTCTTTTACCAAAGCCTTCACCGATTGAACATGTTTGGCATTATCCAGTCGCAGAATAGGTTTTCCTCCTCGACCCTTGCCGGTGTGCATCCCCGAAATGCCTTGCTCTTCATAACGGTTGAACCATCGGGCTACCAATTGGCGAGTTACTCGATATAATTCAGCAATTTGTGAGATCTCATAACCTTGATCGCTCATCAGGACATAGTGACAGCGCTGCCGAAAAATGGATTTGCTTCCTGATTTGAAGCCTTGTTCCAATTCTTTACGCTGTTCTTCAGACAACTTGATAAATCTTTTTTCTGCGCTCATGGCACAAAATTAATAAATGTTACAACAATCTTGTCAAAGAACTTAGTTATCAGTTATCAGTGTTGATACTCAAGCATTTGTAAAGAAGCCAAGCGGGAAGCCTCTCTCACTTCTCACCTCTCGCTTCTCACTTCTTTCTCCGCTCTATCTACGCAGAAACGCCCCAATCAGTTTTTTCTTTCCCAAAAACCAAAGCATG
>JALHRR010000243.1 GCA_022841345.1 Saprospiraceae bacterium
TCAGTTGTCGCTGACAATTCAAGGATTTTTTCATCATTTCTCAATGGTTTTTGAGGATGAAATATATGCTCATTTTCATTAACAGCTTTCATCTCTTCGATCCAATGGAAATGCCCGCTTTCTTCAGTTAGGTAATAGTTTTGAACTGGCTCAATGTCCGACAACTGAGTGCAGTGACCATCAACAGTCTTGAACACTTTGACGGAGTACGCATTGGGTGAAGGGTGATAAGTGGTGGTTTGAGAAGAGGAAACATTTGATGCTGCACTCCAAAGAAATGCAGACAGGAATTGATATTTCAGGTGCATGGGAGATGGTTTCCTTGGATATGAAATTGTTGCCACCTTCTATTAAACAGATTTGGGATCAATCACGTGACTTTACCGTGATGATCGCATTTTGATTGTTTTGCAGTCTCTCCTATTTAAATTTCCTTTAATTCTTAAGAATATCTCTTTGATGCCATATTCTAAAGAGCATACTGATTTGATGCAGCTAAATCGAATGACACAAGACTCTGTCAACTCTGAGCCCCCGTTATGTCAGCTGTAAGTATTCACTTATCCATCCATCCATCTATCAAAGTGTTTATCCCTTCTACATGAAATAACGTTTAAATATATATTTTGAATAGTCTTATGATCGTTTCTAATATTTAGCTTGTAGCAGTTAATCCAAAACCATTTCTCGCAAGCCTCATCGGCAAAGAAGTCATGATAAAGTTAAAATGGGGGATGGAATACAAAGGAACGTTCGTCAGCACAGACTCTTACATGAATATGCAATTGTCAAATACAGAAGAATTCGTGGAAGGTGAAGAACCAGCTATACTTGGTGATGTCATGATTCGTTGCAATAATGTGTTGTATGTAAGGGATTTGAGCTCGCAAAAACAATGAAATATTCGCAAGATATTTTTAAAATATTATTTTTTTATTTTATCAGAGCCAGTTTGATTTTTGTAAATTACTTTTCCAGCAGAACGTTTAACAATGTGCAATATCGGATAAATTGACAAGATTGTAATAAAAGGGATATCGTATCTCTTCGAATAATAAATTCATTTAAGCAATATTGCTATATTTACTCGCTATAAAGATTCCAAATATCCGAATAAGTCAACCGATTTTCCAGAATACTCCATCAATTTAATCACAAGGGTATAAATTCTAAGGTACCTTATCGCCCCCGTCAACGACAAGCCTCTTATCGAATTCATGCATTGCCTCTCGAAACAACTCGCTTCAACTCAAATCCATTCAACTCGTCGCCAATTGACTAAAGCCGCCACTCGTGCTTATTCTTCTGGTCACAAAGAGATTCAATTCGGTGATGAAGGCAGAGCTGCTATGGCTCGCGGGGTCAA
>JALHRR010000244.1 GCA_022841345.1 Saprospiraceae bacterium
TGGTTTCTCCATCCTTGAAAGTTCGCATGTGTAGCTGACAGGTTGTGGTTTGCAGCGGACCGTGCGGACGACCGTTGATATATAAACTACACACGCCACAAATTCCTTCGCGACAATCATGATCAAATGTTACGGGCTCTTCGCCCTTCTTTATTAAATCCTGATTGAGCACATCCAACATTTCCAGAAAAGACATATCTGAAGAAACATGATCTAAAGAATAAGTCTTAAACTGACCTTTGGTATTTCTGCCTTGCTGCCGCCAGATTTTTAATGTTATTTTCATAATCCTACTTATAGCTTCGTTGAGTTAACTTAACATTCTCGAATATGAGTTCATCTTTATGAAGTGTTTCGGGTTGGTCGCCTTTATACTCCCAGGCAGATACGAAGGCAAACTCATCGTCTTTACGCATGGCCTCACCTTCCGGAGTTGCAGACTCTTCACGGAAGTGACCACCACATGATTCGCTGCGACTCAATGCATCGTCTATCATCAACTCTCCCAGTTCGAGGAAGTCTGCTACCCGGCCAGCTTTCTCCAATTCCTGATTAAGTTCATTGGTAGAACCCAGTACATTAACATTCGTCCAGAATTCTGCCCGTAGTTCTTGAATCAATTTTTTTGCCTTCTTCAATCCGGCTTCGTTGCGCGACATGCCACAATAATCCCACATAATCAAACCAAGCTGGCGATGGAATTCATCTACCGTCTTCTTGCCTTTTATACTAAGCAGGCGATTAACATCTGCTTGTACTTTATCCATGCCTTCTTTAAACGCTGGATGATCAGTTCCGATTTTATCATTCCATCCTATCGTAGCTAGATAATCACCAATCGTATAAGGAATTACAAAATATCCATCGGCTAAGCCTTGCATAAGGGCACTGGCACCTAACCGGTTTGCTCCATGATCAGAGAAATTGGCTTCACCCAGGCAATATAAACCTTGCACCGTGGTCATCAGATTATAATCAACCCACAAGCCGCCCATGGTATAATGCACGGCCGGGAAAATCATCATAGGAACTTCGTAAGGATTATCTCCGGTAATCTGTTTATACATATCAAACAAATTACCATACTTTGATTCAATCGTCTGCTTCCCATCGCGTTTGATGGCATCAGCAAAGTCCATAAACACAGCCAACCCCGTAGCGCCTACTCCCCGACCTTCATCACATACATTCTTTGCATTGCGCGAAGCCACATCGCGAGGCACCAGGTTTCCAAAGGATGGGTATCTTCTTTCCAGAAAGTAATCGCGATCTTCTTCTTTTATGTTAGCTGCATCTTTTGCTTTTAATCCCTTCATGGCCTTTTTAGGCACCCATACCCGACCATCGTTTCGCAACGACTCC
>JALHRR010000245.1 GCA_022841345.1 Saprospiraceae bacterium
TTGCGCGTCGGCATTGAATACGACGGCCCCCAGCACTGGACGGATCCCGAACAGCGCACCCGCGATATCGACAGGCACACCGCGTTAGTGGATCTGGGCTGGACCATTATCAGGGTCACTAGCGAACTGCTGCGATACCGGCAGGGGACGTTCATCGCCCGCGTGGTGGCGGCGATGCAGGCGGCGGGATGGCGCTGGTGATCGCCGAGGGTGAATCTCCCGACGCGGCGCGACGCGACGCGACGCGAGTCGCGCCGTGCATTTCACACTCGGCGCGTGGTCAGGGCCTCCGCAAGCCCGAAGCCGAAGCCGTGTTGGCTGCATTCGCCATCGGTGGCCGGCTTGCAGCAGTCCAATGTCGGACGGCAGAGACGATCCCGGCATCAAACTCCTCCCACCAAGCAAGGCCACACACGAAAATGCTCGCCAAGTGCTGTCCTTGGCGAGCAGATTCGACCAGTCGAGTGACGGAGCTAGAGGTTCCTCAGCAACTGGGTGAGGCTGAAGACGCCACCGCCGAGGCTGCCCGTGTTAAAGAATCCCGAGGCAAATCCGCTAACGGTGTTCGGAGGCACGAACAGAGGCGGCTGACTTGCCGGCATTCCAGTGTTGAAGAAGCCCGAGATTAAGCCGTTGACGAAGTTGCCGCCGCTTGCTGTGTTGAAGAAGCCCGACATATTGCTGGCATTGGGGCCGCTGGCGGTGTTGTTGAAGCCGGAAACGTTGGTCCCGGTGTTGCCAAAGCCTGAGTTGGGGCCCGTGCCGTTGGTCGTCGAGCCGACGGTGGTATTGAGGTTGCCCGAATTGAACCAACCGGTGTTGGCGCGGCCGGAGTTTCCGTCGAAGGTGTTGAAGCTGCCGGAGTTGTCTATGCCGGTGTTTATGGAACCCGCGTTGCCGAAGCCGGTATTAAAGGTGCCCGAGTTTCCGACGCCGGTATTCAGGCCGAACGCCGTCGAGCCCGAGTTACCGATACCGAAGTTCCCTGAGTGGGCATTGCCGATGCCGATGTTGCCGAAGCCGGAGTTGCCGATGCCGATGCCTTGCAGTTGGCCCAAGTCGGCAGGAAGGGGATTGGCGCCCGAGCTGAACAGGCCGACGTTGCCGTCGCCGGAGTTGAAGAAGCCGATGTTGCCATTGCCCGAGTTGAACAAGCCGATGTTGCCGCTGCCGGCGTTCAGACCGGTGAACTGGAACTGGCCAGTTGCGGTGTTGTAGGCAGCACCTCCGACGCCGACTAGGTTATTGCCTTGCAGGCCGAAACCGATGTTGTTGTTACCGGTGTTTCCGCCACCGATGTTGCCGTTGCCGGTGTTGCCAAGCCCGGTGTTGCTGTTGCCGGTGTTGCCCAGGCCAAC
>JALHRR010000246.1 GCA_022841345.1 Saprospiraceae bacterium
GTCCATAATGAATCAAAATTTACTGAATTTACAAATTCTACAAAAATTATACGATAAAAGTCCTTTTGACGAGACTTGGGGATGGATGGATGGATAAGTGACAACTACAGACCGGAACTCCCTACAGCAATCGGCCAATCAAAATATACCCAGGCCACTACCATTTATTAGCAGCAATTCCACCAACAATATGTTATTTTATTTGAACAGAAAAACACAGAATTTTATAATTAAAGAAGTTTCCACAAAAATGCCCAAGATTTCTTCATTCAAATCTACTGAACTTATCCCATGTTCTTTTTGGTAAATTCCAGTCGTCAACGCCTAACAGTTAGAAAACATTGGAGCATCGCATTTCTTTACCGCCACTTCATTTTGGACCAAACATTAATAATGATATTGTAAAGAAATTACACTCACAAGTTGAAGGTACGTGTTCAGGGCGATACGGCTACATTATTTGTATCTTGAAAGTAGACAAGGTGGCTGCAGGTGAGGTGGAAGACAGCACAGGACACGCTGTTTTCAAGGTGTCATATACAGCTATTTTATTTAGACCATTCAAAAACGAAGTTGTTGATGCTGTTGTTAGCACTGTTAACAAAATGGGAATATTTGCTGACGTTGGACCGTTGCAAGTGTTTATTTCCAGTCAGTTGATACCAAGCGATATAAAATTTGATGCAACATCTGGAGTTTATCTCTCTGATGATCAGTCACAGAAAATAGATAAAGATGATCATCTGAGATTGAAGATTGTTGGAACAAGAGTTGATGCAACAGAAATATTTGCTATTGGATCGATTAAGGAGGATTATTTAGGATTAATAAATTGAAAAATGTTGTGTATTTAGGAGCCAATTTGATGGCGCCAACTCTTTTGTATGTCCCATGTCCAACAGCCATCCCATGCCTTTGATTGCTCAGTCCAGCTCCTTTAGCACTGTGGGAGAGTTCATTGAACTGAAGTATCCCTCAATAGATTACATTGTGTCTCACTCAGAACTTGAGAGAACATCTCAAGAGCTTTTATTGAAAGTCTTTCCAAATTGGGACTCTGCGGATTTGTTGTGGGAACAATGTACAGACGGGATTACCAACAAACTTATGAAATGTACACACAAACCTTCAAATACTCATGTATTGATAAGAGCTTATGGAAAAAGCTCTGAGTTGTTAATAGATAGAAACCAGGAATTGATTGTAAATTTGTTTTTATAATTAACAAACGAATAGAATATTTTTTGTTTGTCTGCTGAAAATCTCTGTCCAGAACTGTACGCTCGGTTCACTAATGGATTTGTATATGGATACGTGGAAGGGATTCCATTTAAACCAAAAGGTATTTAGT
>JALHRR010000247.1 GCA_022841345.1 Saprospiraceae bacterium
GCAGATATTTTTGTATAGCAACAATAGTATGGAGACAATATGGATTCTTTTGAAATAAATGGATTTCTTTGAGAATAACTGCTACAAGTCTGCATTTCTGAAAATTTACATATACAACGCCGTTGTTTGTCTGAGATGGCAACTCAGTAGGTTGAGCATCCATAATGAATGTCAGATCCCGTTGATATAATCCCAACCATGGGATTGCAGGTGGTTTGATTAGGGCTAATCTTTCTCTCAATGATTTATAATTTTCATCGCTGCTCATAATTCTTTCTAAATGCTCCAATAACAACTGATATTTCTTTGAAACCAGCAGCCAACTCTTTCTAAGCCGGTGGATGGCTACACATTGTAACCCTCCAAGTATAGATTTACACGAATTCAAATTATTAATCAGTAGACATTTGTTTGCAATTTTTATAAACTGCTTAATTACGAGGGCTCTGTCTTTGGCCAATTTGTTGCACATAATTTCTGTGACAACCCAATGTGTTGTGACATTAAATCTGTGAATAATTTCATTTAAATGCGGTGAATGTTTGAAATTTACAAACTCTGTTAATGGAATTTTACTGAATAAACTGAAATCGATTAGAGTCAGTTGTCTGGCAATTTCAAGGGAATCCAATTCAAGGAGGGTGATCTGTGCCATTTTCTTTGGCAATATTGGTTGCGGTGCTTCAATCAAGTACATTGTGTCTGAATATTTTATATTATTGCTGTTATTGCTGTTGTTATTATTACTGATGTTTTGACTGAGGATTTTTGAGAGCGTAAGCGCATTTCGAGGCATATCAGCGTACATTTCAGTTTCAATGAAATCACTCAGTTTCTCTCTCAGATCCACACTTTCACAGAAATTCATTGTATGGACTTCGATCCATACTTTGAAAAATTGAAAAACTCTGTTTTTGATTCGATTAATTACTTGCTCGGTTACTAAATTGGCGATCTCTGATGGCAAATTGTTCCATTGGATTTCAGCGGCGTACCTCTCAGTCAACAAAGAAAATAGCTTATCGCTACTAATAAAGATTGGAAATGAATAGAGGAAATCTGATACAAATTTGGAATCACATTCATCAAACCACGTCGCTCTTTCCAGCAGTTTGACTACAGTTCCACCCTTGATTTCATGGACAGCAATTTGTTGAACAAGTAAATTATTTCCACCAAATACATTATCAGCAACTGTTGGTGAATGATTTGCACTAAATGATTTGAGTGTATTACTTTGTGGATTCCAATCAATTTTCCCTTTATCCAGTAACAGACCATCTTTCTCGGAATTCAATTGGTTGATAAGCGGCCATATCCTTCTATCAAAAGAAAACTTCATACTGGCTG
>JALHRR010000248.1 GCA_022841345.1 Saprospiraceae bacterium
AAATTACCGTTCCAACCCCCTACGTTTGAGACAAAGACTTCAGCGCCCCAACGATTGTAAATTCTCAGTTCTTTCAACTCTATATTAATTCCATAGCTTTGAAAAACATCATTTATCCCGTCCGCATTGGGCGAAAACGCTTGTGGAAACCAAATTTTTTCATCAACAGATTCCACATTAATTTTGAAAAAACATGAATCATGACATGGTGATTCCGGATCTCCAACTATGAGCGTAATAATTTCATTTTGAGTGGCTTGTAACACAGGATTTGGGCAGTCATCACAAGACAAATTCTGATTAGCAATCCATCTATACACATTGCCGGCAGCGCATGCATTGAGCACAATTTCGGTTCCGAATTTTTCAGAATATTCCTGAACTGCAGGACCCACAGATACAGGATTAGGCAACACTGTTATATAATTGCTTTTAACTAAAGTATCTGACCCTGTTTCATTTGATATTACCAAACTTACATCAAATGTTCCTGATTCATTATAAAATATCTCCGGCGGATCAGATCCCAGCCAGGTTTCAGGAATTCCACCTTCAAAATACCAGGTCCAAAATTCAGGATTTGCCTGGCTTAAATCTTTGAATAATACTGATTCCCGTTGACAAATGGTGTCTCTGTCAGAATCAAAATCCGGCTCAGGTTTGCAATCGATGGTTTCCACATGGCCAAATCCTTCCCCGCACATACCATATTGGCCATTTGCATAAAAAAAGCAGGGAATATAAAGCGCGATTGTATCAATAGAGATTGGATTATCAAAACAAACATATGGATTTCTTTCAACGCTATACTCAGGAGTAGCTCCCTTAAATACCCAATATAAGCTATCTATAAAAAATTCTATAGAAGGAGAATTAGGAGTCTCAATTAAAACAAATTGATAACATTTCCCTAGACAGAATTCTAACTGATATAGCACCTCTACTTTTGTAATGTACAAGGTATCAATGCTCCCATCATCTCTAAAGACTCCAATTCTCTGACTATGAAGGGAGTAGCTTATTTGCATGATAATTAACAAGAATAAAAGATGCTTTATCATAATAAAAAAGCAATCCCCACCTGAATTTATTTTTCAGATGGGGAAGGATTTGAATCTATTTTTTAATAAGTTTACCTGTCAATACTTCATTATTCTCTTGAAGTATTTTATAAATATACATACCCGGAATCCAGGCAGAAGCATTAATTATTGTATTCACGTTGGCTCCAGGATGCTCACAATGTATTATTCTACCCTGCAGATCATATATGAGCACATGATCAATGTTTGTATGCGATTTTATTGATATTTCTTCATT
>JALHRR010000249.1 GCA_022841345.1 Saprospiraceae bacterium
AATCAAATATTTTGTTTGGTTTGCGGTTATAGATTATCGTCTCTTTCAATCAGTTATATACATATTGTGGGACGTTCCCAGTCCCAACATTTGAAGGACTCTATTGCTCATGTCAGATGGATGAAGCATAATTTGCAGCTGAACTGCCTTTCAGCTTACAAATCAATTTATTAAAAAATAGAAAGCTGAAACGTGACTGCTCTTCCAATCCACCATTTCCTGTTATATAATTAATTGGGCCTGACTGAAATCCATCTTTTATGAAAAAGTTCTCAGCTGCTCTCACTGTTGTTTTGAGCGTTGCCTTCCTATGCTCCTCTGTCTTTTCAGCGGTTCACTTGCAACAACCAGCGGCTTTCAGCTTGCCAGATACTCCACCTGATATTCTCAACCAAATTCTTATCCCATTGGGTTTTTGTCGACTCTTGGAACTAACAGCTGTTTGTCAAAATTGGCGAAAATTTATATTAAACCCTGTTCAACTTTCCTATTTCAAGAGAGTTTCTGTTTCCACTGATGAGCAGGTTGCTTTCTTGAAGGAGCATGTGCCAACTGTTGAGACTCTGGTGTTACTGGCTCCTCTTGATATTTCAAAATTACAATGCTTTAATAATTTAAAAGATGTTGTTTTCAAGTCAAATTATATGGAGTTTCCATCTGCTGTCGCTATTCTGCCTGCTATTGAAGGATTACACATGGATCACCAACTATTTGCGCTACTTGGCCGACTTGACCCTGAGATAGCTTCAGCGATACGTACCAAAGTTAAACGTCTCACAGTTATTGATGGAATTATTAATAGACGGAGTATTCGTAATTATGAGAGTTTTCCAATGCTTGAAGAATTGAGAATTCATACTGTTGAAGATCCGCCTTTATTAGAAAGGTTGAAAGCTTTAAAAGTATTAAAAATTGGACATATAATGGGAATTACGGATGGCTTTGAAAAATTTATTTCCTCTCGCTATGTTTTGATCTCTGAGCGCTTTAGTGCTAATTGTGACAAATATTTCCCGTTGATCAATGAGGCAGCCCTTAGTGGACAGTTGAAGATGACTGGTGTTTGTGTTTACTTGCCAACTGATTTCCAAAACTATCCAGAAAACAGTAGAAGAGATGTTAAAAATCTTCAAATAATGTTGGAACGTGACCAAGATTTCACATCTTTTTCAATGATAACTCAATGGACCAATTTGGAAAGATTAGAGCTGAAATCTGGATTTGCTGGGACATTTATTTTTAACAGCGATGATTTCTTAAAAATTGGTCGTAAATTAAAATATTTAAAATCTAGTCTGAAACTATGCGATGTCAGT
>JALHRR010000250.1 GCA_022841345.1 Saprospiraceae bacterium
ATCCAAATAACAACAGAAAAATTATTCCAAACAATTTGATGGGAAATATAGAATTTATCAATGTCAGCTTCAAGTATCCACAAAGAAACAAGATAGTATTAGAGAATCTAAATTTAACCATTCCTGCCAACAAGATCACAGCTCTCTGTGGCATATCTGGCTCTGGAAAGAGTACTATTGCACAATTAATTGAAAATTTTTATTCGCCGACATCAGGTGGAATATATTTGGATAACATGAGCCTTGAAAATATTGATCAACAGTAATAACTACCTACAATTTAACTGTTAGGTGGCTGAGGCAGCACGTGGGAATGATTTACCAAGAACCAACTCTTTTTAACACAACGATTATTGAGAATATTAAATATGGCAGCCCTGATGCTACTGAAGAACAAGTTTTGAAGGCAGCTAAACTGGCTAATGTTCATGAATTTGTAACAAACTTCCCACTAGGCTATGAAACTGTGGTTGGTCAAAGGGGATTGTCTCTGTCTGGAGGCCAGAAGCAGAGGATTGCCATCGCTCGAGCAATTTTGAAAGATCCTCCCATCTTGATCCTTGATGAAGCGACGTCAGCTTTAGATAGTAATTGATATTTTTAAAAATTTAATTTAAGGTAAATCAGAGTCTGCAGTGAAAGAAGCATTGAACAGAGTCATGGCTAACAGAACTGTCCTAATAATAGCCCATAGATTGTCCACCATTCAACATGCTGACAAGATCATAGTTTTGGAGGAAGGTAAAGCTGCTGAACAGGGCATTCATCAAGAATTGTTAGACAAAAAGGGCAAATATTATCAATTGTACAGAAATCTTCCAGAATCAGCGTTGTAAAAAGTATTTTGTTGTGACCCTTGACACCTTCCTTTTTTGGTGGGTGATCCAAATAAATAAACTCTTCTTCAGGTACCTCTCTGCCCCAGGGGAATGTCTGATCAGAATGAAAATAGAGTTGATCAAGATGAAGAGCAGTTTGGCGGTAGCCCTGATTTGTTGGACAAACACTTGACCTTGGAATGGATGAATGTCAATTACAAAATATTAAAGAAAAACAAAAAAGAAACAAAAGAAATTAAAATCCTCACAAATGTTACTGGAAAAGTAACTCCAGGAGAGGTAGGCTACTAAGTAAGATAGACTAATAACAAATTAGATGATCGCCATCCTTGGACCATCTGGCTCTGGGAAAACAACCCTACTCAATGTTCTCGCAGGTAGAATTATTGGCGGTGTGTTAGAAGGTGATATCCGTGTAAATAATCATAAAAGAGGAAAGAATTGGAGAAAACAAATTTGGT
>JALHRR010000251.1 GCA_022841345.1 Saprospiraceae bacterium
AAAGCTCCATGTTTTATTCATACTACACCTAAATAATATACAACAGTAACTGGATTCAGAAAGCCTGACGTTCCACTAGCAGGGAAGTTTCCAGCCGTGGTGTTGAATGATAGACGTATGATTCCTGTTGTTAACACAGATATGTAACCTGTTCCTTCGATTCCATTGGCCAACATTCCCGGTACTAATTGTATAACGTTTGATGCTGGCCTTGCTTCAACTGGTATAGCAGTAGTGCTGTTTGTCTGTCCTACTATTGTACTTGTACCACTCACAGCGTTTATGTTCAATATACAAATATTTCCAATGATCGTGTATCGCACAGTCCTGCCATTTGCGGTAAAGCTTCCTCCAAAGTTTAGTGAAACCGTGTTGGTCGTCGCTAGTGTCAAATTCCCAGCCTTTAGGGTTTTAACTTTGAGATTCGTGTAGATCTGGATATCAGGATCCACACGTGTTGCCATGCTTTTTTTCCAATGATCTTCTGATGGAAACTTTGCAACTAGTCATGTCACTTCCTGATCTGGCAACCACAGGTCAGCTTATATGGAAAGACTTTAATGACAAAACCAAATGGTGGCAGTTTGATTCTAGTGTCAGTTCTCCAGGATGTAGATTTGTTTTTGGTGGTCCTACTGGTACTGGCGCTGGTACTTTTCGATATAACTTTCCCGCGGGTGCTTCCATAAACAACATAACACTTCGAGAAATTAACAATAACTTTCAAACTGACCAAACTGTTAATGGTACTGCTGCCGTGAACAGAATACAATTCAACAGCAATGGACAAGGTACAGATCAATACTGGGACGAATCAACAGAACTGAAATTCGATGGTCCATTTGGTACTCCAAGTGTGCCTACACGATTAATGCGATTTGGAAACAACGTCACCGTCGTCATACGAGCCATGACTGACACGGCTTCATCAGCAGCAGTTTTCACAGCAACTGAAAGAGTACCAAATCAATACATTCCTTCATTTGACACGATATGTTCGGTGAGTGAAGGATGTGACAACGGGACAAAATGTCCGATAGTTTGTTGTATTGCTACCAGTGGGATAATCACAATCGGAAAAAGTACAAGCAACGGGAGTTTTACGGGTAGCGGTACTACAGGATGGGAAAAAGCTATTGTATTACATTATATTATCGAATAATTATTTATTCAAAAAAAAACTCAGTAAAAAGCCATACGACCTGTTCTATCTTTTCCACCAGGTTGTGTGTCCGCAATGGAAGCATACTCTCCGTAGTATTTGTCAT
>JALHRR010000252.1 GCA_022841345.1 Saprospiraceae bacterium
CAGAGAAATCTGTCAATAAATTAAAGGAATTGGGAGTAAATGATATCGAATTTAAAGTTTATAGAAATATGGCACATTCAAGTAGTGATGCAGAGGCGAAAGACATCTTCAATTTCCTGTCAAAACACACTCAATAAAATACTGAAGACTAATTAAATAACCCATGTCGTTGAGATTTGATGACCGTGTTGTTCTAATTACTGGTGCTGGTGGAGGTATTATTTGCCCGTTCGTAGTCATTTAATGGAACAGGACTTGGAAAAGCTTATGCATTGGCATTTGCTAAATTAGGTGCAAAAGTAGTGGTAAATGATTTGGGGACAACATTGGCTGGTGCTAATCAAAGTCATAAAGCAGCTGACCTTGTTGTTGATGAAATTGTGAAGAGCGGAGGGAAAGCTGTTGCAGATTATAATTCTGTAGAGTTTGGAGACAGGATTGTTCAAGCAGCTATCAACGCTTTTGGTAAAATTGACATTATAATCAATAATGCTGGAATATTACGTGATGCTTCATTTGCTAAAATGACGGATTCTGACTGGAATTTGATCCAAACTGTCCATGTTCGTGGAGCATACTCTGTGTCACATGCTGCTTGGCCTCATTTGATGAAGCAAAAATTTGGAAGAATTATAAACACTGGTTCTGCTGCTGGGATTTATGGAAACTTTGGTCAAGTAAACTATTCTTCAGCAAAAATGGGTTTGCATGGCTTGACCTTAACGCTTTCTCGTGAAGGTGCAGGTAAAAATGTTTTCTGCAATACAATTGCTCCGTTGGCTGGATCTAGATTGACAGAAGGCCTGTTGCCACCTGGAATGAACGATGCTTTGAAGCCTGAATACATTGCTCCAATCGTATTGGCTTTATGTCATGAAGAAAGTCATGAAAATGGATCTCTCTTTGAAAGTGCTGCTGGTTACACAGCTAAATTGAGATATGAGCGATCCGCAGGTGCTTTGATGAAAGTCAATGAGGATTGCTTTGGTCCAGCGATGGTTGCAAAAAACTGGAAAAAAATCACAGATTTTTCAAATTCTACTCATCCATCGTCTATCCCAGAAGTTGATTGGACTGGTTTAGCTGAAAAATCTCTCAGCTTGCCTAAGACGCAGAGCTGTCCTCCAGAATTGTCCTTTAAGGGGAAAGTTGTCCTGATTACTGGAGCTGGTGGTGGTCTCGGCAGAAGCTATGCACAGATGTTTGGGCGTCTTGGTGCATCTGTTGTTGTCAATGATTTTTCAAAGAC
>JALHRR010000253.1 GCA_022841345.1 Saprospiraceae bacterium
TTTCCAAATCATTTTTTATTTTATCAAGTTGGTGATTTCTATGAAGTTTTTGGAGAAGATGCTATCAAAGTCTCTCAAATCCTCGATATCGTCCTCACAAATTACAATAGTAAATCATCAACAAAAACTGAAATGACAGGTGTACCAATCAGGTCCATTGATACATACATTGATAAGCTAATCAAGAATGGATGTAAAGTTGTGCTGTGTGATCAATTTGCTATTGGTGGCTCTGTAAAAGCAAACAATCCAAGATTTACAAGGAAGGTAACCAGAGTTATAACACCTGGAACGGTGACTGAAGATTCTCTATTGGAGAAATCAGTTAATAATTTTTTATTATCAATACAGAAAATTAGTCATAAAGTCAGCCTTTCTTGGGTTGATGTGTCTACTGGTTACTTTGCCGTTACTTCTGTTGACATTGATAATTTAGAAAATGAGATTACCCGTATAAATCCAAAAGAGATAATTATTTCATCAAAAGATTATAACGAAAATTTTTGGAAAAGCAAGTTTCCAAACACATTCATCACTATAACAGAAGTGCTAGGTGACATCAAATCTGCAACGCAATCACTCCAAGATCTATTTCAACAATCTTCAAACACTTCTAATGATGCCATCCTTTCTTTTGAAAATTATTTAGAACAATTCACTTCAACTGAATTACAATCAATTTCAAATATTTTACATTATATTTCACAGACACATCTCAATGTTCAACCAATGTTGGATTTACCATTGAGAAGTGATGAGAACCAAAGTATGCAAATTGATGGAAATTCATTTAAATCGCTTGAAATTACAAAAAATCTCTCTTCACAAACATCAAAACATTCTCTGTTGAATTCTATCAATCGAACTGTTTGCTCAATGGGTTCTCGGTTGCTGTCACGAAGATTGCAGGCGCCATCTGTGGATCTTAAATGGATTAACAGCCAATTGGATTTTGTTGAAGAATTTACCAAAAACAGGATTTTGACTGAAGAATTGAGAAAAGTTCTGAGAGATTGCCATGATGTTGAAAGAGCTTTGCAGAGACTGGCGTTAGATAGATCTTCATCCGGTCCAAGAGATCTGCAAGCATTAGGCAAATCATTCGTTATTTGTAGAGAACTCAAAGAAATATTGAGCAAATATTCAATAGAAAATACACTATATCTCAAAGTATCTAAAGATCTCGGGGATTTCTCTGAATTGGAATCACTCCTCTCACGAGCCTTGTGTGATGAGCTACCCATGAGA
>JALHRR010000254.1 GCA_022841345.1 Saprospiraceae bacterium
TCTACAGTTGAACAACAGCAAGATAATTTAAAGTCATTTCCACCAACTCTGCCTTCAAATTCTGTTGATGCAGTCATTGTTGGATTTGATTGGGAATACAATTATGGTAAAATGGCAACAGCATTTCATTATTTAAAGAGAATGGAATGCAAATTTATTGCTACAAATACAGATGCTACATATCCTCATTCGCAGGGTGACACTCTTCCAGGAACAGGTTGCATTGTCCGGTCCATTCAAGAGTGCGCAGGCAGAGCACCAGAAGTATTGGGCAAACCAAACAAATTCATATTTGACTGCATTAAAGAAGAGTAAAAATTACATAAAGTCATAGCTAAACTCTAGTTTTCCAGACATTAACGTTGAAAGAACTTGTATGATCGGTGATCGATTGGACACAGATATTCGATTTGGTAATATTTTTGGTATGGGAACATTATTTGTATTAACTGGTATCCATACATTGCAAGATTTAAAGGAATTCTCTGATAGACCATCATACATAATCCGTTCAATATCTGGGCTCAACTCCGCACCTAGCAGGCCATCAAGTCCAATTCATCAGCAATAAACCCCTCCCCTTGAATCCGACACTTATGTTGGACTTGTCCCACCTCACAACTCTTATTAATGTACCAGACTATCATTTTTTATTTTCTCTTCTCAAAGGCTTTAGAAATGGAATTGTCTATGGCTGCAAAGTCCGTTTCCCACACTCACTCGTCATGACGACCCTTTTTAAAGACGGCACTGTCTCTGAAAAAATACTAACAATCCTCAAGGCCACGAAGCGCCATGCCAGAAATTTGGCTCTAATGGTATTTATATTCAAAACTTCACATTGGGCTCAGAGGAAGGTCGGAGGTATAGCTGCATTTGAAAGGGCGCCAGAGTGGTTCACTTTAATATCAGGTGCTTTGGCAGGATATTTTGTATTTGGTACAGATAATCCAGTGGATCAACAGGTATATTTAGTGATATTTTAATTGGATTGTAGATTGTATTGTATTTGTTTAGCAGAGTTGCGATGGGATTGGGGAATTTGACTGTAAAGAAGGGCATTGTTGCTGTTCCACAAGAGTTTCGACAGTTCAAGTATTTTGCGGCTGTTGTTTGGGCTTTGGGTCTATGGCTCTTTCACTATCACAGAGAGACGCTGCAGCCATCTCTTCAAGCATCTCTGACATATCTGTTGTTAGATTCTAATAAGTGGACAGATCTGAGAACGTTACTCTGGCAC
>JALHRR010000255.1 GCA_022841345.1 Saprospiraceae bacterium
GCTTGGCATAATTTGCAAGGGTTGATTGGATTTCCTTATATGGACACAATGTTGCTCATCAATATTACTGCTAGTTGTTCAGTCAAATTTCTCTTTATTTATTAAACATTGAATTTGATTTTAATGTTTAGTCAATACTGCATTGCTACCCAATCCGTCATACATAACGTAATCAAAGGCTAGACCTTTTGACACCAGCAGTTTAACAAATACATCCATTGGTTTGTAGAGTGTAATTGTTACTAATTCTAAATTTCCACATTTTCCAGAATATTCCTTAACCATTTCAGCAATGTCCTCAGCAATCCAAGCGTGATCATTGCCCAAACTGCCCCCGCCGAGGAGTGTCAGGACCAGGTGCTTTCGGCCTGAAAGGCAAGCTTGCAAGAATGTAGCCTGATACATGCCTTTAAGAATAGAGCGAGCCATTCGTCGAGGGGGATTTGCAGAGTTTCTTGGACCCAAATCCATTGCAACAGCGTAGATCTGATCTACAGTTTGATTTACTGATAGATCATAATACATTTCGTTTTCATCTCGACTAACAAATGTAACTGGATTGTCTTCATGGAACATTATTTCTAAAGAATCGATTTCTGCTTCAGAAAATGTTCTATCAATTCCAGAGGGCGAAATAGGAACATTGTTGTAGTTTTGGATTCCTGGCAATCTTGCAAATGGATGTCCATTTAGAACAAAAATATCACTTGATAATCCTTTAAACAAATTGACTTGATTATCCGCTGTTTGCATCCAATCTACGCCATTATTTGTATTCTTTGCTGCATTGTAAAAGAGAACTCCATTTTTATATGTGCAATGAGTTGGATTTGTAGAACAATATGTTTTGTCAACTTCAAAATTCTTCAAATCATACATCGCACAGTATTTACGAGCGATCGCACCAAGACCTGTACCAAGAGCACATGCTGGCCCTTGAGTATGATCGTAAATGTAATTTGTCATAAAATTGGGACCGTTAATCATCTTTGATGGATGTGTTCCACAGCTTTCTAAAGCATGACAATTTGAAGCAACTTGGAAAATGGCATCTTTGAAATAAGGCAAAGCTTGCATTACAAGAGAATCGCTCATTTGACCTTTAATATCTGTCCATAATTGGACTTTGATACCCAAAGACTTGTATTTCTCTTCAACACCCAAATTATTGTAGCGCTCTTTAAGATCTTTGAGGGAAGTTGAATGGATTTTACCGGCATATTGATCAGATACATAG
>JALHRR010000256.1 GCA_022841345.1 Saprospiraceae bacterium
TTTTTGTTTTTCTTGTTGAGAAAATTTAGGATGAGTAAAAATTAATTATATTAAAAACACACCTTGTTTTTTTAACCTAAAATTTTTTGTTTTTAATGAATAAGTCTTATTTTTGCAACAGGTTGAAAATCATAATAAGATGAAAAAGCAATCCACACAACGACAGCACAATTTTCCGGATGCGGATTTGTATCTCCAATGCCTAGAACGCATTAAGTATGCCCAACGGGATGCTGCACATTTTGCACAATACGGATATGGTGCAGATCGGATTAAAGCATTCCAGGGGCTATGCCGGAAATTCCACGCCTTGCCCGACGACGATGAGATGGTGGGCGATCAAATGATTGTCACGGATAAAAAATACGACGCTGCCGAAAAGCTGAAGACGGCCATCCGCAGTGTGATGACCCGAGTGGCCATGCGGTACAGCAACCGTAGCGGGCGTTACCGCAAATTCGGCACCGCCAAAATGAATGATATGACCGATGCCCAACTGTTGTTTTGCGGGCGGCGGGTGGCACGGGTGGCACGGCAGCAGCTTGACTTCCTGGCAGATACAGGCATCAACGAACAACTAATTCACCGGGTGACGGAAGCTTGCCGGGAGTTTGAAAATGCGTTGAATATTCAGCAAGACAAGGTAGCCGATCGCGATATTGCGGTGGAAACCCGAATAGAACAAGGCAACAAACTGTATCAGGAGCTCATTGTGCTGTGTGAAATTGGCAAAGACATTTGGGTGGAAAAAGACCCGGTGAAGTATGAAAACTACACCGTGTATGAAAGCAATAATGATCAGAAATTAGCGAGGAAAGCCCGGCTGGAGGAAGAATCGGTAGTGGAGGATAAAGCATAAATCGCTTGCTCAAAAGTGTTTGCTTAATCTTTCTCAACTAAAAAATGTTTAAATTGCAATCATAAACCACAAAGATCATTATGCCTTCTCCTACCCTGCTCGATAAATTGCTGGATGCACCGGATCTAAAGCTTTTGGTTGAAAAAGCAGAAAATCGCCTTAGCGAAGAGGCATTTTTTGATCGCGATGCTTGTTCCGTTGCCTTGAAAGCACTGTTGACGAAATAACCTGCCCAACCAAACGTTCCTTTTCCGGCTCTTTACCGGCAAACACAATTAACAGCATGATGCATTCCAGGATTAAAGTTTTCTTCTTTTTTGTTTTCTCGATCACCAGTTCCGGCATGGCCTGGTCCCAGACATTTTCCTCCTGGATCC
>JALHRR010000257.1 GCA_022841345.1 Saprospiraceae bacterium
AAAGGTAATCGATTTTGTTCGCGGTCTTAGTCCTTATCCGGCAGCGTGGACAAAAATTAATGATAAGGTTTATAAGGTATTTAAGTGTAGTGATTCAGACCACCGTGAACAGTCGACCGTTGACAGTCAACTGTGGCGCACTGACAACAAAACATTTCTCAAAATAAAAACAGGTGACGGCTGGGTTTCGATTGATGAATTTCAACCAGAAGGTAAAAAGCGAATGAGCCTGTCCGAATTCTTCCGAGGCAATAAAATTTAAATGCCGATTATGGCGATTCTTGTGCTGTTGAAAATTGACTAATTTGCACATTGTTGAATGATCTCCGAATGATTATCTCCCTTATAGCGGCTGTTTCGAAGAATCTCGTGATCGGAAAAAATAACGATCTGCCCTGGCACTTGCCCGATGACATGAAGTATTTCATGCAAACCACCAAGGAGCATTATGTAATCATGGGGCGAAAGAATTACGAATCTATTCCGGAAAAATTCCGACCCCTGCCCAACCGAACCAATATTGTTGTAACGCGAAAGCAAGATTTTCAGGCTCCGCATTGTATTGTAGTTCATTCGATAGAAGAAGGATTAGCATTGGCTAAGCAAGCAAACCAACAAGAAACTTTTATCATCGGTGGAGCAGAGATTTATACATTGGGATTGCCGATAGCCAATCGATTATATTTAACTGAAATAGATGCGGAAATCACAGGCGATACTTTTTTCCCTGCAATCAGAAAAGATGAGTGGTCGGAAGTTTCACGAAAGCATCATACGGCCGATGCGCGACACGCACATGCATTTGATTTCGTAGTCTATGAAAAGAAATAATTCATCAATAAAATAAACCAAACACGCAATGGACATCCACAAAAGAATTCTAGCTATTCTCTACATCATCTCAGCTTCTGTACAAATCCTTGCCATGATCATTTTATCTTCCATAATCACACTTATTATTCCGTTCATAATGGAAGAAGCAGGACCGGAGGCCCAGTGGGTTTTTGTTTGGATAGTTCCCTTTATCAGATTCATTGCCATCGGTATCATCGTGCTGTTTTCAATTCCCTCAATAATTGGAGGCATCGGGTTGCTGAACAATAAACCCTGGGCCCTTACTCTTTTATTGGTACTGGGATGTTTTAAACTTTTTTCATTCCCTATTGGTACCGCCATTGGTATTTATACCATTTGGGTATATGCCGAAAATCATAAAAAGACCTCAGTACAATC
>JALHRR010000258.1 GCA_022841345.1 Saprospiraceae bacterium
CGCCGGTGGCGGTGGCGCTGCCACCATTTGCGAAAGCGCCGCGTCCCGTCGCGGTCGCCGAGCCGCCGTCGGCGCTCGCGAAGGCGCCCGTCGCCGTCGCGGAGTCGCCGTTGGCGAAACTCGCGACGCCCGTCGCGGTGGCGAGCGCGCCGTTGGCGCGACTGCTGACGCCGGTCGCCGTGGCGGCGTCGCCGCTGGCGTTTGAATTGGCGCCGGTCGCGGTGGCTTCGAACCCGTTGGCGAAACTGTTCTTTCCCGTTGCGGTGGCGAACTCGCCAGTGGCGCGGCTGGCTTGGCCCGTCGCGGTGGCGCTGGCGCCAAATGCGTTGGCGTTCTGGCCCGTCGCCGTCGCGTTGGCGCCGTCGGCGAGACTGTTCTGCCCCGTCGCGGTAGCGCTCGCCCCAGCGGCGGTGCTGAACTGACCCGTCGCGGTCGCATTGGCCCCGTCGGCGACGGAATTCTGACCGGTCGCCGTAGCGTTCACGCCGTTGGCGAAACTGGTCTCGCCTGTTGCTGTGGCCCTATCGCCGTTGGCCCTGCTGAACTGACCCGTCGCCGTCGCAGCGGAGCCGTTGGCGTTGCTCAACTGCCCCGTCGCGGTGGCGAACTGGCCGTTGGCGAGGCTTCCCTGTCCCGTCGCGGTGGCGCTGGCGCCAAATGCGTTGGCGTCTTGCCCCGTGGCCGTGGCGAACTGGCCGTTGGCGAGGCTTCCCTGTCCCGTCGCGGAGGCGCGGGCCCCATTGGCGACGGCGTTCTGCCCCGTCGCGGTGGCGAACTGGCCGTTCGCGGAGCTGCTCTGCCCCGTCGCGGTGGCGAGCGTGCCGTTGGCGCGACTGGCCTGCCCCGTCGCGGTAGCGGAGCCACCGGTGGCGTTGGCGAAGGCCCCGGTCGCGGTGGCGGCATCGCCGTTGGCGATGCTCTCGACGCCCGTTGCAGTCGTGAGGAAGCCGTTCGCGAGACTGTTCACGCCGGTCGCCGTGGCCGAGTCGCCGTTGGCGTTTGAGTTCGCGCCGGTGGCGGTGGCTCTGGAGCCATTGGCGCGGCTGCTCTTTCCCGTCGCAGTGGCTTGAGCGCCATTAGCCAAGCTGCCCTGGCCCGTCGCCGTGGCGGACTCGCCGGTGGCGTTGGCGTTTTGGCCCGTTGCGGTGGCGTTGGCGCCGTTGGCGCGACTGCCTTGGCCCGTCGCGGTAGCGGAGCTACCGTTGGCGTTGGCGAAGGCCCCGGTCGCGGTG
>JALHRR010000259.1 GCA_022841345.1 Saprospiraceae bacterium
GCCAAAGATCACAGTATAGTTGGAGCTTGTTTGGATTGCATTTTGAATTTAATCGAGTCGTTGGTAGAATACTTTAATTACTATGCTTATATTCAAGTTGCAATCTATGGCAAGTCCTTCTGTAACTCCGCCAAAGATACTTGGAGCTTGGTTAAAGCCTGTGGTATCGATGCCATTGTAAATGATGATTTTATTGGTACTGTGTTGGGTTTTGGAATTTTCTTGTGTGGTGCAGTTTGTGGTGTTATTGGATATGTCGTAACTTCCAATGGTGGATTGGCTGTCCAACACATCGCCATCATAACTACTGGTTCCTGCATTATTGGCTGGGTGTTTATGATTGTCGCCACAGAAGTTATTTCTTCGGGTGTTGCAACAACATTCGTTTGCTTGGCTGAAGATCCAGCAGCCTTGGCCAGAACCAAGCCAGAGTTGTTTGAAAAAATCCAAAGAGTCTATCCTCAGGTCAGATTTGTTTGAATCTATTGCTTTTAAATAAAAATTATTGAAAATTTATTTATATCCCATTTCATATTCGATTATATTTACAGCGTTTTCCCAAGAAATCAAAGGTTGGTTGGAAGGAACAAAGTCAGCTATCCTCCTCAAATTATCAACGAGATCATTTTCTGCTGATATTAAACAATAACTGAGTTCGCTTAATTTTATGGCTAATTCTCTTTGATGTTGGTCAGCTAAACCAACGTTATCAACAACAATGAACTTTTTGTTTAAATCAATTAACTCTAGGCAAGTCCCTGCACCGGCATGACAGATTATAACATCTGCCATTTTGAAATATTCACACAAATTTCCACTATACTGAAAAGATTCTATTTCAATATCTGAATTTCCCTTCCCAGAGAACAGACTCGTCCCATGCTGCACAATTAGCTTTGAATAGCCAAGTTTGACAATGCTTGCTATAAAAAATGCACTTGAAATGTATGTAATGAATGAATCAAATTTAGTGCTTCCAACAGATATACACAAAATTTTGTGTCGCTGTTGTTGCTCGTTGGCCGAATATACCATAATTTGTATAAAAATTCTTTCGCTTGCTTACCAGGGTCATCACCCAGCCCACCGCAACAGGTATGTACTGCTCCTTGTGCCATAGAAGATTCTTTTCCATGATGTCTTGAATATATTTGCTACTTCTGAAGGGAATCCTTTATGAGACCAAAATACTTCTGAACCTTTTAATATACTTTATTTCCATATTA
>JALHRR010000260.1 GCA_022841345.1 Saprospiraceae bacterium
GCGGCCCAGGCGCGCTGGCCGGCCTCCCGGAGCCGGGCCCGGGTTTCCTCGGTGGGCCGGCGGCCGCCGCCGGGCGTCTCGGAGCGGATCCTCGTCATCGGGCCCTCTCGGGTGCGGTGTGGTCAGGGGCGCCCGGGCCGTCGCGGCGAGGCTCGCCCCCGTCACCCGCGGCCCGGGCTCCCGAGGTCGGAGTGTAGCTGCGCGCCGGACACGACAGGACCCCGCCGGAGGGGTCCAGGCGGGGCCCTGCTCAGCGCCGAGGTGGGCCTCGAGGCGATGAACGCCGGTCGTTCCAACGGCGTCGCACGCTCAGGATAGCCGGTCGCGCAACCGCTAGAACTCGGGGAGCTCGGCGAGCGCGTCCTGACGCCGGCGCACCGCATCGGCGGGATCGCCCAAGGCCTCATAGATCGCCTGTTCGATCCGAGGGCGGAGCTCGCGCTCGTCGTAGCCCGTCGCCATGACGATCCGGACGCCCGTGCCATCGAGCCACCAGTAGCTCGTCAGCCCGAAGGGCCCCAGGGCCGATCCGGTCGCCGCCGCCGGGCACTGGTGGTAGACGAACACCCGGATGCTCGAGGCCGAGGCCAGGACCGGCGCGTTCACGAGTTGTCGGCCTGCGCGAAGGACTGGCGCCCCATGCGATCCACCCGCTCCGACGAGTGATCGACGCCCGCGTGAGCGAGCTCGAGGGCCTTGACGCGCCCTTCGACTCGATACGCGTACACCTCGAGACCGGCGATGCGGCGATCGTGATCGTCCCTCTGTGCCCGGTGACGCTCGAGGTCGGCCCGCAGCTTGGCAAGATCGCCCCACTGGCGCTCGAGCTCGGGATCCTCGCGCAACCAGAGCACGGCGGCCCATCCGCCGGCGAATCCGAGCAGCCCGCCGGCGATGAACACTGCCAACGTCTCCATCGTGACCTCCTACCTACGCCCGTCCGGGCCGCGGTGGCCGCCAGACGAGCCAACGACTGTCCCTGCCGGGACGGCACGCCCGCCTCGGCACGTCGACCGGGTGTTCCCACAGCGCCTCGGCGCCGCAGTTGGGGCACGCTCGAGGCAGCCCGCGGAGCTCGGGCGCCACGTCGGGGCCCGTGAGGTAGCGCTCGGGGTCGGGGCCGTCGTCCTCGTCGTCGCGCACGTTGCGGAACGATCCCCAGCCGGCCACGAGCCGGCGCGTCCGGATCGCGAGCACGAGCTCGGCGAGCTCGGGCGCGCCGGCG
>JALHRR010000261.1 GCA_022841345.1 Saprospiraceae bacterium
TGAACCCATTTTAAAATAATAATATTTAACTTGAAATATTGCAGTATTTTTGTAACTTGATTTATCAAAATATCGAATGGTTCTTTTCACCAACGTTTTACAGGAGGCGGCAATTACATTTGATATGTTCTTGGTAACGTGTCAACGCTTGCAGTTAGTTCCATCACAACAAAATGGCCTCCATTCAGTTCTATTTTTATAGCTCGGCAATTACATTTGATATGTTTTAACCAATCCACAGATCCAACATCAGTTTTTTATTTAAAACTATTCATCATCGAAATTAAACTCCTCAATAATCAAATTTTGGGCAAGTCTTCCACTTTCTTTCCAGCCATGCTTAAACTCATTTGCAGCCTGAACATCAAATGCTCTGCAGAACATAATTGTCAAATTCGTTAATAAAGGCATATTTTCTAGCAGATCCTATATTTTTGACAGATCGCCACTTGATGAGTCCTTTGTGTGTGGTGCATCAAAAGAAAACATCTCATTGTCAAGAATCAAATATAGATTGGTTAAACCGCTGAAATGTCTGAAAAAATCCAGATTTATATAATCCAAGTATAAATGGATAATTTCTAAACGCAGACTTTTCAAGTTCGCAGCCAGTTTTGCAGCTTGCATCAACTCCAAGCTATCAGCTACAGTTCTGGCGCTGCCCCGTAAATCCAAAGACAAAGAAGTCAGATCCTTAATTTTCCCATTGAAAAATGCTAAAACTGTTGGCATTAAAGAAAATGGAAATCGTTTGATTGATAACGATCGGATATTTGAAGGCAAACATATATTGGTCAGAATATTCTCACTGTCTTTGAGTTGCCAACTTTGAGTGCTGTTGTCTGTAAACCAATCAATTTCAAAATGTTTTATATTAAACTGTTGCATTTTAGTCATGGAATTCAATAAAATTGAAATATCTTCAGTGTAGAGGTATGGGATCGTAATGTTCTGAAGTGTTGGGCACTCTGCGATGGCCATGTAGATCTCGCCTAATTTGGCTTGGCCAGTGTATTTGTGCAGCGGCTGCGGTGACTGCAAAATAAAAGAAACAAATGGATGTTTTTTGATAATTTCATAGATTTTTTGAACAGATTTTTCAGTAAAACCTTTCACATTCAAAAGTGCAACGTTGTAGATCTTTGCTTCTCTTTGGCTCAAAGCTTCAAGGATAGCGTCAATTCTGCTGAGATTTGGCTTAAAAATAAAATTTTTAATGC
>JALHRR010000262.1 GCA_022841345.1 Saprospiraceae bacterium
ATACAGAAGTGGGCCACATAAAGTGCTATTAATAGGACCTTGATAGCCAGATGGAGCACGTGGGATGTTAGTATAGACACCTTTCAACCACAGATCCAAAGACAGCCTGGCATTTGTGGGTTGAATAGCGTTGGCTGCCATTGTACCATAAATATGGACAAGTTCATCTTGAAAGACAGACATATCCGATAGATTTGGTGTTAAACCTTCAATAAATAGATCATCTGCTGAGAATGTAAAACTCTGTAGAGGGCTTCTCAAGAAATTTGGCTGAAATGTTGCCATGTTTCCACCTATCCATGAATCTTGCATTGTATAAATTGAGCTTTGATCAAAACAAGGTGTTTCAATATATGGCATACTAATTGTACTTTGATGGATCCAATCATTGTTAGAATTTGTTGGGAACTGATACTCAAAACTGAATTGAGATCCATAAGAATCTGGATCACCGCCAGCACCCATACCAATCTGCATGAATCGTCTTCCAGAATGTGATGTTCGTATTGGCCAGTAATAGTCCCCATCATAAATAAAAGACTCCTCTTCTATCAGCTCATAATATTTCCAGTCACTACGAACGGTGTCATAGTAGAATGGAACTGGATCATTGCCTAGTTTTGGACCTGCCCAAGTAAAATTGAAGTTGAATAAAACAGATTCTGGAGAATATGGCGAAGAAGGATCTGGAAATGATCCCAATAATACATGTGCCAATAATGCAATTTTACCAACAGGATTCCCAGATTCATCAGGGAAATACTGCATATATGTGTCATCTACCGCCATATTGTACTGGAGATATGTAGTAGCATTATTGTCTTGATTGAATGTTATTGAGCCTGGAGATGACAAATAATAATATTCATCACATCTTTGGAGCTCAGAGCTTGGCGGTGGAATATTTAATGGATCATAAACAACTTCCAACTCCACAATATTAAGTGTTATTTTCACAACGACTTTGACATAAACTTCAACATTGACATAACTGATGACGACATTTGGATTTGGATAATAAACTGATTGCATAGTAGTAATTGGAAACTGAGAAGAAGATGTTGTGGTAGAATATGAATAATGTGATTGCGGCAAAGAAAGTGTTGCTGTTGATATGGCTGATCCATAAGCTGTTGTTGTAAGCTGTGGTCCCAATAAAGCAAACAATTGAGTACTTGTTGAAGTAAAAGTGTAGGATTCTATTGGAACATCG
>JALHRR010000263.1 GCA_022841345.1 Saprospiraceae bacterium
GTGTTTACTTTTGGAAATACATGATTTACATATCCCTTGGTATCCTATTGAGAATTTTAGTCCAACAGTAATCTTGGTTGAATGGGAAATGGCTGGAAATTATGCAGATTCCACACCTGAGTTCATATCTGATTTTCTTTTAGATATTATTTCTATAAAAAAGAAGGAAATGAATGTGTTTTTTAATGTCTCTGATTGTTGTCCTTTGGATTTTCCACCTGCTTTGCTGTCTCCCATTGTCCCTAAACAGCTGTCTGTTCTCAACACACAGACGACATACGTCACCACAATGATGGAATTTCGAGATAAAACAGAAAGTGCAAATGGATTAAGCTCTGCCATTAATATACTTTTGAGTGCTTATGTGGGTGTGTTGATGGCTCCATCTCAACAAATTTTCACGTTGCATGATCAGGTCGAGTGGAACAATCTGATGAAAATCTTGGAAAATCTTGGAATGAATTTGATGTCGATCCAAATCAAAAAAGGAAAAGAATTGTCAAGTGGTTTGAAAACAGCATTTAATGATTTAATTGCAATTTTGAGGAATGTTCTTATTAAATGTGTGTCTGAAGATCGACATTACGCAACAGTTCGATATATTTTGAATCCAAATACAGATAAGCTTGATTGGTGTCAACAAATGTCATATTTTTGCACATACATTGACAAATATCTTAAATTTTCGCTTTATACGAATGCTTTGATAAAAACTGCTGTTAAAATATACTATTTATTAAAGGTTTATACAGATTATGGAAATGTCGAGCTGACTGTTCGTTCATATGATATTAATGAGGGCTCTTGGTTGATGTCTTTAGAAGAATTCTCAGCTAAAATGTGGGAAAGACCGCTCAAAAAGAAATTCTCAAGTATTATGAGTAGCTATCTAAAGTCTGTATCAGGTGATCAGCCATCTACAAATGTAAAATCAATTGAGAATTCAAAAATGTCCTCAAAAAAAGCAATTGTTTCTGGTAAACAATCTGTCGACTCAAAGAAAATAACATCTCCGTCAATTCAACCGCAAGCGGAGTCCAAACCAATGACAACGTTAATGTTCTCTGGTTCTGATGATTTGTCTAACTATTTGCCTAGTATGACTCTAATAATACATGACTTCAGCCAATTGATAGACAATTCAAAAAGCAGCCAAACAGTAAATTTCACTGATTTCTCAAAAAGAAACAAATATTTCAAAGAACTCTCAGT
>JALHRR010000264.1 GCA_022841345.1 Saprospiraceae bacterium
GAGTCAAAATTTTTGACCATTGCCAATTCAGCCTCACCACAAGATTATACTGTTTACTATCAACATGAGAATGTTAATATTTCCGGTGGTGATGCAGCTATTTTGACAATTCAAAGTGGTCTGTTAACCTCTGATGTTGTTGAGGGAGTCATTCTAGGATATGTTAGATATCCTGGCGGTGGTGGACCTATTTCAGCTTCATACTTTATCCAACCATTTCCAGCAAAAATAGGAAAAGTGGAACCAACCCGTCAAAATGCCAATTGGATTATTCCAATTAAACAGACTGGTTATTTAACCACTTCGATTAGTGGAGCACCTATTACAGTTACTGATACTTATGATACTGGTGGCCCGACACCACAAATGTACTCAAAGTTTAGGAACAATGCACTGGTTACTGGTGGAGTAGTGTTGCATTTTCCATTTAAAGTATATGAAAGACCTTATGGTTTGCTGCAAATGATCATAGGTGCAGATATTAATGCTACAGTAATGCCAAGTTTCATCGATTCAGACGGAGTACTTACTAGCTTATTGATAACAGCAATAACTGGGATTCCATCATTGACATTTTATTCTATAGAACTTCCAAGGACTTCTCAACAAGATCCAAATAGCCTGGTTTATTTGAGACTGGAAATTAACGCAGCACCATCAAGAGAAGTGAAACTACAAGCAATAGGATTGAACGAATATAATCTTCCTATTTAAAGTCATATTATTGGAGTCTATATGGAGTCTAGAAATTACACCAGTATTAACCAGGTGCAATCACCATTTGTCGGAACAAAAGTAGTAGCCAAATTTTTTCTGTCCAAGACACCTACAGGTGAATGGGCATGCATTAGTCGCACTTTGGGTAAATTTTCTATTGTGCACAGAGAACATGTAAACATGGTACATCATAAAGACCTTTGGTTATGTGAAATCACTAAGGAAATCAGACCTGGTGCAAATAATGGTGCCTTTATTTTAAAGCCGATTAAAAAGCTCGGGGATGAACAGATCAGAAAACTGATTCCAGGATTTTATACTATTAATCAAGTAGGTGACTCTGCTGTGCTATCCCCAAATAATGAACCATGGGACTATTGGATCATTTCAAGAGCTACCAGACAGATCTACAATAGAATCTACCATTCAATAATTGTTCCAGTTAAAGAAGAGTTAAGACCTCCAGAATTGGAAGAAATCAAAACCGAAAAGGA
>JALHRR010000265.1 GCA_022841345.1 Saprospiraceae bacterium
ATATCAAAGTGACATTGAAACTACAAAAAAATTGATGCTTATAACGATGAACAGTTCCAACAATATTTCAAAAAGTATTCCAGGTTTGGTTTTCTGCTGCTTGGAAATATATGCCAAGCTATCATATCTACCCTATAATAGAGAATTTGTAAAGAAATTACCAAAAATTATGGATTATTTTGTTGAAGTCATTGATCTGACTTATGCAATTTTATCTTATCCACTGAGTCACTATTTGTATGTTTTGCAATTGTTGGAACACACTCCACCATGTTCCCAACAGCAAACATGGCTGATGCTGCTGAGTAATCATATTGGATTCGGAATTCCTGATGCAGGATATTTGGAATTGTGTTTAACGGCTATTTATAATATCATGGCAAGCTTGTTAGAAGAGGATTTTGCACGAATCAAATCGTTTGATTTGTTATGTAAAAATTTGTTTCATTTATGTGTCAAATCTGCAATTCTGTGGGATTTTGATAGTCCTTCCTCTAAAAAGACAATCGGACACAATACACAAGTGTTACCAAGTGAAAATCTGTCCCAGTTTATCAGCTGTAGTACATCCAATACTTTTCTTGTTTTCAGAAAAGCAAGTAGAATTTTAAATCTAGTTATCAAAAATTATCCAAATTATCCTCTATGGAATGTATTCAAATCAGATATTGTTAGGCTAGCCACATTGAAGGAAGGATCTAGTCCATACCCGCTGTCGGAAGTGAGCGGGATGTTTTTGGATATTTTAGCCATCCTTGATTAGGTAAATTAATATTGTGGATTTCCTTTAAAGGAAATACACCAGAGAATAGAGCCTGAATGTGTTATAAGTCTAGCTTTTGGATTTTTAGTAGAAATAATGAGTTTTATTTAGGATGACACCATTTAATACGTATTGGACAAGTGGCTGATATGATCTGTTGTTCTTCGACCAGGGTGTCCGCACTCTCTGTAATGGACCTAGTGCGAGAAGGGAAGGATTGCAGTAGTTCTGATTGGGAATACGATACTGCTAATACTTTGCTGTATTTAGAGTCTTTGGGCGCTATAACAGAAGAGAGTTCAGCAAATTACCCAACTGAGAAACCTGGAAGGGTTGACCCTTTATGTCCTCCTTTTCAGGAAGTTGAACAGTATTTTATACATAAAAATGATTTTATAGACTGCTTTAGCACATCAACCACCAAAGCTCAAGGTTTTTTGCCGCTCA
>JALHRR010000266.1 GCA_022841345.1 Saprospiraceae bacterium
GAATAATCCCCTCCAGCTCACAAAGAACGCAAAAGTATCAATGGAATAGTTAAATGGGTTTTTAATTAGAAACTGTCGCCATTCCGTCAACGAGTTTTCAATCATCTGACAGATCTACAATCTACAAATTTATGAATTAGTATAATAATAATGGATTGAATACAGCTGTGAGAAATAGTAAAGGAACTGATATTATGGCTGCTTGTGGACAACTCAAATCATCCCTTGAACTGAAAGAGTTTGCAGCCAGGAGCTGTACCCATGTTGACGTCGCAGTCTAAACAGAGTCATCAAACTGTTTATGTCGCACTTTTTTCTTTACTAATTTTTCTTTTACTCATTTATTATTCTAATAATAATTTATTGCAAAATATCTATAATTCAGCTATTTATTGGATAAACAAATTTCCACGTAATATAAATCAAGTCTCTTCACTTAGTTCTCAGCTAGCATCCCATTCAACCGAATTTCCTATTCAAACCCTATTTGCCATTTGCTCTCTTTTTATATTTCTTCAGACATTTGCCGTCCCTGGAACTGTAATGTTGAGTGCCGCTTGTGGCTATCTCTATGGTCTACCAATAGGACTATTGATTGTCGCAAGTTGCTCAGCTGTTGGTGCCAGCTTTTGTTATACGTTATCAAAAATATTGTTCAAGTCAATTATGTATTCTTCAAATCCAAATTCATTTGCATCCAAATATTCTGATAAGTTATCTTTTCTCAGAACCAAAATATCTCTTCACAAATCAAATCTTTTTTATTATTTGTTATTTTTGAGGATAACACCGCTCATTCCAAATTGGTTTATCAATGTATCTTCTCCTCATCTTGCTATCCCTTTGCAAACATTCTTTTTTGCAACATTTTTTGGCGTAATCCCATTGAGTGTAATCCATGTTAAAACAGGGAATTTATTAGCTCAATATGGAAAATATTCAGATAATAATGATTTAGATTTCAGTGTATGGAATGTTGAAAATGTGTTGTGGATGTGTTTTATGGCTGTTTGTGCTCTTGTTCCAATATTGATTAAAAATAAAATGTAAAATATTCCTTAAATTTCCATGCAACTTCCATCTTTTTCTTGCTTTAACTCCCATATTTGAATGTATGACTCACTTACAGCCACAATTTCAGGTAATACTCTTTTGACTTCCAATTCACTTAAACATATCCATTCATCTT
>JALHRR010000267.1 GCA_022841345.1 Saprospiraceae bacterium
TCACAAAGGCTTATCAACTTTCATGGTGGAAATGACCGAAACGGCAAAAATATTGCGACAAGTCACGTCCCAATCACTGATTATTTTTGATGAAATTGGACGTGGAACTGGAATGGGTGATGGGATGAGCTTAGCGCAAGCTATTGCTGAGTATTCAGTTCAAATTCCAGAGCATCCATTTGTATTTTTTGCCACCCATTATCATGAGCTATCAGAGTTATCCCGAGAAATTCCGGAAATCGTGAACTGTGTGTTTTTAGTGAAACTGCACAGAGGAAAGTTAATTTTTCTTCACACCTTGGAAAAAGGCAGTTCACAACAGAGTTTTGGCATAGAAGTTGCCGAGCAAGCTGGATTGCCTCCAACTGTGACGACGAGAGCCAGAAAACTCCGAAAAGATTTTTCTCGGTTTGCACCAGTTAAAGTGGGAGAGCTAGAAGTTTCCTATTCTACTGATACGGTTTCTGATCGATTAAAAGAGCTGGAGTTAGTGCAACTTTCACCAAAAGCGGCTTTGGATTTATTGTATGAGTGGCAGGGAAGTCTAAAAGAGGGCAGTGATGGGAGGAATTAGTTGGGTGTTAGATCCATTGCTAAATTATTAAATTGCTCCATTACTTTGTTCTTGTCATTCCGAGTGTAGTCCCGACTTATAGTCGAGACGAAATCGAGGAATCCCAGTAGTTCGAAGTATTGGGATCCTTCGATCTTCTGGAGTACCAGAATACTCAGGATGACAGAAGCAGAACGAGAATGCTCCCACCATAGGCGGGCAGGCAGCATGACATGTTTTTTTATGCCAATTAAAAAATTACCACCTCATCTTATCCGGCAGATTGCTGCAGGAGAGGTTATTGATCGACCCTATTCAGTGGTAAAAGAGTTACTAGAAAATGCCATTGATTCTGGTGCCACTCAGATACAGATTGAATTAGAAAATTCAGGACTAGATACTATAAAAGTGATCGACAATGGAGAAGGTATTGGAGTTGAAGATCTTGAGCTTGTTTTTGAACGCTATGCAACGAGTAAATTGGCTGATGTGAATGATTTACTCCACATTGAAACTTTTGGTTTTCGAGGGGAAGCAGTATTTGCGATTTCATCGGTGGCCAATGTCACGATTGTGAGCAGAACGGAAGCAGAAAAAGTGGGAAGTGAAATACAAAGTATTCGAGGCAAGGTTC
>JALHRR010000268.1 GCA_022841345.1 Saprospiraceae bacterium
AATATTTCAATTAATTTTTTTGATAGCAATTTACCGCCAATAAAATGATTTTCAATGAACTTTTTGCAGAATTCAATGACAGCTGGTTCATGTAACACATTCCAATGAGGGCTGTTATATAAATGAAGAATATTATCAGATATGTCATCGAATTCTTTGGAATAATGTTGTTGCAGTTTACTATTCAAATTTTCAATGATCCTGGTTACAGATATTTCTTGGCAGGATTTGATTTTTGTGTGGCCAACACAGCATTTTTCAACAATGAACTTGCCAATAAACAACTTTTCAAGAATATTTTGTGTAATTTCAGTTATAAAAGAAGAATTTGACTCTGCCGTATTCCAATTATTAACTATTAATTCTCTGCACGTAAACATCGCAGGTGCAACGTCACAGCGGCAAGGTAACAACCATGGCTGATTGTAGGCAGCCAAAGACAATAACGAACAAATTGAGCGCAATGACTGAGGGCTGTTATCATGTGCTAATTTTAATTTTTTGTGCTCATTTAATGGACATTTCCAATTTTGGCAACCATTCATAAAGTGAGAATAGTTATTAAGAAATGAGCGGTGGTGAAATGCTGCACTGTCCATGGGTTGTGGTCTCTGAATGTTTCTTTATTAAAATTTTCGCCTCCTCCTTCTCACAGTATCTGTTTCATCATCATCTGCATTAATATCATAGCAGCCAATTCCAATGTGTTCAATTTCAACCGAGAAATCTGCTGAAGATGAACTTGTCTTTGTAATTGTCATATTTGTCACCTTTGTAAAATCCTCATTCCATCGATGCCCTACGCTGGAATGGATTGGTTGAAAGGATTTTAGAAGAATTTTATGGCAATTCATATGATATTTTGGATTCCACACGCTTTGAAAGGCAACAGGATTTAATCCTAAGCCGTTCATTGTATGTAGAGTGATCAGATATTTATCGCCTGCATCAACAGACTCAGTTCTTCCCTTAATTTCAAGAAAATCATAGCGCCCAAAGTTCAAATATTCAACAAAGAGAGAGTATTTAACAGGAACAGTGTATCTCATTAAACAAAAACCTTTGGTGTCAGTTTCAGTTGATTCAACTAGTCCAACTGATCCAGTAAAAAGTACAGATGCCCCGTGTTCTGACGGTGTTAAGGATATTTTGTTTGCTTCTGAATTAGTGACTAATTTCCATTC
>JALHRR010000269.1 GCA_022841345.1 Saprospiraceae bacterium
TGTCTGAAGCTGTAGCCAAATTTCCTGATGTTGATGTTGTCGTTAACTTTGCATCTTGCAGATCAGTGCATGAGACTTGCATGGATATTCTTAAATTCCCACAAATCAAAACCATAGCGATTATTGCTGAAGGAGTCCCAGAAAGAAGGGCGCGGCAAATATTGAAGAAAGCTAACGAGTGCAAAGTTACAATCATTGGTCCAGCAACTGTTGGTGGATTGCGTGCTGGTTCTTTCAAGATTGGTAACACTGGTGGCATGATGGATAATATTATTACCTCCAAGCTCTACAGACCTGGATCTGTTACATATGTTGCAAAATCTGGTGGTATGTCCAATGAATTGAATAATATTATCTCAAGGGCAACTGACGGTGTTTTAGAGGGTATTGCGATTGGAGGAGATCGATATCCAGGAACAACATTTATTGATCATTTACTGAGGTTTGAACAAGATCCAAGATGTCAAATGCAAGTATTACTGGGTGAAGTTGGAGGTGTTGAAGAATACAAAGTCTGCGAGGCTATAAAATCAGGGAAATTGAAGAAGCCAATTATTGCTTGGTGTATCGGTACATGCGCTAAACTGTTGAAAACTGAGGTACAATTTGGACATGCAGGTGCCTTGGCAAATTCTGATTCAGAGACATCAGATGCAAAGAATAGTGCTTTGAAGACGGCTGGTGCGATTGTGCCGAATACTTTCGAAGATTTACCCCAAGTGCTAGAAGATGTCTACTTGAAGTTGGTTACTGACGGCAAGATTACACCAGAAGATGAACCTGAAATACCTAAAGTCCCAATTGATTACTCATGGGCGCAAGAATTAGGATTGGTTCGCAAACCTGCACATTTTGTCTCAACAATCTGCGATGATCGCGGTGAAGAGTTGTTATATGCTGGTATGCCAATATCCAAAGTATTTGAAGAGAATATTGGGATCGGTGGAGTTTTGAGTCTCCTTTGGTTCAAACGACGATTGCCAGAGTATGCAAGTAAATTTATTGAAATGGTTCTGATGCTGACTGCTGATCATGGACCTGCAGTGTCAGGAGCACACAACACCATTGTTACTGCACGTGCTGGAAAGGATTTGATTTCATCGCTGTGTTCAGGTTTATTGACCATAGGAGAGAGATTTGGTGGTGCGCTAGATGGAGCTGCTGAGCAATTCAGTGG
>JALHRR010000270.1 GCA_022841345.1 Saprospiraceae bacterium
GCAACAGATAGCGTAGGCAAGCAGCGTCTTGAGTAGTTGTATCACAGTTGGCCACTGGTTTCTCTGGGAGAATGGCAGCAACCTTTTTAAATCTTTGTAAAATTGGTTCTGCAGGTGCCTTTTTGTTGAAATGGTCCTTGAACTCACGGTTAATAGAATCTTTAATTCGGTTGAAATCATCTTCTTCTGGCTTCGTGGCAAAATACTCTGCGAAGTTTGCAACGTCAGCAGACGGCACAATAGCGCTTGGAATATCTGGTTTTGCCGTAGCAATTGCAGAGAAAGTAAATGCAACTGTAAGAGCGAGTGCTTGAGAAATTACTTTCATGGCGTGCTGTTCTGTAACAGCCTCCTGAGGAGAGAAAGGGGTTTATATAGGAGGCCCTACCCTGGTTCATACAGCATGGCCACGCTCCAACATGCAATTACCTTGTATTTCTGCTTCCATCATGCTATCAAGACCAATGAAATTGCATTTTATTAAAGATATTTATGTAGATAAGTGTGTAATCCAACCCCTGAAATGGATGACATAAATATCGTAGATCATTGTCTCAGCGCCCTTCCCAAGCATCCAGAGTTGTTGCAGTTATTCGAAACTGAAATTGTAAACACATTGGTTATACAATATTAATTTTAAATAGGGTGTATTTGTTATTTTTAAAGAACAATTTACGCAAAATGCTGAAATTTCTCATTTCATTGCTGTCTCTAATCCAAAATCACCGTCTCAGTTCCTTTCTCTCAGCGGTGTTCGCTTTGACATAGTCTCTGAAGAAGGGACATTCAAAGTTTATGGAAATGCCCTAAATACAAAGTCTTTCCCAGAGCCACCAAATGAAAGCAAGAAAGCTGAAGAAAGACAGTCTGCCACCATGTAATTAATTCCAGATTTAATTAATTTTCAGTTCATTGTTTGAGAAAAATGAATGGAAAATAAGTGAACTTAAGAGAATTAAAATTGAGCGTCAAATGAACAAAGAGCTTAATTTAGAAGGAATTGAAAAATCCGTTCAAATTAAATTTTACTTTATTTCTGAGCCAATGGAAGTCAGCGCTGAAAGCCCATTGTCATTCAACACCTCTGACCATTTATATTCAACTCTACCAAAAACAGAGCCATCTGAAAATAATTTACTTGAGATCCCTCAGCAGCTGTCGTCAGATCGGAAGAGC
>JALHRR010000271.1 GCA_022841345.1 Saprospiraceae bacterium
GATTAACTGCTGAGTCATGTCCGGCTTTTTACCTTTGAAAAAGCCGACATCGAAAGGCAATGCAGCCTGATCCGATACAATTTTATCAAATAACAATCCACTACCACTCATACCCCTAAATGGACAGACACTAAAACAAAAACATACAGCAACATGATAAAAATGACCTTAAAGATTTTAGTCCTCGGAACCTCCCTGTTCCTATTCAACGCTTGTGACAAGGAGGATGATTCGACACCTAAGCCACAAAGCACGTCTATTAATAAAATCATGCCTTTGGGCGCATCGAGGGTGCAAGGTTCCAGACCTAATTTTGAAAGTTTCCGGTATGAGCTTTGGAAAGACCTGATTGAAAATGGCTGGACTTTTGATTACATCGGTACTCGTTCGGACAATGCATCTTATCCACCGTTTAATGGCAAAAACTTTGACATTGACCACGAAGGCAGAGGCGGTTTCACTTCAGGTGAAATTTTGGATGGCATCAATGCCTGGCTTGATGAGACTGGCGCCCCGGATATTGTGCTGTTTAGTTCGCCGGGGGGAAATGACATTTTAAATGGTGGGTTTTCTTTTAATGAAACCATTTCCAATATTAATGCAATCATTGACATCCTTCAGGAAAAAAATCCCAGGGTGACCATTATTATTGAACAATTAGCTCCGGGAAGATCAAGTTTTATGACCGCCGAATTTACAGCTAACTTCAATGCGGTTAACCAGGAGGTCATTACCATTGCAAGTCAACAAACAACAACGACTTCACAAGTCCTCGCGGTAGATATGTTTACAGGGTTCACCGATGCCCTGTTAGCCGACAATGTACATTATAATGAAACAGGCGCGGACTTTATCGCAACCCGATATTACAATGTGCTTGTAAATGTATTGGAGCAATAAAAAATACGGAGAACACGCAGCTATCGGACTATAAAGACAGACACCATTAACAACAAAACATAAAAATGCAAAAATCAACACTACCCATCATTTTGGTACTGCTTATTTGTTGCGCAAGCACTGCCAGCCTGTTTTCACAACAATCCCTGTTTAGTTTTGAGCATTACACCAACGGCAAAGGCGACACCTTAAAGTACAGGCAGTTGGTACCGGATTATGGCCCGGCCAAAAAGTTTCCGCTCGTGGTCTTTTTACATGGTTCTGGAGAGCG
>JALHRR010000272.1 GCA_022841345.1 Saprospiraceae bacterium
TTGATGAATCGGAAGCACAGAGCATTGCTAACGTCAAGGACTTGCTTCAACATCAAGACACTCGCATCAACTCTTTCGTAATTGAAGATGCTACTAAAGAAAGTACACTTCCATACAAAAATTACTTTTCAAACTTAAGAGAAGTCAATGAATTGAACTTAAATTTACTTCGTGCATCTGAAGAAGTAGGTCAGATCTTATTGGAATCTATTGTCAGCAACCAGAGACTTGAAACTTTACACTTTCTGGGTTTCAATTCGAAATTTGATGTATTTCTAGAATCTTTGGTAGTGAATCCAATGAAAGCACTCAACTATGTATCATTAACTTTATCGAGCGACCTGCCACCATCCACTGTGTCGCACCTTGCCTCTATCATCCGCTCTCATAAGCTCTATTTTTTTGTGCTTATGAGACCAGCTGCGCCATGTGTTTCAAATCTTGATGACGTTTATTTGGCAATACAAGATTCAACAAGCCTTATTGGAGCGACAATCCCTATTTTGACATTGGAGGGCGTAATCAACGCCTTGAAAGTCATTTCCAAGCCTGATCTTGCACTTGTTACATTAGATGTCGTCGTTGACCTACCAGCCTTGATGTGGCAGGAAATTGGGACTGTACTTTCTGAAAAGTCAAATTGTCTTTTGTTGACTTTGATATTTCCCAAGCCTCTATCGATGAATCCAGAAGGATTGTTTGATGTATTTTCTCGAACCCAAATACCGAAAAGACTTCAAAAATTGAGTGTGTTAAACATATCATGCCATTTGTTACCAAAAATCTTTGCAATTTTTACAAATCAAACATTCGTTACATTGAATTCGTTGGCTTTGTATTTAGCTGAAGATTCTCCTTTGGTTATAACTGACTCAATAGCAAACGCATTAATTAAAGCTACCAATTTACGTCATTTATCAGTTATAAACTTGCTCAGTGAAGCTATAATTGATTTTTTGCTATTAAAAAGCAATATTATTGAAGTAATACTCAAATTTCCTATTGTTAAGAAGGAAATACCGCTTCTCCTTCGCTTGATTAGAGAAAATCACACTCTTACAAAGTTCACTGGTACCTTATATGGAGAAACAAAAGAAGAAATGCTGAATACTATTAAAGCCGCATGGTTAGTTAGTGGGAGATTACTTAATAATCTTGAAATCGATCT
>JALHRR010000273.1 GCA_022841345.1 Saprospiraceae bacterium
TTTCCAACAGACGATTATTATTTTGTAAAGAGTTCTGAAGATTTAGATGAAATTGATTTGGTTGTAGCTGTTGGAGGAGACGGTACAGTATTATATTCTGCTTTCCTCTTTCAAGAAAGAAAAGTACCGCCCATAGTCCCATTTTTTGCTGGGACTTTAGGATTTCTTTCTGTTTTCACAAAATCTCTGTATGAATCTGTTCTCACCGATATTTTGGAAGGAAAATATTTGATAAATATGAGGACAAGGTTTACAGCAACTATCATTCGAGCAGAAGGTCAACGCAAGACACTCTCTGTCCTGAATGAGGTCGCCATTGACCGTGGTCCAAACAGTGTGATGTTATTGGTGGAAGTGTATGGGAACGGACATCTTTTGACTATAGTTCAAGCTGATGGTTTACTAATAGCTACCCCTACTGCAGTACAGCATATTCTTTATCAGCTGGCGGATCTATTGTTCATCCAGACATACCTTCTCTACTGTTGACACCTATTTGTCCTCATACTCTTTCTTTTAGACCTATTCTGTTACCAGATACCATGCTGCTCACAGTTTCCCTCCATCCAAATTCCAAGACTAATGCTTGGGTATCATTTGATGGACGAGAGCGAGTGGAATTGGGCAAGAAAGACAAGATTGTAGTTACTAGGTCAGAGTTCCCTGTTCCAACTGTTTGTTGGAAAGATCAAACAAGTGACTGGTTCCATGGTCTCTCCAAATGTTTGATGTGGAACGAACGATGGGAAACATCAAGGGAGAGATGATTCAGATTTTATCTTTTCATTTGATAATTGCATTTATTCAATTTATTTCAGTGTTCAAATAAAATTTTCTAATTTATACAAACTTATGTAAAATCGATTCTATTTCTATCAGCTGCTAAATTTTGGATCTCATTTCTTTCTTTCAGCCAGTCCTTAAAGGTTACGTTCTCCAAATCTCTTTCCAGCAAGTAATTTGTAAAGGCGATCAAATAAAAGTAACGCAGCAAATAATTCAAACCTTGTTCTCTCAGTCCTTTGGCTTCTATTACACTGGAAGGATGTTCCAATTTTATCTTGAATGTGTAAATAGCTTCCCTCAAGTTCTGCACATGAGAACAAGAATTAATTGCCTCATCAGCAATAGATTTTGACAATTTTCCTTTCGCTAATACTTGAACA
>JALHRR010000274.1 GCA_022841345.1 Saprospiraceae bacterium
GGTTTGACTTCTGGCTTGTTTCTTTCCCCAGGTGCTGCAGGTGCAAATCTTTTCTTTTGAACCCCTCCAAGTGTTTTTGAGGCGGCGGCTGTAGGAGAAGGGAGCCCAAAACCCATTAGTGCTGATGGGTTGACTGTTGGCGGTAAGGTGCCTGGAAATAGAGATGCGAGGCGTGTTCGACCTGTCGTCGCCCCTTTTTGGCTGGCTGTTGACTGCTGCTGCTCTTCAGTGGACATCACCCTGGTCTATCAACCGTCAAGCAATATAGCAGCAGCTAGAGAGCGGAATGTTTATAAATTTGTGTAAAAATGCAAAAAATCAAAATATACCTTTAAAAAAGGCTTTTTCATCACTTTTTTTAAGAAATAATGCTGACGGTGTGGCATCTCTTCCCTTCGTTCCGCCAAACAGTCAATTTGGGACCATGAATACTTTTCAAGCCATAAATAACGCCCTCTCTCTTACTCTTGAATCAGATCCAAACTCATTTTTGTTCGGAGAAGACGTTGGCTTCGGTGGTGTCTTCCGCTGCTCTATGGGGCTGAGAGATAGGTTTGGCTCTAAGCGGGTCTTTAATACACCGCTGTCCGAGCAGGGCATTGTAGGGTTTGGGATAGGTTTAGCAGCAACAGGTTCAACAGCCATAGCTGAAATTCAGTTTGCAGATTATATATTCCCTGCTTTTGATCAAATTGTAAATGAAGCTGCCAAATACAGATATCGCTCTGGTGGAACATTCAATGTTGGATCTTTAACTATACGGGCACCATGTGCAGCTGTTGGTCACGGTGGACACTATCACTCACAGAGCCCTGAAGCTTATTTTGCACATACACCTGGATTGAAGGTTGTTGTTCCACGTGGACCAATTGAAGCGAAAGGATTATTAAGAGCTTCTATACTGGATCCAAACCCTGTAATATTCTTGGAACCAAAGATCCTCTACAGATCAGCTGTTGAAAGTGTACCGCTCAATGATTATAGCATACCACTTGGCCAAGCAGAGATCCTTAAAGAAGGCAGTGATGTTACTGTAATTGGATGGGGCAGCCAACTATTAGCCTTAGAAAAAGCAGTTAAAAGAGCTGAAGAAGAATTAGGCATAAAATGTGAGTTGATTGATTTGAGAACAATTCTGCCGTGGGACATCGACACAGTCTGCA
>JALHRR010000275.1 GCA_022841345.1 Saprospiraceae bacterium
CTTGACTGTTAACCTTGATATTGACTCAACACTCTCAGTAGCACAGGCATTCACAGGTACTGCAACTTTGAATGGAACAACAATCACATCAACTAACTCATCATCAAGCGGAACACAAAACTTGTTCTACTTAGATAATGCCGCATCTACCGGAGTTACTGAATCTCTCTTGGTCATAGATAACAGTGACACTGATACTGCAGTCACAAATGCCATAGAGTTTGTAAATGCAGGTGGAGGCTTCACAAACCTCTTCAATGTCGCAGGAACTACAATCACCTCTGCTGAATTCACTCTCCTTGATGGACGAGACACTGCTTTGGTTGATACAACAGATGCAGTAACAACTGCCATAGTTGGAACAGGAGCTCTTGATAGTGGTTCAATCACTTCAAACTTTGGAGCGATTAATATAGGAGCAGACAACTTTACAACAACAGGTAGTGTACTTGGGAATGCCATAGATAGATCAACTGCTGGATCTCTCACAGTCGGTGCAACCACTGCAACATCCATAACTCTTGGATCAGCCTCAGTCACAGCCCTTACAGTTACAACAGATGGAACTGGTGATGCTGAGGTTTCACTCCCTACAGGTTCAATTGGAACTTCTGAGATACTAGATAACACAGTATCCGCAACCGACCTCTCAGCCACACTCACCTTCGCAGATGGAGATATATTAAACCTTTCAAGTATAAATGTGGATACAACATCAGAAGGATTCATAGCACCTCAAAATACATCATGTGCAGGAGCAACAGCTGAAGGACAGCTTTGTTGGGACAGCGATACAGATGCTCTTTACATGGGTAATGGAGCAACAACTACCTTGGTTGGTGGATCAGGCGGTGGCGACATAACCTCAGTAACTGCAGGAACAGGTCTAGCCGGTGGTGGAGTTTCAGGTGATGTGACACTAAATATCTCAGCAGCTGACTCCTCCATCACAGTTAATGCAGATGATATTGCAGTTAACCAAGCATTTGGATTTACCTTCACTGGTAACAATGCATTCACTCCATCAGGAACTAATGACTTGACTGTTAACCTTGATATTGACTCAACACTCTCAGTAGCACAGGCATTCACAGGTACTGCAACTTTGAATGGAACAACAATCACATCAACTAACTCATCATCAAGCGGAACACAAA
>JALHRR010000276.1 GCA_022841345.1 Saprospiraceae bacterium
CGTGTGCTCTTCCGATCTCATTACCTCTTGAAATCGGGAATCTAAGTGCATTGACAAATTTAGATATTGCTGTTAATGAGCTGACTGCATTACCTGCCGAAATCGGGAATCTTAGTGCATTGACATATTTATGTCTTAGTTTTAATAAACTGACTGCATTACCTGCCGAAATCGGGAATCTAACAGCATTGACAGATTTAAATCTTATGCAGAATAAACTGACTGCATTACCTGCCGAAATCGGGAATCTAACAGCATTGACAAATTTAAATCTTTATTTTTGTCGAGACTTAACAGGGCTACCTGAAGAAATTCTTCAACTTTCAAACGATTGTATTATTAATCTTTCAGGATGTTCATCATTATCCGAAGTTGTTTTAGGCCGCCTTCGCGCGAGTATAGAGCGAGAAGGATATACAGGTCCGAGAATTGGCTTTTCTATGGTTCATGCTAATCCATTCAATCCGGGTGAGGAAAAGTCTATTAATGAATTATTGGAGACACTGTACAAAGTTACAGATAGACCATATGCAGAATTAACGCATATATTCACAAATGATCAAGAAAAAAGTAATTTGCAAAAGTTGTTATCAAGATTAAGTTTCATGGCAGATTACAATGCTTCACCGGAAAGAAAAAAATGGCTTTCTAACATTATTTTAGATCACCTTGAATTAGCTGAAAAAGATACTGAATTTCGCAAAACTTTCAATGCTGTGATTCATGATGCAGCCGGAACATGCGGAGATCGTATGGCATTATCTGTGATTCATTTAGGGATTGCGCGCAAGCTTGCTACAATTGATCTTTCAAATATGGTAGAATTAGCAGGATTTTTGAAGAAGGGGGTTTTTGCTATGGCCCTACTTGAAGAATGCGCAAGAGAGAAAACTGAAACTTTAAGCTTTTTTGACGAGATTGAAGTTTTTCTTGCATATCCTGTAATGCTTAAAAATCGTTTAAATTTACCGATTGATGTTGAAGGAATGCTTTATTTACAATGCAGTGGAGTAAAGCTTCAGGATTTAGATAAAGCTTTTCAAATTGTCGATAGCAAGCTAAACGATGAAGAGGCTGTTCAGAACTTTTTAGTTGAAAACAACAAATGGAATGAGGCTTTAAAGTTTAATTTCCCAAA
>JALHRR010000277.1 GCA_022841345.1 Saprospiraceae bacterium
GTATTTATAACCATCAAAATATTAAAATTATGGAAAATTTGAATTGGGTCAATCTGACCATGGTTTTTGAAGCTGTTTCTGAGGAAGAGCAATTGGAAGTTAAGGGAGGGTTAGATCCACTTGTGTTTGATATTGTTCCGGACTAATTGCCGTCCCTGAAGTTGGGCTGGAGTGTTCATCCTTAAGTTTTAAATAAAGCCTAAAGGTGCATCACCCAGCCCATTTCATCGTTCAGAGGCATTTACTTTCGGTGATCAAGATGGCAATGAATCTTTAGTGTTATCAGGACTACTCGAAGAGGAAAATGCTATCAGGTAGTGCGGGAAAACTTCTCAGGTGAATTTTGACAAATAGCCAATGGTAGAATTGTTGCCATTGTAATCAGGCTGTATTTATAACCATCAAAATATTAAAATTATGGAAAATTTGAATTGGGTCAATCTGACCATGGTTTTTGAAGCTGTTTCTGAGGAAGAGCAATTGGAAGTTAAGGGAGGGTTAGATCCAGTTGTGTTTGATCTTGTTCTCTAATTATCAATTATGAAAATGGGCTGGAACGCTCATCCTTAGTTTGTAAAAAAAATAAGGTTGCATCATCCAGCTCAACCAATTGTTGATGAGCAGATTGGACACTCCATCTGTAAAAACAGGGTGGAGTGCTCCAACTCGTTTAATTTTAGCTACTTGCTTTTAGGTATGAATGTCAACTTGCGAAAAAGAAACCGGGAAAAATAAAACAGGTTTCCCCGGAACGAAGCCGGAGAAACCTGAATAAAAGGGCGATTCAGTTTTTTGGGCGTTATTCTAACTGCGTTTTATTGCTTAATGACGAGCCGGGTTTCAACGCCCGAATCCTGATGGACCCGAAGTAAGTACGTGCCGGGAACGAGATCGCTGGCGGGCAGGCTGTAGGTGTTTAGGCCTTCCGGTAATTGTTGCCGGGCAGCCAGCGTGCCGTTCATTGAATAGAGTTCTAAAATGGTGGCCTCTCCGGTCGGTTTTTCAAAGCGTAGTTCCAGTTCATTTTTGACAGGGTTGGTGACGCGGAAGTTTGGCGAGGTTTGGGGGAGGTCAATTGCTGTTTCTGGTAAAACAGACGACGTTCCTAAGCCCAGGAGTGTTTCCCGGATTTGAG
>JALHRR010000278.1 GCA_022841345.1 Saprospiraceae bacterium
ATAATTCACTGGAAGATTTCTACACTTCAATGCTTAAAGAATCTGATTACTTGAGAAACGGGACAGCTAAAAAAGTGATGAATCTGCCCAAAGATCAGACACTTCTACTGTGGCAGAGTATTTGGAATAATTCATATACAAATTTTTGGAGTGTAAACAAAAAACTTTTAATTTCTGAAAATAATATCATGAAAAATATTCCATTTAAACTGTACAGCATTGGATCACCGGTCCTTCAATGTCTATTTGATCCCTTCATGCCTGGTGGGAAGGAGAAGACACTCAAAGATCTCTTCTCAGTATTTTTTACTGATGAAAAAATTGAAACGATAATGTGGAAGATCCATGGGATTTCTCCGCCTTTAAATACAAGCTTGGCATTTCTAGCTATGACTATGACACATGCTGACAATTTTCTGCATATAATTATAATTGAATGAAATAAAATTATTTTCCGTATTTTCTAACTTTTCAATCATATTAGACGTTGAAATTTATATCAACTACACTCAGAATACTCGCTTGATTGTGCACTTACCATCACCCTTGCCAAGCTCTAAGCACAGACATGGCGGGCTTCAATGTCGCTGATTTCACTTCATCTTCTTCAAACACGGATTATATTTACAGAACAATTTATTACGCTTTAAAACTACTGAATTATGGAACAAAAGCCTCAACTCTCCCTCAAACTCAAAAGGCAATTTCCTCTGTTTGTTGGTCAATGTATGAGGCCCGTGTATTATACAGGTTCTTTGGTATTCCAGCTGTTCTAGAAGATATGCGTCAAAAAAGCAGTCAAAATTTTTTAGACATGTGTGCAAATATCGCTCTTTTGTTATATTATCCAATGGAACATGTCTATTGGTTGGCTCTTAAAGGAATATTGAGCGTAGATGGTGACGTTGAGCGATTCAGTCGATACAGCTGCCAAGCTTGGGGAATATGGATTATTTGTATAATAATTAAATGCTGCAAATCATTGGCTAGTTTAGAGAAGGAACGAGAAGAAAGCCACAGACAATACCTGAAATCTGTAATTCCAGATTCTAAATACAAAATGTTGAAACAAGAGCTGGCTCTCAAGAAATTGAAAGTGTGGAAGAGTTTATTAGGTAATCTGC
>JALHRR010000279.1 GCA_022841345.1 Saprospiraceae bacterium
ACCTCTGTAGTTTAAGGCTAGTATTACAACCGTAATTATTTGAATAACTCCTAATAATAGTCTTAATTTTTCATATTTAGTCATGGGTTTTTCCTTATCTTCTATTATACCACGAAAAGATTTTTCTTCTCTACCGCAAGGCTCAAAACATCCATGACACCCTTCACAAAACTTCATAAATCTATTACCGTTGGTTTATTAGATGGTACATAAGATAAGTCGCAAATAGAAGCGTTTACATAGGTTACGCCAAATCTATTAGTAACTCCGCTAGCTTCATGGATATGACCGAATACGTGTAATTTTAATTTACGTAATTCTTGAATTTTTCTGTATAGATGTTCACATCCAGCGTGTTCTGGTGGATTATACTTACCTGAAGTTAAGTCGTTAATCATAAAAGGAGGACCGTGAGTTATGAGGATTTGGGTATCTTCTGGTATTAAATTCCATGGATTATTACTTCTTTCGTACATCCAAGCCCAGTTGCCAAATTTAGGTGTATATGGTGAGCCAAATATCTTAAAGCCATTTAGTTCTATAGCTTCGTGATGTAATAGATTTATATTATTATCGTTACATCGTTTTTTAAATTCTTCGTAAGCTGCGTTATCTTGGTATAATCCAACTTCATGGTTTCCAGCTATAACTACCTTGTATTTGTAAGATAAAGAAGAATACCACTTTATAAAGCTATCTACTTCTCCAGACCTACCCATTCCAGTAAAGTCACCTGCATGGATAATCATATCACCCTCAGGAAGAACTATCTGCTTATGTTTATTATGGGTATCAGATATAAGTACTACTTTCAAGTAAACCTCTTTGGTAGATGTTTAAGCCCTCTTTAGTACTTTCTTAGGTACTACTGTGGTCTTTTTTTTCGCAATAGCCGCTCTTGCTACTCTACCTAGAGCTTTATCTTTAAGAATCATAGCTTTATCCTTAAGAGTAGCTTCATCTTCTAATTGAACGATATATTCTCTATCGTTATTAATCATCTGAGTAAGTTCATCTACTCTACTCTGAGAGGATTCTAAAGCACTGGCAAGTTCGTCTACCTTACCAAGTACTTCTGGTAGTCGTACATTAGCTAGAGTGTTAAACGCTACGGTTAGTTCTT
>JALHRR010000280.1 GCA_022841345.1 Saprospiraceae bacterium
AAGCAGTTCAGGGTCACTAGTTGGTTACAATCTCCAATCTCTGATGGGATTGTAGTCAAGTTATTTGAAGATAAATTTAAGTCATTCAAAATTTTCAAGCTTTTTATATTTGGCTCAATGAACGTCAGCTGATTGTAGGACAAGTCCAGAGTGCGGAGTGGTAAATTGTAGATTTCCAAAGGGGCTTCTTCAAGATAATTGCCATTTAAAAACAAAAATCCAACAGAAGAAGGATTTTTGCTATGAAGAACTATCTTTTCTATCCAACTTGCCCATGGACCATCTTTGCCATCACTAATAAGCTAGCAACCATGTGTTACCTAAAATCTAGAGAAATCAACTCCATAAACGGCAGAGCAGGTCTATTATTTTGTTTTGGTGGTACCACTGTTGAAAAAGTCACATTGTTTGCCTTGTTTCCTGACAATGCGGTGAAACTTTGTTTGATTGTTGCTGCGACTTTGCCCATTGGTCTTTGTTTTGAAAATATACAGGGGAGGTTGATCGAAATCTTAAGCTAAAGATCGCATGTTTTGTAATCTCATACTTGACTTCAATATGCTAAAATTACCATGTTAAGCGATGATTCAGAAAACTGAATGACTAATGCGTCCTGACCCCTGAGATTGGTGGTCAAACTTGATGTTTAATTTCTTTCAAAGCACTTTTGCGTTATATGAAATGTATAAAGACGCACAAAACCCTTCACTGCAAGCTTCAGGTGAAATTTGGATAGCTTCTCAGCTCTCTGATGGGACTAGCAGATACTACTGCTTGAGAAACAGGCAGAAATCCTTCCAGTTCGATGGGAAAATATCGCTCACATAATGAAATACCTAAAATACATTGTAGAAATAGAACAAACCATTTAAGTTATTTAGACTAATAAAAATATTATATGCTTCCCAACTTCTCCCACCCATGAATCCGCCAGCAGCAGACACGAAGTTGCCCCAAAAGAAGAATTTCCGCCAAAGAGCCCATTGCAACCCATTTTCTGATCATAATTTGAAATAGTAATACCATTTTGCGTTAACGTTAGTCCTGCATGTCCTGAGTTAATGGATTGGTCAGAACATTATCCAGAGTTGTATCAACACAAAATAGATTTTTTGGATGTTGG
>JALHRR010000281.1 GCA_022841345.1 Saprospiraceae bacterium
GTTTTCGCTTTCAATTGTTTCCGGAGGACTACGAGATGCTATTCAGTCTCCTGGCCTATGCAGTCAGAGATCCTGATACCTGCTCCACCTATGGCATTGATCTTCGAAAAGGAATTCTCTTGAGCGGTCCGATCGGTTGCGGCAAGTCCAGTTTCTTGTCTTTGATCCGCTTCTTTATGCCGGCCGCGACAAGGTACAAAGTTGTTCCTTGCAGCAATGTCGCTTTCGAATTCTCAGAAAAGGGATATGAAGTCATCAAACGCTATAGCTCCAGGTCTTTTCATCCCGGAGCTCAAAGTGATATCCCGATCCACTATTGTTTTGACGACCTGGGCACAGAATCTGAAGGCCAGCATTACGGAATGAAGACAGAAGTCATGGCAGAAATTCTGGCCGCCCGATATGATTTGTTCCTGTCTCATCGTATGATCACTCACCTCACTACAAATCTATCTTCCGGAGAAATAGAATCCCGCTACGGCATCCGGATCCGCTCCAGAATGCGTGAAATGTTTAATTTAATAGCTTTTGATCGGAGGGCGGGGGATAAGAGGGGTTAAAAGGGGGGAAATCTGAGAGAATTGTAAGTTTGAAGAACAATTTGTCCTGAATAACGAACGTGGGCGAGAATTTTCAATATATTCGGGCAAAAGTGGTTTAAATTTCTAAACCGAGGCTTTTACGGGAAAAGTAATTTGCATACCTGATAAAGAATATTAAATGAAATCAAGTGAATATGATTATATTTTAGTGGAAAGTTTTAAACCAATAGATACATCTACCAGACATGGTCTAATACATATTAGACCTTTACCAGATCAGGAACCCTATGATTCAGAAATGTTTGTGGCCTGCTCAAAAGATATGTCTAATAACTATCCAGTCGGAACAAAATTCAGAATAAAGGCAAAGATAACAAGTAGAGAAGGCGGTACAGCATTTATTTATAGTCACTATTCCTGGCCATATGAAGTAATTCAAATTTAACATCAAGGCCGTTAAACTTTCTATTGCAAATAGAAAAGTGACAAAAGAGTAAATGAGAAGAAATGTTTCAAAAAAATCATGAACCCAACGTAAACATGAATCAAAAGATAGAATAGATCGGAAGAGCG
>JALHRR010000282.1 GCA_022841345.1 Saprospiraceae bacterium
CGCCCTGGGACTTCGCCGGCGGCGGCGTGGCCACCGCCAACGCGTTATCCCTGGCCGGTCTGGCCCCGGGCTCGCACATCATCAGCGCCCTGGCCACCGCCCCCAACGGCTCCACCACCGTCGTCGAGGCCACCTTCACCGTCGGCACCCCGCCGCCGAGCACCGCGTCCACCACGACGGCGTCGACCACCACGACGACAACGACGACGACGGCTCCGACCACCACGACGACGAGGCCGACCACGACGACCGCCCCACCGGCGAGCCCGGGCACGTTGCAGGTGTCAGCCTCGGCCAACCGATCCGCCGCCGTCGCCCTGCAGGGCTTCGTGGCCACCGGACGCAGCACGGCCTACATCTTCCTCGACACCACCCAGTCCTTCAGCCGGGTGCAGTTCTGGTTGAACAACCCCACCGCCAGCGGCGCCCCGCGTCAGAGCGAAGGCGCCGCCCCGTGGGACTTCGCCGGCGGCACCCTGACCTCGGCCAGCGCCTTCAACCTCACCACGCTGGCCGCCGGCCCCCACACCGTCACCGCCATCGCCACCCGAGCCAACGGCACCACCGAAACCTTCCGCGCCACCTTCACCCGCTAGTTCCCGCTGAGCGGGCGGCCAGGCCGCGACGCCAGCGGCGACGGCGGGTAGGGCTCAGGGGTCGTAGTCGATGATGTCGTAGCTGTAGCCCTGCTCGGCCAGGAAGCGTTGGCGGTTGAGGGCGAAGGCCTGCTCGACGGTCTCGGCGGTGATGATGGTGTAGAAGTTGGCCTGGCCGCCGTCGAGCTTGGGGCGCATGATGCGGCCGAGGCGCTGGGCTTCCTCCTGGCGAGAGCCGAACTGGCCCGACACTTGCACCGCCACGTTGGCCTCGGGCAGGTCGATGGAGAAGTTGGCGATCTTGGAGACCACCAGCACCGGCAGCTCGCCGTTGCGGAACTGCTCGAAGCGCTCGTCGCGCACCTTCTGCGAGCTGCGACCGGTGATGAGCGGGGCGTCGAGGCGTTCGGCCACCCGGGTCAGCTGGTCGACGAACTGGCCGATGACCAACACCCGGTCGCCGCGGTGCTGGGCCACGATGCGTTGCAGCACGTCGAGCTTGGCCGGGGCGGTGG
>JALHRR010000283.1 GCA_022841345.1 Saprospiraceae bacterium
ATATTAAGAGCGTGACAGCTCCAAATGGAATAAAAACATTCTTTGCACCAAAATAATTGACAAAAATCAGTTCAAAAGTAAAAGCAATCAACGCGTTTGCCATAAAATTAACCGAAACAGCCAAACTGCTACCACTACCAATAGAATTCGGTGGAAATATATCATTGATCAGGACCCATGGGAGCGGACCAAGACCAACAGCAAATCCAAATACCCAAAATAATACACCGGCGATCCTTCCAACACTGAATTCCAAATAATAAGCAAGGGTAATCAGTGTTGCGGATGCAGTCATTATTCCACTGCCTAACAACGCTAGGCCCCTTCGGCCCCAACGATCAATCAAAGGCAAGGCTGCAGCTGTAGCAATCAAATTGTCTAATCCAATCAATACAGTAACAAGCTCTGGTTTAATATCTTTTAAATCAGCAAATATACTGGCAGAAAAATAAAATATTGCATTTATCCCTGAAAATTGCTGCAGTAAATGTATTGACATTGCAGTTAATAGCGATCTCCTAGCTAGTTTCAGGGAAATCAATTGAATTATTGAAAAAAATGAACTTTCGTCTTGAAATTCTGTAAAATTTCTAAATATTTCTTCATTTTCATTTCCGTACAATTTTCTAAATATTTCTTTGCATTCATCAAATCTTTTTATCTTTGCAGAGTATTTGAGACTTTCATCAACGAAGATCACCGTGGAAATCCATTGCAACAAAGCCAAAGCAGCAGTTAAACCAAATAAAACTCTCCATAAAAATAATTTTGTTAGAAACAGCGACAAGGTTTGAGCCAATAATATCCCAATCACAACTCCAAACTGAGCCAAAGCAGCCACCCTCCCTCTCCAACTCCGTATCGCCATCTCCGCCAAATACAAAGGGATTATTACGACACTCAGCCCGCTTCCAATTCCAACAAAAATTCTACCAAAATACAGAAATCCTACACTGTTCCCTAAAGCCATGCACAATGAACCCAAAAAGAATGCAGAAGACGTCAACAACACAGCCCTCCTCCGCCCAATTCCATCAGCAAGCGGGCCACCGATGATTGCGCCAATCAAACAGCCAATACAAAACATACCTGCAATTATACTGATTTGAGC
>JALHRR010000284.1 GCA_022841345.1 Saprospiraceae bacterium
AAAAGGACCCGGCCGTCTGCGAACTCTACATCGTCGAGGGCGACTCGGCCGGCGGCTCCGCCAAGCAGGGCCGCGACCGCCGCTACCAGGCCATCCTCCCCCTCCGCGGCAAGCTCATCAACTCCGAGAAGGCCCAGCTCGACAAGGTCCTCAACAACGAGGAAATCCGCACCCTCATCACCGCCATCGGCACCGGCATCGGCACCGGCGAGGACGACTCCTCCTTCCGGATCGAGAAGACCCGCTACCACAAGATCATCATCATGACGGACGCCGACGTCGACGGCTCCCACATCCGCACCCTCCTGCTCACCTTCCTCTACCGCCAGATGAAGGGCATCATCGAGCACGGCTACGTCTACATCGCCCAGCCTCCCCTCTACAAAATCAAGCGCAAGAAACGCGAACAGTACGTCGACAACGACGACCAGCTCAACCGCATCCTCCTCGAGCTCGGCGCCGAGGACATCGTCCTCGCCCGCGCCGGCGGCGACGCCCACGTCTTCCCCCCCGCCACCGTCGACCAGCTGGTCGAACTCCTCGCCGCCCTCGAGAAACTCGGCGCCGGCATCACCCGCCACGGCGCCGGCCTCGCCGAATACCTCGACCAGCAGCTCCCCGCCACCCACGAGCTCCCCCGCTACATCGCCCGCGTCCGCGAGGGCAACAGGGAGTCGCACGAGTTCCTCGCCGACGACAAGGCCCGCGCCGCCTTCCTCGACCGCCTCGGCCTCGACGCCGACCTCAACACCACCTCCCCGGGCAACTCCGCCCCGCCCCTCGTCACCCGCCGCGTCACCGTCCACGAGATCTTCGAATCCACCGAGATGTCCAAGCTCCTCAAGGCCCTCGCCAAGGCCGGCCTCGACACCGCCCGGTTCGCCGCGACGGAGGAACCCCGCTTCACCATCACGGAAAACGCCGGCGCCAAGAACGAATCCCGCACCCGCCTCTTCTCCGCCCTCGAGATCATCGCCCAGATCCGCGCCAACGGCCGCAAGGGCCTCTCCATCCAGCGCTACAAGGGCCTCGGCGAAATGAACCCCAAGCAGCTCTACGAGACCACCATGGATCCCGAGAAACGCCGCCTCCTCAGGGTGAACAT
>JALHRR010000285.1 GCA_022841345.1 Saprospiraceae bacterium
CAGTAGACTCTGATGATTCTCTTGACCCAATAATTTTTCACCTATTTTTACAGTCATTTCATGGAATTGACTGTTATTTGATACAAAATCAGTTTCACATTTTATATCAAAAAATACAACGCCTTCTTTAGCTTTCAATAAACATACAACGCCTTCTTTAGTTGATCTCTGAGAATTGGATTGTAACTTTTTTTCACCTAGTTGGGCTGTTAATTCAATTAATTTCTCTTTTGCAGCAGAATAATCGTTGTTCGAAGTCATTAATGCATTTTTACATTGACTAAGAGAACAGTTGGTCTCTCTGCGCAATTGGGATATGAGCGTGTTGAGGGTGGGAGATGAGGACGTGAAATATCTTTTGGCGATGTACATGGGATACAATGCTGTCTGACTCTGCATCAGATTAGAAATATATTTAATAAATAAATTCATTAACTTTCAACCATTTTTTTTAATGCTATAACGCATCTAATGTATCAGATCTCTCATTTTCAAATTATATTTTACAGTTCGCTAACCCTAGTTGATATTCAATGGCACAGCTACCAAATGAGGTCCTTGGACATATTATTTCGTTTTCTCAACACTTCCCTGCATCTGCATATACATCAAAACTATTTACTATATATTTTATAGAGCATTTCTTATTTACTGAAACCAAAGTCTGCTTACAAGCCTGGAACATTTCCTCTGTCAACATTAGAGCGTTGAACAAATTTACACAAAGAATACCTTTGCCTTGGTTGGAAGATTTGGAACTTTACCTTCATACTACAAAATATTTCGATATAGAATTTGATATTATTTCTGGAATGTTCCATAATCAATGGCAATATTTCTCTGTTTTTGGGAGATTTTTAAAAAGTCCAAAATCATTAGATATTTTAAAGAAATCATTGAGGTTGCCAGATTTTGCAGCTAAAAAACCTTTGGAGACATTGAAGAAATTTTTTGATAATCTTCCAATTGTTAATAATGCAACAACGTATAGGCTGGCTGAGCAAGCCATTGCAAGTGGTAACGTTGAATGTTGTCAGTTTATTTTGAAAAGAAAGAGAAAGCTGTATTTAAGTACAAGTCAGAATTTGGAATTGCTTTTAAC
>JALHRR010000286.1 GCA_022841345.1 Saprospiraceae bacterium
GGACTCCCAGATCTCCATGCAACTGCTAGACTCATACTGCAAGATTGGAATTCAGGTAAAATCCCATATTATACTGCTCCGAACCCTTCAATGAAATCCTCATCTGAAATAGTTGAAAGCTCAATATCAACTCAATGGGGAAAAGAATTTGATATTTCCAGTATTGAATCTGTCCAAGCTCAAGAAATTGAGAACATGGCTGTTGAGCCTGAAAAGCAACTTGTTCAACCGATTGTTCAACTCTCTGTCTCTATGGACGTTGACTCAAATTCCCAATCAGTATCAGGCAACAAAAAAGAGAAAACAGTTTTATTTTCAGATTCCGTAGAATTCAACGCCAATCCACAAATCAATCAAACCAAGAAAAAAGCAAAAAAAGAAGAAAAGAAACAAAAGAAACGCTCAGTTAATCATTTGGCATCCATTATGAATGCAGTCAATGTTAATGAAAATGAAAATGATGACGCTTATGATTTCTCAACAGATTTCTCACATTTGCCAACAAATAGTTTTGCAGGTTTGGAAGAAGAAGGGTTAAATGAAAGCAGCGATAACTGAATGGCTTGAAGATGAAATGAGATTATTTTAAAATCATTAAAAAATAAAAAAAATATTTAATTTAACCAAAGTTTTAATCGATATGCATCAGAATTATTCAAATAATATCTCATCAATCTCTTGTCTCTTGTGAACCCTAATTTCTCATAGAGTTTTAATGCAGCCACATTCCCCACCTCTGTTTCTAATACAATTTCATCTGCACCGCTTCCTGCCAGTCTTTCAACAGCAACCTCTACCAACTGGCTTGCAATCCCTCGCCGTCTTACTTTGCTGTCAATTGCCAGCATCCCTATATATCCTCGAAGTCGCCGTGAAGTCCTATGCTCCTCCAATCTGCACACAATGGCACCAATTGTATTTTTTTCCTCATTAAGTGCAAGGAATGTAAATTTTGGCCAATTTGAAGTGAAATATCGATATGTCCATAGCGAATAAGGCTCTGAAAGGTCAGCTGAAACTAATTGTATTATTGCAGGCAATTGAGTATCATCTTTGAAAGGCTCTATAGATATTGAATTGCTACAAGTTGGATTGGAC
>JALHRR010000287.1 GCA_022841345.1 Saprospiraceae bacterium
GAAATTATTTCGCAGCAGCTTGCAGAAATCATGATCAATATCAACAGCGGAAAAGGAACGCTTGGCAGGCTCATCCAGGATGAAACTATTGCTGAGAATTTTGATCAGACCATGCTGAATTTGAAAAAAAGCACCAAAGGCCTGAATGAAAACATGGAAGCGGCCAAAAGCAGCATCCTTTTGAAAGGTTATTTCAACAAAAAAGAAAAAGCGGCTGCGAAGAAAAAGGAGGACGATTTGAAAAAAGCAGAAGCGGCAAAAAAGAAGGCGGAAAAAGACAAAGCAAAAAATGAGGAGGATTGATGATTTGTTGTTCGTTGTTTGTTCGTTGAGCGGAGTCGAAACGAAGTTGTTCGTTCTGTTCTCGCATCTTCAAATCCTCAAATCCTCAAATCTTCAAATCCTCAAATCCCCCAAAGGTGTGAATTATGCAACAATCTCACAGAATTGTGTAAGTTTTTCGGATTGAAGAACTCGTACTTTTGCTTGCATTTTTCTAAACAATTTCATATTGAAGCTCTACATCAAATACATGGTGAGTACCCGCTGTAAAATGGCAGCAAAAGAGGCGTTAAAAAAACTCGGGCTCCATTTTATCATTGTTGATTTAGGTGAAGTTGAAATTATGGAAAACCTCAATCATGAACAACGGGAGGAGTTAAGAATCGCATTAAGTCATTCAGGACTAGAATTAATGGACGATAAAAAAGCAGTGCTGATTGAAAAAATAAAAAAAACAATCATTGAGATGGTTCATCATTCAGACGCCGATATTAAAATCAATTTTTCTGATTTTTTAAATAAAAAATTAGGGCATAACTATACGTATCTGGCTAATATTTTTTCCGAAGTGCAAGGAACCACAATTGAACAATTTGTCATTCTCCACAAAGTTGAACGCATCAAAGAACTGATTGTCTATGGCGAATTAAACATTACGGAAATTGCGTGGAAGATGAATTACAGCAGCGTTGCACACCTTTCCAATCAATTCAAAAAAGTGACAGGGCTTCCACCTTCTCATTTTAAAAAATTAATCATCAAAAGACGGAATCCGATTGAAGAAATTGGGAACGTATAGCAATGGAAAA
>JALHRR010000288.1 GCA_022841345.1 Saprospiraceae bacterium
AGTTCCCTTCTTTGCTCTCATAGTCCGCCGTTCCCTCAAACCTTCTCTGTAGAGCGCCTTGAAGTGCATCAAAAATTAATGCCAAGCAACAAATAGCAAAATAATACGCAGGTAAGTAGTGATGTAAAAATAATTGGCGTTCCATTAACCAAAATGGGAAATAATGACATAACCAACCGGTGAGTAAGAATCCGCCAATAGAATTCCAATCATATTTTGTGTTTGCCAAGAAATTATAGCCTCTTTGAGCAAACAATATATATGTCAACATAAATAACCCATATCCTAATACTGCTATTGAGCTCAACCACCAAACAGTTGGATTTCCCAGTAAATATATCTGTTGATCTCGGAATCTCTCAATTTTACTCTTGTTCGCCCCTTCACCAACAGCATCATTACCGTTCCAGTAGCCCAATCCACGACTCAAAAACAACCATTCCATCGGTCTACTTGAAAATGGGTGATGATCAGTCAATTGAGCATTTTTGTGCCACATCATCCAATTAAGCTCTTTGAATTTCTTCCAAAAAGAAGCTTCTTCATATTTAACTGTCGGGGAATCATCAGATAATTCTGGATGATCGTTGCTCTCAATAATGAAAATAGAATTTGTTTTAAGCGTTTCTCTTCCACAAGTCATTTCATGCTGTCTGAACCCCCATTCAGGTAGAGCTTTGCGGGCTGTTTGAAGTGAGCAGCCTTGATGGATATGTGTGAGCTTAAAAAGAGTTTTCATTGGGATTACTGGACGATTGTGATATCTGTGTGAGATTTCTGTTGGGATTTCTTCACCTTTTAAACTCTCAGTCCAATTCCAGCCATCTGCCATATCATCAAAGTGAATTGGATCTCCATTTGCATCCACAATTTCTAGCTTCCAATGATCGTTTGAATCAGAGGCACCTTCAGCGTCCAATCCATAGCAACTCACTTCAAAGTGGTTATCTTTGTGGCTCAATGGTGCTTCAAGTGAATGAGAGTGCAGAAATCTATCTGTTGTTGAATGCATTAATCGAATTATATCACCATTTCTCACCCATTTTAAGTGAGATATGTCGTCATCAAGGGATATCTCTGGTTCACC
>JALHRR010000289.1 GCA_022841345.1 Saprospiraceae bacterium
CACTGGAAAGCGAAGATTTCCTTAATCTCACGATAAATAGTATTAAAGCCAGCCAACTGGATCCCGCCTGCATCTGCTTCGAAATCAGCGAACAAGACGCGCTGAACGATTTAAAGTATGTCATACATTTCGTCACTACCCTAAAGGAATTAGGCTGTCGCATCTCCATCGATGACTTTGGCAGCAACCTATCATCGTTCAGTTATTTAAAGGATATCCCACTTGATTATCTAAAAATAGACGGACAATTAATCAAAAATATGCTTACCGACTCAGTCAACCTGGCAATGGTTGAATCGATTCATCACATCGGCCATATCATGCGGCTTAAAACCATCGCCATATGGGTGGAAAATGATCAAACACTACAAGTTCTGGAAAATATCGGTGTTGATTATGTACAAGGCTTCTGGGTGGCTGAGCCCACCCCTCTTGATGCTAACTTACCCTTGCCTGGCAATAAGACTCAGTAATAATTTGCTTTGCATCACATATGAATCCGATTGGACACGAGCAGCAGTAACGTGGCATAAATTCAAGTTTCCATACAAGAGACTTCAATGCGACAACTATATCCGGTAAACTGGAAACCAGTATTTGACACTAAGCGTTATAGCGGGAGAAATACTTGCCGAGGATTCTTTCGTTTTGCTCCTTAACGACTTGGTAGCACTCGCAGGTGGCAGCCAGCAAGCCCTTCCGATCAAGTAATTCTATTTTACCGTGCGTGTATTTTATAAGCCCCTTGGCTTGAAGTTGAGCGGCCGCAGTGGAGATGCTTTCACGGCGTACACCCAGGACATTTGAAATGCGTGCCTGGGTCAAATGAAAGACTGTGGATCGCAGCGTGTCGTTATAAATCAGCAAATATCGGCAAAGTTGCTGATCTATAGAATGCAGACGATTGCAGATTATACCTTGAGAGAGCTGAACAATCAGTGTCTGTGTATAGCATAAACAGATTTCCTGAAAACACGGCAATTCCTCAAAATATTTCTCGGCATCATTAGCCTTCATGATATAGGCTTGACCAGGATTCATGACAACGGCTCTTTTAGCCATCCTGGCATCTCCGACAAACGT
>JALHRR010000290.1 GCA_022841345.1 Saprospiraceae bacterium
GCAACAAAATTGGATTATTGGATGAACCGCCAGCTCTTTCCCTTGCAGCGAATTTGAAAGTTTTAACGAAAGAAGCAGTTCAACAATCTGTCATCAATGCCTATAAACTGACTGAAAGTGGTCTTATTTCTTCAAATTATGCCAACAGTTCCTCATTTCGATATATCATAGAAGATGATCAGTCAAAATCTGTAAAATGCCTGGCTGTTGATTTTCTTCTTCCAAAAAACGATAATTCAAACAGAAAAAATCGAAAAATCACTAGTCCTCAATCAGATATCATTATAGTTTCTGTCAACGAATCTATTAATGCTTTGAAATCAGAGTTGGCTACAGCAGCTGCCTTAGTTAAGCCTCTTTGGGCATTTCTCAAAGACACTGATCGCATCACAGATATCCGTGAAGGTCGATGCCGAGTAATATTTTCTGGTTACAGACGCGGTGGGATTATAGCCCAGCTATTAGCCTTGCTTTTCAAGATTTCACCGCTGATCCACAAATCAAAATATTTTACATATCAACAAAATATTTATGCAATTTTGATTGATGCAACAGTTGACGGGAAAGGCGTCCTTTCATTGAAATTCCCTCTTGAAACAGATTTCCTTCGAACTTTTGTTGCATCTTTTTCTCTGGTCTTCTCAAAGCTCCCCTTCCTCGGCAGCAACATCAATATGGATCTCCTTGGCATTCCATCCATTTCCGCTGAATTTCGTGGAATCCCAAAAGAAATGAGAAAGAAATTTGATAGTACAAAGGGTGGATTGTGGTCATCTCTCGTTACGCTCTCCACAAATGCCTGGAACGCTTTGGTAAATCTCTGCACATACACTTTGAAAGATGAAGATTATGTAATTTTAACATTTCAACTCTTTGATAAATTGAAAATTGGTGAAAATCTGTCAGAATTATTAAAATATGAGCTGTTAAGTGTTCGAAAATCCCTTTCCACTCAATTCAGTCGATTCTTTGATGGAAAGCCAGCTATGTGTGAAGCCGTTGCTGGTGGTGAGAAATATGGACATACAGTATGTATGGTGAAAATTGATAAACGCTATGAAACTATTGCTGAATATTTTATTG
>JALHRR010000291.1 GCA_022841345.1 Saprospiraceae bacterium
CGCTCGTTTGCAGCTCCCCTTAGCTTTTCGCAGCTTACCACGTCCTTCGTCGCCTCCGAGAGCCTAGGCATCCACCATGCGCTCTTATTTCACTTCCTTCTCTTAATTCTCTTTACCTCTCTTTCTCTCTTCCTCTTACCTACTAAAACTTATTATCGTTTCTTTCTTTCCTCTCCAGCCTGTCAAAGATCTTTTCTCCCAACTTATTGGGATAGTGGAGGATAACGGATTCGAACCGTTGACCCCCTGCGTGCAAGGCAGGTGCTCTAGCCAGCTGAGCTAATCCCCCAAATGGGTGTGGGTGTGAGTGTGGGTGTGGGTGTGGTGGCTAAAGCCACTGATACACTTAAATACCCTCTCTCAACCACGAAAACAAATAAAAAATTTATGATGCTTCTATCATAAACAGTGTGGGTGTGAGTGTGGGTATGGTGGCTAAAGCCACTGATACACTTAAATACCCTCTCTCATCCACGAAAACAAATAAAAAATTTATGATGCTTCTATCATAAACAGTGTGGGTGTGAGTGTGGTGGCTAAAGCCACTGAATCACTTCAGTACACTCTCTCATCCACGAAATCAAGTAAAAAATTTATGATGCTTCTATCATAAAATCTGACAATTACGTATTTCAAAAGGTTTGAACCAAATAAAATATTCAACTGCCAATATTTCAAAAAAAATGAGGTAAAAACCTCAGATTAGTAGTCCCAAACAGATTTGAACTGTTGACCTCTACATTATCAGTGTAGCGCTCTAACCAACTGAGCTATGGGACTGAATTGGTAAATCAGATCACACATTGCTGAAGGAGAGATAACCGACAGACCAGTAATAAGTACGACGATCAAAAGTCCATTTGAATGGTGACAAGACACACATCAATTAATTGAACTATAGAGAGAAAATAGCAGAAGGAAAGGGCGGTTGCTTCATCAATTTTAATTGGTAGACCTCAAAGATGATTGCTCATCCTCTATTCTACTCCTTGTACAAACACATCGCTCTTAAAAGGAGGTATTCCAGCCGCACCTTCCGGTACGGCTACCTTGTTACGACTTAGCCCCAGTCACCGATTT
>JALHRR010000292.1 GCA_022841345.1 Saprospiraceae bacterium
AAACAAGGCTCTGCTGTCGTTGGCGTGACCAGCCGAACTCATGTCGTCCTTGCTGCCCTAAAACGCTCTGCTTCTGCCCTTTCAGCATATCAAAAGAAAATAATTGGAATTGACAAACATATTGGAATTGCTATTGCAGGCTTGACCTCTGATGCCCGTGTCCTCAGCAAGTACATGAGAGCACAGAGTTTGTCAATGCGTATAAATATGGACAGAGAAATGCCAGTTGAACGCCTCGTTTCAAAAATATCAAACAAAGCACAGAAAAGCACTCAATTTTACGGTGGTAGACCATTTGGAGTTGGATTGCTGGTTGCAGGCGTTGATGCTACTGGACCGCATTTATTGGAGTTCTCGCCGTCAGGAGCCCACTATGAATATGTTGCAATGGCTATTGGGGCACGCTCACAGGCAGCAAAAACGTATTTGGAGAGTCACTGTGAGTCCTTTGCTTCACTTTCATTGGATGATCTTGTTCATCAGGCCTTAACTGCTCTCAGAGACAGCCTTCCATTAGATTCTACACTGTCTATTGATAACACTTCTATTGGAATTGTTGGTTTAAATCAAGAATTCCAAATCCTTGAAGGACAAGAGATATCTGAATATATTACGAGATTGGGTCAGACAACAACTGAAAGACGCGGTGGTGGATCTGAAGTCGGCAACAACGCCTCTATGCAAGTTGACTGATCGATTGGACGCTAAGACCTCTGAAAGATGAAAGAATGCTAGTGTATTTGACAAATTATAATTTCTCTCTAAATAAAAATAAAAATGAAAATTATTTTATTTTTCAAATTCAAATTCATTCAGAAATTTCCCTTCACAATCCCTCTCGTTCCCCTTTATACAATTCAAAAATTGTCCAAATTTATCATTTAATTTTTCACCTTTAACTAATAAATCGCTTAAGTTCTCCAAATCACCCAAATTTTCTTTCATTTCACTGTATTTATGACAAAGAATTGATCGTTGAGCGGTGAATATTGACAACGTGCTATTATTAGCAGGGCCGGAACAGATTGATGCTAAAGGAGACTGGCGGTTTGAACTTGTGGATGAATTTGAAGACGATC
>JALHRR010000293.1 GCA_022841345.1 Saprospiraceae bacterium
CTGGCAATCAAATGGCTGTTTTACTTGTGAATTGCAGCTTGTATTTCTTTATAGTAGGTTGTTGGGCTGTGTTGTACATCTACACTCCACAACTGTATGATCCACAAGTGAGAGGTTTAGGGACAGCTATTGCATCATTGACTGGAAAGGTTGGGGCAATTATAGCACCGCCAATTATGGGTGCATTTTGGGACAGCAATGATGCTGTGAAGGAATACGTGATTGCCCTTCCAATTGCTGTGTTTGGTAGTGCAGTCATTTTTACAATTATTTTAGCAATCAAGACTCACAAGGAAAGTGAAACAAACACATTTTAATTTGAATAATAATAAATTAAATTTATTTTTGCTTTGATAATTGAATGGAATTTCCGACTTGTTCACATACAAATCCTTCAGCAGTTGTCAGAATTCTTGGACCTACCCATTTGCCATGATCACATTGATAGAAATTTTTTGGATTTTTATCATCACATTTATACTGACCATCAATGCATTCGGCGCCTAGTGCTGCAGTAGACGTTGGATTGTTGAGTACAGTTGTTGTTGCAGGTGGCGGGTGGACAGCTACAGTTGTAGATGTATGGAAATCTACAAAGGGTGGTGCACCACGAGCAGATACCACATCAACACAGTTTGAATAAAGTTCATTATTCAAACCAGTTTTCCACATCCATTGAAAATAACAGTTACCTGGTGTCATGCAGTCAAAGGGCAAGTTCGGCACAGTGATGTCCGTTCCTTCATGCAGTTGATAGGCACATTTATCAATTCTTTTTACAAGTTGCATTCCAGCAGACGGCGAATAGAAGTTAATTTCACAGAAACCTTGATGTTGAGCCTCTGCTTCCCATTCAAAGTGGAGAGATTGACCAGATGACACAGAATTGACATTTCCACCTGAATAATCAACTCCACGACAAGGCAATACAAATGCATCAGGATAATTAGCATGATCAGCAAGATATTGGAATGGATATCTTTGGAGTTCCATGTCTGACAAACTTTGCATACCAGGTGGTAGCTTTGAGCGGAATGCAGGAGTTATTGGACGAATAGGAGGAGATGTCAAGTAGCCA
>JALHRR010000294.1 GCA_022841345.1 Saprospiraceae bacterium
AAGTCAGCTAGTTTGGATATGTTATCTACAGGAACCAATAGTGTAAATGGAAATATACAAACTGATAGCTCTGTTGGAGGTGAAAATCTTGCTCCAGATTGTATTGAAACATCACAATTGTTTGCTTCTGGGAATATTGAAAACGCACTCGAAATAACTTCCCAATTAATTTCAGATATACCAGCAAATGGATTTTGGTACTATTTGGTCCCAGATCTTATATTCATTGAAGCCAGTAATCCAGCATTTCCACCACGAACTTGGCTCAAAGTTGATATACCGGATTGGGCAATGAATGATCCATTTTTACAAATCCAAATCACAACAGTCATCAGAGATGAAGTTTTTGTGATAATTAACGTTATTGATACAGGTTCAGTCACTAATTTCCTTTATGTTCAAATGCATGTTTATAACAGCTTCCAATCAAAAGATCCAAGAAAAATCCTGTTTAATTTCAGAACAGCAACTATTTTACAAATATCTCAATCTTTCAGCATCAATGGATCAATTCTAGCACCAAAAGCTAGTTATTATCAATATCAACAAGGTGGAGTTGATGGTCAGTTAGCTGTAAAATATGTAGACACTTTTATGGTATCTGTGTCGACAAGTGATCCATCAGCCACTGCTCCACGCTTTAACCTAAATATACCAGTAGATGATCTATTGCTCTTCCCTTTTTGTCAAGAAAATATGTCAGCACCAATTCCTGATACTACGTGTGTTGGAGAATATGAGCTCCTTGGAACTACAGGTGTACTTCAATTTGGTAAATACAGCACATATAGTATCAGATCGGCTTCAGTTAAATTCCAACAATTCATTTCAAATATATTTGATAGAGTCCAAATTACAGCTACTTTAGAGAGATCTTGGTTCAATGAAACGATTTCCGTTTTCAACCCGCCAACACTCAGTCTTACAATGACTTTTACCAATAATGGCCCTAAAGTTGGAAATGATCCTCGACCATTCAACTACACAACTAGCTTAATGGGCGATTGGCAATATTATATTCTCACTTCAGCATCAGTGGGAAACGGAATCGAATCTTTCAGCATAATTCAGCGAGAT
>JALHRR010000295.1 GCA_022841345.1 Saprospiraceae bacterium
AAGAACCAAAAACAGCTCAATTCACTGAACCAATTGAAAAAATTCAATGTCATTTATCAAATTCCTCACTTCAAGTCATTGTTAAATTAGCAAATATCCAATTGACCCCTGATCAGCCTAATTACGAAGGTGGCACGTGGCATGTTGAAGGGATGGCTGATGAATCCATTGTAGCATCAGCTTTCCTCTACTACGCTCAGATAATATATCTGAATCAAAATTGGGATTCAGAGTCCATGTAAGTGAGCCAGAATATGAGCAAGGTGATAATTACGGTGTGAGGCGAGCATATGGCCTTGAAAGTCAAGTGTCCAACCACTTGGATCAGTCATTACTTCAGCTGGTCGCATACTCGTTTTTCCAAATCTCTACCAACATCGAGTATCTCCGTTCTCTTTATCTGATCCAACAAAGCCTGGCAACAGAAAAATCCTTGCAATTTTCCTCATCAATCCCGCCATTAAAATCCCTTCAACTCTAAACGTCTTGCCTCAGCAACGTGATTGGATTTTGAATGCACTCCGACAACACTTGGCTTTAAACAGATTACCGAATGAAATGGTTGAGAAAATTCTGTCATTTGACTCATGGCCAATGAGCCTCGAGACTGCAAAACACTACAGATCTGAGTTAATGAATGAGAGAAAATATATTCAAAAAGAAAATGATGAAGAATATTTTGCATGGCCATTTAGGCTTAGGTGAGCTCTGTTGAAGAAATAAAACAAATTCATCCAAACCTGCTCAATGTTTAGAAGGCGACCGTTTTTGAATTCTCCATAATGGAACATTGTGACTTTTTGTTTAAGCTAGCATTGTTGGCCAACTTGTGGATTTTGATTGGTTCGTGCAGTTTTCTCCTGTTTCGACCCTTAAAATGCAAGGTATCGCCCCTTATTGCCTGTGCAACTAAACAGCTGCAAATTCTAAATCAAAAATGAGATCAGCTAAGAAAACTAAAATCAGCGCACTTGATCTGCCCCTAAAATTCTTACCCGTGGAAATACACAATATTATTGTGTCGTTCTCTGAGGGAAATCACTCAGTTGCTTATGTTAACAAACTTTTTGCTATT
>JALHRR010000296.1 GCA_022841345.1 Saprospiraceae bacterium
TTCCAAAAATGTCTCTTTTTCAATGATATCTTCCAGGGCGGCAAGACATAAAAGCGGCGCTTCGTCAATTAACAACATCATATTCAACTCCGTTTTGATTAAAGGTAAAAGCCCTTTAAATCGGTCCAATACTAAATTGAGTAAAGAATTAGCTTCACCAGCTATAACAGTTTCGATGACACGCAATATAACATCATATTTTACTGGCAATTTCTCCAAATAGAATTCAAACGCCAGCGAAGAATTCCAATAGATAATACTATCCAAATCGTTGGTCTTAAATTCTTCATAGTATTCAAAAAAAGCATATTTTGCCACATGAATAGGAAGCGCATCCAAATACTTGACCAACAGCTGTCCAAAGTCATAATGGATCTGTTCGTTATCACTTGCCAACGCATTAAGTGCTCTCATCCAAAAAGCCAAATGTTTCAAGTCAACATTTCCAACCATTTCCAAGTTATTTGCTGTAAATAAATTTGGCGTGTGTCCAAATTCTTTCAAAATCATTTGCAAGCAAGAGTCATTGGAAAATAAGACGGATATTTCAAACAAATTTTGCAAAATTGGGTTATTTATCATTTGTTCCCTTTCCTTAATTTCTGAAAAAAACAGCCGCAATCCTTCTACAGCTTTGCTCCCTTTTTCAAAAGCAATGACTGAGAATAACGCCGCCACATAGTCAATTTGCCATTCATTGGGAGGTTTAGCTGTTTTAGATAAATTTGAAGAGCGGAATTTCTTTAGAATTTGTGCACATGAAAGGAAAGTCAAAAGAAAGCCAAAGAATAGAAACTTTAATAATACAATGGAAGTCATTTCAACGGTTCAGGATCGAAGGGGCATAAATAACATCATATTCCAAATATGGAAGGAAGTGTTACAACAACAGCTTAACTGTTTTAGAACTTTTTACGCTTAAAATAAAATTAATTCAACAAAGACAACTACAATTTGAACAATTTAGTAAGACACTATTTATTGTTTTTTTCTTCCCTTCAATTCAGCCATGATTCTCGCTTTCAATTCTTCGTGTCGTTCCAAACTTATCGAAACAGCAATA
>JALHRR010000297.1 GCA_022841345.1 Saprospiraceae bacterium
CTGGCAATTAAACAACAGTCTTTGTTCTTCCATCATGATTTTTAACAGATTAGCTGAATTTCGAGAAGAGGTATAAATTTATGGCAACGCATATAGATAAAGGCTTATCAACAGACCGTCAACTTGAGAATTTAAATTCAAGTGGATATGGATCTGCCGCTTTTCAGGCGCAATATTTTTTTCGTGATACTGCCGCAGGTTTGATAACTGGTGCAATGGCTATTCCCTTGTCAATAGGAATAGCGATTATGTCTGATTACCCGATTAAAGTAGGTTTGGCAACCGTAGTGTTTGCCTCTTTTATAGGATGGCTCTTTGCCTGGTTTAGGCCGGGTAATTATATAGGATCACCAGGAATTGCTGCTGGCTTGGCTCCCGTTCTGGCGCTTGGAGTGGCTAGTTTTGGTTGGGAGAACATGGCTTTTTGTATTTTCCTAACGGCAATAATGCAGGCAATTATATGGAAATTTAATTGGCAGAGGTATTTGCTTGTAGCAGTTCCAGTATATTTGGTGGAAGGCTTACTGGCAGGTGTGGGATTAAAAATATTCCTGAAGTTCTTTGAGTTTACTTACGAAATTCCAGTAGAAATGGTTACTGAGAATTTCTGGAATGAGGCACGGATACAAATGGTGGCAATTTCTGCGGCCGGGGTTGCAGCATTCCTGTTTCTTTTTGCAAAATTTAAAGATAAACAGCCTGCCATTCCTTATTTTATGCTCATCATAGGTGGCGTAATTCTGGCGCAATTTGTAAGTGTTCCCATGATTACTGTAGAAGATGTTGATCTTCATTTCAAATTACCATTACCGGCAGCAGATGTAACTTTGATGATGCTGGGTTACATGATTCTATTCTGTGCCATGCTGGCAATCGTTGATGTAATTGAACAAGTCATGAGTAATGCGGCAATTGAAAAAATTGATCCGCTGAAACGTAAAACTAATAGTAACAATAGCTTGCTGGCAATCTGGGTTGCCAATCTGGGATCAAGTTTCTTTCATGGTATGACAAATCTGGACGGACTCGCTAAAAGTACAACGAATAGACTGGCTGGCG
>JALHRR010000298.1 GCA_022841345.1 Saprospiraceae bacterium
CGCATGACGGAGAATTATTAAAAGAAAAGCAGTGGATAGAAGAAGTTCTTGAAAAGCAGAAAAAATCACATCAACCATCAATACACACTATTTGCAAAAGTCGATCAATTACCATTATGGATGAATTCACTCCTGAAACAATCTTTCCATGCCATCCGTCGTTGTTTGAAAAACCGACCGCAGAAAATGATGGCATGTTCTGGCCATTTATTTTCGTGTATCCATATTATCGACAAGCTGATTTCATTCAAAGATTCAATGAAGAAAATTGCCTTTTAGAACTGATATATACCGTGTTTGAGGAAAGTCCTGAATGGGACCTTGAAAAGCAATATTCTAACATAAATGCAATAGAAGTGTACTATCAGGATAAACTTGGACAATATCACAGACTCAAGGAAGTTGATGTGCCCTTAAAGAAAATCTTAAATCGCTTTATTCTCCGAGGAAATGTCTTTACATTTTTCCTTGTTAAGTCGAAAAATCATTTGAATCATATTAAATAAATTTGATTAAAGTTTGTTTATTTTGCTGTACTGTAGAACGACAACTTGCTGTCAACCCAAGTCATGCAGTGTCCTGGAGCCGTATTGCCTGTGGCACCATTCGATGAGACATTTTCTCCTGATGCTGAACCAACTACGGGCGAAGAATACTTGAGGCTAGTCAAATATTATAATTTTAATCTCCCGACAAGTCCCAAGCCTATTCAGCAAGAGATGAAGCAACAACAACCACGGCCAATTCGCCATGCACATTTTTGCTACCGTGAACAGTGGCAATGTGAATTTACCAGCTATTTTACAGAGTTGAGACGGTTTTTAACAGAAAAAAGAAAGTGCCAAGACAAAAGTTTAAACTTTAACAAAAATACAGAGCCGTATACTTTTCTTTTTGGCCCTGTTCCTTCAGTTCCTTGTATGGAGAATGTCTGCCAGTTGACGGATTCAGCTGTAGTGCAGCTTCTTGAAACTTCGGCCGATAATATATTGAAATACCCTGATTTCTTTCACACCAGTCGTTGGATTTTTGCTCTTTTGAGCGTTTTAGATGATA
>JALHRR010000299.1 GCA_022841345.1 Saprospiraceae bacterium
AACATCCCTTCATGTATTAGAGTGTGGCTGTCGTACAAATCAAAATGGCGCTTTGAGCCTGCAACATTTCCGCACTGTGCATATATACGTCCTATTCTATTTAATAGTTCAGAATAAAGTGGATTTGATTTAAAAGAAGAATTATTGACTGCATTTTGAAGGAAAGCTATGGCCAATTCACAATCATCGTTCAACACGAGGACTTCACTCAAACACAGAGTCAAAATCAACGAATGCTCCTGAAATTCATGAGTTTTTAGCAAGGAATTTATATTTTTGATGGCTTCAATATAATGTCCCAAATATTTTGGAATGATAGCAGAGATCAACTGCAAAGAGAACGGTATCATTGGTCCTTTCAAATTAGGGAACGCTCTTGAATGTGACTCAAATTTCAATTCAGTTCTGTTTAAATCCCCCAAATTTCTCATTTCATCATAAACAATTTTATATTTCTCACAATTCATTAAACATAAACATCGCAAGGTCCAAAGTGTGGTTATCTCTGAAATCTTGGAACGATCGCTCGCAATAATCTTTCTTTGACAGAACAACGCTGCCTTCTCGTATTCTCTTTGAGAAAGCAATTGTTGCAAGGAAAGTGTGGAATTATACTGTGGAACTTCCATTATAGCATGGAAATATGACGGTAACGTCAAGTCTGGTATATGCAAGTAAACGTCATCCAATAAATTTGGTGTTTCTTGCTCTCTTTCTATTTTATAAAAGTCTGTACTAATGTTTTCTAATTCAAGTTTATTCACAGCACTTTCTGCTGGAATATCTTGAGAGATAAACTCTCCAAATTCTTCGTCCATTTCAAGGGTCGCTCAACTGCAATTTGTTGGAAGGAGGGCTGTTTGTTGTGAAGGGGCTTTACTTATATGGAAACCTCATTCAACCCAGTTTGGTTAAATTAAACTCTCACCTATATAAACATTCGCAATAAAACAGTCTTCAACTTAACAAGTTAATATGGCAGAAGAAGTTGCAGCATTGGTTATTGATAATGGTTCTGGTATGTGCAAAGCCGGTTTCGCTGGTGATGACGC
>JALHRR010000300.1 GCA_022841345.1 Saprospiraceae bacterium
AACTTCTTCCAAATTAACTTTAAAGGTAATATTTCCTAATTCAAAGACAGAATTGATGTGCTCAACTAAGCCTTCAATGTCCTCTTGAATTTGCTGAGTATATTCCAACAAGTTTCGGGATTGGGGAAGAGTCAAGAAGTCGAATCCATCAAAATGAAGGGTTTCTTCGAAATTTTCAGATATAAAATCAGATATTTTAGTAATATCCTTTTTTAAGTCTTGTTTTAAAGGGACGTCTAGACCCAAGTCAGCCAATTTTCTGATGTGTCCTGTGTTGAAGGTCAATTCAGCTAGATGAATATAATGGCCAGCCCAGTCACTAACCATTTTGATCAAAGTTGATCTAATTGGCAAATATTTCTCAGAGTAAAGAATATCAGAAGGGAATTTCGGAATTTTTTCATATTCTTTGCTTTTAAAGACTCTTGAATAGCTGCCTATAAGATCTTTGAGCTGAGTGTTGAAAATACGGTCAAGACTGTCGGAAGATATTTTCAAATCTCCATTCATCCAACGCATCTGAACATCATCTGGATCAGTCTTGTCTCCAAAATTTGAAATTGCTTCAGACCAGGCAGTTTGATCTTTTTTCGTAGTGCCAACTGGAATGGCAGGCAACGAATCTACCCATTCATTAAATTTATCCGTGTAATCTTCCAAATAAGTGCAGTCAGAAGTTTTAGCCAAGCATTGAAAATATTCTGACTTCAAAGCAACGGCATCCTCGAGTAATTCATGGTCAACAATTTTTCGAGTTCGGCGACCGTTCCAAGGTGTAGCATTTACCACATTTCCACTGCTGCCACCAACTCGCACACTTCCAGAAGTGATTGGAGATGAAGGCAGGAGCTGAGTTGCAATAAATGCGCTCAAGAATAGGAATTTCATTGCACTAAGATGGCCGCAAGGGGAAAATGACCGCTGAAAGTGTTATAACAGCGGAGATTTAATTTGCCTTTTTTGGGAAATTGATCACTTTCATCGCAAAATTTTTACTTGTGACTGTGGATTTATCAGATTGTGGATTTAATTT
>JALHRR010000301.1 GCA_022841345.1 Saprospiraceae bacterium
GTTGATTCACGATATCCCTATCAGACACGAAATCAAGAAATAAATTGCAACTATACAACTAATTCATAATTAATTTTTCTATTGAAATTTTAGTAAGATCATTAGGTTGTTATCATATCCACAGAAAACAACCCGTTACTGAGCGATGTAATTTCAACGCGTGAACGTAATACCCGATTACCACCCGCCTTGATATATAGTCATAAGATTAGTTGCATTATCAGTAAGTCTGGCAATACTATGTCGGCCAAATCTCAAATCTTCCAAATCGACATTACGACCAGGTAAAATTTCCAGCGAATCAAAATTAAATTGAATCAGTGGGGTTACATGATGAGAATCTAAATATATTTTTCCAGTTTTATCGGTATTAGAAACCGGGTCATGAACATCGGAAATCACATAAATTAATTCTCGCAGCTGCTCGTTGGTAAGTGAAACAGTATAAGTATCAAAAAAATGATCCGGAACGGGCGAAGAATTAAATGCAAATGTTTCCAATCCCAGAACAGCGCCAATCGCTTGTGCTAATCCACCCCCTAAAGAATGCCCTGCCACTGTAATTTTTTCATCGGGATGTTGGATGAGTACATCCTGAGCAAATCTAAAGGCATCTTTAAATTGGTCGCTGACCGTACCCGTGCCGATGGCCGCATCCGCTATGGCATCCCGTGCAGTATCTTCCAGTTCCTTAAATGAACAAGGGAAATCGCAAGTTTCAGTACCGCGGAATACCAGGGCTAATTCTTCGGTTTCACGGTTTCTATAAACGCCTGCATCCATTCCTGAGTTTGTTCCAGTGGATCTAATCAGTTCCCAGGAACCTACCTCAACGTTATCAAAATCATAGATTGCATTCGCGAGTTGCGCATAGGGAATAGACCTCACCAGCAAGTCAACCGCGCGCCGCTCTTCAGGAAACAACATGCCATAAGGTTTCCAAGTGACATTGGGCACATAATCGGGATTGTTATAAAGCGCGACCGTATTCAGTTCAAATACTGAGACCGCATCGACGGTCGCATCATC
>JALHRR010000302.1 GCA_022841345.1 Saprospiraceae bacterium
CAATTGGGAACCAGGAAGATAAACCAGCTTCTTTAATAGGTGTAGTTAATGCTACATTGAAAATAAAATCGGGATTCCTTACAAACTCTTCAACATTTTGCAACAAAAAACAGCCGCAATCAGTTGAATTATCTTGAAGTGGCACTTTTACATGTTTAATTGTTATGTTGTCAGGAATCTTTTCAATTTTACACCTATCTTTAACTTCTTCTTTTAAATAATTTGTTATTCTCTTCATGGAATTTGTTCGGTTGATTCGAAGAGAATCCATAACCAAAATATATGTTGAATTATTTGAGGGTGACTCCTCAGCGGTATTATTCTCATCAGTTACATCAATTCTTGTTAAATCACTTTTGTATGGATATTTCAATATATTTTGAGGATAGCATATGACAGCCAAGTACCAATGGAGATGTTCGTTGACTGGAACTATCAAAAAATCTTTATCAAAAATATCAATCTTTGTTGTCCATTGTCTAATACTCTGTAAATAACCTTCTTTTGCTTTTGATGAGAGTTTTCGATAAAAGAAACAATTGAAAATATGAACTTTCTTTTTCATTTCATCTGAAAGGACAGTGTAATACACGTGCTTCAAATAAATATCAATTAAAGCGTCATTGAAGAAGACACCATGGTTCAGTCTGTCAAAATCTGAGCGGTATATATGAACAGCGTCATTTCCATTTTTTGGATAAGAGAATAACTCTTGCTCATGTATTTGTCTAGTAAATTCCATTGGTTCTACATCATCTTCACTTTCAGATACATCGATACTAATGGGATTGTCTGTTGTATTTGAGAAAACTGTTCGTGTTGGTGTGACAGTGCTACTTTTTGATCTTGTATTGTATTCTTTGCCAAACATCTTGGGCGGAAATTCGAACAAATAGCTGTCAGATTCCTTGAATGGAACTTCTACGATCTGATCACTAGTTTCAGCTGTGTCAAGATTTATATCCAATTCAAGTATCTCAGCAACTTTTGTTAATTTTCGGATTTTTAAGAATTGGCTAAAGTCTTTCA
>JALHRR010000303.1 GCA_022841345.1 Saprospiraceae bacterium
TATTTTAAAGTTTATTTCAAATGTCTATGTATGTACGAATGTATTTACAGATAATCTTCATCTACACCTGATATCTGGTCTATCAACGCTCCAACTGTCCATGTAAGCGGTAAATCATTTACTGATTTAATACATCTCAAATTTATGTCATCTAATGGAAATCCAAATCCAACGTGCAGCAAATTGACCAACCAAGCAGATTTGAAACATTGCAGATCTAAGCCTTGAGTGTGATTTTGATGTTGATTCAACACTATATTCCATGAATATGAGCAGAATTCTTTGCTTATTTGTGTAACTGAATGAAAATCGTAATAATCTGGTAATTTGTAATAATCGTGCATAGTATAATAAAATTCAGATATAGCTACGAACTCTGTCGAGGGAATATGAATGTTTGCTTTTCCGTCAGCAAAACAATTTGTACAATTTTTAATAGGTTGCAGCAAATGTTTTGTTGCTTCTGTACATTGAGTGAAATCTCCTGTTCCAATAACTTGCAGCTCTTCATGTAACACCAATGTATAATCTTTGTTGAGGCATGGATCTGTGAGTATGATGGGGATTTTAACCGTAGAATTTTCATTCTGAGATATTGTGTTATTTTTGTTCGTATTCTCTGAATTTGTGTTGTTAAATTGTTGACTGCCCAGAGAAGATTCTGACGGTGCTGGGGAGGGGGTTTGTTCGTCTTTTGTGTGATTTTCTTGTTTTGGACTATCTTGGCTCTCTGGTTGGATGCCATCATTATTCATCTGATTATCCGTTGTAGTGCTTTGTTTAGAGGGCGCTGCCAATGTCTTTAAGTATCTCTTCCTAAGTTCTGTTGTTCCATAACCAAGATAACTTGCTACAAATAAATTCCATTCTTTCAGTTCACCTTTTCCATTTTTTAGTTTTATCTTTATATTTCCATCAATTTTTTCATTACTTTCATATGCAATTTGTACTGAAGCACCGCCCCAATCCAAGAATCCAACAATATTCCCAAATCTCCCATTTCCATAGTTGGCTGCCAACCACC
>JALHRR010000304.1 GCA_022841345.1 Saprospiraceae bacterium
AACCGTAACTTCCATAAAAGCTGACCATATATAATGTAAATTTGCTAAAGCATCTCCAATCTTTTGACAATCTGAAGAAGCCAAATGAATTATATCACCGATCCCTCCCTTCAAATCAAATAATACTAGGGATTTCTTTAGAATTTGGGACATCAGGGCAGTTTTTACCTAACGTTAGCTGATTCAGAATAGATTTTTTACTCTCAGTCCAACTTTAGCTGATTGAAATATCAGTTGTTGAACGGCCATTCCTTCACACAGTCCGCTAAAAAATACCCCCATCCCGTACAATATACCGCTAGATGCTGGGTCTCCAGACCAAGCGACAGTCAACCTTAGAAATAAGTAAGCGTTGACAAAGATACAAGCAGCCCAAATTATTTTCCATAGTCCAATGAAAATGTAAGTCTTTCCATATATTGAAAAGAGGGCGCTTTTCAGTGACAACTGCTTGCCGTTTTGTGTTGACAAGATAGCCTGCAATCTGGCACCTTCATGGCGGGCTTTTAAGGCATCGTTTAGCTGAAATTCGATCTTTTGAGATGTTGATTTCTGTTTAAATTCTTTTTTAATATGATAAACCAGATGATATATCCACAGAAGGATGAACTGAGAAACCACACATCTGTTACGTAGGGAGTACATCAACAAAGCACAAGGGCAACACTGTCAACAGAAATTTTCTAAATAATCACAGTGCTTAATAGTGTTCCAATTTTGTAGTGATTTTAAATATTAATTATGTTGCATTTATTGTGGCGCAGATTTATTTTCTTCATTTTGTCTCAGGCTTGGCATCGATATGGTAGCTGATCTGCAATATTTCACCATTTTTGAGAGCTCAAATGATGCCAAGTTCTACACTAGGCCTGTTCTAGGGATGTCCACTGCTGAATTTGCTTTAACCCAACTCTGCTGATTGATTGGTTCACTTGGCCATACAGTAACAGGAGAGCCCCTGACAGCAGCATGAAAATTATCGTTCTTGCGCTCTCTTTAGTTGCAGCTAGCACTGCAAC
>JALHRR010000305.1 GCA_022841345.1 Saprospiraceae bacterium
ACCGGCGATGGCGGTTTGGGTACTATCCTCAATGCTGTGCTGGGTGAAAATTCCGGCGTATTGGGTTCATTACTCGGCGGCGGCATATTGGGCGGCGCCGGCGGCGGTATCGGCGGCCTTCTGCAGGGCATGCTCAACAAAGGCACGGCTACCACTTAAGTTATAGGGTATCTGTGATCGGTGTTGACAAGGCTGTGGTAGGTAAAAACACCTGTTTTGTCCATCGAATGTACATAACATCCCCCGTTGGTTTTCGGTCGCCGGCGGGGGATTTTTTGTGCTCATCGGCGGGATTGTTGGGGGCTGGCGGAAGAAATAGATGGTTTTTGGTGTTTCGTGTTTAGGGCGCTTCGCCTAAGCTACACACAGTTGCCAAAGGCGAAGCACCCCAAACACCAAACACTAAACACCAAACACTAAACACTCATAGGATCCGCCAGGTCGTTTTTCACCTTGTATTTTTTCATAAAATCCTTGACCGCTTTGTCCGACACTTTGCCCTGGCGGTGCAGTTGGCGGACGGCGGCATAAGCGATGTATTTGGCGGAAATACCGAAGTAATCGCGCAGGGATTCGCGGCTTTCGGAGAGGCCGAAACCATCCGTGCCGAGCGCTATGAAGTCTTTGGGCATCCAGGGCGAAAGTTGCCCTGCGGTGAGTTTCACCCAGTCGTTGGCGCTGACAAACACGCCATCTTCCCCTTTGAGTACTTCCTGGATATACGGTGTTTTTTCCGCTTCGCCCGGGTGCAGCAGGTTCCAGCGGTCGCAGGAAACAGCGTCGCGGTAGAGTTCCGTCCAGGAAGTAGCGCTCCAGATGTCCGTGCTGACACCTTCTGCTTCCAGGATTTCTGCTGCTTCCAACACCTGTTTGATGATGACGCCCGAACCGATCAGGTGGGCTTTTGCGTTGCCTTTGCTCTTCGATTTTTGGAAGCGATAGAGGCCGCGTTTGATACCTTCTTCCACACCTTTCGGCATTTCAGGCATCAGCAGGTTTTCGTTGTAGACCGTCAG
>JALHRR010000306.1:0-430 GCA_022841345.1 Saprospiraceae bacterium
ATTTGATAATGGAATGTCTTACGACGGAAACATCGTGATTATGTTGTGCAATCAAAGTGAAAGCAGTGTTCAGTCTCATACTATCCAGAAGCTTTTGATAATATTTGTCCTTTAATCTTAATTTGAAATCAACATAGCCTAATTTTTTCCATTTTGTCAATGCTGAGCAACAAACCTTGCGATCACGGCAACCCGACTTATCATGAACAGACATGTTCCACCATTTCTGAAAGCTATACATTAACAGCCTATTAGAATTGGATTTCTTAGTTTGTAAAAATTTCTGCCATTTACACAAAGTGCTGGTTTTTACAATTATATCAACATAACTTTGTGCTACTGATTCCGCTGACAAAAGCATATTGAAGGAATTGTTCCATTTTACGAATAGGTACCTTCTGCGAGCCTTGGTGGTTACAATGTGCAACAT
>JALHRR010000306.1:440-1009 GCA_022841345.1 Saprospiraceae bacterium
TTTTTTTAAATGTATTAACTGCCAGATTTCTTTGCTCAACGTAGTTTTCAGGATGTGCAACAATGTTTCCTTTCCAGATTTGAAATATTCTATTGGTCAGATCATGCAATCTTATGTTTATAGCTTTAAGATTTAGCAAGTAGAATGTACAATTATTAAGTGCTTTTTTCAGTAGCTTAAGATTGTAAATTACTATTGCATTATTCAATTTTCTACTATTATTAACGGTCAGTTCCTTCCAGCTGTAAAAGATCACTTCAGTTTGACTAACATTTTGAAGCTGTATGGCTGCAGCTAATGACTGTCTTCTTTTCTTCCATATGTAAAAGACCCGCATTTTTAACCTCTTGATTTCTCTAGCATGATATAAATTCCATCGTTTCTCAGTCTTTTTGTGTTGATCTATCGATTGCCACTGACGGAATTTACTACACAGAATGACCTTCAACGAATATACTCCAACAGCATGTTTTGTACGATTGTGAGAAAACATTACTTTTTGCCAATTTTTAAAGTATTTCCCTTCATATGTCAATGAACATTTTGACAGATTCCTCCATCTGCTAAAG
>JALHRR010000307.1 GCA_022841345.1 Saprospiraceae bacterium
CAAAAAAATTTGAAATCTCTATTAGATAATGGCACTGTTTTTACAGTCGAAGATTTCTCTGCTCTGTTCGAGTTTATCAAAGAGAATGCACTGAAAATTCTGGATCCAGCCTACTTTCCAAATGGTTTGCCTTTCTTTTCTCGTGGCTATAGCGGTTCTATAACTTTGACCGCTGAACAAGTCCTGATCTTGCATGCAAACATGTTTTTGGGCTCATTGAGTCAAAGAAAAGTCGATGGCTTTATTAATAGAACCAGATGGGAAATTTTGACCAATAGCAATCCAGTGGCAGCCGAATTTCTTGCCTGTGATCTGACTTATTACAAGTCAATGCGTGAAATTTCATTGTGCTCAAGTGCTAAAATAGAATTCGGTAGAGAAATTGTATTTTCTCGTCAAAATGCCGCTAATACTCCAAATTGGTCTACATCTGATAAACCAATGATTGATCTCATCGGACACAAGCATTTCTTGGAACAGCTTGAAGCATTGAATCCTGATAAAGTGTTATCAACTGCAGATTTTGCCAACAAACACGTCGGTGGTGGCACTCTTGGTATGGGATATGTTCAAGAAGAAATTTCGTTCCATATTTATCCTGAATATATGCCAGCATGCCTGATTTTTCAAGTAATGGATGATTCAGAATCCGTTGTTATCAAAGGTGCAAGGAAATTCTCTACTTCAACCGGTTACAGTAAAGAATTCAAATTTAATGGTGCAGAAAGGGATTTCTTGGATGAAATACAACACTCCGTTGTTAGATCGCTGAATCGCTCATTATTTGCTGTAGATGCCATTGATTTTTCAAAAGATACGACAGCTCAATACAAGAGTGCTGCAATTATGAGAGATCTCAAGAAATTCTATGCTGGTGTTCAAAAGATTAGAATTAGTGGAAATACGTATATTTCAAGTGGTCTCTGGGGATGCGGAGTATTCAAAGGAGATTGGAAGGTGAAGTTGATTATTCAGTGGCTTGCTACGTCTGAGGCCGGAAATGC
>JALHRR010000308.1 GCA_022841345.1 Saprospiraceae bacterium
TCATCCAACTCTATCGCTGCTTTCTTGTAGAGTGCTTCGCATTCAGCTAGTTGATCAGTTTTGCTGTCTTTCTGTTCTTTTATAACTTTATACTGTGATCCACAAAGAGATAGGGATTGTTGCATTTCTTGGAGTTCTTTCTCTAGTTCTGCAGTATTGATTGTCATTGAATTATCCATAATATTTTTTAATTTTCTAATTTCTGCCAAGATTGAGGGAATTTTACCGTCGAATTTCTGAATTTCATTGCGATTCATTGTCATTTGGCGTTCTAAATCCAACATTTCTTGTCTGATATTTGATATTTGTTCTGATATTGCTTTTAGATCTTGAGATCTCTTATCCATATATACAGTGATAGATTGAATTTGAGCTTTTGTATCTTCAAATACAGCCAATTTTTGAGAATTCAACGCTTTCAATTGAGCAAAATGTGTTCTGCCACCTGTATTTGATTGTATCTTATCAGCTTCAATCGTGTAAGCACAATCAACATTTACCGGTCTTTCATTAATAATTTTTGCTGCGTCAGCTCTCCGCTCAATCAAAATTATTCGCTCAATATTAGCCATTGATACCAAAACACCCTTAGCAGCTTCGTGTGTAATATCTAGGACTCTCAATGCAGTTTCAAATCTAGCATCAGGTTCATGCTGTGAGGTATCTGTGGATTTGGTGAGATCACTGATAAATATGGCATTTTTGCAATTGAATTTATCAAGGATTTTTTGCAGTCTTCTTCGATCCTCTTCACAGTGCACAATAAAGTTATCCAAGAATTTCCCAATAATAGATTCGATGGCTAAACTCCATTTCTTATTCTTCAGTTGAACATTGCTGCCTATTGGGCCAACAGGGTATTGGATAAAACGCTCTTTTTTTATACAATCCAATATTTCAGGCATTCTTGCACCAAAAAGTTTGATTCGATCTGATGCAGCACCTTTGAGGGAAGAAAGAGTATAATTAGCTTTGTTAATATTCTCTTCAATTTCTGTTTTTT
>JALHRR010000309.1:0-301 GCA_022841345.1 Saprospiraceae bacterium
AGACGATGTGATCGATCGCGTCGGCCGCCACCGCGGCGCGCGCCAGGCACGCCTTCGCGGCATGGGCCGCGAGATCGGTCATCGGCACGTCGCGCAGCGCGCCGCCGAACACGCCCAGCGGCGTTCGGATCGCGGGGCCGAGGACGACGTCGACCGCCATCACGCCGGCTCCAGGCGCAGCGGCAGCGCCTTCACGCCGCGCATGATCAGCGCGTCCAGCCACTCGAAGCCGGCCGGATCGGCCGCGAGCTCGACGCTGCGGTAGCGCCGGAGCAGCTCGGCGATGCAGATCTGTCCCTCG
>JALHRR010000309.1:311-1002 GCA_022841345.1 Saprospiraceae bacterium
GCCAGCGGCGCGCCGAGGCAGAAATGCAGGCCGAAGCCGAAGGTGACGTGGCGGTTGGGCGTGCGCGCCACGTCGAAACGATCCGGCTCGGCGAAGGCGCGGCCGTCGCGGTTGGCGGCGTTGAGCATGGCGAAGACGCGGTCGCCCTCCTTCAACGCGCGGCCGCGCAGCTCGTGCGCCGCGCCGACGACACGGGCGAGGCCGCCGCTCGGACCGTCGTAGCGCAGCACCTCCTCGATCGCCGGCTCCATCAGCTGCGGCTGCGCGCGCAGCCGGGACTGCTCCCCGGGATGCAGCGCCAGCCGCAGCGCCGCGTTGCCGACCAGATTGGTCGTGGTCTCGTGGCCGGCGAAGAGCAGCAGCATGCAGGTCGCGACCAGCTCGTCCTCGCTCATCGTCCGATCGTCGTCGCGCGCGGCGATCATCGCGCTGATCATGTCCTCGCGCGGCGCCACGCGCCGGTCGGCGATGATCGCGCGGAAGAACTCGGCCATCTCGTGCGCGCCGTGACGCGCCTTCTCGTACTTGTCGGGAACGTCGCGCGCCGAGCCGAGGAACAGCGCGATCTCGTCCGACCACTCCTTCATCTTGCCGACCGTGTCGCGAGGCACGCCGAGCATGTCCATGATGACCAGCGCCGGCAGCGGCCCGGCGACGTCGGCGATCCAGTCGACCTCGCGGCGGTTGGCGA
>JALHRR010000310.1 GCA_022841345.1 Saprospiraceae bacterium
TCCAGCTGAGTGGATTAATTGCTTTAATCCCGATAATGTAGTCCATATGCTGTGCTGTTTGCCAACCTTACTGGATGTTCGCTTAGTCAATATTCAGGATATTTTCTATGGCTCTATAAAATCAATCGAGAATCTAAAGTTGTTGTACTCGATATCTCAGTAAATTGTTCAATTTGCCTAATTAGGGATTTCATTTCATTCATTGTTGGGCACATCAGTGATTTCAATGCAGATGATATGAAAGGAACTGCGGCTGAAAATTCTATTCTTTATGCATTTCTTTCGGTCTTTATTATTTATATAATTTCAATTATTTACACATTAGATATCAATCGATTTGCAGTGTTATGTTACCATGCTGATTCCTTCATGGAGCAAATACAGTTGAGAAATGTTCGACAATGTGGTATGGTGATATCTGGAATATTGAAAGGAACTTTGAAAATGATTGATGCTGATACAATCAATGAAGATTTCACGATTAATAATGATAATGATATCTATCACACAAAGCCGGCGAAAACCCTTCGGGAAGCCTTAATGCGGGCAGTTCTATCAGAATGGACTCTACATCAGGTAATGAAAAAGCTGCAGAAATTTGATCGCATTTTATTCAATTACAAATTCAATTTCTCTAATTTCATTGTAAATCCAGCGAATTTTTATATCCACAGATTCCAAATGGACTTTTGGTCATCAGCAAGCGAGTTCCCGAAAAGCGTATCAGATTTGATGGACACATTGCCGTGGACGGGCTGTGAAGAGACTATAATGACAATAATGAATTCCACTGATTATCTGAGTAAATATATGGTGCAACCTAGCAATATAAATAAGGGCATTAGTAGGTTATCTTTATGATTTTGAAATTCACCCTGCTGGCTGAAAATACAGCGCTGCCAATGATCATTGTTGAAGCATTTAAAATTGTACCAAGTACAACCACAGATGGTCTCTGTTATGCAACGTTTGATAAATTTCTCAATATTGTTGTTGTATC